>CAZXWK010000017.1:0-5178 GCA_964644675.1 uncultured Eubacteriales bacterium | reverse complement strand
GGAGCCGCTGGGGCGCATGGAGCGTGTATTCAGCCGAGATGCTGGCGCCAAGAGAGAGCCCCGCCAGGTCGACCGTGTGCTGCAGTCCCAGCTCGTTCAGGAGGCTGTCGAGCCAACGCATCACATCCGGGCTGCCCTTGATGGGGCGGGAAGGGATGCTGCGACCGACATCGTAGATGGCGTCGATCGCGTAGGTACGGAACCGCTCAGACAAGGCCGCGATCATCGGGTACCAAGCTTGCGATGGGGAGTTCCCTGGTGGCAGCAAGAGGAGTGGGTGCGCGTCCTCGGGGCCGGTGACACGCATGTAGGTGTCCCCGTACTCCGTGCCAACCGTCCTTGACTCAGACTCGACGGGCCAGGACTTCTCAGTCTCGTCGTAGTGCGCGAGGTAGCGCTCGCGCGCAGCATCTGACTTGAACGGACGATACTCAGCGGGCCTGGCTGTCGCCATCGCTCCCCCTCAAGTTCCGACGGGCGTCCCCACGCCAGTCCATCGAACGTGTCGCACTTGAGCGGCAGGCTGTGTCGCTCCAGATCAGTCTACCTAACGCCGTCCGCTCGAAACGCTAGTCAATCAGGCGCGGTGATCGCCGCGGCCGGGACGCTCTGTGAGTGCCCAGACTATGCCGAGCGCGAGAACGAGGGGAATCAACACGAACCGCGTGGCGAAGAGCTGGCCGGGGTTCTTCGAGACGAAGGCGGCGAGTACGAATCCGCCAACCACGAGCAGCACAACGATTCGCAGCCCCCACGCGAGCCAACGCGGCAAGGTCTCTCCCAAGTCTCCGCCTGCACCTACCGTGTTGCGTTCTAGCGGCGGCCTGCGCCGCTCCAGGTCAGTCTACCTAACCCCGTCCGCTCGAAACGCTACTCAGCGCAGTCCCGGTGCCCGGTCCGGTCTGCCGGGCCTTGCCCCGGCGCGGGTAGATAGTCCGCACAAGCCCGATCAAGGAGGGGACCATGCCTCAGTACGGGGTCTTCGTAATCTCACCAGCACCTGCCGATCCTCTCGCACTCACACCCGACTACCTCGAGTCCCTCAACGAGTATCCGACGCAAGTGAAAGAGCTAGGCGGCAACATCGTGACCGGATTCGCATTCGAACCCAATACGAGCGCATGGGCGATACGTGCCGGTGAGGTATCCGAGGGCACGCTTTTGGCGGCAGGCAATCTGACTGCGGCCGGCTTCTACGTGCTGGAGGCACCCGATCTGGACACCGCGCTACAGATAGCCGCCCTCAACCCGGCGACGCGAGAGGGTGGCGTAGAGGTGCGGCCGCTGTTCGTGCCGCCCGCTGCGTGAGCTTGCGAACACGACACGAGTCCAACCGCTCGCGCTAGCGTGTTGCGGTGACCGGCGGCCTGTGCCGCTCCAGGTCAGTCTAGCTTGCGCCGCCCGCTCGAAGCGCTGGTTCGAACGCGGCGCGCGTGCCATCCGGGTGACCTCGCTACCTCTTGCGCTTGAGTGAGTTCATCTTTGGGACGAGGGTGCGAAACTCGATCCGGAACACCGGCACCTCGCCGAACGCCGAATCCACGACAGCACCTTCAGGCAGTGGATACAGGTCGAATCCCGGCTCGATCTCCGTGTCGATGCCGGTATCGCTCACAAGCTCCCCCGCGACGTTGAACCACCCGCCATAGACGAGCGCTCCCCTGCCGGCCGAACCCTCGACGTAGACCTCGCTCTCACGCCTCAGGTCGACGCCCATGCGAGTGAGAAGCTTGGCAACCTCTGCGGGGAATGCGTAGCCGGCGTCACGGGCAGCGATGTAGTTCGCACATTCGTCGCAGCCGCACTCGACAGAGGCACCGGCCGTTCCTTGTGCGTAGGCCTTCCGGGTGGCCTCGACGTCGACGTCGGCCACCCATCCCCGATACTCGAAGCGCACGATGGCGGCTCCTTCAGTCGTTCGAACGTGTTGCGTTTGAGCGGCGGCATGTGCCGCTCCAGGTCAGTCTACCTTTCGTCGTTCGCTCGGTGCCCTTGTTGGGCAGCTCAAGCGTGATTCACCACTGATGCCACAGCAGTGCCAGCGCTGCATGTAGGGTCGCAAAGACGGCCATGATGATCGCGAGACCTGGTTGGGCTGAGCGATAGAGAGCGAGCGCCGCGAGCAGGAAGAGGCCGAGCGACAAAAGCACTCCGGGCACCATGGGCAATCGGTTCGCCGCCTTGGGCGCAAGAATCGCACCCCAAAGGACTGCGACCAACAGCGGCAAGACGACAGCGAGAACCCAGCGCAAGAGCGCATGATCCGTGGCGCGGAAACCGAAGTAGGCGAAGGCGGCGAGCATCGCGATTTCCAGTGTGAACGCCAGGGCCAGATTCAGGCTAGCGAGCGCTGCCATAGGGAGCGCCTCCTCCCGATTCACTTCCGATGCCGAACCACGTCCGACTTCTGTCTGCCCGACGTGTTGAGCTTGAGCGGCGCCTGTGCCGCTCAACGTCAGTCTACCTAGCGCCGTCCGCTCGAAACGCTGGTCAGGCCCTCTCACGGAACTTCTGGTCGCCCTGGCACCAGCCGATGAACAGCGGTAGCCCCGCGACCGTCTTTGTCCGAGCGATCGACCCGACGGCGGCCTCGACCCCCATGAGTTCAGCGAACGCCTGGTAGTCCTCGAACCACCTGCACGTCGGGCTGAACGACTGGATTACCATCACTGCCGCGGTCGCGTGGAACTGCTCGGCGGCCACGAGTGCCGACGCCGTGCGATGCAGGAGTTGATAGCGGACGCTGTCGGGTACCGACGTGAGTCCGAGACGGTCGGCCAACCACGCGAGGCGTTCGTTCACACCAGCTGAGCGCTCAGCGCGCTTCTGCCCCACGGTCGGTCCGAACGCCTCATCGACCTTACCCTCGACCGCCATGGCGACCAGTCCGGCCGAGCCGCCCAGCAGCGCCAGCACGTCAGTCTGGCTGGGTCGCCGTCCGCCTGGCAGATCGACCTGGTACTCAGGGATCGCGAGCACCAAGTCCACATACGACAACAGCGGCGTACCGGCGGTGGCGAGCGCCTCCGAGATCTCAGTGGGCACGTGCGGGTGCGCCGCCTCCCAGGACCGGGCGAGCGTCATCGCCGAGTAGCCCGGCTTCCAGTGCAGTTCCGGGTCAGCGAGGCCGCGCTTCCAGTCCTCCGCCGATGTCGTCGGCACAACAATCCGCTTCATGGTGGTCCCCCGTGGCAGCAGATGGGTTCAACGCGTTCGGCATGAGCTGCGGCCCATGCCTCGCATCAGTCTAGCGCTGATGCCGTCCGCTCGACGCCTCTGTCAGCCGTTTCGCGCAACGCTTCGAAGCGTTGCTACGTCGCCGGACACAATCGCCTCGAGGTTGGCGGTGATGAGTTCCGCGCTCCAGTCCCACCAGGCGATGTCGAGCAACTCATCGACTACGACTTGTGCGAACCGACGGCGAATAGGCTTTGCTGGATTGCCCCCGACCACGGTATAGGGCTCTACATCTGCGACGACCACCGAGCGCGCGGCGACGATTGCGCCGTCGCCGATTCTCACGCCCGGCATGATCAATGATTCGTAGCCGATCCAGACATCGTTTCCGACAACCGTGTCGCCCTTGTAGGGCAGTTCCGCGATTGACGGCGTCACGCGCTCCCACCCATTGCCGAAGATGCTGAACGGGTATGCCGACGGGCCGTCGA
Source organism: uncultured Eubacteriales bacterium (assembly GCA_964644675.1). Lineage (GTDB taxonomy): Bacteria > Actinomycetota > Coriobacteriia > Anaerosomatales > JAAXUF01 > CAZXWK01. The sequence continues at coordinate 1,510 of CAZXWK010000017.1, read as the reverse complement.
ACTTGTGATTGGCGCCGTTCATGATGAAGCGCACGTCCGTAGCCAGCGCGCAGAACCGACCGATGATCAGCTTGTCGCCCATGAACGGGTAGTGGTAGAGAACGTTGCGCTCGAAGCCTTCCGAGTCGACCGGATCATCGTAGTAGGTGTAGTCACCGATGACGATGTTGGGGTTCGATACCGTGTTCTTGATGAAGCAGACCTGCGGGAAGCCCGCCATCGGGTGTGCGGTGCTGGGATCGGGTCCGAACAAGATGACCTCCCGGGAATACGGCTAACGTGTCGCCTTTGGGCGGCGGCCTGTGCCGCTCCAGGTCAGTCTACCGTGCGCCGTCCGCGCGAAACGCTAGCTAGCCTGGCGAAGCGTCGTTGCGGGTGACGCTGTCAGCCCCGCTTCTGGTGCGACCGAACACCATCCACGCCGCCAGCGCGCCGAAACCGGTCACGACAGCGGGAACGGCCGCGTAGGCCTCGCCGGGCAGAGCGACGAGGACGGCCCAGACCAGTGGGTAGAGCGCCAACGCCGGCCATACGGCAAAAGGCACCTTCCAGCGTGCAGACACAAACCGGCACAGCAGAAGCAGGCCCAGCGTATAGGCGGCGATCATGAGGCCGAACGCCATCAGGTTCACGGCGACTGAGGCTGCGATGGGCAGTCCTGCCTCGAGCACGAGTGCCGCGACGGCGCCGACGGCGATGCAGAGGTTGCCGAGAACGACCGACACGCAAACCGCCCCTGCCGCCCACAGTGTCGCCCCGACAGCGCTCGTCCGCCCGGACTCGACGCCTGCACTCTCGGGCACTGCCACTCCCCTCACCGCTGTTGCTCAGGCTCACGTGTTGCGTTTGAGCGGCGGCCCAAACGCTCCCTGAGCATACCAACTAGTGGCGTTCCGCTCGAAATGCTAGTTGGATCGGCTACCCGGCGTTGGACATGTCCATGATCCATGAGACCAGGATGGCGAGGACCTCGAGTGCGCTGAAGACGAGGAGCGCAGTGACGACGACCTTCGCGACACGGCGAGCCCACGTCTCCGGGCGCGGTTCCGCCTCCCAATCGTCTCCAGCCAAGTCGACTCCGGCGGCATCGCCTGCGGAAAGCCCATGGAGCAACTGACGAGCGACCGCCTCATCCTCTGGACGGACCCAGATGCGAATCGCACCCATGGCGACGTTGTAGCCGGTCGGGAATCGCCCATAGCCGAACAGGTCTTGGACCTCCTCGCCCGAAACGCCGAACTCCATGCCTGCACCGATGAGAATCGACTTCGCGACGGCGACTGAGCTCGCATCACCGCCGCTCATGACGACGACGGGCTCGGGAGTCGATTCCTGGCGGAGGGCTGCCGAATCTTGCGTGACAAGGGAAACGTCACACGCTGGGCACTCGCCGACCCCATCGATGTATTCGGAACCGCATTCGGGACAGAACACCTGAGCCCCCGCTCGGTCGAGCGTGTTGCGTTTGAGCGGCGGCCTGTGCCGCTCCAGGTCAGTCTACCTTGCGCCG
>CAZXWK010000016.1:1169-43573 GCA_964644675.1 uncultured Eubacteriales bacterium | reverse complement strand
CTGCTCGGCCAGGTCAAGGAGGCCATGACGTCCAATGCCGTGAACAAGGCGTGCGCGGCGGTCCTCAGGCCCTCGCTCACGCGCCTGAAGGACCGGCTCGACCCCGACACCTATGGCGGCGCCCCGCTCCTGGGCGTCGACGGCGTCTGCATCATCGGCCACGGCTCGTCGAAGGCGACCGCGGTCGCGAACGCCGTCAAGGTGGCCGCCCAGGCGGGCCGTGGCGGCCTGACGGACCAGATCGCCGCTGCGATCGCAGGCAACTAGACCGGTCAGTACTTCTTAGGGGCCGTATCCGTCGTGTACACTTCCCCGACGCTTCCGCCCCGAGGCGACGGCTGACACTCTTCGATCGAGGGAATCCAACCACCGCATGAAGCGATACGCATCGATCATCGGCGTCGGGTCCTACCTGCCCGATCCCATCCTCACCAACCAGGATCTCGAGCGGCTCGTCGACACCTCCGACGAGTGGATCACCACGCGCACGGGCATCAGCGAGCGACGACTCGCCGAGGAGGGCCACGCCACCTCAGACCTCGCCGTGCCGGCCGCGCGCAAGGCGATGCAGACGGCGGGCGTCTCGGGCGACGAGATCGACCTGCTGGTCGTCGGTACCTCGACCTCGGACCACGTCTTCCCGTCGACCGGCTGCGTGACGCAGCGCAAGCTGGGCCTCACCTGCCCCGCATTCGACGTCAACGCCGCGTGCTCCGGGTTCATCTACGCGCTGCACACCGGCGCCGCCGCGATCGAGTCCGGTCGCGCCGAGACGGTGCTGGTGGTCGGCGCCGATGCGCTCACCCGGCACGTCGACTTCACGGACCGCGCCACCTGCGTGTTGTTCGGAGACGGGGCGGGCGCGGTGGTGCTGCGCGCCTCGGACGAGCCGGGCGTCCTCGCGATCCAGCTGGGAGCCGACGGCACCGGCGGCGACCTGCTCATCGTTCCGGCCGGGGGCTCGGCAGCTCCGTGCACCGCCGAGACCATCGAGCGCCGCGAGCAGTACATCCGCATGAACGGTACCGAGGTCTTCAAGTTCGCAGTGCGCATGATTCCGAAGGCCACGCTCGAGGTCCTCGAGGAGACCGGCAACACCGTCGACGACCTGGCGTGGCTCGTGCCGCACCAGGCGAACCAGCGCATCCTCAACACCGTCGAAGAGCGCCTGGGTATCGACGACGACCGCGTCTTCTCCAACCTGGCGAAGACGGGCAACACGTCGGCGGCGTCCATACCTCTGGCCTTGGACGACCTGTATACTAGCGGGCGACTTCAGCCCGGAGACCTGATCGCTCTCGTCGGGTTCGGAGCCGGCCTCACCTGGGGTGCGGCGACGGTCCGATGGGGGATGGCCGTTCCGGACAAGGGAGATCTCTAGCATGGCGATCCACACCCGGCTCACCGAACTTCTCGGCATCGAGCACCCGATCATCCAGGGCGGCATGGCTTGGACCGCGACCGCCGAACTCGCCGCCGCGGTCAGCAACGCGGGCGGCCTCGGCATCATCGGTGCGGGCCACATGCCGACCGACATCCTGCGGACCGAGATCCGCAACGCCAAGGCGCTCACCGACAAGCCGTTCGGCGTGAACCTGATGCTCCTGACGCCCCACATCGACGAGATCGTGGAGATGGTGCTCGAGGAGGGCGTCTCGGCGGTCACCACCGGTGCGGGCAACCCCGGCAAGTACATGGCCGGGCTCAAGGACGCGGGCATCAAGGTCCTGACCGTCGTCCCGAGCGTGGCGCTCGCCAAGCGCATGGAGTCCATCGGCGCCGACGCCGTCATCGGCGAGGGCATGGAGGCCGGCGGACACATCGGCGAGCTCACCACCATGGTCCTCACGCCGCAGCTCGTCGACGCGGTCGAGATCCCGGTCGTCGCGGCGGGCGGTATCGCCGACGGCCGAGGCGTCGCCGCGGCCTTCGCGCTGGGAGCCGAGGGCGTGCAGGTCGGCACGCGCTTCATGTGCGCCGAGGAGTGCACCATCCACCCGGACGTCAAGGCCGAGGTCGTCAAGGCCAAGGACCGCGACACCATCGTCACCGGCCGATCGACGGGGCACCCGGTGCGCGTGCTCAAGAACAAGCTCGCGAAGCAGATCATGGAGCTCGACCGGGAGAACAAGCCTGAGGAGATCGAGGAGCTCGGCGCAGGCAAGCTCGCGCTCGCGATGCGCCAGGGTGACACGCAGATGGGCTCGCTCATGGCCGGCCAGGCCGCGGCGATGGTATGCCGCATCGAGCCGGCCCAGGCCATCGTCGACGAGATGATGCTCGACGCCGAGAAGGTCATGGCGTCGCTCGGCACGCTCGGGACGAGGTAGGCGATGACCGGCCGCTGCGCACTGGTCTTCCCCGGGCAGGGCTCTCAGCGTGCCGGGATGCTCGAGAGCGTCCCGGAGCTCGACGCCCTCGACCGCCTGCTCGACGCCGCCGAGGCGCTCTCCGGCCTCGAGCTGCGGCGTCTCGCCGCGGAGGGCACCCCCGAGGAGCTCGCCGACACCCGCGTCGCCCAGCCGCTGCTCTACCTCGCAGATTGGGCGTGGGGCGTCACGCTGCTGCAGAGCGGCGTGGAGCCGGAAGCCGTCGCCGGACACTCGCTCGGCGAGCTCGCCGCGCTCGCGGTCGCCGACGTGTACTCGCCCGAAGCCGGTCTCGAGCTCGTCGTCGAGCGCAGCAAGCTCATGGCCGCAGCCGCTGCTTCCGTCCCGGGAGCCATGGCCGCGGTGCTCGGCCTCGAGGGCGCGACCGTCTCAGCCGCGATCGACGGGATCGATGCGGTCTGGGTCGCGAACGACAACGCCCCCGGGCAGGTCGTCATCTCCGGCGCTGAGGACGGTGTCGTGGCCGCGACCGAGGCGCTGACGGCGGCCGGCGCTCGCCGCGTCGTCCCGCTCTCGGTGTCAGGCGCGTTCCACTCGCCGCTCATGGCGGGCGCCGGCGACGCGTTCGCGGCGCTGCTCGACGAGGCGGAGTTCGCGGACGCCAGCATCCCGGTCCTCCAGAACACGGCTCCGCAGCCCGTCACCGACGCGCGACTCATCCGCGAGCGTCTCAAGGCCCAGATCACCAGTCCGGTCCGCTGGACCGAGACGATGCAGGCGCTGGCCGCAGACGGGCCCGTCACCTTGGTGGAGGCGGGTCCGGGAACCGTGCTCGCGGGGCTCGCCAAGCGCGTCGAGGGGGTCACCGCGGTGTCGGTGGAGTCCATGCCGCTCGAACAGATCGTCGAGGAGGTCCTCTAGCATGGCCGATCTCACCGGAAAGGTCGCCCTGGTCACGGGCGCGTCTCGCGGCATCGGCGCTGCGATCGCCGCTCGGCTCGCCGCCGACGGTGCCGCGGTCGCCGTGAACTACGCGGGTTCCGCCGCGGCCGCGCAGGCCGTCGTCGACGCGATCGTCTCGGCCGGGGGCCGGGCCGTCGCGCTGCAGGGCGACGTGAGCCGGTCGGCGGACGCCGTCTCGCTCATCGAGCGCACGATCGCGGAGCTGGGCGGGCTCGACGTCGTCGTGAACAACGCCGGGATCACCCGCGACGGGCTTGCGGTGCGCATGAGCGACGAGGACTGGTCTGCGGTCATCGACACCAACCTCACGGGCGTCTTCAACGTGAGCCGCGCGAGCGCGAGGCACCTCATGAAGCAGCGCTCGGGCGCCATCGTGAACGTGACCTCGGTCATCGGGCTCGTCGGCAACGCCGGCCAGGCCAACTACGCCGCCGCCAAGGCCGGCGTGATCGGGCTGACGAAGTCCCTCGCCAAGGAGCTCGCGCCGCGCAACGTGCGCGTCAACGCGGTGGCGCCGGGCTTCATCGAGACCGACATGACCGCCGCGCTGCCCGAGAACATCCGCCACGCCGCGGTAGGCCAGATCGCGCTCGGCCGGTTCGGCTCGGTCGACGACGTCGCGAAGGCCGTCGCGTTCCTTGCATCGGAAGACGCCGCGTACGTCACCGGCCAGACACTGGCTATCGACGGCGGTATGACGTTCGCCTAAAGTCCCGAATCAGGCCACCGTGCCGTGTGTATGTGGCGATACGCCACGGGAGGGAGGTGTGTTGCATGGAGCGCGAGGAGATCTTCGACAAGGTGAAGGTCGTCATCGTCGACCAGCTCAACGTCGAGGAGGGTGACGTCAACGAGGACGCATCGTTCGTCGACGACCTGGGTGCCGACTCGCTCGACATCGTCGAGCTGGTCATGGCGCTCGAGGAGGAGTTCGGCGTCTCGATCCCCGACGAGCAAGCCGAGGGCATCAAGACCGTCGGCGACGCCGTCTCGTTCATCGAGGCCAACGCCTAGTACCACCGAGAAACGCTCCGCCCGGCGGCGGTAACACCCGTCGCCGGGCGTGTACGCGTGTCCTCTCCCGATCCCGACCGAAAGGGCCGAGCCCCCGTGGAAATGCCCTCGCTCACGATAGGTAACCGCACAGCCCGCCTGCCCATCGTGCAGGGCGGCATGGCCGTGCGCATCTCGCTCTCGCCGCTCGCGACGGCCGTCGCGCAGTGCGGAGGCGTCGGCGTCATCGCTGGGAGCGGCCTGTCGGTCGAAGAGCTCCGCGACGAGATCCGAAAGGCGCGCGAGGCTACGACCGGTGTGATCGGCGTCAACGTCATGGTCGCCGTTCGCAAGTTCCAAGACCTCGTGCGCGCGGCCATGGCCGAGGGTGCGGACCTCATCATCGCCGGCGCGGGCTTCTCCCGCGACGTGTTCGCGTGGGGTCGCGAGTTCGACGTTCCGGTCGTCCCGATCGTCGGCTCGGTTCGCGTCGCCAAGCTCGCCGAGAGGTTCGGGGCCTCCGCGGTGGTCGTCGAGGGCGTCGAGGCGGGCGGCCATCTGGGAACCGACCGGCTCATGCTCGACCTGCTGCCCGAGATCGTCGAGGCGGTCGACATCCCCGTCATCGGCGCGGGCGGTATCGTGGACGGGGCCGGCATCAAGCGCGCGCTCGACGCCGGCGCGGCCGGCGTGCAGATGGGCAGCCGCTTCGCGGCCACCGTCGAGTCGTCGGCGCCCGACGCCTTCAAGCAGATGTACGTCGACGCGAGGCCGGAAGACGTGGTGCTCGTCAAGAGCCCGGTCGGCTTGCCGGGCCGCGCGCTGAAGAACCCCTTCTGGGAGCGCACGCAGCGCGGTGACTACCCACCGATCGAGCGGTGCCTCTCGTGCCTCAAGGAGTGCCACAAGGAGTACTGCATCATGCGCGAACTGGAGATGTCACAGGGTGGCGACGTCGAGCAGGGCCTGGTCTTCGCCGGGTCCTCGGCGGCCAACATCCACGACGTGCCGACCGTCGCGCAGCTCATGGACCGACTCGTTCGCGAGTATGCCGACGCCGAGGAGGGCGATCGCTAGATGAAGAGGATCGCCGTCACAGGAATCGGCGTCGTCACGTGCACGGGCGTCGGTGCCGACGCCATGTGGGACTCGCTCTCCAATGGCCGGAGCGGCATCACGCCGATCACGCATTTCGATGCCGCCGAGTACACCACGCGGTTCTCGGGCTACGTGAACGACTTCGACCCGAGCGCCGTGATCGACAAGAAGGAAGCGCGGCGCATGTCGCGGTTTCAGCAGTTCGCGATGGTCGCCGCGGACGAGGCGATGCGCGACGCGGGCCTCACGGAGATCGACGAAGAGCTCGCCGTGCGCGCGGGCTGCATCGTGGGTTCCGGCATCGGTGGTCTCGGCTTCATGGAGGAGCAGAACGCGGTCCTCCTCGAGCGCGGCCCGAGCCGCATCAGCCCGTTCCTCGTGCCGATGATGATCGTCGACCTCGCGGCGGGGCACATCTCGATCCGCTACGGCCTCAAGGGCATCAACTACGCGCCCGTCTCGGCGTGTGCGACCGGCTCCCACGCGATCGGCGAGGCCGCTGAGGTCATCCGCCGCGGGGACGCGGACGTCGTGGTGGCCGGCGGCTTCGACGCGGGCGTCACGCCGCTCGGCGTGGCCGGCTTCGCGGCGGCTCGCGCCCTCTCGACGCGCAACGACGACCCGCAGGCCGCCTCGCGCCCGTGGGACTCGGGCCGCGACGGCTTCGTGATCGCCGAGGGCGGCGGGCTGCTCGTGCTCGAGGACTGGGACCACGCCGTCGCGCGCGGCGCGAACATCCGCGCCGAGGTGCTCGGCTACGGAGCGACCGCCGACGCGTACCACATCACCTCGCCGGCGCCCGACGGCAACGGCGCGATCCGCGCGATGGAGCAGGCGCTCGCGCAGGCCGGCATCGCGGTCTCCGACGTGGACTACATCAACGCCCACGGAACCTCGACCGACGCGGGCGACATCGCCGAGACCAATGCGATCAAGGCCGTCTTCGGCGCCGACGTGCCGCCGGTCAGCTCGACCAAGTCGATGATGGGCCACATGCTCGGCGGCGCGGGTGCGGCCGAGGCCGCTGTCTGCGTGCTCGCCATGGAGAACTCGCTCATACCGCCCACGATCAACCTCACGGACCCCGATCCGGCGTGCGACCTCGATTACGTCCCGCTCACGGCGCGCGCGACCGACCTCAAGGTCACGATGAGCAACTCGTTCGGCTTCGGCGGACACAACGCGACGCTGATCCTCGGCCGGCCGTAGGTCGCCTGTGGCGCCTTCCCGCAAGAAGCCCACGTCCGGCGCCGACCACTCGGCGAGTGTGCGCATCGCCGAGAAGGCCGTCGGTCATCGCTTCGCCGACCGCGCGCTCCTCACTCGCGCGCTCACGCACCCCTCGGCCGTCGAGGCGCGTGACGAGAGCGTCTACTACGAGCGCCTCGAGTTCCTCGGCGACTCGGTCCTGGGCTTCCTCGTCGCCGAGGAGGTCTTCCGCCGCTACCCGGACATGGACGAGGGCGGCATGACGCGCCTGAAGGTCTCGGTCGTCAACGGCGCCGTGCTCGCGGCCGTCTCGGCCGAGCTCGGGCTCACGGATGCGATCATCGTCGGCGAGAGCGAGCGCGGGACCGGCGGCCGCGGCCTGACGCGCGCCCTCGAGAACGTCTACGAGTCGCTCGTCGCGGCGCTCTACCTCGACGCCGGCCTGGACGTCACGCGTGCGTGGGTCCTCAAGACGCTCGGCCCGCGCATCGACGAACGCTCAGCCGAGGTGCCGGAGAGCCCCAAGTCGCGTCTGCAGGAGCTCACGCAGGCGGACGGGATCGCGCCCGTCTACCGCCTGCTCGGCCACGAGGGACCACCCCACGACCGCACCTTCTCGGTCGCGGTCGAGATCGGTGGCTCGGTGGCGGGAGAGGGGAGCGGCCGCTCCAAGAAGGAGGCCGAGGCCGCCGCTGCCACGGCCGCGCTCGCGCGCTACGAGCGGGCCGCCAAACGCCGCGCCCAGCGGCGGAAATAGCGCCCTTGCCGGGCCTGTCTCGCCGGCGCCCTATGCTACACTGTCACACGCTTTCCGCGACCGCGGGCAGCATCCGTCCGCGTGCCGAATCTGGGGGACCGTGCACCTCAAATCGCTCACATTCAAGGGGTTCAAGTCGTTCGCCGACAAGGCCGCGATGCACCTTGAGCCGGGCGTCACGGTCATCGTGGGCCCCAACGGCTCGGGCAAGTCGAACATCTCGGACGCAGTGCTGTGGGTCCTGGGCGAGCAGTCGGCCAAGACCCTGCGCGGCCAGGCGATGGAAGACGTCATCTTCGCGGGATCCTCGGCGCGTCAGGCCGTGGGTGTCGCGGAAGTCGACCTGGTCCTCGACAACACGGATGGCACGCTGCCTCTTGAGTTCACCGAGGTCACGATCACGCGCCGGATGTATCGCAACGGCGAGAGCGAGTACCTCATCAACCACTCGCCGGCCCGGCTCATGGACGTCCAGGACCTGCTGCACGACTCCGGGCTCGGTCGCGATACCCATTCGATCATCAGCCAGGGCCGTCTCGACGAGGTCCTGAACTCGCGTCCCGAGGACCGCCGCAGTCTCATCGAAGAGGCCGCCGGAGTCCTCAAGCACAAGAAGCGCAAGGAGCGCGCGCTGCGCAAGCTCTCCACGATGGACGCGCACCTCGAGCGCGCCCGCGACATCAGCAGCGAGATCGACCGGCAGCTCCGCCCGCTCGAGCGCCAGGCCAACAAGGCCCAGCAGCACGCGGGCCTCGTGACCGAACTGCGCGACATCGACCTGGTTCTCGCCGTCGACGACCTCCGTCGGCTGCAGGGGACGTGGGACGAGCTCGCGAAGCTCGAGAAGGAAGCGGACGCCGACATCGAGCTGTCGCGCTACCGCCTCGCCGAGAAGGAGCGCGACCTCGCCAAGTTCCAGTCCCTCCTCGAGGAGAAGGGGCTGTTCGTCGGCGACCTCTCCGAGCAGCGCCGCCGGATGCAGTCCATCCTCGAGCGGCTCGACGCGGGTCTGCTCCTGCTCGAGGAGAAGGGCAAGAACCTCATCGGCAAGCTCTCCGAGCTGCGCCAGAAGCTCCACCAGTCCGAGACCCGCAGCGCCACTCGCGGCGCCGAGCTCGAACGCCTCTCCTCGGAGCGCACCGAGACTGACGCGCGCCTCAAGGCGCTTTACGGACAGCTGAACGAGCTGCGCCGCGAGGCCGAGGGAGTCCGCAAGGCCCGCATGGCCGCGGACGAGGAGCTCGGCCGCATCAACGCCGAGATCCGCCGCACCCGCAAGCTACTCGAGGACGACCGCGCCGAGGCCGCCAAGGCCGAGCAGGCGCTCTCGGCGTTCAAGCTCGAAGAGGAGCTGCTCGAGCAGCGTGCCGAGCAGATCCGCGAGCAGCGCCAGGCCGCGCAGTCCACGCTCTCGGCCCGACGCTCTCGGCTCGAAGCCCTCGAGGGGCAGCTGGGCCGCGTACGCCGCGAGATCGCCGCGGCCGACTCCGACGTCGACAAGCGCGTCCGCGTCCTCGATTCGCGCCGCAAGAACCTCGAGGGGCTCCGCGACCGCCTGACCGATGCGCGCGCCGAGGCCCGAGGTCTCGAGGAGGTCGACCGCGCGTTCGAGAGCGCGTCGCCCGCGCTCGCGTGGGCGCTCGCTCAGGAGCGCTCGCTGCCGGGCATGATCGGCCCGGTCGCCGAGGCGATCCACGCGCCCCAGCACTACGAGGTGCTCGTGGAGCGCCTCCTGGGTGCCGACCTGTTCGGGCTCCTCGTCGAGGACGCGAAGGCGGCGGCGTCTATCGCGCGCCAGCTCGTGGACCACGCCGAGGGAGAGATCGCGCTCGTGCCCCTCAAGGGGTCGCGGAGTTCGGTCACGGGCACGCCCAAGACCGGCAAGCGGTTGCTCGACGACCTTACCTGTGAAGACTCGGTCCGCTCGGCGGTCGACGCCCTGCTCGGCGACGTGTACGTCGTGGACAGCATCGAAGCCGCGCTCGACGCGAGCGCCGCAGACTCGACGGGTGCGCGCTTCGCGACCGCCGAGGGTGCCGTGGTCTGGCCGAGCGGCAAGCTCACGCTCGGCACCCAGGTCGCCGACACCGAAGGCGTGCTGGCCCGCAAGCGCCGCCTCGCCGAACTCAAGGACGACATCGGCGCCCTCTCGGCGTCGGTGGGCCAGGCGGAGTCCGAGACCCTCGACGCCGAGGAGGCGCTCGCCGCCGCCCAGCAGGACGCGCTCGAGCTCTCGCAGAAGGTCGCCGCGCTCACCGGAGAGCACGACTCGATGCTCGAGGAGGTCGGCCGGCTCGAGCAGCAGCTCCGCGGGCTCGACACCGAGACCGAGGGCGTCGAGGTCCGTATCTCCGACATCCGCGAGCGCACCGCCAAGGACCGGCCCACGCTGGCCGACCTCGGATCGCGCATCGAGAAGCACACCGCCGACCTCGAGCGGCTCGAGGAGGAGTCCGCGGTCAGCCGAGAGGCCCGAGACACCCGGTTCCGCGAGGAGTCGGCGGTCTCGGAGCGGCTCTCGACCTGTCAGGTCGAGATCGCGACCGTCTCGGAGCGCGAGGTCCACCTCAAGCGCCAGGTCACCACGATCACCTCCGAGCTCCGCGAGCTCGAGGACACGGTGCGGGCCTCGAAGGAGACCGAGCAGGCGCTCGAGCTCCTGCGCCAGCGCATCCAGCCCGTACACGACCTCTACATCGTGCTGCAGGAGCGCGCCGAGCATTGGGCGGGCAAGCTCAAGGACCGCGCCCGCTTCGAGCAGGCGGACTCCGAGTCGTTGCGCGAGACCATCCACGCCGCCCAGGACGCCGTGCGCGAGGTCCAGGCCGAGATCGACGAGAAGACCGCCGCAGCCACCGACCTCCGCGTCGAGAAGGGCCAGCTCGAGGTCCAGGTGAACCAGGCGGTCCGCCGCATCGTGGAGGAGCTCGGCGTCCCCATCGAGACCGCGCTCTCTGCCGAGCAGCTCTCCGACCGCCAGGCGACCGAGGACCGTGCCCATACGCTCCGCAAGCGCATCAGCAACCTCGGCCCGGTCAACCCCATCGCCATGGAGGAGTTCGAGGCGCTGCGCAGCCGCCGCGAGTTCATGACCTCGCAGATCGAGGACCTCGATTCGAGCCGCAAGTCGCTCCAGAAGGTCGTCGCGGCCATCGACCGCAAGATGCGAGACCGCTTCCTCGAGACCTTCGAGCAGGTCGACCGGCAGTTCCAGCAGATCTTCACGGTGCTGTTCCCGGGCGGCACGGCCCAGCTCCAGCTGACCGAGCCCGACGACCCGGACGTGACGGGTGTCGAGGTCATCGCACAACCGCGCGGCAAGAAGCTCTCGAAGATGACGCTCATGTCCGGCGGCGAGAAGTCCCTGACCGCGCTCGCCCTGCTCTTCGCGGTCTACCGGACGCGGCCGTGCCCGTTCTACATCCTCGACGAGGTCGAAGCTGCCCTCGACGACACCAACCTGCGCCGCTTCGTCGCCTTCACGGACTCGATGCGCGGCCAGACGCAGTTCATCATCGTCACCCACCAGCGCCGCACCATGGAGATGGCCGACGTCCTCTACGGCGTCTCGATGCAGGCGGACGGCGTCTCCAAGGTCGTGAGCCAGAAGCTCGACCGGGCGCGCAACGAAGCGGAGGCGGCCGATGAGCACGCCGTGGTATAGGCGGCTCACCGAAGGGCTCTCACGCAGCCGCGAGGCCCTGGGCGGTCAGCTCAACGTCCTGCTGCGTCGCGGCCCCGACCTCGACGAGGAGTTCTGGTCCGACCTCGAGGACACGCTCATCGGCGCGGACATCGGCTTCACCGCGACCTCCGAGATCGTGGAGAAGCTGCGCCGCGAGGCCGCAGCCAAGGCGCTGCCCGACGCCCCGGCGGTCGTCGACGCGCTCGCCGCGATGATCGCCGCCGAGTTCCCGGCTCCGGCCGAGGACCCCATCGACCTGACGCCGGTCACGGTGCTCATGGTCGGCGTCAACGGCACCGGCAAGACCACTACCGTCGGCAAGCTTGCAAAGCAGGGCGTCGACGCCGGTCGCACGGTCATGCTCGGCTCGGCGGACACGTTCCGGGCCGCCGCCTCCGAGCAGCTCGACATCTGGGCAGAGCGCGCCGGAGTACCGGTCGTGCGCCGCGATCGAGGCGCCGATCCCGCCGCCGTCGCCTTCGACACCGTCGTCCGTGCCGAGGAGACCGGCGCCGACCTCACGCTCATCGACACCGCGGGCCGGCTCCACACCTCGGCAGACCTCATGCGCGAGCTGCAGAAGGTCCAGCGGGTCACCGCGAACCGCAGCAAGCCGCCGGTCAAGACGATCCTCGTGATGGACGCGACGACCGGCCAGAACGGGCTCGTGCAGGCGCGGGAGTTCAACACCGCCCTCGGGCTCGACGGCATCGTGATGACCAAGCTCGACGGGACCGCCAAGGGCGGGATCGCCGTGGCGGTCGCTCGCGAGCTCGACCTCCCCATCCTGCGCATCGGCGTGGGGGAGGGCATCGAGGACCTCAAGCCGTTCGTTGCCGCGGACTACGCGCGGGCCCTCGCCGGCGGTGAGTGACGACCTCTACATCGGGCCGACGTCGCTTGCGCCCGGACCACCTCCGGGATATGGCGCCAAGCTGGCGAGCCTGATCCTCGTCCCGCTGCTCGTCGTCTTCGTGCTGGTCATCCTCGTCTTCTACGTCTTCTTCACCACCGCGCAGGTGGACGGCCCGTCGATGCTCCCGACGCTGCGCGATGGCGACCGGCTGCTGCTGACGCACGGCGACAAGAACCCACAGCGCGGCCAGATCGTCGTTACCGGCGTGCAGGAGGGGGACCAGAAGGTCGACGTGGTCAAGCGCGTCGTTGGTGTGCCCGGGGACACCGTCGAGGTCCGAGGCGACGTCGCGATCGTCAACGGCACGCCCGAGCCCGACTACGGCCAGATCTTCGACCTGAGCTACACCTACGCCTATCCCCCGGTGAAGGTTCCCCCGGGATCGGTGTTCCTCATGGGCGACAACCGTCCGGTCTCCCTCGACAGCCGCCGAGAAGGTCCGCTCCCCATCGCCGACATCAAGGGCCGAGCGGTGGCGATCTTCGCACCTGTGACGCGCATGGGGCGAGTGGAGTAGCCGCGCGACGGCGCAATCGATGCGCCGTGGTCGCCCGTTGAGGCAGGGCATTTGACGCGCCCCACCGCGCTCTCTACCGTGTGACACTGTCGCCATCACCACGCTCGCGACCACGGAAAGGTGCCGCCCAGCATGTTCGACAACCTCTCGAACCGACTCCAGGCGATCTTCTCGGGACTGACCGGCAAGGGTCGCCTGACGGAGGCCGACGTCGACGCCGCCATGCGCGAGATCCGCATGGCGCTCCTCGAGGCCGACGTGAACTATAAGGTGGTCAAGGACTTCGTCGCCCGGGTGCGGGAACGAGCGGTCGGCAGCGACGTCATGCAGTCGCTGACGCCGGGGCAGCAGGTCATCAAGATCGTGCTCGACGAGCTGACCGACCTGCTCGGCGGTGCGGGCTCGAAGCTCGTGCTCTCGGGCCGCATGCCCAACGTCATCATGCTCGTCGGCCTGCAGGGCTCGGGTAAGACGACCGCGACGGCCAAGCTCGCCTACCTCCTCCGCAAGCAGGGCAAGCGCCCGCTCATGGTCGCCTGCGACGTCTACCGCCCGGCCGCCATCGACCAGCTCGAGGCGCTCGGACGGGAACTCGACATCCCGGTCTATCGCGGCGAGGGTTCCGACGCGGTCCGCATCGCGCGCGAGGGCGTCAAGGCAGCCGTCGACCAGATGCGCGACCTGGTGATCGTCGACACCGCCGGCCGCCTGCACGTCGACGATGAGATGATGGCCGAAGCCGCCGCCATCCGCGACGCCGTGCGTCCCGACCAGATCCTCATGGTCGTCGACTCCATGACCGGCCAGGACGCCGTCAACGTCGCCGCCGCCTTCGCCGAGAAGGTCGACTTCGACGGCGTCATCATGAGCAAGCTCGACGGCGACGCCCGGGGCGGCGCGGCACTCTCGATCCGCCAGGTCACCGGCAAGCCGATCAAGTTCGCGAGCGCGGGGGAGAAGCCCGACGCCCTCGAGCCGTTCTATCCCGACCGCATGGCCAAGCGCATCCTCGGCATGGGCGACGTCGTCACCCTCATCGAGAAGGCACAGGAGGCCGGCGCCGCCGACATCGATGCCGAGACCGCCGAGCGGCTCAAGAAGGCCGACTTCACGCTCGACGACTTCCTCGACCAGATCAAGCAGGTCCGCAAGATGGGCGGACTCGGCAGCATCCTCAAGTCACTGCCCGGGGCCGCCAAGCTCAAGGACGTCGACAAGGACGTGGAAGAGGGAGCGCTCGACCGCATCGAGGCGATCATCTTCTCGATGACACCCGCCGAGAGAGCCAATCCCAAGATCATCAACGGGTCGCGGCGCGAGCGCATCGCGACCGGTTCGGGCGTCCAGGTCTTCGACGTGAACCAGCTTCTCAAGCAGTTCGCCGAGACCAAGAAGATGATGAAGCAGTTCCAGGCCGCGTCGGGCAAGGGCAAGCGCCGCATGCGCTTCCCGGGGATGCCGGGCTTCTAGGCGCCGCATCGCGCGACCGTCCGGCCGAGTGCGCTCTGGTGCGACTCGCTTCGTACCGCGGCACACCCGGCGGCGTGTCTTTGACCCACCGGGGGTACTGTCCTACAATGTCCCCCGCTTTGCTTGCTTGCAGTGCGACCGCATTCGGCGGTCGCTTTGACCGGAGGTGAACCTGTTGTCAGTCAAGATCCGCCTGGCGCGTCATGGCGCAAAGAAGGCGCCGTTCTACCGCGTCGTCGTCGCTGACGAGCGCTCGCGCCGCGACGGCCGATTCCTTGAGATCGTCGGCCGCTACAATCCGCGCACCGAGCCCTCGTTCGTCGAGCTCGATCTCGAGAAGGTCGACGCTTGGCTCGGCAAGGGCGCGCAGCCCACTGAGGCCGCTGCCAAGGTGATCGCCATCGCCCGCGGCGAGAAGACCGCTCCGGTCGCCGGGTCCAAGGTCTCGAAGAAGGCCGCCGCCAAGGCTGCCGAAGAGGCTGCTGCTGCCGAGAAGGCCGCCGAGGAGGCCGCCGCTGCCAAGGCCGCTGCCGCCGAGGCCCCGGCCGAGGAGCCCGCTGCCGAGGAGGCGCCCGCTGAGGACGCTGCCGAGGAGGCCGTGGCCGAGGAGCCGGTCGCCGAGGAGGCCGCTGAGGAAGCGCCCGCCGAGGACGCCGAGTAGCCGTGGCCGCCGCTCAGGTCGCCGATACGGAAGCGCTCGTCCGCTACCTCGTGACGTCGCTCGTCGACACGCCGGACGCCGTCTCGATCGAGGTCAAGGACGCCGACGAGTCGGTCACCTTCGAGATCACGCTCGACCCCGATGACGTCGGCAAGGTGATCGGCCGTCAGGGCCGCATCATCAAGGCGATCCGCACCCTGGCCCGCGCGGCTGGGAGCACTGCCGACAAGCAGGTCGAGGTCGAGGTTCTCGGCTAGGGACATGACGCCGGCGAACCACGTCCCGCTCGGGCGGGTCGTCAAGACGCACGGACTCAAGGGGGAGGTCTCGGTGGCTCCGGCCACGGACCTTCCCTTCGTGCTTCCTCAGGGCCTCACGGTCTGGTTCGTGCCACCGCCCGCCCGCATCCGCACCGCGCGCGTGGAGTCGGTGCGGCAGGGCCCCAAGGGCCCGCTGGTGAAGCTCGAGGGAATCGACGACATCGATACCGCGTCGGGCCTGTGCGGCACGCAGATGCTGGCCGATGCCGACGCGTTGCCCGAGGAGTGGTTCGCCGACGACCTCGACGACCTGGTGGGCTGGACGGTCGAGGACGAGGCACGGGGTGCCCTGGGCGAGATCGTCGATGTCATCGTGACCGGTGCCAACGACGTCTGGGTCGTCGAGGGCCCCCATGGCGAGGTCCTCATCCCCGTCATCGACGACGTGGTCGTCGCGTTCGACGAGGACGCCGAGACGGTCCGCGTGACGCTCCTTGAGGGACTGCTGCCCGAGGAGGCCGAGGAAGCGTGATCGTCGACGTCATCACCATCTTCCCGGGCATGTTCGACTCTCCCATGTCGGCCTCGATCGTCGGGCTCGCACGCGAGCGGGGTCTGCTCGAGTTCCGCACGCACGACCTGCGAGACTGGACTCACGACCGTCACCGGACGACCGACGACGCGCCGTACGGCGGCGGTCCGGGCATGGTCATGAAGCCCGAGCCGCTCTTCGAGGCGGTCCAGGCCGTCCAGGCACTCGAGGACGATCCGGGCCTCGTGGTGTTCTTCACGCCATCGGGCCGGCCCTTCACCCAGGAGCTCGCTCAGGAGCTGGCCGCCCGCGAGCGGCTGGTGCTCGTCTGCGGGCGCTACGAGGGCTTCGACGAGCGCTCGCTCTCGCTCGCGGACCTCGAGCTTTCGATCGGCGACTACGTCCTGACCGGCGGCGAACTGCCCGCGATGGTCGTGACCGACGCGGTCGCACGGCTGCAGCCCGGGGTCCTGGGAGACGACGAATCGGCAACGGACGAGTCGTTCTCGGCGGGCCTGTTGGAGTACCCTCAGTACACTCGTCCCGCGGTCTTTCAGGGTGCCGAGGTGCCCGACGTGCTTCGTAGCGGCGATCACGCCCGGATCGACGCATGGAGACACGAGCAGGCGCTGCGCAAGACCGCTCGCGTGCGCCCCGACCTGCTGGCACGCCTGTCGCTCACCGACCGCGAGCGCGAGATCGTCGAAGAAGAGACGCGAGGGGCCTCCGGGCCCGAAGAAGGGTAGGACCCATCGTGGCCGACCGCTCCACCAACAACCCTGCCGAGGAGACCTCGACCGTACGCTGGATCATCGAGACCGCTCTGCTCGTGCTGCTCGCCTTCGCGCTCGCGCAGGGCATCAAGACCTTCGTCATCCAGCCCTTCGTGATTCCGACCGGTTCGATGGAGCCCACGATCGCCATCGGCAACCGGGTGCTGGCCGAGAAGCTCTCGTACACGGTCTTCGGCAAGAGCCCTGAGTACAAGCAGATCGTCGTCTTCGACGACCCGCAGGGCGAACACCCGCAGCTCATCAAGCGCGTCATCGCGGTGGGCGGGCAGACGGTGGACGTCAAGGACGAAGCGGTCTGGGTGGACGGCAAGAAGCTCGACGAGCCGTACACCTACGGCAAGCCGACGCAGCTCGGCACGGTGCAGATGCCGATCACGCTCCCCGAAGGCTACGTGTGGCTCATGGGCGACAACCGCACGAACAGCGCCGACAGCCGCTACTTTGGACCCGTGCCGGTCGACAAGGTGCGCGGGCACGCGATCTGGACGTACTGGCCGCCCAAGGCGTTCGGTCGGCTCGAGTAGCTCGCCGCCGCCCCGCGTCGCACATCTCGGCGAGTCAGGCGTTGATAGCGGTGCGGGGGTGGTCTATACTACCCACTCGCGCCCGATTCCGGTGGGGCGCTGACACGCCTCTGACGTAGAACAGGAACCGCAGGCAATGGATATCATCCGCGCTCTTGAGCAGCAGCAGATCCGCGAAGACCTCCCGCAGGTCGCCGTGGGTGACACCGTCAAGGTGCACTACAAGATCATCGAAGGTAACCGCGAGCGCACGCAGGTCTTCCAGGGCGTCGTGATCCGCCGCCACGGTGCCTCGAACCGCGAGACCTTCACCGTCCGCAAGATCTCGTTCGGCGTGGGCGTCGAGCGTACCTTCCCGGTCCACTCGCCCAAGATCGACAAGATCGAGATCATGAGCCACGGCAAGGTGCGCCGCAGCAAGCTCTACTTCCTCCGCGACAAGGTCGGCAAGGCCGCCCGTCTGCGCGAGAAGGGCTTCTAGGCATCAGACCCGTCGCCATGACGACATCGGTGACACCCACGAGCGGGGCCCGCACACGCGGCGCCTCGCTCGTCGCTTTGTGCGGGGCGTCATGACGCCCGCAGACGGCCACTCGGTCGCGGAGGTTCGCGCCCTGCTCGCCGAGGCGAGCGGGCGGCGGCTCTCGGCCCTGTTGCGCGCGTTCGAGGATGACGAGCGCGCGGGCGTCCGGTCCGCCTGCGAGGCCGCCCGAGCGCGCCGCGACGCCGCCCGCCGCGAACGGGAGCGCACCGCGCGTCTCTACGCGGTCGAGTGCGAACTGCGCGCCTCCGGTTGCGTGCACGTCGCCGGCGTCGACGAAGTCGGCCGGGGAGCGCTCGCGGGGCCCGTGACCGCGGCAGCCGTCGTGCTCCCTGACTCGCCGAGGATCGAGGGACTCGACGACAGCAAGGCCCTGACCCCCGCTCGCCGAGAAGAGCTCGCGGTTCGCATTCGCGAGGTCGCGGTCGCGTGTGCGGTCGCCCACGTGGGCCCGGACGAGATCGACTCCCTGGGGATGACGGCGGCGCTCAAGAAGGCGATCACGCTCGCGCTGTCGACGCTTGCCGTGTCAGCCGACCACGTCGTGATCGACGGTCTGCCGCTACGGGTGGTGGAGCGCGAGACCGCGATCGTGAAGGGCGACTCCAAGGTCGCCGCGATCGCCGCCGCATCGATCGTCGCGAAGGTGACCCGCGACGCGCTCATGGTCGCGCTCGCCGCCGAGCACCCCGCCTACGACTTCGCGGTCAACAAGGGCTACGGCACCGCCGAGCATCTCGCCGCGATCGAGGCCCACGGCCTGACGGCGGTACACCGCCGTTCGTTCTCGATCGGCGGAGGCACCGGCCGCCTCTTCTAGGAGGCGATTCCTGCCGGCTGCGCCGCGCGGGAGGATCACGCCGACCCCGTTCTCGATGCCGGGTTGCGATCCTCGCAAGGTCTCGGGAAACCCTCCGTGTGACGCTGCGCGCGGGAGGTGGTCTCGATGACCGAGGACCGCAAGAGGCTGGGGGAGCGTGGAGAGGACGCCGCGGCGGCGTACCTCGAGCGCATCGGAATGACCGTGGTCGAGCGCAACTGGCGTTGCCAGGCCGGCGAGGTGGACATCATCGCGCTGGACGAGCGGACCGTGGTGCTCTGCGAGGTCAAGACGCGCCGGACCGCGGCGAAGGGCACGCCCGAGGCCGCGGTGACGCCCGCCAAGCAGCGGCGCTACGCCAAGCTGGCCGCGGCGTACCTGCAGGCGAGCGGCACCGAGGATCTCGACCTTCGCTTCGACGTCATCACGCTGCTCGTGATCGCCCCGGACCGGGCGCTCCTGCGCCACCACCGCGCCGCGTTCGTACCGGAGGCGTGAGGTGGCGCAGTGCTCGGTCCGCACCGCCACCATCGTGGGGGTAGAAGCGGTGCCCGTGGAAGTCGAGGTCGACGTCGGGGCCGGACTGCCCGCGTTCGCGATCGTGGGCCTGCCCGACCTCGCCGTCCAGGAGGCGAGAGAGCGCGTCCGCTCGGCGGTGCGGGCGGCGGGATTCGACGTTCCCAACTCGCGCGTGGTCGTGAATCTCGCCCCGAGTCCCCTCCGCAAGCACGGGACCGGGTTCGACCTGCCCATTGCCGTGGGCCTGCTCGTGGCGACCGGACAGCTTCCTCGACGTACGGTCGACGGCTGCTCGGTGGTCGGCGAACTCTCGTTGGACGGCACCGCACGGGCCGTCCCCGGCATGCTCGCGTACGCGCTCGATGCCCGTGACTCGGGTCGTGCGCTGCTCGCGCCGTCGGGTTCGGCGGGCGCCGAGGTGGCGGGACTCGACTATCGACCCCTGCGAGGCCTGTCGGAACTTCGCAAGGGGCTGCCGCCCGCGGCGCACACGCACGCGACTCCCGCCCCGGCGCGCGCCGCGGAGACGGGGTCCGACTTCGCAGAGGTGGTCGGTCACGAGCTGGCGAAGCGAGGCCTGCTCGTCGCGGCGGCCGGTGGCCACAACGTGCTGATGGTGGGCCCGCCGGGCTCCGGCAAGACGATGCTCGCGCGGCGGCTCTCGACGATCCTGCCGCCGCTCTCGGCCGAGGAGCGCCTGCAGACGGCCCTGGTCCACTCGGTGGCGGGGCTCGACGAGGGTCCGTCGCTCGCCGGAGTACGGCCGTTCCGCGCTCCGCATCATTCGGCGTCTATCGCGGGGCTTGTCGGTGGGGGTTCGCCGCCCAGGCCGGGAGAGGCGTCTCTCGCGCACAACGGCGTCCTCTTCCTCGACGAGATGCCCGAGTTCGGGCCCGCCGCGCTGCAGGCGCTCCGACAGCCGCTCGAAGACGGTGGCATCACGCTCGTGCGCGCCGAGGGACGCATGCGTTTCCCCGCGCGGTTCGCGCTCGTCGGGGCGGCGAACCCCTGCCCGTGCGGGTACCTCGGCGATCCGCGCAAGGCGTGCACGTGCCCCCCCACAGTCATCGCGCGCTACCAGGGTCGCATCGGCGGGCCTCTCATGGACCGCGTCGACCTGGTCCTCGAGGTCGGCCGCGTGGATCCCGCCCGGATCGTGGGCGAGGCGAGAGGGACCCCTTCCGCCGAGATGCGCGAGGCGGTCCTCTCGGCACGCGAGCGTGCGGACGCACGCGGACTCGGTCCCACCTCAGCACTCTCGGGAGTGGGCCTGGTCACTGCCTGTACGCTCGACGACACGGCCACGCGTTACCTCGAGGCCGCGGCCCGAGCGCACCACCTGTCGGGGCGCGGCGTCACGCGGCTGCTGCGTACCGCCCGCACCATCGCCGACCTCGACGCGAGTGACGCGGTCGGGCGCGACCACCTCGCCGAGGCGGTCGCCTACCGGGAGAAGGGAACGCGATGACTCACGAGTCGTGGCCGGGAACCGCGCCGTGGTTCGCCGTGGAGCGCGGGGCGATGGGCTACCCGCCACAGCTCGAGGCGACTCCCGACCCTCCGCGTCGACTCGAGGGATATGGAGACCCGTCCGCTCTCGAACCGGGGCTGGCGGTCATCGGCGCTCGGCGGGCGACGCCCTATGGCCTGTCGGCCGCGCGCCGGTTCGCGGGGTGGGCGGCCTCGGCCGGCTACGTCATCGTCTCGGGGGCGGCGGTGGGATGCGACCAGGCCGCGCACCTCGCTGCCCTCGAAGCAGCAGGACGCACCGTCGCCGTGCTGGGATGCGGTGCGGACGTGGCCTACCCCCGCGGCTCGGAGGCGCTTCTCGCCCGGATAGCACTGCGCGGCGCGGTCGTCTCGGAGTACCCGACGGGGTTCCCACCCGCCAAGTGGACGTTTCGCGCGCGCAATCGCATCATCGCGGGCCTGTCCGGGGTGCTGCTGGTGGTCGAGGCCGGGCTCGGAAGCGGCACGTTCGTCACCGCTGACGCCGCGCTCGCCGCGGGACGAGACGTACTGGTGGTGCCGGGCTCGATCTTCGCACCCGAGTGCGCGGGGTCGAATCGGCTCATCCGTCAGGGCGCGACGCCCGTCACTGACGTCAGCGAGCTGCGCGACGCCCTGGCCGACGCCCTCGGCGAGCCGCGACACCGGCCGGCGTCCGACCCGATGCTGATCGAGGGCGACGACCCGGTGCTCTGCGCGCTGCGCACCAACCCCGAGCGGCCTGACGACCTGTCCCGCGAGCTCGGCCTGGACGTCGTGACCATCGCGCGGAGGATCGGAGGACTCGAGGCCGCCGGGCTGGTGCGCAAGTATCCGGACGGGCGGTACGGGGCAGCTCGGTCGTGAAGACGCGACCCGCCGCCGCCAAGCGTCGGCTACACTGCACTCGTCCACCGCAACGACCCTCGGAGACTCGTGCCGGAGCACCTCGACACCCCAGTGACGATCATCGGTGGCGGACTCGCCGGCAGCGAGGCCGCGTGGCAGCTCGCACAGCGTGGCGTCACCGTCCGCCTGTACGAGATGCGTCCCGCAGTGACCTCGCCGGCCCACCACACCGACGCTTTGGCCGAGCTCGTCTGCTCCAACTCCCTGAAGAGCGACGCGCCAGACTCGGCGGCAGGCGAACTCAAGGCCGAGCTTCGCCACATGCGGAGCATGCTGCTCGAGGTAGCCGAGCAGACGCGCGTCCCGGCGGGAGGCGCCCTCGCGGTCGACCGTGAGCGGTTCTCGGCCCAGGTCACGCGGCGCCTCTCCGAACACCCCGGCATCGAGATCGTCCGCGAAGAGGTCACGGCGCTGCCGCCCGGGCGGCTGATCGTGGCGAGCGGCCCGTTGACCAGCCCAGGGCTCGAGTCCACACTCGCCGACCTGGTGGGGGAGAGGCTCTCGTTCTTCGACGCCGCGGCGCCCATCGTCGACGCGGAATCGATCGACCGCGACATCGTGTTCACGCAGTCGCGCTACGACAAGGGTGGCAGTGCGGACTACCTCAACGCGCCGATGGATCGCGACGAGTACGAGCGCTTCATCGCGGCGCTCCTCGATGCCGAGCGCGTTCACGCCAAGGACTTCGAGCGGCGGGAGCTCTTCCAGGCGTGCCAGCCCGTCGAGGAGGTGGCCCGCACCGGGCCCGACGCGGTCCGCTTCGGCGCGCTCAAGCCCGTCGGGTTGACGGACCCGCGCACCGGCCAACGCCCGTGGGCCGTCGTGCAGCTTCGCGCCGAGAACGCTTCCGGCACCGCCTACAACCTGGTCGGCTTCCAGACCAACCTCACCTTCGCCGAGCAGCGACGAGTCTTCCGCCTCGTTCCGGGTCTCGAGCACGCCGAGTTCCTGCGCTACGGCGTCATGCACCGCAACACCTTCATCGACGCACCGCGTGCCCTCGACCCGACGTTCGCGCTCCCGCAGGAGCCACGCATCCGCTTCGCGGGACAGATCACCGGCACCGAGGGCTACCTCGAGGCCGTCGCTTCAGGACTGTTCGCGGCGCTCAACACCTATGCGGACCTCCGCGCTGTGCCGCCAGCACGCCTGCCGCGCGAGAGCGTCCTCGGCGCCTTGTTCGACTACGCCACCGATCCGGAGACGACGAGCTATCAGCCCATGCACGTCAACTTCGGGTTGGTGCCCCCTCTCCCCGAGCGCGTCCGCGGCAAGCGAGAGCGCTACGCGGCCTACGCGCAGCGGGCGCTCGCAGCCACGGAGGCGTGGCGAGACTCCCGTCCGGACCTCTTCGAAGAGGTACCAGGTGCCTGACACGCCGACGGCTGCAGCCCTCGTCGACCGGTTCCTCGCGCACCTCGAGGTGGAGCGCGGCGCATCACCCAACACGGTCCGCGCCTACTCGGCGGATCTCGCACGCTACCTCGAGTGGGCCGAGCGCCAGGGCGTCGACCCGCTCACGCTCACGCACCGCCAGATGCGCGGCTACCTTGCCGAGCTCGATCGCGCCGGCTACGCCCGGCGCACGGTCGCTCGGCGGCTCTCGGCGGTGCGCTCGTTCTTCGCCTACTTGGTAACGGAGGGTCTTGCCACCTCCGACCCCTCGTCCGTGCTGGCAACACCCAAGATCCCCACCCGCCTGCCAAAGGTGGTTCAGGGTGACGAGCTGCAGGCCCTGCTCGACGCTCCCGATCCAAAGACCCCCGCCGGTCTGAGGGACCGCGCGGTACTCGAGCTCCTGTACGCAACCGGAGCGCGCGTGAGTGAGGTCTCCGGCCTGCGTCTGGCCGATCTCGACCTGGCTCAAGGGCAGGTCGCACTCATGGGGAAGGGCTCGAAGGAACGGCTCGTACCCGTGTACCCGGCGGCCACCGCCCGGATACGCGCCTACTTGTCGGAGGCGCGGCCCAGGCTCGCCAAGCCGGAATCCCAGGACTGGGTGTTCCTCTCGACGAGGGGAGGACGGCTCTCCGAGGACGCGGTGCGGAGGCTCTTCAAGCGCTACCTCGGCCAGGTGGGCGGCGCGAGCTCGCTGACCCCGCACGCGGTGCGCCATACGTTCGCGACGCACCTCCTCGAATCCGGCGCCGATCTCCGCACCGTGCAGGAACTCCTCGGTCATGTTGCCCTGTCCACCACCCAGATTTATACTCACCTGAGCATGAAGCGGCTGCAGGACGTGCACCGCAGCGCGCACCCTCGAGCGTGAATCGCGCACGGCCAGTCGGGCACACAATGTAGGCAGTTAGGGGCAAACTGCATGAGATCCGACCAACGGACGGATCTGTCCGTCCTGTGGGCTCGCTACAAGGACGGGCAGGACGGTCAGGCGCGAGACGAACTGATCCTCAACTACTCGCCGTTGGTGAAGTACGTCGCAGGTCGCCTGGCGTCGAGCCTTCCGCAGTCCGTGGACACCGCCGATCTCATCAGCTACGGCATCTTCGGGCTCATCGACGCCATCGAGAAGTTCGATCCCGACCGCGCGATCAAGTTTGAGACCTACGCCATCGCGCGTATCAAGGGCGCGATCATCGACGAGCTTCGAGCGATGGACTGGGTGCCTCGTTCCGTGCGCTCCCGGGCCCGCGAGATCGAGTCGACCTACGTCGCACTCGAGAACGAGCTCAAGCGCGTACCCACCGACCAGGAGGTCGCCGACCGGATGGGGATCACCCCCAAGGAGTTCGGCGACATCCTCTCCAAGCTGAGCTACACCTCGGTGGTCTCCTTCGAGGAGCTGTGGGTCGGCGGCGAGCGCGAGGACGGGCAGAGCGCGATCGGGTCCATCCGAGATGACTCCGCCGACGACCCCGTCGCCATCTTCGAGAGCGTCGAGATCAAGGACATACTCGCGGGGGCGATCGAGCGCCTTCCCGAGCGCGAGAAGACCGTGATCGCGCTCTACTACTACGAGGGTCTCACGCTGAAGGAGATCGGCCAGGTTCTCGGTGTCACCGAGTCGCGCGTCAGCCAGTTGCACACCAAGGCCGTGCTGCGCCTGCGCGCGCGCCTTCGCGCGGCCCAGGCGATCCACGCCTAGGCAACCCCAGGTCGACGACGCGGAGGAACCACACATGGCGCTGACTGTACTGGTGGTCGAGGACACCGAGCTCCTCAGGCGGATGTATGCCGATCGCCTGACGCAGGACGGGTACACGGTGCTGCTCGCCGCTGACGGCATCGAAGCCCTTTCGGTGCTGCGCACGAACACCCCGGACCTCATCTTGCTCGACCTGATGATGCCGCGGATGAGCGGGCTGGAGGTTCTCGAGACCGTGCAGCGAGATCCTCGGCTCAGTGCCATTCCGGTGCTGATGCTCTCGAATCTGGGGCAGGACGACGACATCAAGCGGTGCCTGGACCTGGGCGCGGTGGACTTCCTGATAAAGAACGACGCCCGACCCGCCGACATCAGCGCTCGGATCGCGGCCGCCGCGCGGCCCCGTCCCGAAGAGGGTGCCGAGCCGTACCGCCTGCTGCTACGCGACCGTGAGGCCGACGCCGAGCGGTTCATCGCTGACGCCGGGCTCACGCACCGGCTCTGGTGCCCGTCTTGCCAGGTCGAGTTGAGCCTCGAGCTCGTGCCTCAGCCTGACCGGCCCGGCTACTACGACGCCCACCTGACGTGCCTGATGTGCGGACGGGCGTTCTGACGGGCCAGCGCGTGACGCGGTGGGCCTCCGCACGGTAGACACGCCCGGCACCGTTGCAGCCTGTCGGCCATCTGCTGTACACTTCACCGGCTCTTACTACGCACGCCCGTGGACTCCGGCGCGACGTGTCCTTCCACCAGGGGGGATCGCTGCCGGGGGTTGAACCGGGCGGAGGAACAACGACCTGGAGGTTTTGCTATGCCCGTCGTCACCATGAAGAACCTGCTCGAGGCGGGTGTCCACTTCGGACATCAGACCCGCCGCTGGAACCCGAAGATGAAGCCGTACATCTTCACCGAGCGTTCCGGCATCTACATCCTCGACCTGCAGCGCACCCTGCGCGAGCTCGAGCACAGCTACTCGTTCGCCCGCTCGGTCGCCCAGCGCGGCGGCAGCGTGCTGTTCGTCGGCACGAAGAAGCAGGCGCAGGAGCCGATCCAGTCCGAGGCCGAGCGCAGCGGCATGCCCTACGTCAACCACCGCTGGCTCGGCGGCATGCTCACCAACTTCGTGACCATGCGCTCGCGCGTCCAGCGCATGGAGGAGCTCGAGGCCATGCAGGCCGACGGCCGTATGGCCGGCCTGCCCAAGAAGGAGCAGCTGCTCCTGGGCAAGGAGCTCGCGAAGCTCCAGGGCAACCTCAACGGCGTCCGCGAGATGCGCGAGCTTCCCGGCGCGCTGTTCGTCGTCGACACCAAGCGTGAGGACATCGCGATCCACGAGGCCCAGCGCCTCCGCATCCCGATCATCGGCCTCGTCGACACCAACGCCGACCCGGATGACGTCGACTACGTGATCCCGGGCAACGACGACGCGATCCGCTCGGTCGCCCTGATGTGCCGCGTCATCGCCGACGCCGTCATCGAGGGTCGCGGTGGCGACGTCCCGCAGGTCGCCGCTCGCGAGGACGCCACCGTCCCGGTCGTCGTCGCTGAGGCCGCGCCGGTCGCCGAGGCACCCGTCGTCGAAGCCGCTCCGGTGGCCGAGGCACCCGCGGTCGAGACCGTCGAAGCTCCCGCCGCCGAGTGCGTCGAGACCTCCGACCCGGCAGTCGACCTTGCCGCAGCGGCTGACGCTGCGGACGAGGCCGCTGCGGAGTAGATCACGTCCGCACCCCGGCGCGAGCCGGACCGCACCACCCGACACGTATTCACCGACCTTCGATAAGGAGGCGTTTCACATGGCAGAGATCTCAGCCAGCCAGGTCAAGGAGCTCCGCGAGTGCACCGGCGCCGGCATGATGGAGTGCAAGAAGGCGCTGACGGAGGCCGAGGGTAACCTCGACGCGGCCGTCGACATCCTGCGCACCCGCGGACTCGCCGCGCTTGCCAAGAAGGCCGGCCGCGCGACCAACGAGGGCACCATCGCCGCGTACGTCGCCGCCGGCTCCAAGGTGGGCGTGCTCGTCGAGGTCAACTCCGAGACCGACTTCGTCGGCCGCAACGCCGAGTTCACGTCGTTCGCCGCCGAGATCGCCGAGCACATCGCCGCCGAGGCCCCGACCGACGTCGAGAACCTGCTCAAGCAGACCATCTCCGGCCGTGGCATCACCGTCGAGGAGCTCTTCGGCGAGAAGGTCTCCAAGCTGGGCGAGAACATGGGCATCGCCCGTTTCGTCCGCGAGGAAATCACGGGCAACGGCGCCGTGGCCACCTACATCCATGGCGGCGGCAAGATCGGCGTCCTCGTGACCTGCTCGTTCGAGAAGCCCGAGACGGCCGAGAACGCGACCTTCCAGACGTTCGCCAAGGATGTCGCCATGCAGGTCGCCGCCGCATCGCCGATGTTCGTCGCCCGCGAGGAGGCGGACGCGGCCACCGTCGAGCACGAGCTGGCGATCTACAAGGCTCAGGCCGCCGAGTCCGGCAAGCCGGAGAACATCCAGGAGAAGATGGCCCAGGGTCGTCTGGAGAAGTTCTTCAAGGAGGTCGCGCTCGTCGAGCAGGTCTTCGTGAAGAACCCCGACATCACCGTCTCGCAGTACGCGGCCGAGACGAGCAAGGCCGTCGGCGACACCGTCGCCGTCGTCAGCTTCACGCGTTTCGTCCTCGGCGAGACCGCGGCCGAGTAACACGCAGCACACGCGTCGACCGGCACCTGCTGTGTCGACGGCGTAACGGACGGGCCGGCGCGACCACGTGCCGGCCCGTCTGCTGTATCCTGTCTGGTGGCTCGGCATCTCGCCGGGCCAGTCCGCAAACGAGGGGAGTGCTTGTGTCCGACGAGTACCGGTTCCGCCGCGTCCTGCTCAAGCTTTCCGGTGAGGCGCTCATGGGCGAGGCCGGCTACGGTATCGACCCCGCGGTCCTCGATTCGCTCGCCAGGCAGCTCAAGGAGGTGCGCGAGCGCGGGATCGAAATCGCCATCGTCGTCGGCGGCGGGAACATCTTCCGCGGGCTTGCGGCCTCGGCCAAGGGCATGGACCGGGCGCAAGGCGACTACATCGGCATGCTCGCGACGGTGATGAACGCACTCGCGCTGCAAGAGGCCATGGAGCGCGCCGGGATCTTCACGCGCGTCATGAGCGCCATCGAGATGCAGGCGGTCGCCGAGCCCTACATCCGCCGCCGCGCGATCCGCCACCTCGAGAAGGGCCGCACCGTCATCTTCGCGGCCGGCACCGGCAACCCGTACTTCACGACCGACACGACGGCCGCCCTTCGCGCCCTCGAGATCGAGGCCGATTGCATCATGAAGGCCACCAAGGTCGACGGGATCTACGACTCGGACCCGGTCAAGAATCCCGACGCGGTCAAGTTCGACGAGCTCACCTACATCGACGTGCTCAACCGCGGCCTGCAGGTGATGGACTCGACGGCGATCTCGCTCTGCATGGACAACGACCTGCCCATCCTGGTCTTCAACATGGAAACCGACAGCAACATCCTGCGCGCGCTCTCCGGCGAGCGCGTCGGGACGATCGTGAGGGGAGACGACCGATGACGACGGCCACCATCCTTGCCGAAGCCCGCGACCACATGGACAAGACGGTCAAGGCGCTGGCGCACGAGTTCTCGACCGTCCGCACGGGTCGCGCGAGCGGTGCGGTCCTCGAGGACATCAAGATCGACTACTACGGGACGCCGACCCCGATCACCCAGATCGCCGGCATCAAGACGCCCGAGCCCCAGCTCTTGGTCATCGAGCCGTGGGACAAGACGGCGCTCAAGGCGATCGAGCATGCCATCCAGGCCTCCGACCTGGGCATCACGCCGAGCAACGACGGCTCGATCATCCGCCTTCCGTTCCCGCCGCTGACCGAGGAGCGTCGCAAGGACCTCGTCAAGCAGTGCAAGCACTACGCCGAGGAGGCCCGCGTCGCGGTGCGCAACATCCGCCGCGACGCCAACGGCAAGCTCGAGCGATCTCAGAAGGACGCGGAGATCTCCGAGGATGACCTCCGTCGCGCCGAGGCCGAGATCCAGAAGATCACCGACGGTCACGTCGCCGAGATCGACGAGGCGGTCAAGCGCAAAGAAGCGGAGATCATGGAGGTCTAGCGTGACCCCTGACGACGCTTCTCGTCACAGCTTCTTCAAGAACAAGAAGGCCGAGCACCTCCTGGCCGACTTCGACCCGTCACGGGCTCCGACCCACGTCGCCGTCATCATGGACGGCAACGGGCGCTGGGCGGCGAAGCGCGGGCTGCCGCGGCTCGCGGGGCACTCGGCGGGCGCGAAGTCCGTCCGCGAGGCGATCGCCGCCTCCATTGAGCTGGGCATCCGCTACCTGACGCTGTACTCCTTCTCCTCGGAGAACTGGACGCGGCCCGACGACGAGGTCAGCGGGCTGATGAGGCTCTTCGTCGAGGTCCTCGAGCGCGAACTCGTCAACCTCCAGAAGATGCACGTACGGGTGCGCGTCATCGGCCGCATGTCGCAGCTGCCTCCGGCCACGCGAGAGGCGTTCGAGCGCGTCGAAGCCGCCACCGCGGCCAACGAGGGCCTGACGCTGGTCGTCGCCCTCAACTATGGGGGCCGCATCGAGCTCACCGAGGCCGCCCGCGCCATCGCCGAGATGGTCGCCGCGGGCGAGCTCAAGCCGTCTGAGATCACCGAGGAGACCGTCTCGGCGAACCTGTACACGGCGGGAATCCCCGACCCGGACCTGCTCGTACGCACGAGCGGTGAGATGCGGGTCTCCAACTTCCTGCTCTGGCAGATCGCCTACAGCGAACTGTGGGTCACGGCGACGCTGTGGCCCGACTTCGGGCGCACCGACCTGCTGCGCGCCGTCGTGGACTACCAGAAGCGCGACCGCCGGTTCGGGGGCAGCTGATGCCCAACGTGCGTGTCGAAGAGCCGGCCGGCATCAAGCCGGCGGGACTGCTCACCCGGGTGATGACCGGCGCGGGGTACGCGGTCGTGATGCTCGGCGCGATCTGGTTCGGGGGCTACGGGCCTCTGGGCGGCTACAACATCTACGTGCTGGGCGCGATCATCGGGGTGCTCGCCGCGGTCGCGGCAAGCGAGTTCTACGCCATGCAACGCCGAGAATCCCGCCTGCCCAACGAGACGGTCGGGGTCATCGCCGCGGGCCTGATGCCGTTCTTCGCCGCGGTGTGGGGGATGGCCGGCCTGACGGCCGTCGTCACCGCGCTGATCGCCGCCTCGCTCATCTGGCACGTGTGGTGGGTGCGTGTGCGAACCACCGACACCGCCACCACCGTCTTCGGCGCGGTCTACACCGGGTTCCTGCTCGCCTACCTCGTGCTGATCGAGCGCACGTTCCTGCACGGGACCCAACTTGCTGTCGCACTGCTCCTCAGCGTGTGGGCGAACGACTCGCTCGCGTACCTGGTGGGCTCGACGATCGGCCGCCACAAGATGGTGCCGCGCATCAGCCCCAAGAAGTCGTGGGAAGGCTTCTACGCCGGCGTGCTGGGCAGCGTCGTGGTCTGGGTCGCCGTACCCTTCGTCCTGCCGTCGATCGGCATCGGCGTCGCGCAGGCGGTGGCGGTCGGGCTCGCGGTCGGCTGCACCGTCATCATCGGCGACCTGTTCGAGTCGCGGATGAAGCGCGAGGCCGGCGTCAAGGACTCCGGCAACGTGCTCCCCGGACACGGCGGATTCCTCGACCGTCTCGACTCACTGATCCTCGTGTGCCTCGTCGCGTACTGGGTGCTGTGGTGGGGAGGCGTCCGGTGAGCGAGCGCCTTCGCGTCGCGATCCTGGGCTCGACCGGCTCGATCGGCCGACAGGCCCTCGAGGTCGCGGCCGCCCATCCCGACCGCATCGAGATCGTCGCCCTGGCGGCGAACCGCTCGGCGGAGCTCGTCGCCGAGCAGGCTCGCGCGTTCAGCGTGCGCGACATCGCGGTCGCAGACTCGATCGCCGCCGCGAAGGTGCGCGAGATCGTCGGCAGCGCCGCGAGCGTCGCTGACGGCGCCGAGGAGGTCGCGGCGCTGGCGGTCCACCCCGACGCCGACGTGGTGCTCAACGCCCTTGTGGGCGCGGCCGGGCTGCGTGCGACGGTCGCCGCGCTCTCGGCGGGCAAGACGCTCGCGCTCGCCAACAAGGAGTCGCTCGTGGTGGGCGGGGAGCTGGTGATGGCACTCGCCAGGCCCGGCAAGCTGCTCCCGGTGGACTCGGAGCACTCGGCGATCTTCCAGTGCTACCTGGGCGAAGACGCCGACGATGCCACGCGCATCTGGCTCACGGCGTCCGGCGGCCCCTTCCGAGGCAGGACGCGCGACGAGCTGTCGAACATGACCGCCGCCGACGCGCTCGCGCACCCCACGTGGACGATGGGGCCCAAGATCACGATCGACTCGGCGACGCTGATGAACAAGGGGCTCGAGGTCATCGAGGCGCACCACCTGTTCGGCGTCGCGATCGACGACGTGCGCGTGGTCGTACACCCGCAGTCGTGCGTGCATTCGATGGTCGAGTTCGCCGACGGCAGCGTGAAAGCGCACCTGGGCGCGACCGACATGCGGATCCCCATCCAGTACGCCTTCAGCCACCCGCGACGGTGGACCGCGCCGCTGCCGCCCGTGGACTTCACCACGATCGGACGGCTCGACTTCCTCGACCCCGACCTCGAGACGTTCGGCTGCCTGCGCCTCGCGCTGGAGGCCGGTCGCGTCGGGGGCACGGCGCCCGCCGCGCTCAACGCCGCCAACGAGGTCGCGGTCGCCGCGTTCTTGGCGGGCGAGTGCGGCTTCCTCGACATCGAGCGCACGGTTCAGGCGGTGCTCGAGCAGACGCACCCCGAGCACCTCGCGAGCATCGAGCAGGTCGAGGCGGTCGACGCGTGGGCGCGCCGGGCTGCCGCAGAGGCGCTCGCGGCGGGGTAGGGCGCGACCGCTCGCGGCGGGAGCGGCCTCAGCGGTTGGTGCGTGCGCCCGCAGGTGCGCGGCCTGGGTGCGGGATGCCCGCGGGGGGAATGTGGAACCTATGGAATCCGGGCGGCTGGCGCGGCCTTTGCACCTGCGTCAGCGCCGCTCACGTGCGCTCCCGCGAACACGCGGGCGGTCGAACCGCTACCGACGGAAAGGCGACGCATGATCACGGCGCTCTCCGCCATCTTCTGGGGGGTCATCACGTTCTCGATCCTCGTGGTACTGCACGAGGGCGGGCACTTCGCGACCGCTCGCGCTTTCGGCGTGCACGTCCACGAGTTCATGGTCGGACTGCCCGGTCCCGCGCTGCGCTTCCGCGGCAAGAAGACCGACTACGGCATCACCGCGATCCCGCT
The DNA here is from genome assembly GCA_964644675.1 of uncultured Eubacteriales bacterium. Taxonomy (GTDB): domain Bacteria; phylum Actinomycetota; class Coriobacteriia; order Anaerosomatales; family JAAXUF01; genus CAZXWK01. Next base: position 12,172 of record CAZXWK010000016.1, on the reverse strand, counting down.
GGGCGGCTACGTCCGCATCGCAGGCATGGAGCCCGGTCCCGAGGACGAGCTGCTCGGCCCCGCGCTCGCGATCGTCACGCGCGAGCACCGCGCCTGGGTGTCCGACGTCGCACGCGAGCTCGACGTGGAGCTGGACCGTGCCGCGGCGGTCCTGGTGATCCTCGCCGACTGGAACGCCATCTCCGAGGTCGACGGCGAAGAGAACCTCTACCAGTCGCACTACCCGCCGGCGTCGGCAGCCGACCCGGTCGCGCTGCTCGACGAGGCGCGGACGCAGACCTACCGCGGCCTTCCCACGTGGAAGCGCATCGTGGTCCTCTCGGCGGGGGTGGCGGTCAACCTCGTCGCGGCGGTGCTCGTGTTCGTGCTGCTCTTCACGCTGGTGGGCGTGTGGGTCAGCTCGCTCAAGATCGACTCGACGCTGCCGGGAAGCGGCGCGGCGGTGGCGGGCCTGAAGGCCGGCGACGTCGTGAAGAGCATCGGCGGGACCCCGGTCAAGGACTGGGACGCTCTCGTCGCGGCGGTGCAGACGCACAAGCCGGGCGAGACCATCGCGGTCGTCGTCGTCCGCGATGGCGCCGAGAAGACCGTCCGCGTCACGCTCAAGGACGGGGGAGGCGGCACGGCGCAGCTGGGCATCCGCCCCGCCGCCGAGCAGCGGCGCATGGGACTGGTCGAGGCCACCACGACGTCGCTCGGCTACATCGGCATGGTCTTCAAGGCGATCATGGGATTCTTCAATCCGTCCTCGTTCAAGGAGAGCGTCTCGCAGTCGTCGAGCATCATCGGCGTCTCGGTCATCGTCTCCGAGCAGGTCAAGCTCGGCGCGCTCAACTACGCGTTCATCGTCGCGGTACTGTCGCTATCGCTCGGTCTCGTGAACATCCTGCCGATCCCACCGCTCGACGGAGGCAAGGTCGCGATCGAGCTCGTGCAGCGCATCGTGGGCCGTCCGCTGTCGCGCAACTTCTCGCTGGGGCTCTCGGCCGCAGGCACGCTCCTGCTCTTCGCCTTCATCGGCTACCTCATGTACGCTGACGTCCTGAAGTACGTCGTCAACGGCGGATAGCGCCGCAGGTCAGCGGAGGTGTCAGTGGATCGCCGAGAGTCGCGCCCGGTGAACGTGGGCGACGTCGTGGTGGGTGGCGGCGCGCCCGTCTCGGTGCAGTCCATGACCAACACCGACACGCGCGACGTGGGAGCGACGCTCGCCCAGATCGGCCGTCTCGCCGACGCCGGCTGCGAGATCGTGCGCGTGGCCATACCGCGCCGAGACGCACTTCCGGCGTTCTCCGATGTCGTCGCGGGCTCGCCGCTGCCGGTCGTCGCCGACGTGCACTTCGACCACACGATCGCGATCGACGCCGCCAGGGCCGGCGCCGCCAAGCTGCGCATCAACCCGGGCAACATCGGGGACATGGCGCGCGTCGACGCCGTCATCGACGCGGCGGGCGAGGCGGGCATCCCGATACGCATCGGCGTCAACGCGGGCTCGCTTGCCGAGGAGTACGCCGACCTCGACTGGCCGCTCGCCGAGAAGCTCGCCGCGAGCGCGGCCGCCTTCTGCCACCACTTCGAGTCCCGCGGGTTTGCCGACATCGTCGTCTCGGCGAAGGCCTCGAGCGTGCAGGCCACCGTCGACGCGTACCGGCTGCTCGCGACCCAGATCCCGTACCCGCTTCACATCGGCGTCACCGAGGCCGGCACCCTGCGCGCCGGCACCGTGAAGTCGAGTGTCGGCCTGGGCATCCTCCTCGCCGAGGGAATCGGCGACACCCTCCGTGTCTCGCTCACGGCCGACCCGGTCGAGGAGGTCGCGGTGGGCTGGGAGATCCTCTCGGCGCTCGACATCCGCCGGCTGGGCCCCGAGCTCGTGAGCTGCCCCACGTGCGGGCGCTGCCAGATCGACCTCATCCCCATCGCCGAGGAGGTCGCCGCTCGTCTTGCGATGCGGCGGACGCCACTCAAGGTCGCGGTCATGGGGTGCGTCGTGAACGGTCCTGGCGAGGCGCGCGAGGCCGACATCGGAGTCGCGGCGGGCCAGGGAGTCGGCCTCATCTTCAGCCACGGCGAGACGGTGCGCAAAGTCGCGGAGGAGCAGATCGTCGACGCGCTCTTCGCCGAGATCGAGCGGATCGAGCGAGAGCGCGCGTAGCGCGAACCCCTGCACGCGCGCCGACCGCTCGGCCGCGAACGGGCCCCGTCGGGTCCGCAGCACGCGACCGACGACCGCTCACCGCTGCTCACGCGCCGCTTCCCGCCGCCACGTGCCGTCTGCGGGCGCGTCGTCGCGCCGCGTGAGAGCCGCGCCCACACTTGACTCGACCGGCAGCCGCGACCGCACGCAAGGGGGTGTTGCGATCTTGGACCCCGCGATCCGAGGATGGCTCGTCACCGCCGCGGGGTCCGCGATCAACCTCACCCTCGGCGGTCTGTACGCGTGGCCCGTGATCGCTCACGCGCTGGTCAGGCCGATCGCGGCGGGAGGGGACCACGGCTGGACGGTGACTCAGGCGGGCCTTCCGTTCGCGTTCGCGGTCGCCGCGTTCGCGCTGTCCATGATCGCCGGCGGGCGTCTGCAGGACCGCATCGGACCCCGCTGGACGGCGACCGCCGGCGGCGTCCTCGCCGGGCTCGGCCTGGTCGTCGCGAGCCTCTCTCCCGTCAGGCTCGCGTCGCCGGCGTCGTTCCCGACGCACATGGTGCTCGGCTTCGGTCTCATGACGGGGGCCGGCATCGGTCTCGCCTACGCCTCGACCACGCCCGCTGCCGTCAAGTGGTTCGCACCGCGCCGTCGCGGGGCCATCGCAGGTCTGGTCGTGTGCGGCTTCGGGCTGTCGCCGATCCTGACCGCCCCCGCGTCCTACGAGCTCATCGCGCACTACGGCGTCGATCGCAGCCTGCTCTACCTCGGGATCGTGGCGCTGGGCGCGATCGTCGTGCTCGCGCAGCTGCTGTCCGACCCGCTGCCCGGCTTCGTGCCGCCGCACGCGTACGCCGAGCCACCGGGCCTGGGCGAGCGGTCTCCTCGGCAGATGCTCTCGACGGCGGCGTTCTACTCCCTGTGGGGCGCGTTCGCTCTCGCAGCGTTCTGCGGCCTCGCCGTGATGGGCGTGCTGAGCGAGTCGGCGGCCCTCGTCCCCCAGGCGATCGCCCTCCCCGGGACGGCGGGCTTCCTCGTGGCGCTGGCCCTCGGTAACGGCTTGGGACGCCCCATCGCCGGCCTGCTCTCGGACCGCTTCGGTCGGCGCGTCACCGTGGTGGGGAGTCTCGGCGCGCTCGGCGTCTCGCTCGCCGCGCTGCCCTTTGTGACAGGCACGCCGGCGCTCGCGGCGGTCTCGCTCGCCGCCGGACTGACCTACGGCTCGACGCTCGCGCTCTTCCCCGTGATCGTCTACGACTACTACGGCACGCGCGATGCCGGCGCGAACTACGGGCTCCTCTTCACGGCGTGGGGAGTGGGTGGCGTCGGGGGCTGGTACTTCGCGGCCGTGCTCGTCGGCCGGGCGACAGCGGCCGCCTCTCAGGCGATCCCGTCCGGCCTCGCGCTCTGTGCCGCCCTCGCGTTCGGGGCAGCGGTGCTCGCCTCGACCGCGCGCCCGCCGAGTGCGGCCGCTACGCACCGACACCAGGCCCGCGACCTGGTCGTGCCGCGAAGCTCCGAGGCCCGATAGCACGAGCACCTGCCGCGCCGCCGACGCGTGCGGTATCCTTCGCTTCGACCCCTCGCGCGCCGCTGGCGCGCTCGACCACGCGATCCGGGAGCTGCACCCATGACCGTCGCCCTGCGCATGAGCTCGCTCTACGTCCCCACGCTCAAAGAGGTACCCGCCGAGGCCGAGCTCGCGAGCCACCGGCTGCTGCTGCGCGCGGGCATGATCCGCAAGAACGCGGCGGGCATCTACAGCTTCCTGCCGATGGGATGGCGCTCGCTCTCCAAGATCGAGCAGATCGTGCGCGAGGAGATGGACGCGATCGGCAGCCAGGAGATCATGATGCCGGTCGTCCAGCCCGCCGAGCTGTGGTACGAGTCGGGCCGCTGGGACGTGTACGGCCCCGAACTCGCGCGCCTCAAGGACCGCCACGGCCGCGACTTCTGCCTCGGACCCACCCACGAGGAGATCGTCACCTCTCTCGTGCGCAACGAGGTGCGCTCGTATCGCGAGCTCCCGCTCTCGCTCTACCAGGTCCAGGTGAAGTTCCGCGACGAGGTCCGCCCGCGGTTCGGCCTGCTCAGGGGGCGCGAGTTCATCATGAAGGACGCCTACAGCTTCCACGCGACGCAGGAGTCGCTTCAGGAGCACTACGACGCGATGAGCCGCGCCTACGCGCGTATCTGCGAGCGCTGCGGCCTCGACTACCGCCCCGTCGAGGCGGACTCCGGGCAGATCGGCGGCAAGGTCACGACCGAGTTCATGGCGATCGCCGAGAACGGCGAGGCCGAGCTCGTCTACTGCGGCTGCGGTTGGGCCGCCGACGTCGAGGCCGCCGAGACGGTCGTGCCGCGCACGCCCGCGGTCACCGAGCCCCGGCCCATGGAGAAGGTGCACACGCCCGACATCCGCACGATCGCCGAGCTCTCGGCGTTCCTCGGCATCTCGGACCACGACACCGTCAAGACGATGGCGGGCAAGACGCCAGACGGCCGGCTCGTCTTCCTGCTCGTTCCGGGTGACCGCGAGCTCAACCCGATCAAGGCCGGATGGGCCGTGCCCGGCATCGAGCTGCTCGACGAGGCCGACTTCGAGAAGTACGCGATACCCAAGGGCTCCCTCGGCCCGGTCAACGTGCCCGAGGGTACCCTCGTCATCGCCGACAAGAGCCTCGAAACCGACGTCGCGTGGGGCATCGGCGCCAACGAGGGCGACTACCACTTCATCAATGCCCAGCCCGGCCGCGACTTCGAAGTCGAGCAGTGGGCCGACCTGGTCCTCGCGCAGGCGGGCGACGGCTGTCCGGTGTGCGGCGGCACGCTGCAGAGCGCCCGCGGCATCGAGGTCAGCCAGGTCTTCCAGCTCGGCACGAAGTACTCCGAGTCCATGAACGCGACGTTCGCCGACGAGAACGGTGAGGAGCAGCCGTTCATCATGGGCTGCTACGGCGTGGGCGTCAGCCGCACGCTCGCTGCCGTCATCGAGCAGTACAACGACGAGGGCGGCATCACCTGGCCGGTCTCGGTGGCGCCGCTCGAGGTCGCGGTGCTGCCGCTCATGGCCGAGGGTGAGGTCGCCGAGGTCGCCGAGAAGATCTGGCGTGAGCTCGCCGACGCCGGCGTCGAGACCGTCATCGACGACCGCGACGAGCGCGCCGGCGTGAAGTTCAACGACGCCGACCTGGTGGGCTGGCCGTTCCAGGTCGTCGTGGGCAAGAAGGGCCTCGCCGAGGGCGTCGTCGAGCTCAAGGTTCGCGCCACCGGCGACAAGACCACGATCCCGCTCGAGACGGCCGCCGCGACGGTCGCCGAGCTTGTCTCGGCGGCGCGGGAGCGCTACGCGCACTAGGCCGTCTGACGGCCCCGGAAACGCTCCTCGGCGTGCCGACGGAGCGTTTTGCCCTGCTGCCACCATGTGGTAGAATCCGCTCTGCACGTGAACATGCCGTCTCTTGCGAGAAGTGGGCTTACGCTCGCTTCTTTTGTTCTGCGGACAAGGAGGTGACAGGAGTGACGACCGATCTTGCGGCACGGCTGACCGAACTGCTCGATCCCGAGGCGACAGCGCACGGGTTCGAGCTGGTGGCGGTCGAGCAGGCCGGTGGCCGAGGCACGCCTGTCATCCGCGTCCTGCTGGACCGGGAGGGCGGGCTCGACCTCGACGCGGTCGCCAGCGCGAACGCGTGGGTGTCGGAGCTCCTCGAGGCAGCGGACCCGATCCACGGGCCCTACACCCTCGAGGTGTCGTCGCCGGGCATCGACCGGCCGCTGACCAAGCGCGCGGACTACGCGCGCTTCGCGGGCGAGACGGTGAACCTGAAGACGCACGTGGCCGACAAGCGCAAGTCCTGGACGGGCGTTCTGATCGGCATGGAGGGCGACGACGTCGTCCTCGACGTGGACGGCGAGAGGGTTGCCGTCGCGTTTGACACGATAACCAAGGCGCGCCTCAAGGGCGTCGTCGACTTCGGCCAGGGAAGGAAGGCAGCTCAATGAGTTCCGAGCTGATGGACGCACTGCGGCAGCTTGCCCGTGAGAAGAGCGTCGACGAGTACGTGATGCTCGACAAGCTCGAGCAGTCGCTCGCCGGCACCTACCAGCGCATTCTCGACCTCGAGAACCCCGTGCGCGTCACGATCGACCGCGAGAGCGGCCGCATCTACGTGTACGAGCTCGTGCCGGTGGGCGAGTGGGACGAGGAGGCTGGCGAAGAGCCGGTCTACGACGAGCGCGACGTGACCCCGGCCGACGTGAGCCGCATCGCCGCACAGAACGCCAAGAACGTGATCGGCTCGATCATCCGCGAGGCGGAGCGCGAGCGGATCTTCGACGAGTACGCCGACCGCATCGGCGAGAGCGTCACCGGCACGGTGCAGCAGAGCGACAGCCGCTACACGCTCATCAAGCTGCGCGAGGGCGTCGAGGCGCTCCTCCCGCCGAGCGAGCAGCCGAGCAACGAGCGCTACGACCACAACCAGCGCATCAAGGCCTACATCATCGACGTGCGCAAGACGAGCAACGAGCCGTCGATCGTCGTGTCGCGCACGCACCCGGGCCTGATCCGCCGCCTCTTCGAGATCGAGGTGCCCGAGGTCTACGACGGCATCGTCGAGATCAAGAGCGTGGCGCGCGAGCCGGGCATGCGCTCCAAGGTCGCCGTCTCCAGCCGCGAGAGCGGCCTGGACCCGGTCGGCGCGTGCGTCGGCCCCAAGGGCAGCCGCGTGCGCATGATCGTGAGCGAGCTGCGCGGCGAACGCATCGACGTCGTGCCGTGGGCCGAGGACCCCGCCACCTACGTGGCGAGCTCGCTCTCGCCGGCCAAGGTCGACCGCGCGCTCATCGACGAAGAGACCCACACCGCGACGGTCATCGTCCCTGACGACCAGCTGTCGCTCGCGATCGGCAAGGAGGGCCAGAACGCCCGCCTCGCCGCCAAGCTCACCGGCTGGCGCATCGACATCAAGAGCGCGTCGATGGCCGCCGAGCAGGGCCTGTACACGCCGTCGGCGTCGAGCCAGTCTCACGCCCGCGGCGCCGAGGAGTTCGACGGCCGGTGCGTGGCCGTGACCTCGTCCGGAGTGCGCTGCCGCAACCAGGCGCGCCCCGGGAGCTACTACTGCGGTCTGCATGACAAGGAGGCTGCCGCCGAGTGATGAAGGTGCGCAAGGTATCCACCCGCACGTGCGTCGCGTGTCGCGAGAGCAGCGACAAGCGAGGCTTCGTGCGGGTCGTCCGGACACCGGACGGCCACGTCGAGGTCGATCCTTCGGGAAAGGCCAACGGCCGAGGAGCCTACCTCTGCGCACGGCCCGAGTGCTTCGAGACCGCGCGGCAGCGCCGCAGGCTCGACTCAGCGCTCAAGGTGAACCTGCAGGACGATGACTACTACCGGTTGCGACGAGACTTCGACGAGTTCCTGAAGAGCACGCAGGACTCGCAGGCAGGACGGTGACGCTAGTGCCCGCAATGAGAGTTCACGAACTCGCCAAGGAGTTCGGGATGACAAGCAAGGAGCTTCTGGAGCGACTCCAGGAGCTCAAGATACCGGCCAAGAACCACGCGTCGACCCTGGTCGAGGCGTACGTGGACAAGATCCGCAAGGCGCTCGGCCCCGAGATCGCCGAGCGCCAGGCCGCGCTCGAAGAGGAGCGCGCCAAGCAGGAGGCCCTCGAGGCCGAGAAGCGCGCCGCCGAGGAAGCCAAGCGCAAGGCCGACGAGGAGGAGCGCCGCAAGGCCGAGGAAGAGGAGCGTCGCCGCCGCGAGGAGGAGCAGCGCGCCCGCGCCGAGGAGGCCGCCCGCCTCAAGGCCGAGGAGGAGGCCTCCAAGCCGGCCGCCGTCCGCGAGGAGCACGCCGCTGCAGCCGCCGCAGCCGAGGCCGTCGTGGCCGCCGCTGAGGCCGCTGCCGTCGAGGTGCCCGTCGTCGAAGAGCCGGTCGAGGCCGAGCCCGTCGTCGAGGTGCCCGTCGAGGTGCCCGCCGCCAAGAAGTCGGCCACGCCGCCCGTGAGCGACGCGCGTGCCGGGCTCGAGGCCGCCATCGCCGCCGAGCGCGCGCGCCTCGAGGCCGAGGAGGCCGCGGCCCTCGAGAAGGAAGAAGAGGACCGCTACCGCCAGATGGCCGAGCAGGCCGAGGCGATCCAGCGCCAGAAGGTCATCGACGAGGCCAAGGCCGCCGTCGCCGCCGCCGCTGCCGAGGGCAGCCGCAAGAAGAAGAAGCACAAGAAGCCCGGCGGGGAAGAGGCCGAGGAGGCCGCGCACCACGAGGCCGCCACGCACGCCGAGCTCCCGACCGGCGGCGACGCCATCAGCGTTCCCGAGGGCGTCACCGTGGGCGAGTTCGCCGAGGCGCTCGACGTACCCGCGAACGAGGTCATCAAGCGTCTCTTCATGCTGGGCTCGGCACTGACCGTCAACCAGCCCATGACCGCCGACATCATCGAGATCATCGGCGAGGACCTGGGCCGAGAGGTGCGCATCGTCGCTCCCGCCGGTGCCGAGGAGGCGTTCGTCTTCCACGACGAGCCCGAGGACCTCAAGCCGCGTCCGCCGGTCGTCACCGTCATGGGTCACGTCGACCACGGCAAGACGTCGCTGCTCGACGCGATCCGCTCGACAGGCGTCGCCGCGACCGAGGCCGGTGGCATCACCCAGCACATCGGTGCGTCGGTCGTCGTGCACGACGGCAAGCAGATCACCTTCATCGACACGCCGGGTCACGAGGCGTTCACCGCCATGCGTGCCCGCGGTGCCAACGCGACCGACGTGGTCGTCCTCGTGGTCGCCGCCGACGACGGCGTCATGCCGCAGACCATCGAGGCGATCGCGCACTCAAAGGCCGCCGGCGTGCCGATCATCGTCGCCGTCAACAAGATCGACAAGGACGGCGCGAACCCCGACCAGGTCCGCCAGATGCTCACCGAGTACGAGATCGTGCCCGAGGAGTGGGGCGGCACCAACATCTTCGTCAACGTGAGCGCCAAGAAGCGCCTCAACATCGACGAACTGCTCGAGATGATCCTGCTCCAGGCCGACGTCCTCGAGCTCAAGGCGAACCCCGACGCCACCGCGAGCGGTGTCGTCATCGAAGCCAAGCTCGACAAGGGCCGCGGTCCGATCGCGACGGTGCTCGTCCAGCGCGGCACGCTGCGCGTCGGCGACTCGATCGTGGCTGGTACCGCCTACGGCCGCGTCCGTGCGCTCGTGAGCCCCAAGGGCGACACGGTCACGGCTGCGGGTCCGGCCGATCCGGTCGAGATCCAGGGCCTGGCCAGCGTCCCGTCTGCAGGTGACGAGTTCCGCGTCTTCGCCGACGAGCGCGACGCGCGCAACCTCGCCGAGGAGCGTGCGCTGCGCCTGCGCACCCTTGCTCAGTCGAAGAAGACGCACGTCTCCCTCGACGACCTGTTCGCCCGCATCTCCGAGGGCGAGCTCAAGGACCTCAACCTGGTCGTCAAAGCCGACGTCCAGGGTTCGATCGAGGCCCTCAAGGACGCGCTGGACAAGATGGACCAGACCGAGGTGCGGATCAACGTGATCCACTCCGGCGTCGGCGCCATCACCGAGAGCGACATCATGCTGGCCGACGCGTCCGACGCCATCGTCATCGGCTTCAACGTGCGCCCCCAGCCCAAGGCGAAGTCACTCGCCGAGCAGGAAGAGATCGACGTCCGGCTCTACCGCGTCATCTACCAGGCCATCGAAGACATCAACGCCGCCCGCGTGGGCATGCTCGCTCCCGACTTCGTCGAGGAGGACACCGCTCGCGTCGAGGTCCGCGACCTGTTCAAGGTGCCGAAGGTGGGCACCATCGCCGGCTGCTACGTGGTCGAGGGCGAGATCTCGCGCGACGACAAGATCCGCATCGTCCGCGATGGCACCATCGTCCACGACGGCACGATCCACTCGCTGCGCCGCTTCAAGGACGACGTGAAGTCGGTCAAGCAGGGCTACGAGTGCGGTATCGGCATCGACAACTTCCAGGACCTCAAGGAAGGCGACGTCATCGAGGGCTACAAGGTCATCGAAGTCGCCCGAGAGGCATAAGCGAGGCACGCCATGAAGCAGACTCCCGCAACACGACGCCTCAACGAACAGGCGCGCGAAGCCGTCGCGTCACTGCTGGTCACCGAGGTCTCCGATCCGCGGCTGGCCCTCGTCACCGTCACCGGTGCCGAGGTCAGCCCGGACCGCTCGGTCCTGCTCGTGTTCGTGAGCACCGATCCCGACCGCTACGACGAGGTCCTTGCCGGACTCGAGTCGGCCAAGGGGCGGATCCGCTCGCTTCTGGGCGGCGCGCTCGGCTGGCGCGTCACCCCCGAGCTGCGCTTCTACATCGACGAATCGGTCGACTCCGGCATGCGCATCGACGCGGCCCTCAAGGAGGTGCCGCCGACGCTCGCCGCCGAGCGTGCCGCCGAGGCAGAGGCCGTCGCCGAGACGGAAACGGCCGAGCCGGCAGACGCCGACGACGAGGCATAGGCGAACGATGCAGGCCGCCTTCCACCACGCCGTGGTCGCGCTCAGGCGCGCGTCTTCGGTCGTGGTCTGCGGTCACGTCCGGCCCGACGGCGACGCGATCGGTTCCACCCTGGGCGTCACCCTGGCGCTGCGCGAGAACGGGATCCCCGCGATCCCCACACTCGCCAACCGGGCCGAGCCGCCGTCGACCTACGACTTCCTGCCCGGCTTCGGGCTCTTCGTCGCGGCCGACCAGCTCGAAAGTCCGCAGGTCTTCGTGGCGGTCGACACGCCGAACCTCGATCGTCTGGGCGACGCGGTGCCCCTCGCGACCGCCGCCGAGACGATCATCGTGCTCGACCACCATCCCGACGCCCGCGAGTACGGACAGATCCAC
>CAZXWK010000016.1:0-1069 GCA_964644675.1 uncultured Eubacteriales bacterium | reverse complement strand
CTGCTCCTGCGGCAGCGCGGCGACGAGGTCCGCGTCAACCTGCGCGCCAAGACCGGCTTCGACGTGGGCACGGTCGCTCGCGACCTGGGCGGAGGCGGTCACGCCGCCGCCTCGGGGCTCACGCTCACCGGCGCGAACATCGACTCGGCCCTCGCGACCTTGCTGCCGCTCCTGCCCGGGGGCGCGTCGGCGTGAGCGCGAAGCGCGGCGCGACCACGCTCTCCGCGATCCTGCCGATCGACAAGCCCGCGGGACTCACGAGCCACGACGTCGTCGCACGCGTCCGCCGCATCACCGGCGAGAAGCGCGTCGGACACGCCGGCACCCTCGATCCCATGGCGACCGGACTCCTCGTCGTCCTCATCGGCCCCGCCACGCGCCTCGCGCCCTACCTCACCGCCGCCGAGAAGCGCTACCAGGCGCGCGTGACCTTCGGCGCCGAGACCGACACCGACGACGCCGAGGGGCGGATCACGCGCACCGCTCCCGTTCCCGACGAGGCGGGCGACCCCTTCTTCGCCTCGGCGATGGTCGCGAGCCTGGTGGGCGTGCACGAGCAGGTACCGCCCGCGTACTCGGCGATCAAGCGGGGCGGGCAGACCGCGCACGAAGTCGCCCGGCGTGGGGGAGAGCTCGAGCTCGAACCGCGGCGGATCGAGGTGTTCTCGGCGAGGCTGACGGGCGTCGACGTGACCGAGGCGGTCTCGTGGGAGATGGACCTCGCCGTCTCGAAGGGGACGTACGTGCGCGCGCTTGCTCGGGACCTGGGGCGCGCGCTCGACTCGGCCGCGCACCTGACGGCGCTCAGGCGCACGGGCTCGGGGACGCTCTCACTCGATGACGCGCACACGCTCGACGACGTCGAGGTCGCAGGAGCTGCGGGGATCGAGGCGCTGTTCGCTGACCCCGTGCAAGCACTGGGAATGCCGGTCGTCGAGGTAGGCGACGAGAGCGCGGTGCGCGTGGGAGCGGGCCAGTCGCTCGACGTCGCGGCGCACGGTGCTGCGGCGCTCGCCGAGGAGGCGCCGTGCGCGATCGTGCGCGACGGCGTCGTACTCGCGGTCTACCG
>CAZXWK010000015.1:16606-46277 GCA_964644675.1 uncultured Eubacteriales bacterium | reverse complement strand
GCAGCCGGCGCGCCAGGTAGAGGAAGTCCACGCGGTTCTGGAAGTAGCCGTGCACGAGCACCACCGGCACCGTTCCCCCGCCGCTGCCCATGCGCTCGGCGAACAGCTGGAAGACCGGCAGCATCGGCTGCGTCCACGCGACCACCCAGCATTCGCGCAGCACCGCCGCGATCGTCGCGCCCACGGAGCGCTCAGGGAGCCACCGCATCGCGAACGGGTAGCTCACGGCGATGTAGACGGCGCCGCACACCCAGATGAAGACGACCCAGCCGGCGAGCGCGAGCACGGCGATGCGCGCGACGAGCCCCGCGTCTGCCACCCGCCGTCCACCTCCCGTGCTCCGTCAGCCGACCGTTCCCGAGACTGTACCTGATAGCCGATCCCGGTACTCGCGCGCGCGGCGGTGTCCCACTACAATCACCACGACCACCACCGACGCGTCGCTATCGTCGCGCACCGAGGGGAGCCCGATCGTGGCCGATCTGCTGACCATCCAGAGTCTCGTCGCACTGTTCACACTGACGGTCCTCGAGATCGTCCTGGGCGTCGACAACATCATCTTCCTGGCCATCGTCACGGCGAACCTCCCCAAGGAGAAGCAGCCGTTCGCGCGCAAGCTCGGCCTCTCCCTCGCTCTGCTCGGCCGCATCCTCATGGTGCTCGGCATCTCGTACCTGCTCAAGCTCGACACCGAGCTCTTCGTGATCGCCGGTCACGGGTTCAGCGCGCAGGACTGCATCCTGCTCGGCGGGGGCGTCTTCCTCGTCTACAAGGCGGTCACCGAGATCTACAAGACCACCGAGCTCAAGGAGGAAGAGCCCGAGGCCGCCCCCAAGGTCACGCCCGGCTCGATGGCGGGCATCATCGCCCAGATCGTCGTCGTCGACATGATCTTCGCCATCGACTCCGTGCTCACGGCCGTCGGCCTGACGCAGCAGATCGGGCTCATCATCATCGCGATGACCATCGCGATCCTGGTCATGATGTTCTTCGCCGACCCGCTCTCCAACTTCATCCACGAGCACCCTTCGCTCAAGATGCTCGCGCTCTCGTTCCTGGTCCTGGTGGGCGTGCTGCTCATCGCCGACGGTTTCGGCGAGGAACTCAACCGCAGTTACGTCTACTTCGCGATCATCTTCTCGCTCGGTGTCGAGGCGCTGAACTTCCGCCGTCAGGCCAACCTGCAGCGCCAGAAGCAGCTCGAGGGCCCGACCGGCGTCTAGCCACGGCCCGCATCCCCATCACCTGCCGAGAACCCCGCGACCTGCGGGGTTCTCGCTTTTCGCGAGCTCGCCGGCGGGCACCCGACCGTTCGTCGCGCGAGAAGCCGTCGCGCCTCACATCCGCCGAGCACGTGCCGATACAGAGAAGTGAGGGCCCGCTCGGATTCTCGGCATCGGGCTTGCTCTTTGTGGACAGACGCCGGTCAGACTCCGGTCAGAACGCCGAAAGGCACCTTGTGAAGACTTGGTGTATTCGGCCGAACACGGTGCATGACCAGCGGTTTGGTGGTAAGGTCTTGATTGGACTCGCCTGTCGTCGGGGTTCGCGCGGTGTTGTGCGCCCGACGCATGGCGATAGAGAGGGAGTTCGACCCTGAGCAAGCGCTTCGTTCATACGCTCTCCCGCACCATGGCGGTCGCCTGCGCGACGGCCATGCTGGCGTCCTCGGCGGTCCCGGCCTTCGCCGACACCACCTCGACGCCCACCCCGGAGACCACCACCACGGTCACCGCTCCCAAGACCACCGCCCCCACGACCACCAAGCGCAAGCCGGCAGACACCGGCTCGGCGATCGAGACGCCCCTCAACCAGCAGACCGAGGAGTTCCGCAAGCAGCTGGCAGAGAAGCAGGCCCGCCTCGACGCGTTCAACGCGCAGCTCGACGCGCTCGACAAGGAACTTGAGATCGCGTCGCAGCAGTACAACGCCGCGTCGGACCGCCTGGCCGAGATGCAGAACAAGGTCACCGTCGCCGAGAGCGACCTGACCAAGGCCCGCGAGGCCTATCAGGTGCAGTCGGCGATCCTCGGCACGCGCGCGAGCTCGATGTACAAGGACGGCTCCTTCGGCGCCTTCGAGATCCTGCTCGACTCCAAGTCGGTCTCTGACTTCGTCGCCCGCGTGAAGTTCCTCAACACGATCGGCCTCGCCGACGCGGACGTCGCCGAGTCGCTGAAGGCACAGAAGGACCAGCTCGAGCAGCAGGTCGTCGACTTGAAGAACACCAAGACCCAGGCCGAGGCACTCGAGTTCGAGATGCGTGCCCGTCGCATCGAGGTCACGCTCCGCATCCAGGAGCGCCAGCAGATGCTGACCGCAGCGCAGAGCGACCTGCTCACGTTGCTCGACAAGGAAGCCGGCCGCCGCCAGACCGAAGAGTCGGCGCTGCTCGCCGAGGTCCTGTCGGGCGCAAACAAGGCGGGCATCATCGTGCAGCCGGGCTCGCCGGTCGAGACCGCGCTCGCCTACCACGGCGTCCCCTACCTCTGGGGCGGCGAGAAGCCCAGCGGCTTCGACTGCTCCGGACTGATCCTTTACGTCTACCGGCAGCACGGCGTGAACCTGCCGCACTACTCGGGCGCGCAGTTCCTGCTCGGCGAGAAGGTCGCTCCGGCCGACCTGCAGCCCGGCGACGTCGTGTTCTTCGGCAACCCGATCCACCACGTCGGCATGTACATCGGCGGCGGCTACTTCATCCACGCCCCGCGCACCGGTGACTTCGTCAAGATCAGCAAGCTCGCGGACCGCAGCGACTACGCCGGTGCCCGCCGCTATCCGTGGGTTTACCGAGTCGGCCCGCCGGACGGCGGCGTGTCGAGTACGGCTGACGCGCTCAACTAGCGACGTTCGCCTCACAACAGGACCGATCAGGGGCCCCGCCGATGCGGGGTCCTTTCGTTTGGTGCCTCGACCTGACCCGGCCACGGTGCCGAGCCCTCCGCGTTCGCCGCCGTCGGGGCCGAGCGGTTAAGATAGACGTAAGGTCGCTGGGGGACCATCGAATGGTTTGCGACCGACCCCGCACCATCAACCGAGAGGTACTCCGTGAGGGCCATCGTTTCCGCGGCGCTCGACGCCGCCCAGGTGGCCGGTGCGCACTACGCCGACGTGCGCATCGTCGACACCACCCAAGAAGAGCTGCAGGTCGCCTCGGGCGTCGTCGAGGCGGTCGAGCGCTCCGACAGCCTCGGGATCGGCATCCGCGCGCTTGCCGACGGCGCATGGGGCTTCGCCTCGACGCGCGACCTGAGCGACGCGTCCGTGCTGGCCACGGCGCGCGAGGCCGTCGCGATCGCCCGCGCGAGCGCCCGCGTCGCCACGGCGCCCGTGCAGCTCGCACCCGTCGAGCCCGCGGTGGGCACGTGGACCGGTCCGCTCGAGGTCGACCCGTTCGCCGTGCCGCTCGAGGAGAAGCTCGCGCTGCTCCTCTCGGCGGACGAAGCGATGCGAGCGCAGCCGGAGGTCACGGTCACCAAGGCCTTCCTGTCGTTCTTCCGCCGCGACACGTGGTTCGGCTCGACCGAGGGCGCCTTCACCGAGCAGCGTGTCGTCGAGTCCGGCGCCGGGATCGTCGCCTACGCGATCGCCGACGGCGAGGTCGTGACGCGCAGCTACCCCAACTCGCACGGCGGCGGCTGGCGCCAGGGCGGTTGGGAGTACGTGACCGGACTCGACCTCGTGGGCAACGCGCCGCGCGTCGCCGAGCAGGCCGCCGCGCTGCTGACAGCACCCTACGTGGAGCCCGGCACCCGCGACCTGATCATCGACGCGAGCCAGATGGCACTGCAGGTCCACGAGTCGGTCGGCCACCCCACCGAGCTCGACCGGGTCCTGGGCGAGGAAGCCGCGTTCGCCGGGACCTCGTTCCTCAAGCTCGAGGACCTCGGCTCGCTGCGGTACGGCTCCGAGATCGTCAACGTCACCTCCGACGCCACCGTGCCCGGATCGCTCGGCAGCTTCGGCTGGGACGACGAGGGCGTGCCCGCCCAGCGCGACCACCTCATCCGCGACGGCGTGCTCGCCGGATTCCAGAGCTCGCGCGAGACCGCACCCTCGATCGGTCGCGCGAGCAACGGCTGCATGCGCGCCGACGGCTGGAACCGTATCCCGCTCATCCGCATGACGACGACGTCGCTCGAGCCGGGCACGTGGGACTTCGACGAGCTGCTCGCCGACACCGAGGGCGGTCTCTACATCGAGACGAACAACTCGTGGTCGATCGACGACAAGCGCCTCAACTTCCAGTTCGCGTGCGAGATCGGCTGGGAGATCGAGGACGGCAAGCTCGGCCGCATGGTGCGCCAGCCCAACTACACGGGCATCACGCCCGCGTTCTGGGCGAGCTGCGACGCGATCTGCTCGGAGGCGCACTGGCAGGTCTGGGGCCTGAACAACTGCGGCAAGGGAGAGCCCATGCAGGTCGCGCACGTCGCCCACGGAGCCGCGCCCGCCCGCTTCCGCGGCGTACGCGTGGGGGTGGGACGATGACGATGACACCGCAGGAGGCCCGCGAGCTCGCCCGCCGTGTGGTCGCGATGACCGCCGCCGACCAGGCCGAGGTCCTCGTCGCCGCCGAGAAGAGCGCGCTGACCCGCTTCGCGAACAACCGCATCAACCAGAACGTCGCCGAGCTCAACGCGCTCGTCAACGTGCGCGCGGTCCTCGGCAAGCGCGTGGGCGTCGCAAGCACCAACCGCCTCGACGACGCCTCGCTGCAGGCGGCCTGCGACGCCGCCGTTCGCGCCGCGAGCGTCGCGCCCGAGGACCCGAGCTTCCCAGGCCTTCCCGGCCCGAACCCGGTCGTGGACGTGCACCGCGCCGTCGAGGCCACGCGCGCGTTCGATGCCGAGGCCCGGGCCGACGCCGTCGGCTCGATCGTCGCCGAGTCCGCGAGCAGAGGCCTGACGGCCGCGGGCAAGGTCCGCACCGCGCAGAACACCATCGCGGTCGCCAACTCGCTCGGCGTCGACGTCGGCCAGGCGCTCACCAGCGCGCAGGCCACCGTGCTCTCGATGGGCGAGACCGGCAGCGGCTGGGCGAGCTTCCTCGACGCCGACGCGACCAAGCTCGACCCCGCAGCGCTCGGCGCCCAGGCCGCCGAGCTCGCGGTCCGCTCGGCGAACCCGACCGACCTCGAGCCCGGCACCTACCCCGTCGTGCTCGCTCCGGAAGCGGTCGCCGACATCATGGACTTCCTCGCGTGGGTGGGGTTCTCGGCGAAGCCCTACCACGAGGGGCGCTCGTTCATGAGCGGGCGCACCGGCGAGGACGTCGGGACCGAGCTCGTCACGATCGTCGACGACGCGCTCGCCGACTGGGCGATGGGGCTCACGTTCGACTTCGAGGGGCAGCCCAAGAAGCGCGTCCCCATGATCGAGTACGGCGTGATCACCAAGCCGGTCACCGACTCGTACTGGGCGGCCAAGACCGGCTGGGACGACACGGGCCACGCGCTGCCCGCCCCGAACCCGTGGGGACCCATGCCCACCGACATCGCGATGGATCCGGGCGAGCAGACGCTCGACGAGCTCATCGGTTCGGTTGAGCGCGGCGTCTACGTGACGCGCTTCCACTACGTCAACGTCGAAGACCCGATGACCGTGCTGCTCACGGGCATGACGCGAGACGGGACGTTCCTCATCGAGGACGGGAAGCTGACGCGACCGCTCAAGAACCTTCGGTTCACCCAGAGCGCGACCGAGGCGCTCTACTGGTGCGACGGCGTCTCGAGCGAGCGGCGGTTCGTGGGGACCGAGGAGGGCGCGAGCTACGTGCCGGGCCTGCTCATCTCGCGCTTCACGTTCACCGGCCAGACTTCGTAGGGGCGCGAGGGCGACGGCATCTCCGCCGCGCCTCGCAGGGCGCCCGCCCGGCCTGCCCAGATAGGCACGAGCCCCGGCGATCTTCTCACGCCAGGGCTCGTCTTCAGGAAGCTTGAGCTGTCCGCGGAGGGGCGTCCGCTTCCCGCTCGTCCTTCCCACTGGCCGAGGTGTCCTCGCGCCCCCGGTATCTCAGGTATCGGCGGCGGGGCGTCTCGGCTTTAGGGGATTGCTGGAAGCTGGCCGGCAGCGGAGGCCGTCGCGTCCAAGCGAGCAGCACCCGCGCGCGCGAGGCCGGCCGGGCGTCAGGGCTTCGCGGGCTGCTTGATGGGCGGCTGCTCCTTGTGGCACGAGCGACAGCCGGCCTGGGTCTGCTCGGCGGTGAGCTTGGGGTGCTTCTTGGGCAGCTTGCCGGCGTCGAGCTCGGCCTTGAGCAGCGCCGGCGGCGCGCCCACGCAGCCGGACGCCGCGAGCGCCGCGACCAAGGCGACCGCGGCCGGGATGGTATGGAACCTGCGGTGTATCGGTGTCATCGCACTCCCCCGTTCAGCCGACAGTGTAGCGCGCCGGAGCCTCCGCGCCACTGAGAGCCGCTATACTGTCCGAGTCCCGTGTCGCCGTCCCGAAGGCCCGTCCCATAGCGCACCTCGCTGACACACTCCGCGTCCCCGTTTCGGCACGCTTCGGCCTACCCCCCACCTCGAGGTCATCGCGGTGAGACCGCCGCGTCGTACGCCCACGGGGCAGCGCCGCGACGACGGCGTGAAGGTCATCCGAACCAACGAGGTCAACTTCGGCGGCCACGAGCACCCGCTCATCGACCGCGTGTCGGACGACCAGGAGTACCGCGAGTGGAAGGAGAGCGGTCGCCGTCTCTCCCCCGCCCGCGACACCGGGTTCGCCGTCGAGGGACGCGCTGCGCGGCAGCAGCGCGCGCGCGAACGCGAGCAGCGCCGCAACGCGATCATCGCGATCGGAGCCGCCGTGGCGCTCGTGGTCGCGCTCGGAGGCTGGCGCTGGGCCTCCGACCGGCGCGCCGCCGCAAACCCCGTCGCCGAAGCCACCTCGACCGTCACCCCCATCGCCGGTTCGCGCTCCATCGCGAGCCAGGCGATCGCGAAGATGCGCTCCGCCAACGCCGAGAAACCCGCGCAGCCCACGCCGATCTTCGCCAACTACAAGAAGCTGCAGCTCAGGCTGCCCGTGCCCGTGAACCGTCTCACCGAGATCGGCTTCCACCAGGCCTCGTACGGCTACGCGCTCGACATGGACACGCCCATGCCCGACGCGAAGCTCTCGACCGCCGCCAACAAGCAGGGCACCTCGCGCGACACGAGTGCCCAGCCGACGGGAGCGGACGCCGTGCTCGTCGGGAGCGTACTGCGCATGTGGCGGCCGCGACCCGGCAAGCCCGACACTGCGGTGGACGTGGGAGCGCGCCCCGGCACGGTCGTCATGGCGCCCGTCTCGGGCCAGATCATCAAGATCAAGTCGTACAAGCTGTACGGGAAGTGGTCGGACTACGAGATCCACATCCGTCCGGACGGCTACCCCAAACTCGACCTCGTGATGATCCACATCACCGACCTCACGGCGACCGTCGGCCAACACGTGGACGGCGGCGTGACGCCCATCGGGCACGTCCGCAAGCTCTCCGACAAGGTGAGCCACCAGCTCAGGGACTACGTCAGGGGCGGCGGGGGCGACCACACGCACATCCAGATCAACGACACGACCGACCCGACGTACAAGGGTCTTGTCGGAGCGCTGGAGTACGAGCCCACGGGCACGGCATCGCCCGGTAAGGCCACGAGCTCGACGCCGTAGGACGCGCCACCGGCCGCTCGGCGGGGTTCTGGCGCGCCGCGACCCGCCCCGCTCACTCGCTCTCGGCGTCCTCGCCCGAGGGCCTCTCGGCGGGGGGCTCGGCGGAGCGCTCGATGAAGCCGCGGAACCGGCGGTCGAACTCGGAGCGCACGAGCATGACGCGGCGGTCGCAACCCCTGCAGCGCAGGCCGATGTCGGCGCCCAGACGCACGATCTCCCACTCGTTGGCGCCGCACGGGTGCGGCTTCTTGAGCTTGACCACGTCTCCCATGCGGATCGGCGTGATGGGGACGGCCATCGACAGCGCCTCTCTCGTGTACCATCGCGTGAACGGCGAACCGCGCGCGCGAATACCCGGGCGCGGTTCGTGCGGTATAAGGAGTATAGCCCGAGCGCTTCGTGCGCCCGGGGCAAGCACCGGAGCCGTCCGGCCCCGGCCGGGAAGGAGCATCATGCGCACTCCAGCGATCCTGTCGGTGCTCGGCGAGGACCGCGTCGGCATCGTCGCGGCGATCTCGGCGGCGCTTGCCGACGCCCACGCCAACATCGAGGACATCCGCCAGACCATCATCGGCGGCATCTTCTCGATGACGATGCTCGTCACGGTGGATGAGGAAGCGACGCCGTTCGACGTCGTCCAGAAGCGGCTCGAGCAGGTCGGCGAGGAGATCGGCCTGCAGGTCACGCTCCAGCGCGAGGACGTCTTCCGCTACATGCACCGCATCTGACACGCCCGCCGCAGCGCGACGCGCCGGACTCCGACGCGCGCTCTGCTCCGCCCGCCAGCCCGCGCCCGCCGCATCCCCGCCACAGGAGGCACCCGTGCCGATCACCCCGGAAGAGGTCGTCGAGACACTGACGATGGTCACGCAGCAGAACCTCGACGTGCGTACCGTCACGCTGGGGCTCTCGCTCTCGAGCTGCGCCGACGCCGACCTCGACGTCATGGCGCGCCGCGTCTACGAGCGCGTCACCTCGGCCGCCGAGCGCCTCGTGCCCGTCGCCGAGCAGATCGAACGCGAGTACGGCATCCCCATCGTCAACAAGCGCATCTCGGTCACGCCCGTCGCCCAGCTCGCCGCGGCCACCTCGGCCGAGAACGTCGCCCCGCTCGCCGAAGCCCTCGACCGCGCCGCCCATGAGGTGGGCGTCGACTTCATCGGCGGGTTCTCGGCGCTCGTGCACAAGGGTACGGGCGACGGCGACCGACGGCTGATCGCCTCGATCCCCGACGCGCTCTGCGCCACCAGGCGCGTCTGCGCCTCGGTCAACGTCGCGACCACGCGCGCCGGCATCAACATGGACGCCGTCCTGCTCATGGCGCAGACCATCAAGGCCACCGCCGAGAAGACCGCCGACGCCGACTGCATCGGCTGCGCCAAGCTCGTGGTCTTCGCGAACATGGTCGAGGACAACCCGTTCATGGCGGGCGCGGTCCACGGCACCGGCGAGCCCGACGAGGTCATCAACGTCGGCATCTCCGGCCCGGGCGTCGTGCGCGCGATCATCGCGTCGCTCCCGAAGGATGCCGACCTGACCACCGTCGCCGAGCAGATCAAGGCGACTTCGTTCAAGATCACGCGCGTCGGCGAACTCGTCGCCCGCGAGGCCGCGCGTCGCCTGGGCGTCACGATGGGCATCGTCGACCTCTCGCTCGCCCCCACGCCCGCCGAGGGCGACTCCGTCGCCGAGATCATCGAGGCGATGGGCGTCGAGCGTTGTGGCGGCCCCGGAACCACGGCCGCGCTCGCACTCCTCAACGACGCGGTCAAGAAGGGTGGCGCGATGGGCACGTCGAGCATCGGCGGGCTCTCGGGCGCCTTCATCCCCGTCTCCGAGGACCAGGGCATGATCCGCGCCGCGGAGTCCGGTGCGCTCACCATCGAGAAGCTCGAGGCCATGACGAGCGTGTGCTCGGTCGGCCTCGACATGATCGCCGTCCCCGGCGACACCACCGCCGAGACGATCGCCGGCGTCATCGCCGACGAGTGCGCGATCGGCGTCGTGAACTCGAAGACGACCGCCGTGCGGCTCATCCCCGCCGTCGGCAAGCAGGTGGGCGACCGGCTCAGCTTCGGCGGGCTTCTCGGCGAGGCGCCTGTGATGGCCGTCAACGAGTGGGCCGGCACCGTCTTCGCGCATCGCGGCGGACGCTTTCCCGCCCCGCTCCAGTCACTCAAGAACTAGCGCGGCCACGCCTTCGTTTCGCGCGCGACGCGGACTCCATACCCGAGCTCGAAGGACGCCGGATCGCGGTCGGCCCCTGCGCGTTTGCTCCCGCATACGTCGCGTCCACTCCTCAGAAGGTCACCGCCCAGAGGTTTCTTTCGACCGTTCGTCGCGAATCCGTCACGCTATCCTCCCGCCCATCGAGTGGCTGTATAGGCCGCATCCGCCAGGGCCGATGAGTTGAGTGCCAGGCCCGCGGATCCCCGTAGATCGCCGCCTGGCGGCGAGTATACGGTGTGCGATTTGTATCGGAATCGTAGGAGGGAAAGGCAATGAAGAAGGCATTGTTCGTCAGCGTTCTCGCAGTTGCGCTCATCCTGAGCGTCGCGACGGTCGCCGTCGCCGGCCCGCCGTCGGTGTTCGGCCCCGGCACGGCCCCGATCGACAACAGCTCGAACCCGGTCAACGTTCGCGCGACGGTCAACCCGCGCGTCCAGATGACCATCACCTGCCCGGACGCCACCCAGACGGTGGACTTCGGCACCCTCAACCCTGAGGACACCGCAGCGGCCAAGAACGTGACGATCCTCGTCAAGGCCAACCAGAACTACCACCTGGCCAAGAGCGTGGCCACCCCGGCCGTCATCTCGGCCCTCGGCATCACGATGACCTACGCCGACGGCTCGAGCACCGCTGGTACCCCCAGCGCCGGTGGCACCACCTTCACCGACGCCTACTCGATCCCCGCGCCGGGCGTGCCCTGGACGACCGCCCCTGGTTCGTACAACACCAACGTCGTGTACACGGTCACCGTGCCGTAGGTTTCACCTGCAAGACAGAGCTCGCAAAGGAAAGCCCCGTGGTCACCGGCCGCGGGGCTTTTCTGTACTCGGAGACCGGCGCATCCGTCGGCGGGAACGATCCCCGAGACGCGTCCCTACTGCCCCGCGTCAGGATCGTAGTAGCTGTCGTCGTTCGGCGGCGCAAGCGGCTCGGCGACGGCCGCCGCTGCGACAGCCTCCTGGTCACGGCGCGCCTGGCCCCTCGCACCCGCCCTCGAAGCGATCCACCAGATCAGCGCCACGATCGCGACCAGCACGCCAACGCCCAGAGCGATGAGCGCCCACAACGGGGCGATCCAGGTCGTCCGCTCCTCGACGAGCGGCGCCTTCTCAACGATCGGGGCTCCGTTGTCGTCGACGGGCTGGACCGAGGTGCGCACGACGTACTTGCCGATGGGGCGCGGCGGGACGATAGTGCCGGCCGCCATCAGGTTCGTCTGCGCGTAGACGACCTGCTTGTCGATGGGCGTCTGCTTCGAGAGCTCGTTGCCGCGCGTGTCGAGCAGCATCGTCGTAGCCGTCACGCGCTCATCGACGTTGCCCAGGTTGCGCACCAGGAAGTCGTAGGCGATCTTGTCGCCGATGATCCACGGCTCGACGTTGAACGGCCTGAGTTCGAGCGAGTTGAGCACGGTGCCGTTGACGCGGATGACGACCCGCGTGCCGAGCCGGCCCGAGATCTGGGCGGTGCCCTGCGCGGTGTCGAAGACCTCGAAGAAGATGAGCATGTTGTGGTCCCCCGGCGGAATGCCGTTGGGGACCGTGATCGCGAACTTGATCGGAATCTGCTCGCCCGGCTTCATCTCGAGGTAGGGCAGGTTGCCGAGCGACTTGCTGTCCGCCGGCATGGTGATCTTGGTCCAGGTTGCCGGCTTGGTCATCGCCGAGAGGTCGGCGCGGTCAGGCGCCTTGTATTCGACGTTGCCGGTCTCGTTCACGGTCTGGTCGGCCGCGTACACGAGCACCTTGATGGGCTCGTCGCCGTCGTTCCCGACGACCACCGTTCCCTTCACCGTCTGACCGGGATTGACGTTCTCGAACCGGAACCGGCCCGACGACAGGCCGATCGTCTTGGTGGCGTAGGCGCTCGCCGGCACCGCAACGGCCGCTGCGAGGACGACGCAGGCCAGCAGCACCGAGAAGCGTCGCGACATCAAATGCCCACCGCCTCGCGGAACGTCCGCACTTGTCGGCGGGCGACCGGGATGTGGGTCTCGTCGCGATCCGCGGCCACGACGACGTAGCAGCCGTCGACCCGCAGGATCTCCTTGACGCGGTTGAGGTTGACCAGGTAGCTCCGGTGGACCCGAGCGAACGACTCGCGCGCCATCTTCACCTCGAGCTCGCCGAGCGTCATGTCCACGAGGTACTGGTTCTCGTAGGTGTGTGCGTACGTCGACTTGTTCCTCGCCGAGAGGAACACGATGTCGTCCACGTTGAGCAGGACGGTCCGCCCGCCCTTGCGCACGGCGATCTTGCGGAACTCCGCCTCGCCCCCTGCGCCGGCGGAACTCGCCGCGCTGCGCCGCCCCTTCGCGAGGCTCTCGACGCGTGCCGAGAGCTCCTGGATGTTGAACGGCTTGGTGACGTACTGCTGGACCCCCTGCTTGAACGCGAGGATCTTGGCGAGGTCCTGGGTCTTGGCCGTGAGCATGATGACCGGGACGTCGGCGGTCGCCGGATTGCTGCGCATGTCCATCAGCGCCATCCAGCCGTCCACGCGCGGCATCATGATGTCGAGGACGACGACGTCGATGCGCTCCTTGGCCAGGACGTCGATGCCTTCGCCGCCGTCGCTCGCGCCGTAGACCCGCATGCCGTCGTCCTCGAGGCCCAGGCGGATCATGTCGACGATGGACTCGTCATCGTCGACGACCAGCACGTGGATGGGATCGTCAGCCACCGCTCACTCCCTCGCGTTACCCGATGGGTAGGGATTTCCTACCAGACGAACGGTACGACACGCCGTTCGTCCTCGCGGAGATTGTACCCCAGCGGTGACTGCCTCTAGGCGGTATTCGACGACTACGAGCGAGCCCGGAGCCAGCGATCCATGCCGTGTGCCGCCTTCTTGCCGGCGCCCATGGCGAGGATTACCGTGGCGGCCCCGGTGACGATGTCGCCGCCCGCGTAGACGCCCGGTAGGTTGGTCGCGCCCTCGTCGTCGGTGACGATGTAGCCGCGCGGGTTGAGCGCGAGGTCGGGCGCCGCCTGCTTGAGCAGTGGGTTGGCCCGCGTCCCCACCGCCGAGATGACCGTGTCGCACTCGATGGTGAACTCCGAGCCCATCACGCACACCGGGGCGCGGCGGCCGCTCGCGTCGGGCTCGGTGAGCTCCATGCGCGTCGCCACGATGCCGGTCACCCAGCCGTCGTGACCGACGACCTCGGCGGGAGAGCACAGCATCTTGAACTCCACGCCCTCCTCCTTGGCGTGGTGGACCTCTTCCTTGCGCGCCGGCATCTCGTCTTCGGTGCGGCGGTAGACGAGGAAGACCTCCTCGGCACCCAACCTGAGCGCCGTTCGCGCCGCGTCCATCGCGACGTTGCCCCCGCCGACGACCGCGACCTTGCGGCCGCGCCACACCGGCGTGTCGGCCTTGGGGAACTCGTAGGCGCGCATGAGGTTCACGCGCGTGAGGAACTCGTTGGCCGAGTAGACTCCGTTGAGGTTCTCACCCGGCACGCCGAGGAAGACGGGCAGGCCCGCCCCGCTGCCGATGAAGACGGCGTCGTAGCCCTCCTCGGCGAGCAGCTCCTCGACGGTGACGAGCGCGCCGACGACCGTGTCGGTCTGGATGGTCACGCCCAGCGTGGTCAACGTCTCGATCTCGGCCGCGAGCACCTCCGCCGGCAGCCGGAACTCGGGGATGCCGTAGGAGAGCACCCCGCCCGGCGCGTGGAGCGACTCGAGCACGGTGACCTCGTGGCCGAGCACGGCGAGCTCGCCCGCGCACGCGAGGCCCGCGGGGCCGCTGCCGACGACGGCGCAGCGGAAGCCGCTCGGCGCGGCCTTCTCGGGAACGCAGCGCCCTTCGAGCTCGCACGCAAGGTCGCTGTCGCCCAGATAGCGCTCGAGGCGACCGATGGCGACCGGCTCGCCCTTCTTGGCGAGCACGCACGCGGCCTCGCACTGCGACTCCTGCGGGCAGACGCGCCCGCATACGGCGGGCAGCGCGTTCTTGCGCTTGATGATCTCGACGCCGGCCTTGGGGTCGCCATCGATGATCGCGCCGATGAACGCCTTGATCTCGATGTTGACGGGGCAGCCCGCCTCGCACGTGGGGTTCTTGCACTGCAGGCAGCGCTCGGCCTCCGCGCGGGCCTCGTCTGCCGAGTAGCCGTAGCCGACCTCGTCGAAGGTCTGGCGGCGCTCGGCGGGCTCGCGCTCCGGCATGGGCGTGCGCGGCGCACGCGACGGGCGGCGGCGCTCAGTGGGAGCGGGGTTCTCGGCTGGCGTGGTGCCCGGCGTGTCGTCTACAGGTGGCACTGGCACCCCCGGGAGTACTCGGCGTCGGCGAGGCGCTCGTCGTCGACGTAGATGCGCTGGCGGCTCATGAGCTCCTCGAAGTCGACGGCGTGGCCATCGAAGTCGGGGCCGTCCACGCACCCGAAGCGCGTCTCGCCGTCCACGCTCACGCGGCAGGCGCCGCACATGCCGGTACCGTCCACCATGATCGGGTTGAGCGACACGGTGGTCGGAACGGCGTAGTCACGCGTGGTGGCGGCGCAGAACTTCATCATGATCGCCGGCCCCACGGCGAACGCGTGGTCGATCGCCTTGGCTTCGCAGAGCTCCTTGAGCGGGTGCGTCACCAGGCCCTTGATGCCGGCCGAGCCGTCGTCTGTGACCACGACGAGCTCCTTCACGGGCAGCGCGCGCAGCTCGTCCTCGAGCACGAGCAGCTCGGCATTGCGTGCGCCCAGGATCACCGTGACCTCGGCGCCTGCCTCGGCCATCGCGCGGGCGACCGGGTACGCGACCGCGGCGCCCACCCCGCCGCCGACCACGGCGACGCGACCCAGGCCTTCGGTGTGGGTGGGGACGCCGAGTGGCCCGACGACGTCGGCCAGCTGGTCGCCGACCTCGAAGTGAGCGAGCTCGTGGGTGGTCTTGCCGACGCGCATGAAGATGAAACGGATCCAGCCTTCCTCGGCGGACCAGTCACTGAAGGTGAGCGGGATGCGCTCGCCCGTCTCGGACGTGCGCACCATGAGGAACTGCCCGGCGCGCGCTTTGGCGGCGATGCGCGGAGCCTCGACGCCCATCTCGAAGACGGCGTCCGAGAGCTGGCGCTTGTGGACGATACGGAACACGTGACCTCCGTAGATGATGCCTCGTGCGCCCGGCCGGGGCGCAAGCGTCGCAACAGTATACAGTTCATGCCCCTGACGGCGTGTTCGTTGCTGCTGACCAGCGACGCTGGTATCATTTCGGTGAATGTGCGCCTTCCGGACGGCCACCTACCACCACGACGCAGCAGCCCCCCGGAGGAACCGAAGCAATGCACCGCACCCGCGCATACCTCGCGGCACTCCTCTTCTTGGTGCTGTCATTCGGCGCCGCCCCCGCGGCCGCCGTGACTTCCGCCGACCTCAACGCGCACCGCAACGCCGCCTCCGAGGCGCGTCGCAAGGCCGCCGAGGCCACCGCGCTCGCCGCCAAGCTCAAGACGGAGACCGAAGCGCTCGACGACCGGGTCGCCGCGCTCCAGGCCGAGACCGACGCGCTCGACCCCAAGATCGCGGCCGCCGAACTGCGTACGCAGAAACTCGTCGCCGAGGTCCAGCGGTTGCGCAGCGACATCGCCTCCAAGACCGCCAACATCGAGTCGACCCGAGCGCAGTACGAGCTGGAGCAGCAGCTGCTCTCCGATCGCGTGCGGGCGACCTACCGCCAGGGCGAGTGGTTCTACATCGACATGCTGCTGGGCTCGACCGACGTCCGCGACCTGATCACGCGGACCGAGCTCGTCGGCCGCGTCATCCGCTCGAACAACGACGTGGCCGCGCAGCTCGCGTCGACCAAGTCGCAGCTGGAGCAGGCCAAGGCGGAACTCGACCACAACCTCCAGACCGTCAGCATCAAGCGCCGCGAAGCCGAGACGGTCGAGTCGGACCTCAAGCGTCTGCAGGGCATCCGCCAGTCGAAGACCGACGAGCAGGAGGCGGTCCTCAACCAGAAGTCCGACCTGATGGCCGAGAGCAAGAAGAATGCGGCTCGTCTCCTCGCCATCGCCAAGGCTGAGGAAGAGGAGTCGGCCCGCATCGCGGCGATGCTCTCGAAGCACAAGGGATCGGGCGTCTACAACGGCGTGATGTCGTGGCCGGTGCCCGGCTTCTTCAACGTCACGTCTTCGTTCGGGTGGCGCGTGCACCCCATCTTCAAGACCAAGAGGCTTCACGCCGGCGTCGACGTCGGCAAGAACGGCAGCCAGCCGATACTCGGCGCGGCGATCGTCGCCGCGGGCAACGGGACGGTGATCTGGGCGGGCTCGCGGGGCGGCTACGGCAACGTCGTCATGATCGACCACGGCAACGGCGTCGTGAGCGTCTACGCTCACCAGCAGTCCGGCGGCATCAAGGTCGGCGTCGGGCAGTCGGTGAAGAAGGGCCAGCGCATAGGCACTGTAGGGTCGACCGGTTACTCGACGGGCCCCCACTTGCACTTCGAGGTGCGCGTGAACGGCGAGCCGGTCAACCCGATGCAGTACCTGCAGTAGCCGCCCGGACGCCCATGGGCCCGCCGCGCAGCCCGCAGGGGCCCCGTGCTCAGACATACTCGAAGGGCCGCCCCTCCACGGGCGGCCCTTCTGCGTAACTGCGCGCGGAACCCCCACGGGCCACACGACGGGCCCACGGGCGTGTCAGCCCGCGTTGTAGTCCTGCATCGTGAGGTCGACTCCCCGTTCGAGGACGCTGATGGCTGCTGAAGCGGCCGTCGGGATCGACGCCTCGAGCTGCTCCCAGGCGTCACCCTTGAGCGGCTGCAGGACGAAGTCGGCGGCGTCCATGCGACCGGGTGGCCGGCCGACGCCCACGCGAACGCGCACGTAGGCGTCGCTGCCCAGCGAGTCGTGGAGCGAACGAAGGCCATTGTGGCCGCCGTGGCCGCCGCCACGCTTCACGCGCACGTCGCCGGCAGGCAGGTCGATATCGTCGTGAATGACGATGAGGTCGCTCAGTGCGACCTCGTAGGCTGCAAGCAGCTTGGCCACTGACTTGCCCGACAGGTTCATGAACGTCTGGGGCTCGGCAAGCACCAAGTCGCCGTCGTCGAATCTGACGACGGCGACTCGAGCACCAGCGGTCTCTTTCCAGTAGGTGGCGCGCAGGTTCTCGCCGAGCAGGTCCACGGCAAGGAAGCCGGCGTTGTGACGCGTGCGAACGTACTCGGGTCCGGGGTTACCGAGCCCCACGATCAGACGGGTCACGCGGCTACTCTTCCTCCGCTGCCTTCTCGCCGATGACCTCCGGCTCCGCAGCCTCCTCGGTCACTTCCTCCTCGACCTCGACGCGAGGCGCCTGGACCGAGCAGATGACCTCGTCCGGATCGTCGAGCAGCGTGACGCCGGCCGGGGGGACGACGTCGCGCAGGTGCAGCGCGTCGCCCACCTGCAGCGCAGCGACGTCGACCTCGATGGCCTCGGGCAGATCGCCCGGCTTGGCCTCGACGTTGATCTCGTGGACCGTGACGGTCAGCACGCCGCCGGCCTTGACGCCCTCGGGGTCGTTGACCAGGCGCAGCGTCACGACCGCGTGGACCGGCTTGTTCATGGAGACCTCGAGGAAGTCCACGTGCAGGATGTTGCCCTTCACGGGGCTGGTCTGCATCTCGCGGATCATCGCGTTGATCGGCTTGGACTCACCCTCGAGCTCGAGCTCGACGATCATGGACCCGGCCGAGTGATGCGACATCAGAAGCTCGAAATCGTGCCGGTTCACCGCGATCGAAACGGCCTCTCGGCCGGCGCCGTACAGGACGGCCGGGATCTGGCCCTCGGCGGCGAGCTTGCGGTTCGCCTTGCCGATCTGGACCCGCGGGAACGCGGCGAGCGTGGTGGATGCGGTCATGTGGTGGTGCTCCTTCCGTTCTTGCCTTCCGCCTGCCGAGAACCTCCGCGGTCCCGGCGACGGTTCGGTCGCTACAGTTGGAAGTCGGGGTCGAAGAGCTCGGAGACCGACTCGTCGTTGAACACGTTCTGAACCGCGTGCGCGAAAAGCGGCGCCACGGAGAGTACCCGTATCTTGCCGTGCTGGCGCTCATCGGGAACCGGGATCGTGTTGGTGACCACGAGCTCCTTGATGGGGGCTCCCTCGATGCGCTCGTACGCCGGCGGCGAGAAGATGCCGTGAGTCGCCGTGACGTAGACCTCGGTGGCGCCCGCGGTGATGAGCGCCTTGGCGCCCTGCGTGATCGATCCCGCGGTGTCGATCATATCGTCGGCGACGATGGCGACCTTGCCCTTCACCTCGCCGATGACATGCGTGACCTCGGCGACGTTGTGCTCTGGGCGGCTCTTGGTCATGATCGCCAGACTCGCGCCGAGCATGTCCGAGAGCTTCTTGCAGGCCTTTGCGCGCCCCACGTCAGGCGAGACGACGACGAGGTTCTCGAGCTTGAGCGAGTCGAAGTAGTCGGCCAGGATCGGCAGGGCGGTCAGGTGGTTCACGGGCTGGTTGAAGAAGCCCTGGATCTGGCCTTGGTGCAGGTCCATCGTGATGACGCGGCTCACGCCGGCCGTGGTGAGCAGGTCGGCGACGAGCTTGGCGGTGATCGGCTCCCGAGCCGCGGACTTCTTGTCCTGGCGGGCGTAGCCGTAGTGGCTGATGACCGCGGTGATCGTGCGGGCCGACGCGCGCTTCGCGGCGTCCACCATGATGAGCATCTCCATGAGCATCGCGTTCACCGGAGCGCACACCGACTGGATGATGAAGACGTCAGCGCCGCGGACGCTCTCGAGGTAGCGCACGTAGATCTCGCCGTTCGCGAACTTGCGGATCTTCACGTTGCCCAGCTCGATCCCCAGATGCCGGGCGACGCCCTCCGACAGCTCCGGATTGCTCGTCCCGGCGAAGACCATCATGCGCTTGGACTCTTCGGCCATGTTCCCCTCGCTCGCTCGCGACCCTGTGTTACTCGTCCTTCGTGCCCCGCCTGCGCTCGGCCCAGCCTTCGACGTTGACCTGCTTGGAGCGCTCGAGCGCGAGAGCCTGCGCCGGGACGTCTCGGGCGATCGCGCTCCCGGCTGCCGTCACGGCACCCTCACCGACGGTCACGGGGGCTACGAGCATGGTATCAGAGCCGATGAAGGCGCCGTCGCCGATGACCGTCGCGTGCTTGTTCTCGCCGTCGTAGTTGCACGTGATGGACCCGGCGCCAACGTTCACGCCGCGGCCGATGGTCGCATCGCCGATGTAGGAGAGGTGTGGCACCTTGCTCCCCTCTCCGATCGTCGACTTCTTGATCTCGACGCAGGCCCCGGCCTTCGAGTTGGCCTCGAGTACGGCGCCGGCGCGCAGGTAGGCGACCGGTCCGACGCTCGCGCCGGGCCCCACGACCGCCGAGCAGACCACCGACGCGTCCACGACGGCGTTCTCGCCGATGGTCGAGTCGGTGATGCGCGCGTTCGGCCCGATGAGCGCACCTTCGCCGATGCTCGTGGCGCCGAAGAGGAACGTCATGGGCAGGATCTCGACGTCGCGGCCGATCGTCACGTCCGGGCCGATCCACACCAGGTCCGGATCGGTCATCGTGACACCCGCGAGCAGGTGGGCTCGGTTGATGCGGCGCTGCACGATGCGGGCGGCGTCGGCGAGCTGCACCCGCGAGTTCACGCCCAGCGTCTCGAGCGGGTCGTCGGTCGTGCATGCCGAGACGGTGAGCCCCTCGGCGTTGAAGACCTCGACCATGTCGGTCAGGTAGTACTCGCCCTGAGCGTTCTGGGTGGTGAGGCGATCGAGGTGACCGAAGAGCACGCCGCCGTCAAAGCAGTACGTGCCTGTATTGACCTCGGTGATCGCTCGTTCTTCCGGGGTGCAGTCCTTCTCCTCGACGATGCGGGCGACGCTGCCGTCGTGCAGATCGCGGACGATGCGCCCGTAGCCGGTCGGGTCCGGCAGGTGCGTCGTGAGCAGCGTGAGCGCCGAGCCGCTCGACTCGCGCATCGCCACGAGCCCCTGGATCGTCTCGGGGCGCAGGAGCGGCGTGTCGCCCGACAGCACCACAAGCGAGCCGTGAACGTCGCCCAGCGCCTCGCGCGCGCACATGACGGCGTGTCCCGTGCCGAGCTGCTGGTCCTGGCGCGTGCACACCACATCGCCGAGCAGCTCCTCGACGACCTCG
The DNA here is from genome assembly GCA_964644675.1 of uncultured Eubacteriales bacterium. Classification (GTDB taxonomy): domain Bacteria; phylum Actinomycetota; class Coriobacteriia; order Anaerosomatales; family JAAXUF01; genus CAZXWK01. The sequence continues at coordinate 26,272 of CAZXWK010000015.1, read as the reverse complement.
GCGCGATGGCCGGTGACGGCGACGATCGTCTCGCAGCCGGCTTGCCGGGCGGCGTCGACCACCCACCGCACCATCGGAGTGCCCAGGATCTCGTGCGCGACCTTGGGCTTCTCGGACTTCATGCGCGTACCCTCGCCGGCTGCGAGGATGAGAGCGATGGCGCTCATTCGTGCGGGCTCCTTCGGTCTGACGCCTCGGCGGCGAGCCGCGACGTCGGCAGGTTCGTGGCTGGGGCACCAGGATTCGAACCTGGATAGCGGGAACCAAAATCCCGAGTCCTGCCGTTAGACGATGCCCCAATTACGAGTCAGCGCGGCGCCAAGGCCGCACTGAAGTGTAGGAAGTGGCACGAACAAGCGTCAAACGCCGCGACGAAGTCGCCGTCGAGCGGCTCTGGAGACCACGACTCGCCGAGACGCCCGGCGCTAGACCTCGGCGTGCACGACGTCGCCAGCAGCGGCAGCGGCCGCGAAGGCCTCGATGCCGCCGTCGGTGGCGAACTGGTCGAGGACGGCCTGCTGGATCGCGTTACGCGAGTCGGTGTTGATGGGATGGCAGATGTCGCGGAAGTCCCCGTTGGGGAGCTTGCGCGACGGCATCGCGACGAACAGCCCCTTGTCGCCGTTGACGACCCGCAGGTCGTGCACGACGAAGCAGTCGTCGATCACGATACTTGCGATGGCACACACCTTGTTCATGGCGACCGGTCGCAGCGTGACCTTCGTGATCTGCATAGCGCCCCCCTGTTTTGTCGGTACACGGCGGCCCCCCAGCCGCCGGTATTCACTGGGTTTATTCTGTGCCGCTCGCTTCGTTCCTACCCGAAGCACGCTGGTACAGAACCCGCTCCGCGACCACGACATCGATCGGCTTGTCGACATCCGCTCCGATCGAGGCGTGCTCGGTGTAGATGGCGGCGCACTTGCCACCCATGAGCTGCTCCATCTTCCGCTCGACGTCGTCGACTCGCAGGCGCCCGGTCACGTACTTGAAGATGAAGGGCAGCCCGATCACTCGAGCCATCGCAACCGGGCTCTTCCGCGTGTCGAACAGGCGCTGGATGATCTCTTGGTTGCGCAGGACCATGTCCGGCGAGACGACCACCACATTGCCTCCGGTCACCTCGCCGCCCGCGACCTTGACGTAGGTGCGCTGCGAACCGGGGAACTGCGCCTCCATGTCCTGTGCTCGGACGAGCGGGTAGGTGAACTCGGCGCCGGACTCGAGTGAGAGGCGCACGAAGTCGTCGATCGCCCGCGGCGTGAGCGCCGGCAGATCGCCCGTCGCGCCAAGCACGTAGCGACCGTTGTCGAATGCGGTGCAGCCCGCGATGGAGTTCTCGACGAACGAGCCGTTCGACTTGATGACCTTGTCGACCTTGTCGGCCCACGAGCCGAGCGGAACGTCCGACGGCACGATGAGCGCGATCTCGCCGACGGTCTCGGCGTCGTAGAGCGCCTCGACGACCCACTCGATCATGGGCTTGCCGGCGATCGGGACGAGCCCCTTGATGCCGACGGTCGGATCGATGATGGCGCCGTCGCCGCCCGAGAGCACTACCGCGTCGACCTTCACTCGTCCCCCTCGTCGTCGAGCATCCGTGCTCCGTACGTGCTCGTCGTCGTGGCGATACCCCACCAGCCACGCTCGCGCGCGGCGTCGGCGATCGTCCGCGCCGATTCCGCGTCTTCGCACAGGCCGAACACCGCCGACCCGCTTCCGGCCATCTCGGCACCCAAGACACCCTCGGACGCGCGCACCCATGCTAGCGCGTCGGCGATGGGCGGTACCAGCGCCGAGGAGATGGGCGTGAGGTTGTTGGAGAGCCCCGCGGCGAGCGCGGGGAGGTCTCGGAAGCACAGGGCATCGGTGACGAGGCGGATGTCGCCCATCGGGGGCGGCGCCTGGTCGAACGCGCGGTACGCCTCGGCCGTGGCAACCGGCTCCGCCGGCTTCACCAGCACGACGTCGGCGGTGATCGCCGGCAGCGTGCGCGCGACGCGGTCGCCTCGCTCGCGCATGACCGCCGCGCCGCCGTGCAGGAAGAACGGGCAGTCCGCGCCCAGCTCCCGCGCGATGGCGACCAGGCGCGCGTCTCCCGGCGCGATGTCGTGCAGGTAGGCGAGTCCGAGCAGGACCGCCGCCGCGTCAGACGACCCGCCGCCGAGCCCCGCCCCGCTCGGGATACGCTTCTCGATCTCGATGACCGCGCCCGCCGGGACGCGGAACGTCGTGGCGAAGGCGGTCGCCGCGCGGTGCGCGAGGTTCTTCTCGGCGGGGATGCCCAGATCGACGGAGGTCACGACGGTGAGTCCCTCGGCGGGTACGATGCTCACCGTGTCGTGGAGCGACAAGGCGTGCATGACGGTGATGACGCCGTGGTAGCCGTCCGGGCGCAACTTGGCCCGGACGCCGAGGAACGGGTTGATCTTCGCAGGTGCGAGCACCCTCACTGCGCGCACGAACGGTCCCCTCTCTCACGAAGAAGCGCGGAGCACTCGCGTGCTCCGCGCCGGTCTTCGCGCTTCGCGCTCCCTGTGGCTAGTTGAGCCAGGGGAGCAGGTTCTCGCCGCTCTCGACGTGCGTGAGCTCGACCGTTCCGGTCAACACGTCGACGTACTGGTAGGAGGCACGCGCGGTACGATCGCGCTTCTCCTCGACCTCGACGACGAACAGCGCCGGGTGCGTCTGCATGAGCACACCCTCGCGCTCGACGATCTTCGACCGGCCCATGTTGGCCCGGACTCGGATGCGGCTGCCTGTCATGTTCTCAAGGTCGGTACGAATGCGGCCGACAACCTCGGCCTGCCGAACAAAATCCATGAAAAGCCTCCCTCTGCTCAAGCGAGCAGTATAGCCGATGATGTGCGCAATTACCAGCTTAGATAAGGCTAAGGGGACTCCGCGAGCCAAGCGGATACGAGGCGACTTCTATGCGGTTTCGCCCGCGTTGCCGCCCGGCCCGACTCCCGCCGCCGAGAAAGCCCGCGCCAGGTCGATGAAACGCTCGGGCGGCAGCGTCTCGGCGCGCACCGAGCCATCGACGTCGGCGGCGGCCAGCACGGCGTCGAGCTGCGCGGCCTCCAACCCGAGCGAAGCCCGCAGCGAGTTGCGGATCGTCTTGCGGCGCTGCGCGAACGCTGCGTCCGCGACACGGGCCGCAAGCGCGAGCACCTGCGGCTCGGCCACAGGCTCGACCCGCTCGAGGCGCAGCACCGCCGAGTCCACACGGGGTGGCGGCAGGAAGCACGTGCGCGCGACGGTGAAGCGTCCGGCGGGACGGGCGAGCAGGCGCAGCTTCACGGTGTAGGCGCCGTAGTCTTTGGTGCCGGGCACCGCGGCCATGCGCGCGGCGACCTCGGCCTGGACCATGACGGTCACCGCCTCGACGCTCTCGAACTCCTCGAAGGCGCGCAGGACGAGCGTCGCGGCCACCGCGTAGGGCAGGTTGGCGACGAGCGCCACCGGCGCTCCGAACGGCGCCGAGAAGACCTCCGGAGCCACGCTCACCGCATCGGCATGCACTACGCTGAACCGCTCGCAGGCCCCGGTCGTCTCGGCGAGGACCGGGAGCAGCTCGACGTCGCGCTCGACGGCCACGACGGCGGCAGCGTGCTCGCACAGCGCGACGGTGAGCGTGCCGATGCCGGGACCGATCTCGAGCACCGTCTCGTCGCCGGTCAGCGCGGCGAGCTCGAGGATGCGCCCGACGACGTTGTCGTCGACAAGGAAGTGCTGTCCCAGCGCCTTCTTCGTGGCGAGCCCGTGGCGCGCCAGGACGGCCTTGGTGGCCGAGGGCGAAGCGAGCGGCGAGTGCGACACGCTAGTCGAGGATGATGATCGTCACCGGACGACGGCCCCAGGCCTCGCACTCGGCGACCGTGTTGAAGCACAGGTCGATGTGCTTGCCCTTGACCGCGCCGCCGGTGTCGTAGGCGATCGCGTAGCCGTAGCCGGGCACGTAGACGCGCGTGCCGAGCGGGATGACGTCGGGGTCGACCGCGATGACGCCGCGGACCGCCTTGTGGCCGGTCGCCGTGTTCGGGCCGCCACCGATGCCGGGTTCAGCCGCCGAGTAGCCCGTCGAGACGACGCGCATCTTCTTGCCGGCGGTCGCCGGCAGCGACTTGGCGCGTCGCGCACGGGCGGTCCGCAGCTGCGCCTTGGCCTCTGCCGCGGCATCGGTGCCGGTTCCGGTGCCGACCGCGAGGATCTCGGTGACCGGCTCGCTCACGACCTGCTCGGCGGTCATGACCGGCGCGCCCTCGATGCCGTTGGTGACGACCGAGCGGTACACCCGCATGGTGAGGCCGTTCACCCCGGCGATGATGGTGCGCGTCGTGCCCTTGGGGAGCGACGGGTCCTCGTGCGTCTCCACCTCGAACGGCACCTCGACGTCTTGCTGGGTGACGCGAGTGAACGAGTCCGGGACGGTGATGAGGAGGCCCGGCTCGAGGGGCGTATCGATCGCCGGCGAGACCGCCGGGTTGGCCTCGGGGTCGACGCCGATCGCGACGAGCGCATCGGCGACCGTCGCTCCGACCACGTCGACGTCGACCGACTCGTCGCCCATGCGGACGACGACCGGGACGGAGTGGCGGACCACGACGGTCATGCCGTCGGTGATCTCCGCGTCCTGAGGAGGCGTGACGACATCGCCCTCGCCAACGTCGACGCGAGCCCCTTCAAGCAGGCCCGCCACGTCGGCGGCTTGAGTCTTCACGTGCTGCGGGGCACCGTCAACGACCACGGTGACCTGCTTTTGTGCCCACACGAATCCGGTGATGCTGAGCGTCACGATGAGTGCTGGGACGAAGGCTACGGCGATGTATTGGGTCCTGAAGGATCGTGCCGGCCGAATCGGCCGAGACCTCATTCAGACCTCTCTGTCCGGCGACATTTCAACCGTTCCGTAACGGAGCGGGAGTGCAAATGCTAGCCCTTAGAAAACCCTCATGCAAACCCGCAGGTCGGCACGAATAGCTTTCGAAAAGGCCCTCCCGAGGCGCGTTGCCGTCCCGTCATCTTGAGCCGAGAAGCCCCCTGGGCGACCCCACAACGGAGCCGAGAAGTCAACTCGTCGGGTCTCCGCGGGAGGCAGCGGATGGGGCGCTCGGAGCTCAGACCGAGCGCAGTTCGAGGGCGCGCTCGACGAGATCGCGGCCGAGCGATCGAGCGGCGGCCAGCGCGTCTGCCTCGATCGCTATGTCGCCTGGCGCATCGGGACCCGTGACCTCGATCACGGCGTCGGACTCGACCGAGATGGCCGCGAACGCGCTCTTGACGGCCGTGGTCGCGCAACCCGGTCCGAACGGGTCGCCTCCCCCGCCGACGACGAGGATGGCACCGGGCCGCTTGTGCGCGGGGCGCGGCTCGCCCAGCACGTACCGGCGCGCCCAGTAGGGCTGGAAGCGGTCGAAGACGATCTTGAGGACCGCCGGCACGGTCGCGAAGAAGACCGGCGTCGCGACGGCGACGGCCTCGGCGGCATCGATGAGCGCGTGGACCTCGTCCATGCCGTCACGCTGGATGCAGCGGCCCGTCCTCGAGCACGCGTTGCAGCCGCGGCACGGATTCGCGCCCGACTCGGACGCGACGAGGCGCCGCGCCTCTCCGCCGGCCTCGACGACTCCCTCGGCGAGCGCATCGAGCAGCGCGTCGCTGTTGCCGCCGCGCCGGGGGCTCCCCGCTATGCAGAGAACGCTGACCGGGGTGCTCGGCTCGGCGTTCACGAGCGCTCCCGGTCGAGCAGCGCGAGCGCGCTGGCGTACGCGTCGCGTGCGAACTCCGGCAGCGCCTGGCCGCGGGCTTCAGCGATACGAGCGGCCGTGAAGAGCGTGAACGCCGGCTCGCACTGCCGACCGCGGAACGGCTCGGGCGCCATGAAGGGGCAGTCCGTCTCGGTCAGGATGCGTCCGGCGGGAACGGCGGCCGCCGACTCGCGGACGTCCTCGGCCTTCTTGAAGGTGACCGGGCCCGCGAAGCTGACCGTGCACCCGAGGTCGATGAAGCGGGCGAGCAGCTCGGGACCCAGGTTGTAGCAGTGGAGGATGCAGCCGGAGGACGGAACCCCCACCTCGCGGAGGATCGCCTCGCCGTCGTCGTGCGCCTCGCGAAGGTGCACCACGGCGGGAAGGCCCAGTTCGTGGGCGATCCGCAGCTGGCGACGGAACGCGTCGCGCTGCACGTCGCGCGGAGAATGGTCGTAGTGGTAGTCGAGCCCGATCTCGCCGATCGCCGAGGTTCGCCCATCTTCTGCCAGGCGTATCAACTCGACCTCGACCTCAGGTGTAAGGTTCTTGGCGTTGTGCGGATGGACGCCGACGATCACCCGTACCCGCGGCGGATCGATCACCGGCTCGCCGCCCTCGCGCGCGTCACTATCTAGTAACTCGCGCGCGTTAGCGTACCAACTGGATACCTCGTCGTAGGTCCGCCATGCGTCCTCGCTGGGATCGGCCACCGTCGCGACGAAGCCGACACCCGCTCGCGCGGCGCGTGCGAGGGCGAGCGCCGGATCCTCGAGCATGTCGAGATGCGCGTGCGTGTCGGCTATCGGCACCCCGCCGAAGTCGGGAGCGGCGACCTCGCGCCCCTTCGCGTCGGCGAACAGCACCGCACGCTCGGCCTCACTGCGCTCCGTCGCCATCTCGCCCTCGACTCCCGTCCTACTCGGCGTCTTCCACGATACGCTGGAAGAGCGCGTCGCCCTTGACGACGGGACTGCCGACGGGCAGACGGCCCCACTGGGACTCGCCCACGAGGTCGCGGGTCTCGAAGATGTCGCCGAGGCCCAGCCGCTGCCAGACCTCGCGCGAGGTGTTCGGCATGACCGGCGCCGTGTAGAGCGCCGAGATGCGGACCGCCTCGAGCGCGTTGTACAGCACGGCGTGCAGCCGCGCGTGGGTCTCCTCGGACTTGGCCAGGTTCCACGGCGCCGAGTCTTCGATGTAGCGGTTCGTGCGCTTGATGAGTTCCCAGACCGTCTCGAGCGCGCCCGCGTAGTCGAGCCGGGCCATCCGGGCGTCGTAGGCGTCGAAGAGACCGCGCGCGATGTCCTTGAGCTCTGTGTCCTCGGCCTCCTCGAGGGGTGCGGCGGCCGGACTGGGCACGACGCCGTCGCAGTACTTGCCGACCATGTTGAACAGGCGGGAGCACAGGTTGCCCCAGTCGTTGGCGAGGTCGCCGTTGAACCGCTGGACCATCGCCTCGAGCGAGATGGATCCATCGGTCCCGAACTGCACCTCACGCAGGAAGTAGTAGCGGTAGCCGTCCACGCCGAACTTCTCGACGAGGTCCGCGGGCGCCATCGCGTTGCCCTTGCTCTTGCTCATCTTCTCGCCCTTGGTGAGCAGGAAGCCGTGGGCGAAGACGCGCTCGGGCAGCGGCAGACCGGCGGCGAGCAGCATCGCCGGCCAGATGACGCAGTGGAACCGGATGATGTCCTTGCCCACGAAGTGGTACTGCGCCGGCCAGCGCCGGGCGAACTCCTCCTGGCGCGCATCGTCGCCGTAGCCCACCGCGGTGATGTAGTTGATGAGGGCGTCGAACCAGACGTAGATCGACTGGCTCTCGTCGAAGGGCAGCGGGATGCCCCACTTGACGTTCGCGCGCGAGATCGAGAGGTCGCGCAGCCCGCCCTTCACGAACGAGAGCACCTCGTTCTTGCGCGTGTCGGGCCCGACGAACTCGGGATGGGCCTCGTAGTAGGCGAGCAGCTCGTCCTGATACGCCGAGAGCTTGAAGAAGTAGTTGTCCTCTCGGACGAACTCGACGGCTCGACCGCACGAAGGGCACGTGTTGCCCTCGCCGAGCTGGTCCTCGGTGTAGTACGTCTCGCAGGGAACGCAGTACCAGCCCTCGTAGAGGCCCTTGTAGATGTCGCCACGGTCCCACAGCACCTGCAGGAACCGGCGAACGCCGTTCTCGTGCCGCTCCTGGGTGGTACGGATGAAGTCGTCGTTGGTGATGTCGAGGAGCGCCCACGCCTCGACGAACTTCGCCGCCATCTGGTCCGCCCACTCCTGGGGCGTGACGCCGTTCTCGTTCGCTGCCTGCTCGACCTTCTGGCCATGCTCGTCGAGCCCGGTGAGGAACCACACGTCGTCACCGCGCAGACGGCGGTAGCGCGCGAGAGTGTCTGCGGCGATGGTCGTATACGCGGTACCCAGGTGCGGGACCGAGTTGACGTAGTAGATCGGCGTAGTCAGGAAGAAGGATTGCCCGGTCATGATGTTTCAGCACTCCGTTGACAAGGGAAATGTAGGAAGTGTGTATGCGCTCGTGGGGAAGCGCCTCGCACGATTCTAACCGTTCCGCGGCGTTTCAGGCGTCCGGGGCATGGTCGAAGGGACGGCACTCATGCACGACACCGGCATCGTACGGCGCGTCGATGACCTTGGCAGGATCGTTATTCCGATGGAACTGCGCCGGACCTTGGGCATCAAGGTCAAGGATCCCATGGCCATCTACGTGGAAGGCGACCGCATCATCCTCACGAAGCACAAGGACTCCTGCGCGATCTGCGGAGACACCGAAGCCGAGACGGTCGAGGTGAAGGGTCGCGCGATCTGCGACAGCTGCGTCGCCGCGGTGAAGAAGTCCTGAGCCGGTCCCCGGGACCGAGAACGCCACCCGACCCCGCACCGTCCTCCGTCCTACGCCCGGTGCGCGATCTCGTAGACCTCGCTGCGCGCTACTCCCGTCTCTTTTGCCACTCGCTTGACTGCCTCGCTCTTGCTCACGCCGCTCGCCACCAGCTCGTCCACCATGGCGCGCACCGCGGCCTCGTCCGGGCGGTCCGGTTCAACGCCGAGTGGAGGACCGATCACGAGCACGACCTCGCCCTTCAGTGACTCACGCGACGCGATGTCCGCGGCGACCTCCTCGACCGGTCCGCGGACGATCTCTTCGTGGAGCTTGGTGAGTTCACGCGCCAGTGCGACGTCGCGGCCCGGCAGCGTCTCGGCGATCACCGCGAGCGATGCGGCAGCACGGTGCGGCGACTCGAAGTAGACGAGGGTCGCGTCGAGGGCCGCCACGGACTCGAGCTCACGCCGCCGCTCCCCCGCCTTGCGCGGGAAGAATCCGCCGAAGAAGAAGCGCTGCATGGGTAGCCCGCTCGCGACGAGTGCGGCGAGCAGCGCACTTGCGCCGGGAAGCGTCTCGATCTCGACTCCCGCGCCGATGGCCGCCGAGATGAGCCGGGCGCCCGGATCGCTCACGCCGGGGGTGCCTGCATCCGAGACGAACGCGACCACCTCGCCGCCGAGCATGCGTTCGACGAGCCGCGGCGCCTGACGCTCGATCGAGTGCTCGTCGCAGCGCTCCATGCGCGTGTCGATGTCGAAGTGCGCGAGCAGCTTGCGCGTCACGCGCGTGTCCTCGGCGGCGATTACGTCGGCGTTCCGAAGCGCCTCGAGGACGCGCAGAGTCACGTCACCCAGGTTGCCGATGGGCGTCGCGCAGACGACGAGTCGGCCGGGCTCAGGCATCGGCGGAGTCGTCGGGCGCGGGCGGCTCAGCCGGCGGAGCGGGCGGCGCGGCGGGCGGAGCCGGTGGCGCGGGCGGCGCGGGCGGGACGTCGTACTCGCGTGGTGGCTCGCCCGGCACGTAGCCCGCCGGCGGTTCCGGCGGCGCGTCGGGATACGACGCCGGCGCGGGCTC
>CAZXWK010000015.1:0-16506 GCA_964644675.1 uncultured Eubacteriales bacterium | reverse complement strand
CGTAGCCCGCCGGCGGTTCCGGCGGCGCGTCGGGATACGACGCCGGCGCGGGCTCGGTGGCACCGGCGGACGGGGCGGCGTGCGGGCTGCTCGGCGGGTACGGAGTCGAGGCCGGGTACGACGCGAATGCGGGGGCCGCCACGGCAGCGGGAACCGGCGTGGGCGGGACGTCGAGACCCGTCATCTGGCGGAAGAACGCCGTCCAGAGGTTCGCGTACAGGACCAACCATGGGAGCTGCAGCGCGAGCGAGATGGGATAGAGCACCGAGTAGAACCGCATCATCTCGTTGGCGATGACCTGAGGATCGGGGTTCGCCGAAGGCGCGAGCATGCTCGGCATGAGCAGGAACTCGAGCGGCAGGATCACCATCCCCACCACCATCGAGTACGCGTACTGGATGGCAACGACGATGAGCGCGAACACCAGCGCGTTCTTCCACCGGGCGCGGATGGCCTGCCAAGCGGCCGACAACGCGTTGCCCGCGGTCCGTTCCCCGATGAGTCCGTAGCGGATCGCGATGGACTCGTACGCCGTCGCGAAGAACGTCAGCGCCATCAGGACGATGAAGAAGAAGAGGTAGCCGCAGCATATGCCGGCGATCGGGCCCGCGGGGCTTCCCTTGTCCAGAGCGACGGCCCCGGCGATCGACACGAAGATCGGGATCATGCTGACCGCTATCCCGGCGAACATGATGAGCCCGGTCACGAACTCGATCGCGAAGGTGCGCCCCATGCGAGTGGTGCCAGCGGCCCAGCCCTCGCCCAGCCGGACCGGCCGGCCGGCGACGGCGTCGTCCGAGAGCCGCACGACGCCTCCGTGAGCGATGAGGGCGAGCGGCAGACTCAGGATGCCTGCCACTGCGAACGCGCCGATGAACGCGGCGAACGGGACCAGCCCCGCGCCGGCGGAGCCGGACGAACCGGACTCGATCGCATCGATCGCACGCGCGACGCCGGCTTCGCCGATCGCGAGATACGTCCCTCCCACCACGACGGCGAAGACCGCCGCCATCGAACCGTAGGCGGTCGCCGCGAAGCCCCACAGTCCGCCGGAGCGGAGCGCGGCGAATCCGCGCTTGAGGCAGTCGGAATACTTCACAGGTCGTCCCTTCGAGGTGCGTCGAGCGAGGCGGGCGGTGGTGGCACGGGTGACGGCGGACCGGCTGGTGGAGCAGGAGCGGGCGCGACGGGGGCGACCGGCGCGACCGGTGCGGTGGCAGCGACGGGCTCAGCGACTCCAGCCGCAGCGTGCCGGTCCCCGCGAGGGTCTCGGCCGGTCAGGCGACGCCAGAAGAGCGTCCACGCGACCGACGTGTACACGAACCAGATCGACGAGAACGCGAACATCACCAGTGCGATGACGAGCAGCCCGACCAGGCTGATCCCCACGACCGGCACGATGGCCGCAGCGCCGCCCGAGACGCCGACCGCGACGGCCGCGACCGCGAACCCACCGACGATCAGGGTCACGACGATGGCCAGCGGGATCCCCACGATCATCCCCACCACGGCGATCACGAGGTAGATGAGGAACACCTCGGCGGGCTCGGCCTTCATCACCCGCCACGCGGCACCGAGCGCCGGGCGCACCTCGAGGTCGTCGAGCACCGCGAACCGCAGCGCGAGCGCGACCCAGACTCCCAGCGGGATGGAGACGAGCGACACCAGCGTCGACAGCGGCGACAGCAGGCGGTAGCCGACCTGGATGCGGATCGGGTCGGGCATCTCACCCGCGAGCAAGGGCAGCGACACCGTGAAGAGCCCGAGCAGCCCCATCGCGAGCACGTAGAGCAGGGCAGGCATCGCCGAGATGACCAGCAGGCCGACCGTCCGCCACCACAGCCGGAAGCCGTCAGCCATGCCCGCCCGCACCGAAGTCGGCCGGCCCTCGACCGACTCGGTCGTCTGGGTGATCAGGCCCGGCTGCGCGGCGACATCGAAGACGCCGAGCACGATCCAGAACGCCATGAGGGCGACGAACCCGGCGAGGACGGGCAACCCGTAGGCCGTGATGTAGCTCGAAGCGATCCCGAAGCCGCGGTCGATCGCGGCACTTGCCGCGGCATCCTCGGAAGCGGCGCCCAACGCGATGAACACCTGCGGGAGCGCGACGACCGGTATGAGCAGCAGCGTCATCATGAAGGTGTAGACGACGAGCTGCGCCGCCGAGATCACCCCGAGCCACCAGAGCGGCCGCGTGCGGCGGCTGACCGCCCACGCCTGTCGCACCACGCCCCAGTAGTCCAAGTGGCCTCCCCCGCCTGCGGTCTCGGTCAGTCGAGCTGCCGGAGCTCGTAGTCGCGCGAGCCGAGCCCCATCTCCTCGGCGTAGCGGATGCCGATGGTGCCGTCCACGCCGGTCACCTCGCGGAACTTGTCGGTGCCGGCGGCGAGCCCCTCTCCTCGCCCTCCCGGGGCGCCGTCCGCGGCGACCACCATGTCGTACGCCGCCTGGTCGATGGCGACGATGTCGGTCGACGCGAGCACGCCGATGTCGCCGACGACGGGCGCGTCGCTGAACGCCCAACAGTCGCAGTCGGGCGAGACGTTGGTGACGAAGGACAGGTAGACGACCTTGCCGTCCTTGCCCTTCACCGCACCGGCGACGTGCTCGACGATCTTCTCCTGCAGCGCCTCGGGCGTGGTCTTCCAGCAGATGCCGATCGATCCGTACGGGCAGCTGGCGACGCACTCGCCACAGCCGTAGCAGACCTCGTAGTCGATCTGGGCGACCTTGTCCGGGCCGATGACGATCGCGTTGACCGGGCACCACTTCACGCACCGAGCGCATGCCGTGCACTTCTCGGCGACGACCTCGGGCTTGAAGTCGGCGTGCATGCGCTGCTTGGCGCTGCGGCAACCGAGCCCCATGCCGACGTTCTTGAGCGCGCCACCGAACCCGGTGGCCTCGTGCCCCTTCACGTGGGAGACGACGACGAGCGCGTCCGCGTGAACGGCCGCGGAACCGAGCCGCACGCTCTCGAAGTGCTTGAAGCCCTCGATCTCGACGTCCACCGCCTCGCGGCCGTCGAGCCCGTCTGCGATGACGAGCGGCGCCTCGACCGTCGCGTAGCCGAAGCCGTTGTGGATCGCGCACGCGAGGTGGTCGACGGCGTTGAACCGCTGGCCGCGGTAGAGGGTGTTGCTGTCGGTCAGGAACGGCTTGCCGCCGTGAGACTTCACGAGCCGCACGACCTCGCGCAGGAAGACCGGCGAGACGAAGCCGGTGTTGCCCTCCTCGCCGAAGTGCAGCTTCACGGCCACCAGGTCGTCGGCTTCGACGGCCGAAGCGAGCCCTGCGCGCTCGAGCAAGGTGCCCGCGCGCTTCACGAGCGACTGCTTCTTGACGCTGCGGACCGGTGCGAACCAGACGACCGACTTCTCGCTCATGGCTAGTGCATCCCTTCATGCGCGTCGTGCTCGTCGAACGCGAGCGCTGCGGCGCCGAGGATCCCGGCGTCGTTTCCCAGGACCGCCTGGACGACCGTCACGTCGCGCCGTCCGGCGAGCGCCTCGCCCTGCATGACCTCGGCGGCACGCTCGACCATGAAGTCCGCGGCCTCACCGATGCCGCCGCCTATGACGATGAGCTTGGGATTGAAGATGTTGACGAACCCGACGAGCGCCCGACCCAGCACGTCGCCGCACCCGAGCAGGATATCGCGCGCGACCGGGTCGCCCGCCTTCGCCGCGAGCAGCACGCTCTCGGCCGTGATCGCCTCGGCGTTGCCGCCCGCCGCCGCGAGGATCTCGCGGCCCTTGAACGCCTCCGCCGCCTCGCGGCCCTTCGCGGCGATCGCGGGCCTGCCGAGGTAGGCCTCGAGGTGGCCGGTTCCGCCGCAAGGGCACGGCGCGCCGTCGAGCTCGACGACGGTGTGGCCGATCTCGCCGCCCAGACCTCGGCTTCCGCGGTAGGGCTCGCCGTTGAGGTAGATCCCGCCGCCGACGCCGGTGCCGACCGTGATCGTGAGGAAGTCGCGCGCGCCCTTGGCGGCGCCCCACCGGGCTTCGCCGAGAGCGGCCATGTGGCCGTCGTTGTCGATGGTGACGTCGTGCTTGGTGCGGCTCATCACGAGTGAGCGCACGTCCACGCCGGCCAGCGGCAGGTTGGTGCAGAACTCGACCGACTGGCGCAGGAAGTCGATCTGCGCCGGGACGCCGATGCCGATGCCAGCGACCTCGGACGCGTGTGCGCCGCTCGTCACCTCTTCGACGAGGTCGATGATGGTATCGACGACAGCGAACGGCCCCGTCTTGGGCGTGAGCCGCTTGGCGTCCTTGATGATGCGGCCCTTGCGTTCGACGAGCCCGGCGGCGATGCGCGTGCCACCCACATCGACGCCGACTGCGTAGCTGGTTCGCATAGCGGAAGGTCCCCCTCGGCCGAGCGTACGACGGGCCCCGGTCATGTCCCGTGGCCCTCATACAGAGTCTATACCAGCGCGCCCACATGCGGAGACGGCGGCAGGGTTCTCGGCAGGAGCGGGCTTGGGCGTCTTTGACGAGTCGCAGCCGGGCTCGACGACGATCGGCCGTGAGCCGGGGTGCGCTGCGGGGATCAGTAGTCCCAGACGTATCCCTGGTTCTTGACCAGACCGAGGTCCCGCATGCGTTCGAGCATGACGCTCTCGGACACGCCGAACAGGCGCGAGAGGTAGCGGTAGTCGTTGAACCAGGTTCGGGCCTGGTCGATGATCATCGTCGTCGGCATCATCAGCTCCCGCGCGACGACGTCCGCTTCGTGGTGGTCGCCCTGGTTGCGCGGAAAGCCGTTCTCCGAGTCGGCGAGCAGCAGCAGTACGTGCGCGGTCATGTGTGCGAGCGCCCGGCGGCGCTCGATCTCGGGTTTGGCGAAGTTGACGACCATGATCGGCAGGCCGTCCTCGTAGATGGTCGCGGCGGTGAAGAACGAAGGCAGGTTCACCGCGCGCACGGGAATGCACAGCGATGCCACCACATCGTTGACCGGGACGGGCGGTTCCGTCACGCCGATCGCTGCGATAGCGTCTTCTGCGATGCGCCGATAGTACTGTTCGGTGCGCAGTGCCAAGCGGCCTCCTGCGGGGTTCCGCCGCGACGGCATCCTGCTCGGCGGGTGTCTCCTGTATCGGTACGTCTCTGGCGCACAGCGAGGGGAATGTGCGACAAACATACCCAGTGGATGTGACCGCCATCACAAGTGTACGCCCGCATGCGTGAAGCGGGTCCGATGCTTGGCCGATACTAGAGTCGCGCACGTCGGGACCGACGCGGGAGGAGGGGCATGCTTGAGCGGGGAGAGTGAGAACCACCCTCGAGCCGAGGAGGCGCTCAGGCTGCTCGCCGCGGCAACGGGGGCCGCTCGGCTGTACCCGCCCGCCTCCGCACTTCCCGCGGAGGCCGTCGCCAAGTTCACCGCGCGCGCCAACGAGGTGATGAACGTTCAGGGGCCGCTCCGCTACGCGATCGACCCCGAGGCGGTTCGCGTCGGCGAAACCGAGATCGCCCAGGGCAACAGCCAGGTCGCGGCGTTCGCCCGCGCCCTTCACGCGCTCCAGGTCGGACAGGTCGTCATGGCTCCCGGACTCCTCGAAGCCGAGGTGACGGCGTTCGTCACGGTCGTCAACGCCGACCCTGCCGCGGTTCGCGCGGCAGGTGGTCCCCGCGCGCTGCTCGCCGGCGCGCGCGTCGCGCACATCGCGGTCGTCGAGGTCACGCTGCGCGCCTCCGAGGAGGAGGGGCTGCTCGGCGTCGACCTGATGACCGCGCCCCTCGAAGACCTCGCGGGCGAACTCGCCGCCTCCGCCGAACGTTGGGCGCGCTCCACGGGCGCCGGCGAGGACGACGTCGCGGCCGCGATCGGGCGGATGGAGCCGGCCGCCCGCAGCATCGCCGTCGAGCGGCTCGCGAGCGCGCTCATGCGCCTCGACGAGCAGACGCGCATGAAGGTGCTCGGCTTCTCGCTCAAGGCCGACGCGAACGGTCGGCGCATGGACGGCATGCTCGGCGTCATCGCGAGCATGAAGCCCGCGGCGCTCGCACGGCTGCTCACGCTCGTAGCCGCGCAGGCCGGCACCGATCCCCGGCGGATCGCGGGCGCGCTCGAGCTGCCCCCGGAGACGGCGAAGCTCCTCGCGACCTTCCTGGCGCCGTCGCCCACCGACGCGCCCGAGGGCGACGCTCCCCTCGCCGAGACGCCACCCGCGCTCGAGGTCGCCGAGGCCATGCAGGAGCCCGCCGACCCCGCCGAGATCTCGCGGCTCGTCGCGATCGCGTCGCCCGACCTCGCGTCGGGCCGAGCGCTGTCCACCAGCGTCGCGATCTCGCGCGCGCATCCCGACGCCGACACGATCGCGTCGATCGGCGACTCGCTCCCCCAGGCCGCGCGCGACGGAGCGTTCCCGACCGTCCGAGAAGCGCTTCGTCGTCTCGACGAGCTCGCCGCGACGCCCGCGCTGATGGGTGCGGTCGCGAACGCGCGGGCGACGCTCTCCGACTCGTCGGTGCTCGCCGACATCTGCGCCGCCGTCCAGACCGACGCTGACGCCGCCATCGCCGGCGAGATCCTGCACGCCGCGGGGCCTGCCGGCGCCGAAGCGCTCCTCGAAGCGTACGTGCGCGGCGACGAGCAGGTCCGCTCGCTGCTGCGTCCGGTCATGCGCGGCATGAGCGACGCGGTCCTGGGCGTCGCGCGCGCACGGCTCAGGAACGAGGACCCGCGCCGCGCGGTCGCCATCATCAAGACCATCGGCGTCCTGGGCGACAAGCGCGCGATACCGGTGCTCTCGCAGGCGCTCTCCAACCTCAACGAGCCCGTGCGGTTCGCCGCGATCACGGCGCTCGCCGACACGCCCGAGCCCGAGGCCGCCAACGCGCTCGTCAAGGCGCTGGGACACCCGGAGCCCGAGACGCAGCGCTTCGCGATCCGGGAGATCGGCCGCGTGAAGGCGGCACCCGCGATCCACCAGCTCACGCGTGCGCTCGAGGACCTCAACCCGGGGCGTACCTACGAGACGCGCAAGGAGGTCATCCGCGCGCTCGAGCAGATCGGGACGCCGGAGGCCGAACGAGCACTGCGCAGGACCGCCGACCGGACGTTCGTCTGGGGCAGAAAGCAGAAGGAGCTTCGCGCGCAGGCGCGCCGCGCCGTGCAGAACATCCGAGATGCAAGGACCGAAGGAGCTGAGTCGCCGTGACGGACATGCCGTACCGTCCCGAGAACGAGGGACCTCTCGCGGGGCCCGCCGAGATAGCCGCGGAAGCCAAGCTCGTCGCGGTGCAGGCGCCGTTCGCCACGCCCGAGAAGCTCGAGCGCGCCCGCGAGCTGGTGCGCACGCTCGCGGTGGCGCACACCAACGCGGCGCTCTACCCGACGACGCACCCTCTGGTCGCGCAGTCGCTGTCCGAGCTGGTCGGCTCGGTCCAGGCGCTCTCGGACCTCGGCTTCGAGGACGTGACCGTCAACATCTACAAGGGCACCCTCTTCGTCGAGAACCAGGTCTTCCCCGAGGAGAGCGTGACCTACCGCAAGCTCATCGAGGAGCTGCTGGCGCGCGGCATCTCGGCGGTCACGTTCTTCTCGGCGATCACGACCGAGGAGGCCGCTGCGCTCATCGAGCTGCTCGCTGAGCAGCGCGTGACCGAGATCGACGCGGCCCGCGACTACCTCGAGGCGCGCGGCGTGCGCGGCATCTCGGTCGCCGAGACGACCACGCTCGAGGAGAGCGGCGACGAGGAGCGCAATCGCGAGGTGCGCGCGCGGGCCCGCGAGAGCTACGACACCGGCGTGACCGCGATGCGCGAGATCGAGTCGCAGGCCAAGCTGGGCCGCGTGCTCGAGGTCGGACCGCTGCAGCGCGTCGTCGAGTCGATGCTCGACAACCTGCTCCAGGACCCCGCCGCCGTGCTGGGCCTGACCGCGATCAAGGGACACGACGACTACACGCTCAACCACTCGATCAACGTCTGCATCCTCGCGATCTCGCTGGGCAGCGCGCTGGGACTCGACCCCGACGAGCTGCACTCGCTGGGTCTCGCCGCGCTGCTCTACGACATCGGCAAGGTGCGCGTGCCGGAGGACGTGCTGCTCAAGAGCGGACCGCTCACCGCCGAGGAATGGGCGGTCGTCAAGCAGCACTCGGAGGAGGGCGCGGACCTGCTCAAGCGGATCCAGCTCGCCGACAAGATGGCGATGATCGTGGCCTACGAGCACCACCAGCGCTTCGACCAGATGGGCTACCCGGAGACCACCGGCGGCGAGCAGCACCTGTTCAGCAAGATCGTCGCGGTCTGCGACGCCTACGACGCGATGACCACGCACCGGCCCTTCCGCCGAGAGATCCGGCCGGACAAGGCGCTCGCCGTGCTCATGCAGGGCCGCGAGAAGGCCTACGACCCCGGCGTCACCAAGGCGCTCGTGGCGATGCTCGGCATCTATCCGATGGGCGCGGTGGTCAAGCTCGACGACGGAGCCACCGCCGTGGTCTACCGCGTCAACAACGACGACCTCATCCACCCGCGCGTCAAGGTGCTCGCCGATTCGGCCGGACGGTGGCTCGAGGCGCCGGAGGTCGTGGACCTGCGCCTCGTCGAGCCGACGACCGGAGAGCCGGTCCACTCGATCGCGGAGTGCGTGCCGGCGGCCGAAGCGGGCGTCGACGACGTGTGGCAGTACCTGTAGCGCCGGAGCGGCGGCGGGCTAGCCCGCGAGCGGATCGCCGAAGTAGCGCCAGTAGATCATCCAGAACGACATGACGCCCGGGAAGTGGGGCGTGTAGCGGTACTGCGCGTGCGTCCCCGGATTGGTCGGGTGCACCGTGCTGCCGTCGATCTTCTGCGTGGCGCCCGGCTTCCAGAGGTCGGCGTTCTGCTTGAGCTTGTACGTCCCGTACCAGATCTGCTTGCCGAACCCCTGGTACTGATAGGACGTGAAGCTGTCCGCCTTACCGCACCCCATCGCCCAGTCCATCGACTCCTTGGTGGTACGCGTGCGGCTGAGCAGCGACTGCTCCTTCTGAAGCGTCGCGAGCACGACCTTGGGGCTGATCCCCCACTTGATGCACGCCTCCGAGATCATCTGCGCCGCAGTCTTGTTCTGCCCCTTGTAGTCGGGGCCGACGTAGGTGTCGAGCGTGCCCGGCTGCTGCTCCAAGAACCCCTGGATCTGCTCGACCGACAGCGACGCCGAGTTGCGGAAGTTCGTCTCCGAGATGACCGTGTCGGGATCGAAGGTGCCGCTCGGCTTCGAACCGGAGGTCCCCGGGGCCGCGGAGCCGGTGCTGGCGGTGTTGGCGGTGCGCAGCATCTCGACGATATCGGCGCCGATGGACATCGCTTCCTGCTGGTCGGCGGCGATGTCGGCCTCGATCTGCTTGCGCTGCTCGTCGGCGCGTTCCTGCAACGACACGAGCTGCTGTTCGCGGTTCGCGAGGCTCTCCTGCAGCCACAGGTTCTCGGTGCGACGGAGCCGCACCTCGCGCAGCAGGCTCGCGTCGCGGCCCGTCATGAAGACCAGGTAGTGTGCGCGCGTGATGAGGTCGTCGATGGACTGCGCGCCGAAGAGCACGCCGATCATCCCGAGCTGGTCGGTGCGGTAGAGCTCGACGGCACGCGCCGAGAGCGAGGCGCGCGACTGGTTGTACTCGGCGTCGGCTTCGACCGTCTGAGACGAGAGCTCGGCGATCTCGGCGCGCGTGCGGTCGAGCTCCCGGCCCAGGGCGACGAACTCGGCGACCTTGGACTGGACCTGGGCTCGCTTGGCCGCAAGGTCCGCCTGCGTCGCGGCCTGCTGGGCCTTCTTCGCCTCGATCGCGGGAGAGGTGGGTGCAGCAGCGGCGGACGGCGCCAGCGGGCCCGCCCACGCGACGGCGAGTAGCGCGCAGCACGCCGCGGCCGGCGCGGACGCCAGCGCGAATCGGCGCAGCATGTCGAGAACGTGACGCACGCAGCCTCCGGGGATGTGCTCTTCCGTCGCACCTGCGAGAACGCAAGGCGCGTACCAGAAGATACTACGCGGATGTGCGAGTGCGTGTCGCGCGACGTCCCGGGGCGGGACGCGCACCCGCGTCACGGTCCGGCGTGCTCCCCGGACGCCCTCAGCGCGCGTCGTCCCGCGTGCTCGCGCCCTCGCGTGCGAGCAGCTCCCGCTTGCGCTCGACGCCCCACTTGTAGCCGCCGAGCCCGCCGTCGGTCCGCACGACCCGGTGGCACGGCACGATGACCGCGACGTGGTTGCCGGCGCACGCCCCCGCGACCGCGCGCGTCGCCCGGGGCTCCCCGATGCGCCCCGCAAGCTCGGCGTAGGACACGGTCTGGCCCGGCACGACGCGGCGCAGCTCCTCCCACACCCGGCGCTGGAACTCCGTGCCGAGCAGGTCGAGCGGCGGCATCTCGTCGTCCGCGACCGCTCGGCCCGCGACGGCGTCGACGGCCGCGGCCACCTCGCGCGAGCGGGTCGCGTCGTCGTCGCGCACGAGCTCGGCCCGCGGGAACTCGCGTACCAGCTCCGCGAGCGCTCCCTCCTCCGAGTCGCCGAGCAGCACGCAGCACACGCCGCGCTCGGTGAGGCCGACGACCGCGGTGCCCAGGGGCGTCTCGGCGAAGGTGTAGCGGATCGTGGTGCCGGCGCCTCCGGCCCGGTAGCTCGCAGGCGTCATGCCCAGCTCCTTGGTCGCATTGTGGTAGAGGCCTCGGCTCGACCCGAAGCCCACCTGGTAGCCCGCCTCGGATACCGGAGCGCCGTCGCGCAGCCGGTCACGCAGCGCGGCGACGCGAAGCCGCGTCCGGTACGCGCGGGGAGAGCAGCCGAACAGCCGGGTGAACGTGCGCTGCAGGTGGGCGGGGCTCATCCCGACGCGTTGGGCGAGTTGTGCGAGCGTCAGCGAGTCCTCGGGCCGCTGCTCGATGAGCCGCGCCGCCGCTGCCGCAGCGGCCTCGCCCTCCGTGCGCGTCGCGTCGCGCGGGTTGCAGCGGCGGCACGCTCGATAGCCGGCCTTCTCGGCGGCGTCGGGCGAGTCGAAGTAGCGCACGCGCTCCCGGTTGGGGCGCTTCGCCGGGCACGACGGGCGGCAGTAGATGCCGGTCGAGGTCACCGCGTACCAGAAGGCGCCGTCGGAGGAGGCGTCGCGCGAGACGACCGCGTCCCACCGCACGTCACCGACCGCCGTCACACCCGCACTCTCGTCCACTCGCACCTCCCTCGTCGTGCCCGTGCGAGCAGTGTGCGCCCTGCTGCGTCGTCGGCTCAACCCGAATCGTGCGCTCGAACCCGACGGCCCGCGGGAAACCGTGAGCCCAGCCGCCTTCGACCCGGGAGGCTCAGCCGCCGTCCGGCGTCGGCACGACGACGAGGATGGCGAGATCGTCTCGGAGGCGACCTTCGGCGTAGGCGAGCACGTCGGCGATGGACCGCTCGACGACCGTCGCCACGGGCCGCCCGGCGACCGTCTCCAGCAGCTCGAACAGACGCTCCTCGCCGTACTGGTCGCTCCCTCGACGAGCCTCGGTGAGGCCGTCGGTGTAGAGGAACAGCATGTCGCGGTTCGCAAGCGGAATCGCGCGCTGCTCGTACGTCACCTGCGCGAAGGCCCCGAGGATCGGCCCGGTCCCTCCGAGCGGCTCGACGCCGTCGGCACGCACCACGGCCGACGTGGTGTGCCCCGCGTTCGCGAACTCGAGCACGCACCGTTCGCGGTCGTAGACGCCCAGGAACACCGTCGCGAAGGACTCGACGGGCGTCGATCGAGCGACCAGCTCGTTCGCGAGCTCGAGCACGCGGCCCGGTCCGTGCTCGGGTTCGACGCAGTACGCCCGCACGGTGTGCTTCACGAGCGAGGTGAGGATCGCGGCATCGACGCCCTTGCCGGCAACGTCCCCGATCGTGATCCCGATCCGATGGTCGTCGATCTCGAACACGTCGTAGAAGTCGCCTCCCACGCGCGCCGCGACCGACGACGACCGGTAGGCGTACGCGAAGTCGACGCCGTCGACGGAGTCCGGCAACGACAGCAGCGCCTCCTGAAGTGTCTCGGCAAGGTCGTGCTCTGCCTGATAGAGCTTCGAGTTAGCCATCGCGAGACCCACGATGAAGGTCAGGCGCGAGATGAAGTCGCTCTCGTCCTCGCTGAGCGCGTCGCGCTGGTGGCGCCAGAAGAACTCGAGCGCGGCGGTCACCTCGCTGCGGTGCAGGACCGGGAACGCCGCGTACGACGTGTGTCCGATGCAGGCCGCCCGCTCCTTGTGGATTCTGGGAGAGGACGGCACGTCGACGACGAAGTGCAGGGTTCGGCGCTGCGCCACCTCGGTGAGTAGGGGAACGGCCTGATCGGCATACCAGATCCCCACGACCTCGTCGGGGATGCCGGTGGCAGACGCCGTTCGCCAGCCACTCCCCTCTCGCTGGGTGAGCGCGACGCCCTCGGCGCCGAGGATCCGCCCCGCCGAGCGCAGCACGTCGGGCAGCACCTCGAAGACGTCCAGGGACGAGGCGAGCGCGGCGCCCGCGCGGGCAAGCACCCACTCCAGGTCGGCATGGCGCTGTACCTCGTCGAAGAGCCGGGCGTTCTGCAGGCCGAGGGCGACTTGGGATGCGACGGCTTGTAGAAACGAGGTTTCGTCGGCATCGAACGCATGCGGTTGCTCCCACGTGGCGACGAACACGCCGAGAGGCCGGCCGCGGACGATGAGCGGGAAGGTCGCGCTCGCGCAAATCCCCATCGAGCGGGCGAACTGGCGGGCACGCGCGGTCAGCGTGTCATCCTCCTCGACGTCGCCGATGAAGACCGCGCGCTGGGTGCGGTAGACGGCGGCGGCCAGATCGTCACTCTCGAGCCTCACCGGACTCAACCTGATGTCGGGGTCGAACCCCAACGTGGCGACAGGGACGAGCGCGGTGTCGGTGGCGTCGCTCTCCAGGATGGCCGCACTCGACAGGTCCAGCCCGCGGGAGACGATGCCGGCCGCGCGCCGAGCCGCGTCACTCACGCTCTGGGCGGTGAGCGTCACGTCGGACAGCTCCCTTAGCAGCGTCATGCGCTCGGCCCTGCGCGCTTCGGCCTTCCGAGCGGCCCGGGCGTCCTCGTACAGCCACGCGTTACGGACGACCAGCGCGGCCTGACCCGCGATTGCCTCCACCATCTCGATCTCGCGCGGCGTGAAGTCATGGCGCTCGCCCGGCACGTCGAGCGAGATGTGGCCCACGAGGTTCCCGTGGACGGCAAGCGGGACGAACAGCACGACCCTCGACCGGTTCGCCTCCGCGATCTGCCGATCGTAGTCGGCGATGTCGGGACGCTCGTAGTCGAGGACCGCGGTCTCGGCGGCTTCGATGCACTGCCGCGAGGTGGCCGACAGCCGCTCGAACGGGATCTCCGGTCCGTGCGGCGCGGCCAGACCTCCCGGCGGAACCATCGGGATGAGCACCTGCCGCTGCGAATCGATGACGTTGACGAACGCGCGTGTCGCCCCGGTGAAGCGCAGCGCGATCTCGGCGAGCCGTTCCAGCACCGTCTGCAGGTCGAACCGCGCTTCGAGCGAACGCATGGCATCCAGGAGCATCTGCGTGGACTCGAGCTCGGTTCGCTCGCGCTCGAGCGCCGCGCGCTCGGCCTCGAGCAGGCGCGCGTTCTCGAGCAGCAGCTCCACTCGGCGGGTGTCGGCCTCTCTCGGACCTTCGGAGCCGGTGGCTGTCGTCAGCTCATCACGTAGTTCCGTCGTACGGACGCCGAGCGCGAGTAGCGCCGCGATCGTCTGGAGGAGCTGCAGCTCCCGAGCTTCGAACGTGCGTGGCGTCGGCCACACGCAGATGAGCGCGCCGATCGGTTCCGACTCGACCCACAGGGGCATCACCACGAGCGACTTGGACTCGGGGCCCAGCATCGCGAGGATGGCCCGGGTGGTCGGCGGCGTCGTGGGGTCGCCGCTGTTCTCGCGGACGACGGCGCGCCGCTCGAGCAGGGAGGTGCCCAGGTCCGAGTTCCTGTCGATCGGGACCGGGCCCGGAGGGTGAGCGAAGCCTTCCTGGGCGACCTGGACGAGCATGCGGGCGTCGGGGTCGATGAGCCACACGTTGCAGGACCGCAGCTCGAGCATCCGATGGATGTCGCGCACGAGGACGCGCGTGAGCTCTCCGGAGTCGGATGCGGACAGAACCTCGCGAGCGACGGTGTCGAGCACCATCGCCTCGTCGGCTCCGAGCATGCCGTCCGCACCGCGACTGACGCGATCCGGCGCGTCCCCCGGTTCGGCTACGTCGGACTGCACCATGCCCCCTCATGCGGGCCACATCGATTCCGGAAGGCTCCCGCAGACAGTTGGTACCCAGACCACCAGGTGGCGTGGCAGCGTGGCAGCGCTCCGCGGGGCCGGTCCGGGTGCTAGGCGGCAGCCTCCGCGGCCTTCCGGTCTTCCTCGGCACGCGTCGCCCGATAGACGCCCGGCAGCGTCGGCGCGATGAGCTGGCGCACGATGAACGATGCCACCGCGGCGATCGCGATGACCGGCGCAAGCTTGGGGTCGGCGAGCAGCGAGAGGAACACGGTCACCGAGAGCGGCGCGACCGCCGCCGCGACGACCATGCCCGTGACGATCGACATGACCGCCACACCCTGCGGGACGCTCGGCAGGACGAGGTTCGCCGCAAGCCCGAAGCAGGTGCCCGCGAAGATCAGCGGGAAGATCGGTCCACCGAAGTACGCGGTCGACAGCCCCCACATGCTCAGGACGAGCTTGCCGATACCCAACCCGACCAGCACCAGCACGCCAAGCGACGCCGCCTTCGAGATGACCTCGGGCGTCTCGGACTGGCCCGAGAACAGCAGGTAAGGGCTCACGACCGCCGCCACCGCGACGACCACGCCTCCCGCCAGAGCCGCGAGCCAGGGACGTTCGCGGAGCCCCCGCGTGCGGACGCGGACCTTAAGGAGAGCACCTCCGTACACCAGGCCGAGCAACCCGCCGACGGCGCCGAGCGCCATGCCGAGCGCGATGTCGGCGATGCGCAGCTCCGTGAGGCCCGGGAAGGTGAGGATCGGCGAGAGCTTCTCGCCGCCGAGCACCTGGTAGACGATCCAGCCGGTCGCCCCTGAGCTCAGTCCGACGATGATGGTCGTCCGGCTGATGCTGAGCGCCTTGGGGCTGATCAGCTCGGCGGCGAGCAGGGCGCCCACCGGCGCCGCGCCGAAGAACGCGCCGAAGGCTCCGGCCACGCCGGCGTACGTCATCATCTTCACGTTCTCGGGCTTGAGCTTGAGCTTCTCGGCGATGAAGGTGCCGAGCCCACCGTTGATGTCGGTGAGCGGGGCCTCGGGGCCGACCGCCGCACCCGAGAACAGCGAGAACAGCGAGAACAGCGCACCGCCGAGGAGGTGGCGGTACTCCATGCGGCCTTCGTTGTCGTATTCGGCCTCGGCGCCGCCCATGTCGAACGGCCGTCGACCCGAAACCGCCACCACGGCGGCGGCTGCGAGCGTCATGGCTGCGACCACGGCGACCGACACCAGCCACGCCGGTACGGTTCCGCCCACCAGCTCCGGCAGCGTCGTCCACAGGAAGTGGACGCCGTAGTGGTCGACCGCGATGAACGCGAACGTCGCGATGCCGCACACGGCGCCCACCAGCAGCGAGATGAACAGCAGGCGCGTCGCGGCCCGTGCCGCGGTGACGCTGTCTACGGACTGGTCGCTCATGACCCCCCCCCCTTCGCAGAAGTACCCCCGCGGTGGCGGCGCAGACGCACCACCACCGCAAGGGTACCGAATCCGTGCTCCGAGCAGCTACGCCGGAATCTAGCCGAGCTTCGCCGCCTCGTCGATCGCCTTCTTGATGTCCTTGGCGTCGGCGTCGACCTGCTTCTTCGCGACCTTGGCGGCACGCTTCAGGAGCTTCTGCGCGCCGAGCTCAGGCGTCGGAACGCCGATCAGGAAGATGCCCGCATCGCCGTCGTCGAGGAGCTCGCCGAGCTCCTGGATGTCCTTGCGCTTGAACGTACCGAACAGGTAGCCGAGAAGCGCACCGGCACCCGCGCCGACCGCGGCGCCGCCGAGGATGCTGGGCGGGAAGATGAGGCCGATGAGGCCGCCGACGAGCGCACCGGCACCGGCGCCCGCGGCGCGAATGCTCGAGTCGCGGTCGACGATCTTGACCTTGCCGCCCTCTTCCTTGACGAAGAGAACGCCCTCGTACGGGCCGAGCCACGCCTCGGCGTGCATGGCCTTGACGGCCTCGAAGTCTTCCTTGGCGTCATCGAGGCTGGTGTACGCACCAGCGAATACCACGAACTCCTGATCGCTCATGAGCTCCTCCGATCCACGTTCGAATAGACAGGGACAGTGCACTCACGGGCCGGACGTGCCGGTCCGTGAGAAAGGTACCCGTACTACGCCTTGGCGAGCGCCTTGGCCTTGAGCTCTTCGAACTCGGCCTGCGTGATCGCGTTCTTGTCGAGCAGCGCCTGGGCCTTGGCGATGTCGTCGAGCGCCGAGCCGCCCTGGAGCCTGGCCTGAGTGGCCTGCGCCTCGGCCATGAGCCGCTG
>CAZXWK010000014.1:0-47318 GCA_964644675.1 uncultured Eubacteriales bacterium | reverse complement strand
CCGCCGCCACCGTCACCCGCGCCGACGGCCCCAACCGCTACTCGGTGGCCGTGCTCATGGCGCAGGCCGTCAAGCCCGACCTGCGCTACACCGACGTGATCGTGGCCTGCGGCGAGGACCGCGCGATGGCCGACCCGCTCGGGGCCGCCGGACTCGCCGGCGCCTGGGACGCACCCATCCTCCTCACGCCGTCTGCACGCCTCGACGCCTCGACCGCCAACCTCATCTCCGCCATCCGAAACGCCAACGGCGGACGCGTCAACATCCACGTGATCGGCGGCACCACGAGCGTGCCCAAGGCGATCTACAACAAGCTCTCGGGCCTCAAGGGCTCGGGAAGCATCGAGCGCATCGACGGCGCGAACCGCTACGTCGTCTCGGCCAAGATGGCCAACCGGCTCCCCGGTGAGCTCGCCGCGCGCGGCAAGGGGAGTGTCGGCGGCGTGCTCGTCGCCAACGTCGAGAACCCGCGCGCCTTCTACGACGCGCTGGCCGCCTCCCCCATATCCGCCCACGCGCACTACGCGCTGCTCGGCGTGCGGGGCGGTTCCGTCCCCGCCGAGGCGGGCGCGGTGCTCGGCAGCGCCGCGTACGCGGGCAAGCCCCGCTACGGCGTCAACTACGCCTATCTGACCGGCACCTCGCGTGCCCAGGCAAGCGGCGGGGCGATGGCGGGCACCACCAACCGCATCGACGCCGCGGTCTCGATCGCGAAGTTCGGCCACGACCGCGGGCTCGTGAGCTACAAGACGATGGGGCTTGCCAACAAGCTGCCCGACGCGCTGACGGGCGGCGCGATGATCGGCCTGCTCGACGGCGTGATGCTCTACACCGACGCGAGCCCGCTCGCGCCCGCGAGCTCGGCCTTCGCCTCGGCGAACAAGGCCGAGGTCACCCAGGGGCTCGTGCTCGGCGGTTCGGTCTCGGTCACCGAGGCCACCAAGAACGCGTTCTACTCGGCGCTGCAGTAGACGAGAGGGGACGGCGCAGCCGGTGGACCACCCGCCGTGGCCCAAGGCGTCCGTTCCCTCGAGATGACGAAGGCCCCGACCGCTCGCGCGGCCGGGGCCTTCGTGTACTCACCGAGTGGGGTGTGCGGACTACTTGAGGATGTAGACCGGGGTTCCGACCGGGATGAGAGGATAGAGCTTCTCGATGTCCTTGCGCACCATGCGCATGCAGCCGTGGCTGGCGGCCGTGCCGACGGTCTTGTTCTTCGAGGCGGGCACGCCGTGGAAGCGGACGCCGGTGTCGCGGGAGCCGCTGTAGACGTAGAGCGCGCGGGTTCCGAGTGGGTTGTTGGGCCCGGGGCCGATGTAGGACGGCATGCCCTTCGCCCAGGCACTACCGGGATTGGTCCACGTCGGCATCTTGACCTTGCGGCCGATGCGGAAGGCGCCGGTGGGAGTGGGGTACTTGGCCACTCCGATCGCGATGCGGTACTTCTTGAGGAGCTTCGTGCCTTCGTAGAGGTAGACGCGCTTCTCGTGCTTGAACACCACAAGCGCTTTGCCGCCGAAGTTGGGGTTGTCGACGACCGGGGTCAGCTTCACGACCTGCGGGGCATTGCCGTTAGCCTCTGACAGGAGCTCCGCGGTGATGGCCGCGACGGCGGCGTCCACGTCGAGGTGACGGCCGGCCATCGGCGCCGTGAGGATGATCTTCTTCCGCTTCTTGTCGAGCTTGCGTGCGAGGTCGACCCGCTTGACGTAGATCCCCGGGGCGATCACGTCCGTGGCCCAGGCGCGCACCGCAGCCTGATTGACGGCGAACACCCCGGTATCGGTGGTGATCCAGCTTGCGGTGCCGCTGTGCTGCCAGCTACCGACGCCGTCGATCACGACGTTGAGCGTCGGCATCGCCGGGACGGTGAGGGGCTCCGCGACAGCGACGCTTGCCGTCGCGAACACGGCGGCCATGGCGAGCATCGCGAGAGACAGACCGACCAGTCTGCGCAACTTCATGGGTGTTCATCCTCCGGTTGATGCGAAATGCGGGCGACCAGTAACACGACAGTATACGGAGCGAGAAGGCGTTAACGCTACCTGAGGGTTCCCCGCGCCCGAGGTCGAGGGTTCCCTACTAGCACCGCCCGTACCAGCGTGAAGGGAACCGACCCCGGCAGTGCGGGGTGCACGCGTCTAGCTTCTGATGTATACAGGCGTGCCGACGGGGACGCGAGGGAACAGGTCCTCGACGTCGGGCATCCTCATGCGCATGCAGCCGTGACTCGCGGCGGTTCCCACGGAACCGATGTTGCTGGTGCCGTGGAATCGGATGCCGGAGGCGTCGAGATCCAGCGCGCGCGTTCCGAGCGGATTGCCGTATCCGGGGGGGATCGACGCCGGCATGCCTTTGGCCCACGCGCTGCCCGGGTTGGTCCAGGTGGGCATGTAGCGCTTGTTGATGATCTTCCAGTCGCCCGGGGGCGTCGGGTGCGCAGGGGTACCGATCGCGATCTGGTACGTCTTCTCGAGCTTCGCGCCGTTGTACAGTCGCACCTTGCGCTGCGAGAGAGATACCACCAGCGTCTTCTTGAAGCCCCTTTCGGTGACCTTGGGCGTGATCTGGGCGACCGGCAGCGTCACGGTTCGCTGCTCTTCCGAGAGCGCGGCGTCGGACTGCAGCGCCTCCGTGATCGCCTGCGCCGCACCGGCGGTGTCTGTCTGCAACCCAACGACGGACGGCTTGACCACCAGCTCGTACTTCATGATCTGCCTCTGGGCGTTCACCGGCTTCCGGTCGACCTGAGCCGCGATGCTGGCAGTCCAGGAGGCGATCGCGGCAGGGTCGACGGAGTACTTGGGCTTCACCTGCGCCGGGAGTGGCACGCCCGCGAGCTGGTGGCGGATGCGAGCGACGACGGGGGCGGTCCGGCGCGGCGAATAGGCCTCATCGACCATGCTTTCGACATCCACGCTGACGATCCCCTTCGGATCGAGCGTGAACGTCTGCTCGGCCGCCTGTACGGTCACGGGACGCATGAGCGGCGCCGACACCGCGGATTCGATGGCGGTCTGCGCCTCCTGGGCGGTCATCCCGGACAGATCGGTCCCGGCCACACTCACCCCGGCCGGAACGAAGCCCCGGTTCTTGTAGTCGTTCGCCGCAGCCCACGCGAGCGTGCCCGAGAGCACGAGCAGGATGGTGGCGACGACCAGGGTGAGCGCTCGGCTCGCCGTTGAAGGAGCCTTCATGTTGTGCGAACCTCCGCGAGGGACGGGCGCGTGAACCTGTAGCATACTAGTATACAAGGCGTTCAGAGGCCCGCACCAGCTCCGTGTGCGGTGAGAGCGATTGGGTTTCGCTTGGACGGCACCGCGACCGGGTCTGCATACCGAGGGAACCTCGACAAGCTCGTCGCCAAGGTCCTCCGCGACCGTGGCCTGGATCTGTCGCAGTACCGGCAGACTTACCTCGAGCGGCGTCTCGCCGCCCGGCTTCGCGCGCTGAACCTGTACTCCTACCGGCAGTACGCCGAGCGCCTCGATGCCGATCCCGGCGAATACGCCGAGCTGCTCGACACGCTCACCATCAACGTCACCGAGTTCTTCCGCGACCAGCCCGTGTGGGATGCGGTGCGCACCCTGGTCCTGCCCCAGTTGATCGCCGCAAAGCGTGACAGTCACTCGCGCTCGCTGCGAATCTGGAGCGCCGGTTGTGCAACGGGGCAGGAGCCCTACTCGATCGCGATGCTGATCGCCGACGCGCTGGGCGATGCCGGAGAGCCCCTGCGTCCCACGGTCCTCGCGACCGACCTCGACCCCGAAGCTCTCGCCGTCGCGCGGGCCGGGGTGTACGACGTCGCCGAGCTGCGGCACATCCCGCCCCCATATCAGGTACGATTTGCGCGCATGAAGGGGGCGTCGCAGTTCGAGATCGCGCCCGAGATCAGGCAGATGGTCCAATTCGAACCCTACAGCCTGTTCGAGGATTCGCCGATGAGGGTCATGGACGCCGTATTCTGCAGGAACGTGTTCATCTATTTCGATCGTGAACGTCAATCGAGCCTGCTCGGCCAGTTCCTCAAGGTCATGAGCCCGGGCGCGTTTCTGGTGCTCGGAAGGAGTGAGCGGCTTTCGCCCGCGGTGTCGGAGCTTCTCGAGCACGTGGACGGACGCGAGAGGATCTACCGCAAGCCGACCGGCCGATAGCGGCACGGCGCAGGGGGGCGGCTCGGACGGGCCGCGGATGGGAGTGTCGGTATGGCGCCAAGTGAGGGTCGCAAGTTCGCCGGCGGCGGGCTGTCGCTGTGGTTCACCGTGCTCACGTGGGTCACGATCGGGCCGGCGGTGGCCTTCGGACTGATCCTGACGGCGCTGTTCGCCTGGATGAGCCTGCACCTGTCATTGAGCACCATGTTCCCGGTCATGCTCTTCGGCCTCTTCGCGATGGCGATCTGTGCCGTGCCGGGCACGCTGCTGTGGCGGTGGCAGTTCCGGGACCGCATCCTGCGCCCCCTGTTCGATCTCGGCGAAGTGATGCTCGAGGCCGGGAAGGGCGACCTGCTCGTCCGCGCACCGATCGCGCGCGACGACGAGATCGGCGCGTTGGCCGACGACGCCAACATGCTCATCGCCTCACTGTCGGATATCGCCGCGAGCGTTCGCCGGTCGGCCGAGTCCGTCTCGGCGGCCGCGTCGCAGCTCTCGGCGTCGTCGCAGGAGATCAACTCGTCGACGATCGAGATCTCGACCTCGGTTCAGCAGATCGCGCACGGCGCGGAGCTGCAGTCGCGCAAGGTGGAGGACACGTCGCGCGCGATGGGGCAGATCACCGAGACCACGGGCGACGTCGCCATGCAGGCCCTCGAGGCCGCCAAGACCAGCGAGGAGGCCGCGGGAGTCGCGCGGCTGGGCGAGGAAGCGAGCCGCGAGGCGGTCATCAAGATCGCCGAGGTGCAGCAGGCGATCGAGACGCTCGCCGAGTCGGTCGAGTTGCTCGGGCGCCGAAGCGAGCAGATCGGCGGGATCGTCGACGTCATCACGCAGATCGCCGACCAGACCAACCTGCTTTCGCTCAATGCGGCGATCGAGGCGGCACGGGCCGGAGAGTCCGGCCGGGGCTTCTCGGTGGTCGCCGAGGAGGTCCGCAAGCTCGCCGAGGGTTCGGGTCGCGCCGCCGAGCAGATCGGCGAACTCATCAAGGAAGTCCAGGCCGAAACCGCGAAAGCCGTCCGCTACATGGAGATCGGCACGCGCGAGGTCGAGATCGGCTCCGAGGTCGTGGGGCGCTCCGGCGAGGCCCTCAGGCTGCTTACCGACGCGGTCGGGCGAACGAGCTCACTCGCGGACCAGATCGCGCGCTCGATGGCCGTGCAGGCCGAGCGCACCGGCAACGTCGACCGGTCGATGCACGAGATCGCGGCGGTAGTCGAGGAGAACGCCGCATCCGCCGAACAGACCGCGGCGGCCGCCGAGGAGCAGACCGCGTGCATGGAAGAGATCGCCGCGTCGGCACAGGACCTCGCTGACATGGCGCAGCGTCTGGAGGAGCTCGTCCACCGGTTCAAGGTGGAGTAGGGGGTAGGGGTGTCGGACCTAGGCGGCACGCGCCATAGCTTCGTCGTGTTCCGGCTCGGAGACGAGGAGTACGGGCTTCCCATCGCATCGGTGGGGAGCATCATCCGCTTCGAGCCCGCGACGGCCGTCCCCCGCGCGCCCCAGGCCGTGCTCGGGGTCATCAACCTTCGCGGTCGGGTCATCCCCGTGGTGGATCTGGCGATGAGATTCGGCCGCGAACGGTTCGCGCCGACGCCGGGGTCGCGCATCATCGTCGCTGAGGGCGCGGAGGGCGGGGTCGGCATCGCCGTCGACGCCGCAAGCGAGGTGACGTCGTTTGCGGCGGATGACATACTGCCGGTCCCCGAGGGGATCCTGACGCCGGAGACCGCCCGCGCATTCAGCGGTGTCGTGCAGAGGGGCGACTCGCTCGTGATCCTGATCGACCTCGACGAGGCGATGCCTCGGAGCGAATACGTGACGCCGGGCATCGGCGATGAAACCGGAGAAGAGAGGGCAGATGTCTAAGACGATCCTCGTCGTGGACGATGCGGCGTTCATGCGGATGATGATTCGCGACATCCTCGTGCGCGAGGGCTACATGATCCAGGAGGCCGTCAACGGGCGCGACGCCGTCGAGAAGTATGCCGAGTGTCACCCGGACCTCGTGACGATGGACATCACGATGCCGGAGATGGATGGCATCGATGCGCTGAAAGCGATCAAGGAACGCGACCCCAGCGCCCGGGTCCTGATGGTGAGCGCGATGGGACAGCAGAAGCTCATCGTCGAGGCGCTTGAACAGGGGGCGCTCGACTTCCTGGTCAAGCCGTTCCAGCCGACGAAGGTACTGGAGACGGTGAAGAAGTGCCTGCAGGCCGGCTCGGCCTAGTCCCGTCGGCGGTCGAGCGATGACGAAGCAGATTCGAGTACTCATCGTCGACGACTCGGCGCTCATCCGCCAGATGCTGACGCGCGCCCTCGCCGGCGATCCGCGCGTCGAGGTGGTCGGCGTGGCGAAGGACGGCGTCGAGGCGATCGAGAAGGCCCGCGACCTGGCTCCCGACGTCGTGACGCTCGACGTCGAGATGCCCGAGATGAACGGTCTCGAAGCGATTCCCTTCATCAGGAAGCACTCGTCCGCTCGAATCATCATGCTCTCGTCGGTCGACGATTCAGAGACGACGTATCGTGCCCTGGCGGCGGGCGCCGTCGACTTCCTCTCCAAGCCGTCGGCGGGGATGGCGAGCTCGATCCCGGATCTGACCGAGCTGCTGCTCAAGAAGATCCGGGTCGCGTACCGCGTCGATCCGACGCGCGTCGAGGCGGCCGAGCAGATGCCCGCCGAGCCACCCGTGGAGGTCGCACCGGTGCTGCCCGACGGTGATCTTGCCGCGTGCGTGTGCATCGCCGCCTCGACAGGAGGCCCGCCCGCGCTGGACCGGGTCTTCGCCGGGTTGCTCGCCTCGCTTCCTGCCGCATACCTGGTGGTACAGCACCTGCCGGAGGGGTTCTCGGCGTCGCTGGCGAAGCGGCTCGACCAGATGGGGCCGATTCGCGTGACCGAGGCGCGTGCGGGGGAGCGCATCGAGCCGGGGCACGGCTACGTCGCACCGCACGGAACGCACCTGTCGGTGAGCGTGACGAGTGCGGGCGCGCCGCACGTGCACCTGAGTCGCACCTCTCCGGTCAACGGCGTGCGCCCTTCTGGCGACGTGCTGTTCGAGAGCGTCGCGCACGTCTTCGGAGAGCGGGCCGTCGGGGTCGTTCTGACAGGCATGGGTGCAGACGGTGCACGCGGGTGCGAGGCGATCCGCGCATCGGGTGGGGCGACGGTCGTGCAGGACGAGGCGACCAGCGTGGTGTGGGGGATGCCTCGCGCGGCGATGCGGCTGGGTGCTGCCGGGCGCGCGCTTCCCCTGAATCTGATCGCGACCGAGATACGCAGACTCGTCCGAGACCGGTGTGGGGAGGCGTGCGCCTGACATGGGCGACATGGACGCATACCGGGCAGTCTTCCTCGCCGAGAGCGGCGACTACCTGCAGCAGATCACCGAGGGCCTGCTGGCTCTCGAGCGCGAGCCGAACGACTCGCGGCCCATAGAAGTGGTGTTCAGGGGCGCTCACTCGCTCAAGGGCATGGCCGCGGCGATGGGCTACGAGCGCACCGCGGACCTCACGCACAAGATGGAAGGCCTTATGGACCGCGTCCGCAAGGACGAGCGGGACGTCGATTCCGCGCTCATCGACCTCATGCTCCAGTCGGTCGACCTCGTGCGCGACCTGATAGACGACGAGTCCAACGGGCGACAGGCCGTGGATGCGAGTCCCATCATCGAACGGCTGGTCTCCCTGGCGCAGGACGACGATGCGGGCGAGCCTGTTTCCCGCGCGCCCGCATCGGCGACCGGAACAGCACCCCTCGCCGACGGCGAGCACCTGTTCCGCATCGTCGTCAGGCTCGAGCCCGGGTGCGTCCTCAAGGCGGTTCGCGCGTACATGGTGCTCAAGCGCCTGTCCGGACTGGGCAACGTGGTCGAGACGGTCCCGTCCGCCAGAGACATCGAAGACGAGCGATTCGAGCGCGACTTCACGGTCGTCCTCGCGACGCGCGCGGACGCGGCCGCCCTCGAGGCCGAGGTGCTCGAGGTGAGCGAGGTCGCCGCAGCGGACGTCACCGAGCTCGCGGTCTCGGCGGAGAACGCCTTGGGAGAGACGGCGACGGGACCCGCGCAGACCGCGCGCGCGCGGCGGGACCTTCCCAAGCTGACCGAGACGCAGACCGTCCGGGTGGCCATCGGCCACCTGGATACGCTCGTGGACCTCGTGGGCGAGCTCGTCATCCTCCGCTCGAAGCTCGAGCGCATCGCGGGAAACCTCGACGACGTCGGGTTGAACGAGGCGGTCGAGGAGATGCAGCTCATCTCTTCGGAACTGCAGTACGAGGTCATGCAGACCCGCATGGTGCCCGTCGGCAACATCTTCAACCGCTTCCCGCGCATGGTCCGCGACCTCGCAGCCGAGCTGGGCAAGGAGATCGACTTCTCGATCGATGGCCTCGACATCGAGCTCGACCGCACGGTGCTCGACGAGATCGGCGACCCGATCGTCCACCTGCTCCGCAACGCGATCGACCACGGCGTCGAGCCGCACGACGAGCGCCTGGCGGTCGGGAAGACGGCACGCGGCCGCGTCCGGCTCACCGCCGCACGCGAGCGCGATCACGTCTCCATCGTCGTGAGCGACGACGGCCGCGGGATCGATCTCGAGCGAATCTGGCAGAAGGCGGTCAAGGTCGGTCTCGCGTCGCCGGATTCGCGCGACGAGTACGGCGACGGCGACATCCTCATGTTCACCTGCGTGCCCGGCTTCTCCACCGCCGAGCAGACCACCAAGGTCTCGGGGCGCGGAGTAGGCATGGACGTCGTGAAGGGCAAGATCGAGCACCTGGGCGGGACGCTGCGCATCCAGTCGGTCCCCGGTCAGGGCACCGACTTCATCCTGCAACTGCCGCTGACGCTCGCGATCGTCAAGGCGCTGCTCGTCGAGTCAGCCGAGCACACCTTCGCGCTGCCTCTCTCGGCGGTCAACGAGGTCTTCTCGGCGGGTGAGGTCGACGTGGAGACGATCGACGGCGCACCGGTCGTCGTGCTCCGCGGGGGTGTCATCGTGCCGCTCTACCGCCTCGACGCCCTGCTCTTCGGCCGAGACAACCGCACCCCGCCCGAACCGCGTTCGAGCATCCTGATCGTCGCCGCGGGCGGCGAGCAGCACGCGCTGCTCGTGAGCGGCCTCGCCGGGCGTCAGGAGATCGTCATCAAGCCGCTCTCGCGCCTGCTGAGCGACTCCCGGGGCTTCTCGGGGGCAACCATCCTCGGGGACGGGCGCGTACTTCTGATTCTCGACCCGCGCACCGTGTTCGCCAGTTCGGAGGAGTCTCGATGAAGCCGGAGAACCTGACCGATCCGCAGCTCGACGCGCTCCGGGAGGTGGGCAGCATCGGTGCCGGCCACTCGGCCACCGCGCTCTCTCAGCTCGTCGACCGCCCGGTGGTGCTTGAGGTGCCGACGATCGAAGTGCTCGACATCGTCGAGCTGCCGAGGGTGTTCGGTGGGACCGAGCAGCTTGTGCTCGGCGTGTACGCGCGCATGCTGCGGGACGTGACCGGAAGCGTGCTCTTCATGATTCCGAGAGACGCGGCGCTCACGCTCGTCGACCTGCTTCACGGGCGGGCCGTGGGCACCGCGACGGAGTTCGGCGAGGACGAGGAGGCGCTGCTCGGCAATGCCGCACAGGTGCTCGTCGCCTCCTACCTCGCGGCGATCGCCCGACTGACGGGCCTGGACATCCTGCCTTCGGGGGTCTCGCTCGCCTACGACATGGCGGGGGCGCTCATCGAAGCGGTCATCGCCGAGACCGGGCTGTTCGCGGACGCGGCCGTCTTGGTGCGGACGACGTTTCTCGACGAGGACTGCCGCGTCGAGGGAGCGCTGTTCTTCCTGCCCGACCAGGCCGGCATGGCCACGATCCTCGCCCGGCTGGGGATGGCCTAGCGATGACGCTCCGAGACCCACGCGATCCGGGGCTGTTCGCTCCCGATCCTCTGCTCGTCGAGGTCGGGGTAGGAGAGCTGCGCATCGCTCGACACCCCGCACGGCTCATGACGCCCGCTCTCGGGTCGTGCGTCGGCGTCGCGATGTTCGACCCGGAGCGACGGATCGGCGGCATGGTGCACGTGATGCTGCCCGTGCCGTCGAGCGGTGCGACCGCCGAGCAGGCGGGCAGATTCGCCTCCACGGCGATCCCGCTGCTCGTGAACGCGCTGGTCGCCCAGGGCGCGAACCGTCGCAGGATCCTGGCGAAGATCGCCGGAGGGGCCGCCATGTTCCGCGGCGAAGCGACGACCGCCAACATCGGCGAGCGAAACATCGCCGAGGTCAGGAGCCAGTTGCTGCTCATGTCTGTGCCACTTGTCGCCGAAGATACGGGGGAGGGGCACGCGCGCACCATCGAGCTCAGGCTTGACTCGGGGGTACTGCTCGTGCGCAGCTACAAGTGGGGGGTCCGCGAACTCTAGCGTTCGTGGGCCGGGAGTGGGAGCAATGGCGTTGATCGATGGGACAGACGTGACGGCGATACCCGTCAGGCGATCGGCAGGGCGCCTGACCGTCGCCATCGTGGGCGGAGGACCTCGGGCCGCCTCGTTGTTGCGCCTGCTTACCGACGTCGAGAACGTCACCGTCGCCGCGCTGTGCGACACGAGTCCCGGATCCACCCTCATCAGGCTGGCCGAGGAGCTCGGCGTCTTCGCGACGCGCGACCACACCGAGGTCTTCCAGGTGCGGGCCCTCGACCTCATCATCGACATGAGCGAGGACGATCGCATGCACGCGGTCCTCGAGGCACAGCGCCCCGCCTCCGTCGAGATCGTCGGGATGAACGGTTCCGAACTCGTCTGGGACCTCCTCGTCGCCAAGAAGCGCGGCGAGGAACAGGAGAAGCTCTTCGTCGAGCTGCAGGTCGCCTACGACAAGATCCGCAGTCACGAGCGGCGACTGCAATCATCAAAGGAAGCACTCGAGCGTGCGAACGAGGAGCTCGAGAGTCGTCTGGCCGAGATCTTCTTCACGCACGAGTTCTTCAAGGCGCTGACCAGCTTCACCTCGGTCGACGACGTGTGCTCGCTCATCGTGGACGGCTGCAACGGCATCCTGGGTGCCGAGATCAGCTGCGTGTACCTGTTCAACCGTGATGACTGGACGCTTCGGTTGCGTGCGAGCCAAGGGCGTCCCGCCGAGGCGTTCCGTGCGGTCGTCCCCGTCTCGGAGACGATGCTCGGCTACGCGTTCCGCGAGGGCACGGTGCAGGAGCTCGGCCTGGAGCCGGGCGATCCGTCGACGGGGTGGGTCGTCCCCGAGGAGGGGATCCGAAGTCAGGCGGCCATCCCGCTCCGCGCCGGGGACAGCGTCTTCGGCGTGATGGTGACCGGAGCGGCCAACGGTCGCGAGCTGTCCGAGACCGAGATGGAACGCCTGACCGTGCTTGCCAACCAGGCCTCGCTCTCGCTGCAGAACGCCCTGCTGCACGGAGAACTCGAGCGCCTCTCGGTGACGGATCGGCTCACGGAGCTCTACAACCACGGGTACTTCAAACAGCGGCTCGACGAGGAGTTCAAGCGTGCCGCGCGCTTCGGCCACACGATGTCGCTCATCATGCTCGACATCGACGACTTCAAGGCGTTCAACGACACCTACGGTCACCCCAGGGGCGATGACGTGCTCAAGTCGGTGAGCCAGGTCATTCGAGGTTGCCTGCGCGACATGGACATCGCTGCTCGCTACGGCGGCGAGGAGTTCGTCATCGTCCTGCCCGAGACCGATACAGAGGGCGCTCTTGCGGTCGCCGAACGCATTCGCTCGGACGTAGAGGCGAAGCGCTTCGCGCCGGGCGCCGCTCACGAGGAGCACCGCACCGTGTCGGTCGGCGTCGCGACATCACCGGGACACGCCACGACGGCACAACGCCTGCTCGAGGCGGCGGACGCCGCGATGTATAGTGCGAAGCGTGCGGGGAAGAATCGAGTGGAGTCCGCGGGCGGCTGACGGAGCGGCCGAAACCGCACGAACCACGTGCGTCGGGAGGCAGTGATGGGCCTGCGCAAGGCGCTGGCATCGCTCCCCGACGACCGCGCGACGGTAGCGACCGTGCGCGAGGTCGTCGCGTTCTTCGACGCGCACGCACACGAGCCTATCGAGCCCGATCGGGTCTCGCGGGCGATCGCCATGTCGCACGACCGCACCGACCCCGTGCTCAAGGCTCTCGCCGAGTCCTTCGTGATAGACTGCGACGGCGACCCGCGCCTCGCGCCCAGCAGCTACGATCCGGACACGGTCCTTGCGCTCGAGGTGCGCCGGTTCCTGCGGGGCAAAGACGGCTCGACCATGCGGCTGCAAAGCGGCGTCGACCGGTATCGCGGCCGGTTCGGCAGCCTCTAGCCGCACGTACACAAGGGGTAGCGTCACCATGAAGCCCGTGCGGCCCTCGGATCGAGGGCCCGCTGTCGAAGACATCCAGCGCAGGCTGCTTGCGCTCGGCTATGAGATCGGTCCCACCGGGGTGGACGGCGTGTTTCTCGGCAAGACGGCCGAGGCGGTGCGCTCGTTCCAGCTCGCGCATCACCTCGACGAGGACGGCGTCGTCGGCGACGAGACCTGGGCCGCGCTCGTGGACGCCGGATTCACACTCGGTGATCGCATGCTCTACCTGCGGGTACCGTACTTCCACGGCCGAGATGTCCGCGTTCTCCAGCAGGCGCTGTCGGTCCTCGGCTTCGCCTGCGGCCTGATCGACGGCATCTTCGGGACCTTCACCGAGCACGCCGTCCGCGAGTTCCAGGCGAACGCCGGCCTTCCCGCGGACGGCATCGTCGGGCCCGAGACGGTCGGCACGCTCTCCAACCTCCGGCACGTGTGGGAGGGCAAGGACGCCTACGCGCACTCTGCCGCGCGCACGACCGCCGTGCGCACCGCCGAAGTGCTTGCGCGCGCGCCCATCGCCGTCGCCTGCGACGACGAACCGGGCAGCAGGGTCGCGGAGCGGCTCGTCAACCTCGCCCACGCGAGCGCGGACGGTGCGCTGCTCGCGCTGGTCGATGACGCGTCGCCGCCGGCGCCCGGGACCGTGGTGCTGCGCATCGGACAGGGCGGCGCGGGGCCTGCCGTTCCGGGACGGCCGCTCGTCCTGATGGACGACGAGGAGGGCCTTGCGGCCCGCCTGATCACGGCGTTAGCGACGCTGCCCGCCGGCTGCGTCGAGATCGCGCTCGGCATCCCCGAAGGCGCCGCGGACGGGGAGCAGGAGCAGCAGAGGACCGCGGTTCGGCTGCTCGACGCCATCTGCGCGGCGTTCGACTGAGGTTCGGACCGCGTGGTAGAATCCGGCGGGTGCACTGCCCCCCATCCGGGAGAAACGAACTGAAGCACCGAGGTCTCACATATCTCGCGCTGACGCTTGCTGTCGCGCTCCTCGCGCCGGTCGCGCCGGCACTCGCAGTCCCCAGCTCATCGAGCAAGGCCGAGCAGGCCCGCACCGTCAAGGCGCAGGTCGACGCGCTCGACACCAAGGTCGAGATCGCCGCCGAGCGCTACAACGTCGCCAAGGCGAAGCACGCCAAGCTGCTGAAGGAGACAAAGCAGGCGTCGTCGCGCGTCAAGAAGGCCGAGAAGCGTCTCACCGAGCTGCAGGTTCACCTCAACACTCGAGCCAACTCCATGTATCGCACCGGACCGCTCGGCATCGTCGACGTGCTGGTGGGAGCCCGGAGCTTCGAGCAGTTCGCCTCGACCTGGGACATCCTTCGCGATCTCAACGTGAGCGACGCCGAGAGCGTCGCCATGATGAAGGACGCGCGTGCCGAGGCGAAGGCCGCTCACGCCGAGCTCTCCCGCAAGGAGAAGGCGTCGGCCAAGCAGGTCAAGATCATGGCGACGAACAAGAAGGACATCGAGGGCAAGCTCGCCCAGCGCAAGCAGGCGCTCGCGGGTCTCGAGGCCGAAGTCGCCGCCCTTCAGGCGCAGGAAGAGGCCGCTCGCGCCCGCGCGGCAGCGTCGTGGGCCTCCGATGACTCCAGCGACGACAACGACCGTTCGTTCCCGCCGCCCAGCCGGGCGCCGCGCAGCGAGATCCTGAGCGTCGCGCGCAAGTACCTCGGCGCGCCGTACCGCTGGGGGGCCGCGGGTCCCAACTCGTTCGACTGCTCGGGATTCACGATGTTCGTGTACCGGCAGGTCGGAGTGAGCCTGCCCCACAGCTCTCGCGCGCAGATCAGCTGTGGAGAGCGTGTGTCCCGCAAGGACCTGGCGCCCGGCGACCTCGTGTTCTTCGGGTCTCCCATCCACCACGTGGGCATGTACGTCGGTGGCGGCATGATGATCCACTCGCCCCACAGTGGCAGCTCCGTGAGGATCGCGCCGCTTCACAGCGACTACGTGGGCGCCTGCCGGCCCTAGTCGGCCCCCGCCGTTCGACTTCTCGACGCCTCGCACCTGCGGGGCGTCTTTCGTTCTCGTGGCGAGTGCGTGCGTAGTAGACTGTTCGGGCAGGGATGCTGACAGCAACTGGGAGCGGGAGAACGATGGCGGAGATCGACGGACTCCTCAAGATCATGACCGAGCGCGGCAGCTCCGATCTGCACGTCAAGGTCGGAAGCCCGCCCGCTATCCGTCTCAACGGCAAGCTGGTCATCTTGGCCGAGTTGCCCTCGCTCAATTCCGAGCAGGCCCGCCAGCTCGCGGTCGGGATGATGGACGAGCGCCAGAAGCAGAGCTTCGAGCACCGCCATGAGATCGACTTCGCGTACTCGCTGTCCGGCGTCGGCCGCTTCCGCGTCAACGTCTTCCACCAGCGCGGCAGCGTCGGCATGACCCTGCGCCGCGTCGCCACCGAGCGGGCGTCGATCGAGGACCTCGGCCTCCCGCCGGTCATCCGCCGGCTGGCAGACGAGCCGCGCGGACTCATTCTGGTCACTGGTACCGCCGGTTCCGGCAAGACGACGACCCTGGCTTCGATGATCGATCACGTCAACAGCACTCGTGACGGCCACATCGTCACGATCGAGGACCCCATCGAGGTGCTGCACCAGGACAAGCGCTGCATCGTCAACCAGCGCGAGATCGGGATCGACACCGAGAGCTACGAGGACGCCCTGCGCCACGTCGTGAGACAGGACCCCGACGTCATCCTCATCGGCGAGATGCGAGATCACGAGACCGTCTCGGCAGCCCTCACCGCCGCCGAGATCGGGAACCTGGTCCTGTCGACGCTGCACACCATCGACGCCACCGAGACCATCAACCGCGTCATCGACTTCTTCCCGCCCTACCAGCAGAAGCAGGTGCGCCTGATGCTGGCGGCGACGCTGAAGGGGATCGTCTCGCTGCGCCTCATCCCGTC
Source organism: uncultured Eubacteriales bacterium (assembly GCA_964644675.1). Classification (GTDB taxonomy): domain Bacteria; phylum Actinomycetota; class Coriobacteriia; order Anaerosomatales; family JAAXUF01; genus CAZXWK01. The sequence continues at coordinate 31,866 of CAZXWK010000014.1, read as the reverse complement.
CATCTCGGGAGGGCTCGTGCCGGCCGTCGAGGTGCTCGTCATGACGGGAACCGTCCGGGAGTACATCACCGACCCGGACAAGACGTACATGATCCGAGACGCCATGGAAGAGGGCGAGTACTACGGGATGCAGACGTTCGACCAGTCGCTCCTGCGCCTCTACCAGGACCGCCGGATCACGCTCGATGACGCGATCGCGATGGCGCACAACGCGCACGACTTCAAGATCAAGGTGCGCCACCTGGGCATCGACCCCAACGCGGCGGCGCAGACCGGCATCTACTGAGAGTCGCCCGTCGGGCTCTGGGTCGGCTTGCGCCATGCCGAGAAGCGCGCCGCTACCCACCAGGCCACCGATGCCCCGAGGAACGCTCCCAGCGTATCGGTCGCCCAATCGGCGGGGTCGGGCGTACGCGTCGGCACGAACGCCTGGTGGAACTCGTCGGTCATCCCGAAGACCGATGCCAGAACGACCGCGGCGGCGAGTGCGCGGCCGGGGGGAAGGTCGATCCTGAGCGCGAGGTAGATCAGGGCGCCGAGGACGAAGTACTCGCCCAGATGGCCGAGCTCGCTCGGGATGCGGCCAGGGAGTCTGGAGCTGGGGAACGACGACACGGTGAAGATGGCGGCCGCCCACAGCACGGGCGGTAGCCAGAGCATCAGTCGCTTGCCGGTCTCGTTCATACTGGTCGTCTCCGGGTCGAGTCGTTGCAGCAGTCTAGCAGTCGCTTGCGTACCGCGGGCGGCGGGAAGGGGAGCGCGTGTCGCGTACGTGGTCTCTGGTGGCGGTGGTCGTCTCGGCGGCGTGTTTCGGCACGCTCGCGGTCCTCACCCCGCTCGCGTACCAACACGGTGCGACGCCCCTGCCGCTCCTCGCGTGGAGGTTCCTGTTCTCGGCCCTGCTGCTTGGCATCGTCGCCACGGCCCGCAAGCCTAAGTCGCTTCTCGTGCCTCGAAGCGACGTCCTGCGCTTCGCCGCGCTCGCCGTCACGGGCTACGGCGCCGCCTCGGTGTGCTTCTTCTACGCGCTGCAGTACGCGGACGCGGCGGTCGTCGCGGTGCTGCTCTACGCCTACCCCGCGTTCGTGACGCTGGCAAGCTGGCTGTTCCTTGGCGAGCGGGCGACGTGGCAACGAGGCGCCGCGGTACTGCTCACCTTCGTCGGATGCGCCCTGGTGGTCGGGCTGATCGGCGGTTCCACGCGGGCCTCCTGGCAGGGGATCGCGCTGGGGCTGGGCGCGGCGGTCGGCTACACGCTGTTCAACCTGCTCTCGCACCGGTGGCTTCCCGGCCGCTCGCAGTTCGTGATGATGACCTACACGTTCGCCATCGCTTCGATCATGGCGGGAGTCCTCGCGGTCATCGGCGGGCTGTCGCTCTCGCCGGCGTCGTGGGACCCCGTGGTGTGGTGGCTGCTCGTCGCGATCGTGCTGGTTCCGACGTTCGCGGCGATCGTGCTCTACCTCGAGGGTATCCGCGGGCTCGGGCCGTCGCAGGCCGCCGTCGTCTCCACGCTCGAGCCGCTCTTCACGATCGTGCTCGCGTGGTCCGTGCTCGGGCAGACGCTCGACGCGTGGCAGCTCCTGGGTGCCGCGTGCGTGCTCGGAGGCGTGGTCTGGGCCGAGGCCTCCGCCCGGCACCCCGTCGAGCCTCCGGCGGTCTAGCGCAGCGACAGAAACGCGACGACCCCTGACGATGCGATGCGGCTCAGCACGATGACGGCCGCCTGCGCTCCCCACGCGATCCCCACCGTGCGCGCCGCATTCTCGGGCCGGTCGTCGGCCGACACCAGGCCGAACCAGGTGAGCCCTGCCGAGACCACCCACGCGACCACACCGAGCGCCGTCACGACGGCGAACGCGTAGGGCAGGAGGCCGAGCGCCCACGCGCCCGCGAGGGCGCGACCACGAGCGGCCGGACCCCGGCCCAGCAACCTCATCACGAGCCAGCGCATGCCCGCCCAAACGAGGCTCTCCGCGATCGCCACGCTTGCCACCAGCTGAGCGTTTCCGCCGCCAGCGACCGCGAGCGTGCCGGCCGCACCGACCACGAACGCGCTCGCGCCGAGCGCCGGGACCCAGCCGCGTTCGACCCAGCGCGCGCCGCGCCTGTCTGCCGCTGCGGTCGCGCGCGCCGCGATGTCGGATGCCCAGCGCAAGGCCATTGTGACGAGGCGCCGCCACGTCCTGAGGACCCGCGCGACGGGCCCTCGGCGCGGCGCCGCGTCAATCTCGGCACCCTGCTTGCGTGCTACCATACGTCAGCAACTTTCAGGCGACTTGGACTCCGGGTCTGGCGTTCCCACCGGCACGGCCGTTCGACTGAGCCAGTGTACGCGACCAAGCGCCATTGGAGGACGCACGGTGCTCGCGAAGCGCGTTGCAGATGCTCTGTCCGTGGTGGCCATCGGCCTCGCGGTGCTCATCGTCCTCACCCTCGGTTTCACCTTCTATCTCTCCCGCCTCTCCGCGTCGCTTCCCGACCTGAGCATCTATCCCGACGGGCTGCCGACCCCGCGCACTTCAATCGTCTACGCTGCCGACGGTTCCGTGCTTGCCGAGTGGCATGGACAGGAAGACCGCACCGTGGTCTCCCTGGAGGCGATTCCGGACTACCAGCGCAACGCGGTGATAGCAGCCGAGGACCGCCGCTTCTACGAACACGACGGCGTGGACTTCATGTCCCTGATGCGCGCCGCGCACGTGAACGTAGAGGCCGGGGAGGTGGAGCAGGGCGGCAGCACGATCACACAGCAGCTCGTCAAGATCCTGTTCACCGGGCGCGAACGCTCGCTCGCGCGCAAGTTCAAAGAAGCGCTGGTCGCCTACGAGATAGAGTCCAAGACCGATAAGAACAAGGTGCTCGAGATCTACCTGAACACCGTCTACTTCGGGCGCGGTGCCTACGGCATCGAGGCGGCCGCGGACAAGTACTTCGGCAAGCACGCATCGAGCCTCACGCTTGCCGAGTCGGCGACGCTCGCCGGCATCATCCGATCGCCTTCACGCTACGGGGCTCCCGGCGCAGAGCAAAGCACGCTCGAGCGCCGCAACGTCGTCCTGCGCCAGATGCGCGAACAGGGCTTCATCTCCACGGTCGACGAGCGCGCCGCCCGCAGCGAGCCGCTCGCGTTCGCGCCACCCCACGAAGCGGGTCAGGTCGCGCCCTACTTCGTCGAATACGTGAAGCGAGACCTGGTGAAGCGGCTCGGACCCCAGCGCGTGTACGAGGGGGGCCTTCGCGTCTTCACCTCGCTCGAGCCAGATCTGCAGGCGATCGCGGAGGGCTCGGCCTCCCTGCTCTCGGACCCCAGCGACCCGGAGGTCGCGCTCGTCGCGCTTCGCCATTCCGACGGACGAGTGTTGGCCATGGTCGGCGGCCGCGACTTCAAGTCGAATCAGTTCAATCTCGCCGAGCAGGGCCGTCGGCAGCCGGGCTCGGCCTTCAAGCCGTTTGTGCTGGTGGCCGCGCTCGAGCAGGGTGTGCGACCCGACCAGGTCTTCGAGGCGTCACCGTATTCGGTCCGGGTGACCGACGGCGTCTGGAACGTGCAGAACTACGAGAACCAGGTGACGGCCGGTGCGATGACGTTGCAGGCCGCGACGGACTACTCCGTCAACGCGGTCTTCGCCCGCTTGATCATGCAGATCGGGCCCGACAAGGTCGTCGACGTGGCCAAGCGCATGGGGATCATGACGCAGGTCGATCCCAATCCCGCCATCGCGCTCGGCGGTCTCAAGAAGGGCGTGTCGCCCCTCGAGATGGCCTCCGCGTTCGGGACGCTGGCCAACAACGGTGTGCGAACGGTCCCCACCGGGGTCATCCGCGTTCTCGACGATCGCGGCAAGACCGTCTACGAGTCCGATCCGCAGCCGTCGCGGGCCATCGATCGCGAGGTCGCGGTCCAGGCGTCTCTCATGCTCCACGACGTGATCGAGCGGGGTACGGGCGCCGGGGCGAAGATCGGGCCGTGGGCCGCCGGCAAGACCGGGACGACCCAGTCCTACCGCGACGCGTGGTTCGTCGGTTGGGCGGGGGACGTCTCGACCGCGGTCTGGGTGGGGAACCGCACAGCGCAGGTGCCGATGGAGAACGTCCACGGGATCAAGGTCACCGGGGGGAGCTTCCCGGCACAGATCTGGCGGGGATTCATGATCGAGGCGACCAAGGCGCGCGGAGCGCCCGTCACGCCCGCCGTGACCCAAAGCGTGCCGAGCGGCCAGGTCTTGTGCACCATCTGCGAGGACTCGATGCTGCTCGCGAACAAGCGATGCCCTCGAACCGTCGAGCTGAACCTGGAGCCGGCGCTCGTGCCCAAGACGGCCTGCACGATACACTAGCCCAGATCGAATCAACCGCGACCGGGGGCTCGTTGGACTACTACCGAATCCTGCAGGTGACCAGGGACGCCGAACCCGAGGTCATCGAGCGCGCGTACAAGGCGCTCTCGCTCAAGCATCACCCCGATACCGCCAACGGTGGTGACCGGGATGCGGCGACGCGCCGGATGCAGAGGATCAACGAGGCGTACGCGACGCTGAAGGACCCGGCCTCTCGCAGGCGCTACGACGCGTCGCTCCCTCCCGAGGGACCCGATGCCTGGGACGTGTTCTGGGAGAAGGGGCTCGTGGGCCTGTTCATGGACCGGTTCGTCCCACGGTCCTGAGTGCTCAGCGGCTTACCTTCCCCGGCCGCGAGTCGCGAGACGCGCGAGCGGGGGAACCGCAAGCCCGATCACCTGCGGCGGGCACAGCTCTTGGCAGCAGTAGCACCTGATGCAGGTCGAGTGGTCGAAGACGGGACCGCCTTCTCCGACTACGATCGCGCCGACCGGGCAGCTCTTCTCACACTGCTTGCAGCGCGTGCACTCGACGGGGCGTTCGAGGATCGGCCGGGCCGTCGTCCAAGACCTGAGCCGTCGCCCGAGCCACGCGGGCATGCGCGCCGTGATGTCGCGCGCCGGCAGTTCGAAACCCTCGGGTGCGAGGGTCCGCCAGTCCTCTCCGACGACCTCTATCGCGTCCACGGAGTCCGGACACAACCCGCGTCGGGCGCCGGCCCGGTTCGAGTACACCTCGAGTGGGTCGAGCCCTGCCATCGAACTCGCCACCACGTCGAGCGCCAGGCTGTCGGCTGACGCGATGACCGCGCCGATCTGGCGCGGTGTTCCTCCCGCCGGTCCCTCGCCCTCCATGCCGACGATGGCGTCCATGATCGCGAGTGCGGGCCGGCACGCGAGCATCAGGTCCACGAGCATGTCCCCGAAGTCCTCGCGATCGGGCACCTTCAGATGGTATTGGGCCTTCTCGAGCCCGGGGATGCAGCCGAAGAGGTTCTTCACCGCACCGGTGAACATCATGAAGCCGTGGGTCTTGAACTTGGGCAGCGTGATCAGCACGTCCGTCTCGACCACGGCTCGTCCCAGGGTGAACGCCGAGTAGAGCCCGCCGCCGTCGACGCTCACTCGAGTGCAGTCGTCGTCGAAGAGCAGCAGCGGGACGGACTCCTCGGCGCACACGGCGGCGATGCCGCTGTCCTCCCAGACGCGCCGGACGCTGCCGACCGTGTTGGGGCCGCCAGGGCTGTCACCGACGCTGACGTTGCCCCCGGCCGCCTTGACTGAACGGATGACGGCCCGCACGAACTCGGGATGGGTCGTCACGGCACGCTCAGGAAGCGCGCGCGAGAGCAGGTTGACCTTGAGGAGGACTCGCTGCTCCGGACGCACGAAGGCCGCCATTCCGCCGAGCGGCAGAAGGGCGGCCTCGAGTGATGCTGCGAGTTCGGTCGGGTCGTATGTTTCGCATCCGGAGATGCTGACTTTGTTCATGCGCTGCAGTCTAGCGCACGTCCGTGCGGACCGCTCAGGCCTCGGCGCCCTCGCGCTCCAGCAGCTTGTTGTTCACCGCTCGCAGAATCGCGGGGTAGCTCACCGCGCCGTCGTAGACCGGGACGTCATCGATGACGGTGACGGGGTAGAGCAGGCCGCGCTCCTCGATCTGCCGCATCACGTCCGCGTGCTCGGACCGGATCTCGGGCAACTCGGTGTTGTAGTACAGGACCTGGGCGTCGTCGCCGAAACGGCGCTCGACCTCAGCCCTGATGATCGCCGTGATCTCCTCCGGAGACCAGGACGGGCCTCATCCACCCGAGAAGCACGCCGTGGCGGCGGGGACGTCGTAGACTTCCACGATGACTGGTTGCGACATGCTTATCGCTCCTTACTGGGCGCTCACGGCGCCCATCGGGCATGCGCGAACGCACACGCCGCAGCCGGTGCACTTGGATTCATCAACAGTGTACGCGCTGCCGTTTGGGACGATCGCGCCGCGGGGGCAGACCCTCCGTGCGGGGCAGAACGGGCTGTTGTCGCAGCGGGTCGGTTCGATCTTCACTCGTGACATGATCGGTCGGTACGCTCCTTCTCGGCGGTCCAGACTCGTCCAGATGCTCGCACAATATACCCTAAGGGGTATGCGTTCGACAAGTGTGCGTGCCGAATCAAGCACTGATACGATGTGCGGGGGATCCAGGGGACGTTCCACTACTCAGACACAGCGAGGTGTATCACGTGAAGCGAAGGACCGGTGCCGCGAGCAGCAGACTCCGTTGGCTCATGCTCGGGATAGGACTGGTCACGGGACTCATCTTTCCGTTCGTGGTCCTGTTCTTCGCTCGACCCAACGACTCGCTGTCCTTCTACGCGCTTCTCGGGATATCGGCGGTCGCCGGCACCGTGCTTGGGTTTGCGGCCTACGCGGTGACCGTGAACGCGTCGGAGCGCGAGATCGCCCGTGTGCTGAAGAACGCCCAAGGCCGGCTCGGCATGGCCGTGAGCGACTCGGGTGACCTTGACACGATGGCTGCCGAACTCGATCGCGTTCTGACCGACGTCTCGGGCCTGCTCTCGCAGGTGCGCGCGGTGAACAACGATATCCGCGCGCTGACCGCCGAGGTGCTCGCCGCCACCGAGGAGCAGGCATCCGGTGCGGCTCAGCAGGCCGCTGCGGTGACGCAGACCTCGGCGACGGTGGAGGAGCTCGCGCAGACCTCGAAGCAGATCGCCGACAACTCGCAGTCCGTCGCCGCGGTCGCGGAGCGCACGCTCGCGAGCGCCGAGGAGGGCATGCAGAGCGTCGCCGATACGGCCGACGGCATCGAGGAGATCCGCGAGAGCACTCAGATCGCATCGGATCGGATCCTCGCACTCGGCGAGCGCAGCCAGGAGATCGGCCGGGTGCTCGTGATCATCGACGACATCGCCGAGCAGACCAAGATCCTGGCGCTCAACGCCGCGATCGAGGCCGCGCGTGCCGGCGAGGCCGGCAAGGGTTTCGCCGTGGTCGCCGAGGAGATCCGCAAGCTCGCGGACTCGGTCACCGAATCGACCAGCGAGATCGGGCGCGTCGTTCGCGAGATCCAATCCTCGTCCTCGTCGCTCGTCATGAGCACGGAGCGCGCGACGAAGAAGGTCGAAGAGGGCAAGCAGCTCGCCCGCAAGACCGCCGATGCGCTCGACACCATCGTCCAGCAGGTGGAGGAGACGACCGACTCGGCGAAGCAGATCTCGATCGCCACGCAGCAGCAGCGCACCGCCTCCGACCAGGTCGTGATCTCGATGCGCGAGATGGCGCAGGTCTCGACGCAGGCGGCTCAGGCCTCGCGTCAGATCCAAGCGGCGATCAGCGAACTGAACCGCCTCGCGGACTCCCTCGTGGTGCGCTGACGAACGACGTCGTCGTGCCGGCCCGCTTCGCGCGCGATGCGAATAGGCGAACCGCTCGGGCCGCCTATTCGAGGCTCACTTGGTCTCGCGTGCAGGACGAGGGCGCTTGCCGTCGAAACGCCTAACGGGGAATAGTCCCGAGTTTGGTTGTTGTGGCGCACGGGTTCCTTTATCTTTCTGAATGACAAGGTGGGGGAGGTGTCTCACTCCCCGATTCGTGCGTTTCACAATCGTGGCCGATCGAGCAAGGAGAGTGAGCATGGCGAAGATCTCCCTGGCCGGATTCAAGGATCCGGTCCGACGGCCCCGGTACATCATCTGGACGCTCGTCGTCGTTCTGGTGATAGCCGGGGTCATGGTTCCGGTACTGGGGGTGACATCGACACGCTGGTTCTGTGCTGAGGGCTGCCACAAGGTACAGGACGACACCATCATCGCGTACGAGCACTCTTCGCACTCAAAGATCAGCTGTATGGCGTGTCACATGCCGGTGAACGCGAACCCGGTGGTGTTCCTGCTTCACAAGGCCGAGGCGCTCGGCGAGCTCGCGATGACCGTCACCAACAACTACGAGCTCCCGCTCAACGCCGAGAGCGAAGTCGCGCTCACGATGAAGGAGCGGCAGTGCACGCAGTGCCACAACCTTCAGACGCGCACCATCACCACCTCTCCGGGCATCAAGATCGACCACAACAAGCACACCGAGAAGGAAGTCAACTGCACGATCTGCCACAACCGGATCGCGCACAACGAGGACTTCAAGCTCACGCTGACTGACCCCAAGACCGGCGAGCCCAACAAGAAGCACGCGAACTTCATGAAGATGACACCGTGCTTCCGTTGTCACGGGCTCGAGGAAAAGGCGCCCGCTCCGGGAACCTGTTCCGCCTGCCATCCCGAGGGCTTCGATCTCAAGCCGGCGAACCACGATGCCGCGGGCTTCCTGCCCAAGGGACACGCCGAGATGGCGAGCGAAGCCGCTTCCGAGGTCGCTAAGACGCTCGAGGAGTACGGCATCAAGCCGGTCACCGGCGAGTCCAAGGCCGAGGCGATGAAGGCCGAGGGCGAAGAGCCGCTCGGCGAGCGGATTCCGCCCGTCGGCGCGATCTTCTATTGCGGGACGTGCCACAAGCAGGACTTCTGCATCGGCTGCCACGGAACCCCGATGCCGCACTCGAAGGAGTTCTTGGAGCCCAAGAACGCCGACGATCCCGCGGGTCACCCGGCAGTCTCGAAGCAGATTCCCGACAAGTGTGTGATGTGCCACACGTCGGTGGATCCGAACTTCTGCAACAACTGCCACCACGGAGAGAAGATCGGCTGGGAGTACAAGGCCGATCAGCCGTGGACGAACCAGCACCCGCAGGCCGTCGCCAAGTCGGGCGTCAAGTCCTGCACCGAGAAGTGCCACACCGTCCAGTTCTGCTCGGACTGCCACACCAAGGGCAAGGTCGTGCCGCAGTCGCACAAGCAGGCCAACTGGACGCGCCCTGCGGCTCCGACCATGACCCAGTACGGCTCGCAGCCTGCCACGCCGTCCGCGCAGCACGCGCTCTCGGCGCAGCAGTCCATGGAGTCGTGCGAGGTCTGCCACGGCGCCGGCGGCACGAACGCCGCGTTCTGCATGAACTGCCACAAGCTCGAGATGCCGCACACCGCGGAGTTCAAGCAGTTCCACGCTAAGACCGGTCGGGACAACCCGAAGGTCTGCGAGAACTGCCACACCTGGCCGCAGCTGTGCAGCAACTGCCACCACGTCGGCTCCTCGACCAGCAAGCCGTGGATCCAGGTCCACGGGCAGTCGGTGTCGACGAACGGCGCCGCGGGTTGCGTGGAGAAGTGCCACAAGCAGACCGACTGCGTCGCTTGCCACCAGAAGCGCAAGGTCGTTCCGGCCTCGCACAAGTCCAAGCAGTTCATCAAGCTGCCGGGCGCCGAGATCGGCCTGCACGCCCAGTACTACAAGAAGGACAACACCACGTGCACGTATTGCCACCCCGGTGACCCTGCGACGCTGCCGAACTCCGCGTTCTGCAAGGGCTGCCACAACTTGGACATGCCGCACGCGACCGGTTTCGGCAAGAAGGATCCGGCCGGCCCGGCGACCAAGGCGAACGCGGGTGCGCATGCCTCGCTCATCACCTCGGGCCAGGCCACCACGGCCCAGTGCCTGCGCTGCCATGAGTCTCAGATGTGCAACGCGTGCCACCACGCCGGTTCAGTCCCCAACCAGCCGTGGGTCAGGTACCACCCGAACGTGGTCAAGCAGACCGGTGCCAACGCCTGCTTCGAATGCCACCAGGAGACCTACTGCTCGAACTGCCACGTGAACCTCGCGAAGCGCGGCCTGCTGAACTAGCTGCCCGCACGAAGAGGCGAACACACGAGGAGCCCGGCCCCAAGGGGTCGGGCTCCTCTGCGTTCGGGCGTCCCCGCTCGAGTATGCTGAACCGCTGGTAGGCGCCTCTTTGCGCTTGGGAAGTGGGCGTGCTAGCATAGCGCCTCGCCGGGATGTGGCTCAGCTTGGTAGAGCGCTCGGTTCGGGACCGAGAGGTCGTGGGTTCGAATCCCGCCATCCCGACCATCCGGACATGACGGCAGGCCGCGCACGCGGCCTGCCGTTCGGCTATCAGGACGGTCTGCGTGCTCGAGTCGTACTTGCACTGGTTGGGATTCGGACTGTGCCACCAGCTGCCGGAGCGGTCCTTCTTCGGCGGGGGTGTCCAGGTGTCGGTCTGCGCCCGAGACACCGGCATCTACGTCGGCGTGCTCCTTTCCCTGCTTCTGGTGTCCATCCTCCATCGGCGCAGCCGTCCCCGCGGCTTTCCCACGACCGGCGGTTGGATCGTCATCCTGCTGATGATCGGCGCCATGGGTCTCGACGGCGTCACCTCGTACTCGGGGCTCCGGACGACGACGAACGACCTTCGCCTCGCGACGGGTCTCCTTGCGGGATTCGCGATCGGCGCGCTGCTGTCGCCGATGCTGGACGACGTGGTGTGGCGCACCGGGTCGCCCGAGAGCGTGCTCAGCCCGGCATGGAGGCTCGGAGCTTGGTTCTTGGGAGTGCCGGTCGCCTTCTTCGTCGTCCGAGACCTCCTGCCGCTCCTCGGTGTCGGTTACCCCGTCCTCATGTCGTTCGCCATCTGGGGGACGCTCATCGCGGTCAATCTCGTGATGGTGTGCCTGTTGCCACCGTTCGAACGCAAGGCGGATCGACTGCTCGACGCGTGGCTACCCATGCTCGTCGCGTTCGGCATGAGCTTCGCCGAGATATGGGTCGCGGGCCTGCTTCGGACGGGTTTGGAGTCACTCGTAGGGCGACTCTGATCGTGGCCTGACGCCCGCCGCGCAGTCATGTCAGACCTGCGCGCTACCTTCCAGCGAACAGACGTTCGTAGGAGGTGTGGCATGGCGGTCTTGGGCGGAGTCGGTATCGAGACACTCATGGGCGAGTGTGTCGCGCGTGCGGAGAGACTCTCCGCGTCCAGCGCTGCTATTCACGCGGCCCGTACCGCGACAGTGCGCAAGTTCGGCCGCGACACGACGCTTGGGCCGCGCGAGCAGATGCGGGCCCGTGCGTACTTCGACGCGGTGATTCGCCGCCGGTCGGTGCGACGCGGCCAGCCCGCGCGAGCCGCCGCCCACTACGTTGCCGCTGCGGTCGTGGAGGACCTCAGGGCGGCCGGCAGGGACGGGCGCGCGATCTGGGCGGAACTCGACCGCGGGTGGCGGGACTCGGTCCCGAGCGACGTGCTCGAGGAGTATCGCCTCAGGCTGTGCGGCTGAGCTACTTGGTGCCGACGACGATGACCTCGCCGGACTCGTCGATCGCCCACAGTCGCTTGGTCGTGAGCTTGCCGCCGCGCGGCCCGGCCGCCTCGACGATGATGATCGCCGGCTTCCCGTCCACCTCGGCCTTCTCGATGAACACCGGTACGCCGCGCGTGGTCTGAGGGAAGGTCTCTGAGAGCAGATCGGCGACCTTGGCCTCTTCCTCTCCACGGCCACGCAAGGCGACGAGGGCCTCGTGTCGCAGGGCGGGCGCGTCGGTGGAGGTCTCGGAGGCGAGCTTCGAGATGTCCGTCTGCTCGAGGATCTTGAGGACCGAGGTCTTGGAATAGACCGCTCCTTGGTCGACGTACTCGGGTCCCTTCTGGGCGCACCCGGCCAGCAAGCCGGAGATCAGCAGGCACCCACACAGAACGAGTGCGATTCGTATGGGCCTGCGCACACTGCACCTCCACGGCTCGGGTACTACCATACTAGTGCAATCCAGTCCGCTTCCGCGCTGCGACCAGTGAGGAGCTTTCGTGCTCTCAGTCATCGCGTTCATTTCGGACTTCGGCCTGGAGGACACGTGGGTCGGTGTCTGCCATGCGGTCATCAACCGAGCATGCCCTCAGGCGCACGTCGTCGATCTCGGGCACCAGATTCCACCGTTCGACATACGCAAGGGCGCCGCGACCGCGGCAGCCGGCGTCTACCAGATACCCGAGGCGATCCATCTCGTGGTCGTGGATCCCGGTGTCGGCGGCGGACGGCGGGATCTGTGCATCGTGACGCGGCACGGGACCAGGCTCGTAGGACCAGACAACGGGGTTCTGCTTCCCGCGGCGCAGCGCGCCGGTGGGATCGAGCTGGCGATCGCGCTCGACTCGGCCAAAGTGATCGGGCTTGAGGGACCGCTCCCCACGTTCCATGCGAGGGACGTGCTTGCGCCGGCCGCCGCTGCGCTGGCGTGCGGCGTGGAGCCGCGCGCACTGGGTGACCCGGTGGACCCTGACGCGCTGGAGCCGTCGCCGTTCGGCACCTACACGGTCGAGCCCCCGTATGTCTTGGGGGAGGTTCTCGAGGCGGATCGCTTCGGTTCGCTCCGGTTCAACATCCCCGACGAGGACATCGTGGGGCTCGGACTCCGGGTTTCCGCTCTGGAAATCGGACTGGGGCACAATACGCTCAACGTCCCGTTCGGCAAGACCTACGCTGACGTCGCGGATGGGGAGCCGGTCGTGCTCGTCGACTCGTCAGGATGGCTGACCTTGTCGGTCAACCGCGCCAGCGCGGCCGATCGCTATGGCGTCGAAGCGGGCTCCCGCGTAAGGTTGCGGCCCCTGACGTAGCGTGTCAGTCCCTCCCGCTAGCCTGCTCTTGAGATGAATGGCGAGCAGGAGGCGAGTGAGCATGAAGGCGCACTACATCAACGAGTTGGCCGAGGGCTCAAAGGTCGACGCCCCGTTCGCCCTTCGGGCCAAGGAGATGCGTGCTGCCCGCACCGGTCAGGCGTACCTCTCTCTGGAGCTGGCGGATCGCACGGGCCGGATGCCCGGCGTCTGCTTCAGGCCCGGCCCCGAGACCGCCGAGATCCCCGTAGGGACCGTCGTGCGTGTCCGCGGCACGGTCACCAGCTACCGCGGTGTGAAGCGTGTCTCGATCGAGTCGATGATCCCGGCGGTCGCCTATCAGGCTGAGGATCTGCTCGCCGAGGGGCCTCGCCCGCGTGAGGAGCTGATCGACGAGCTGCGCGGACTGATCGGCTCTGTCTCAGAGCCGTCCCTGCGCAAGGTGCTTCGCGGCGTGTTCTCGGACAAGGCGTTCTTCGAACGGTTCTGTTCCTGCCCCGGTTCGCAGTCCCACCACCACGCGTATCTGGGCGGCCTGCTCGAGCATACGGTGGCGGTCGCGGGCATCTGCGCGCACCTCGCCGAGCAGTACCCGGACGTCGACCGCGATCTGCTCGTGACCGCCGCCGTGCTCCACGACGTCGGCAAGTGCGACGAGCTCGCGTACGACACCGGGATCGAGTACACGGACCGCGGTAGGCTGCTCGGCCACGTGATGCTCGGGGCCGCGCGTGTCGGCGAAGCGGTCGCGCGCGCACGGGTGAGCCCCGAGTTGGCCTCGCGCTTGGAGCATGCCGTGATCTCGCACCATGGAGAGCTGGAGTGGGGTTCGCCCAAGCGACCGTGCACGCTCGAGGCGATGCTGCTGCATCACGCGGACAATCTCGACGCCAAGGCTGCGGGATTCTCCGCGCTGCTGCGCGGGGCCGTCCGTGCCGAGGAGTCCTGGACCGATGCCGCGAACCTCTTCCGGCGCCCGCTGTATGCGCCCAGGGCGGTGGAGGACGACAGGCCGCACGCCGCTGACGAGGACGCTCAGTACTCGCGGCTTTCGGCCTGACGCGGGCAATCGCAGGGGGAGCGCATCCGAACCGGGTATCCACTAGAATCGCAGGTGCGCCAGCGGCCCGATGCGGTCCCACGGCGGCTACCCCCGAGTCAAGGAGTGGAGAACCCATGCCAGACGTTCCGCAGGCTGAGATCGGTGTCTTTGGTGGAAGCGGCTTCTACGAGCTGCTCGACAACCCGCGCGAGTTCAAGGTCAACACGCCGTTCGGGTCGCCGTCCTCACCCGTGATGATCGGCCAGATCGGCGGTCGGACCGTCGCGTTCCTGCCGCGCCACGGCAAGGACCATTCGCTTCCGCCGCACATGATCAACTACCGCGCGAACCTGTGGGCAATGAAGGAGATCGGCGTCACGCAGATCATCGGCCCCAATGCGTGCGGATCCTTGCAGCCCGAGGTCGAGCCGGGGCACTTCGTGATCTGCGACCAGTTCGTGGACCGGACCTGGGGACGCAAGGACACGTTCTATGACGGCCCGATCACGACGCACGTGTCGTCGGCGGATCCGTACTGTCCCAATATGCGGCAGGTCGCCATCGACAAGGCAGCCGAGCTGGGCATCACCGCGCACCCCACCGGCACGGTCGTCGTCATCCAGGGACCCCGCTTCTCGACCCGCTCGGAGTCCAAGTGGTTCGCTTCGCAGGGCTGGGAGGTCATCAACATGACCCAGTACCCGGAGGCGTACCTCGCTCGGGAGCTCGAGATCTGCTACTGCAACATCTCGCTGATCACCGACATGGACGCTGGTGCCGAGGGCGCCGAGCCCGTTTCGAACGACGAGGTGGTCCGCGTCTTCAACGAGAACAACAGCCGCGTGAAGGACATGATCTACACGATGGTGCCGGCACTGCCGACCGTGCGCGATTGCGTCTGCTCCCACGCGCTCGAAGGCGCCGCGTTCTAGGTACGCCCCGGCCGGCCCGTCTCGGCCGCGTTCAGGCAGTCCGGAGGAAGCGTGTTCGACATACCGTCAGTGCGGATCGGCAAGGTCTTTGGGATCCCGCTCGAGATCAACCTGAGCTGGCTCGTGATCTTCGCGCTCATGACCTTTGCGCTCTCGGTCACGTACTTCCCGCAGGTGGCGGGTACCGCCGGAGCTCCGGTGTGGCAGTACTGGCTCGTGGGGGCGATCACGACGCTGCTCTTCTTCGCGTCGATCGTCGCCCACGAGCTCTGTCACGCGCTGGTGACCAGGGCCGAGGGCGGCAAGGTTGACCGCATCACGCTCTTCATCTTCGGGGGAGTAGCGCAGATCGACGAAGAGCCGCGCTCGCCCGGCCGCGAGTTCATCATGGCCGCCTCCGGCCCGCTGATGAGCCTCCTGATCGCCGGGGTGTGCTTCTTCGGGTACGTGTCCCTCGGCCAGGGAGCCGCGTGGTGGTTGCTCGCTCCGCTCCAGTACCTCGGCAGCATCAACCTCTTCGTCGCCATCTTCAACATGCTTCCGGGCTTCCCGCTCGACGGTGGCCGGGTGCTTCGCTCCATCCTCTGGGCCGCCACGGGTGACGTGCTCAAGGCGACCCGGTGGGCGGCGCGTTCGGGACAGGTGCTGGGATGGGCGCTCGTGGCCCTTGCGGTCTACGGTGTCCTCAACGGCGGCACCAACTACATCTGGTTCGGGCTCATCGGCTGGTTCATCGCGTGGCTCGCGGGTTCGGCCTACCGCCAGGAGCAGATCCACGTTCGCCTGGCCGGCGTGACGGTGGAGAGCATCATGACCGAGCACCCCGAGTACGTGTCCGGGGACATCACCATCGAACAGCTCGCGAACGAGCACCTGCTCGGCGGCTTGCACAGTCGCTACCCCGTGATCTACGGGGGCGCGATCGTCGGGATCGTCTCCCTGTCGGCGATCAAAGCGGTGCCCCGCGAGTCGTGGCCGATCACGCGCGTGGTCGACGTGACCGACCGGGACCTGCCGACGCTCAGCGTGCAGGCGGACACGCTCGTCGAGTCCGTCCTCAACCGTCTTGCAGCCGGCGAACCGGGCGCGGTGCTGGTCGTGAGGGACGGCAGGCTCGCCGGCATCGTGACCCGCGCCGACGTCGTGGAACTGCTCAAGCCTCCGAACTAGCCACATTCGCGGAGTAGGCGAGTGCGCCGTGGGCATTCGGGACCGCCACGGGGCAGGTGCCTTGCCCGAGTTTGTAACAGAAGTTACGATGATGCTCAATCGTCCGGCAGCGATTCGGAGTTCCGCTCGTGTCCGAGCTCCATACTGACTCTCGTATCCCACAAGGCGTGATCGAGCGTCTCCCGTCCTACCTCAACGTGCTGCTTCACCTGCGCGACGAGGGCTCGCAGACGGTCTCCTCGGCGCAGCTCTCTGAACTTGCAGAGGTGAACGCCGCACAGATCAGGCGTGATCTGGCGTACTTCGGGCAGTTCGGCAAGCGCGGCGTGGGCTACGACATCACGTTGCTGGTCGAGCGCATCCAGCGCATCCTCGGCTCGGACCACGTCCAGCGCATCGCGATCGTGGGCGCGGGCAATCTGGGTTCGGCCATCGCGCAGTACGATGGTCTGCGGGCCCGGGGCTTCGTGGTGGCAGCGCTGTTCGACGCGGATCGCACCAAGATCGGCACCCGCGTGGGCGACCTCCTCGTGAGCGACATCGATGAGATGGAGCGCGTCGTCGCCGAGCAGGGCATCCGTTTCGGTGTCATCGCCGTGCCCGCTGAGGCAGCTCAGGACGTCGCCGACAGGCTGTGCGCAGCGGGTATACGGGTCATCCTGAACTACTCCACGGCCTTCGTGCTGGTGCCCGATTCGGTCATGCTGCACAACACAGATCCCGTACGTGAGCTGCTCCACACGCTCTACTATCTGTCGCGCGCCGAGGGCGTGGCAGGGGCATGACACAGGTGGTACGCTAGTCGCTGGCGTCGATCTCGGTCGACCGGCATCGGCCGATTCCCGATAAGGTACGGAGGATTCAATGAAGCTGTTCGAGCCGCAGGTTCTGATCATCATCCTGGTGATCGTGCTCATCATCTTCGGACCCAAGCAGCTGCCCCAGCTGGGCAAGTCGCTCGGCAAGACGATGAAGTCCATCCGCGATGGCGTCGATGGCAAGGACGACGAACTCGACGAGGCCGACAAGGCCGAGGCCACGTCGGCCAAGAAGGCCGAGACGGCCAGCAAGGACGAGGACGCGTAGGCGTACGCTCGACCGCATGATCGATTCCGACGCGCGTCAGTCTCTGGCGCGCGTCGTCGTATCCGCTGGCGCGGTGGCGCCGACACGGTGGCGGGAGGTGCTCCATGAAGGCGTTGATGGAACCGTGGTCACTGGTCCTGATCGTGATCGTCGTACTCATCCTCTTCGGCCCCAAGCGGCTGCCGGACTTGGGAAAGTCGTTCAGGCGCTCGATGAAGGCGTTCAAGGAAGAGGTCGAGGAGAAGCCGGGCGAGGCTGCCGACTCGGCGACCGGGTCCGACCGCGAGGCGGCGCGTGAGGGCGCCGACAAGGACGCGGGCTGACGAGGTCGTCCGCTCGCTCCGGGTCTGAGGAAGCCACTCCCGTGACCGAGTCATCGCTTGTCAGCCGCGAGGATTCGTATATACTCGCGTGGACATTCTGACGGCTGCCCCGGGCACGGACGCGGGCAGCCATCGCTTACGAAGACACACATCTCGCCACACCGGCGGCTGCCATGGGAGTTCTCGCATGAACAAGGAGATCGCGCTCACGCCTGAGGGCCAGCTCAAGCTCGAGGAGGAGCTCAAGCACCTCGAGACGGTACGGCGCCGCGAAGTCGGCGAGCGTATCAAGGAAGCCAAGGAGTTCGGCGACATCTCGGAGAACTCCGAGTACGACGACGCCAAGAACGAGCAGGCGTGGGTCGAGAGCCGCATCATCGAGGTCACCCAGATCCTCGCGCACGCGACGATCATCGACGCACCCAAGAAGAGCGACAAGGTCACGCTCGGCAGCAAGGTCGAGCTGAAGTCGTCCGCGGGCACCACGCACGTCTACCAGGTCGTCGGCTCCGCCGAGGCCGATCCCGCGCACGACAAGATCTCGAACGAGTCCCCTGTGGGACAGGCGATCCTCGGACACAAGAAGGGCGAGTCGGTCCAGGTCACGACGCCCTCCGGCAAGGTCATCGAGTACACCATCGTCTCGATCACGCGGTAACGCCGTGTCTGACGAAGAGCGCACCGAGGGCGCGACACCCATCGAGGACGATCCGTTCGTCGTTCGCAGGGCCAAGCTCGACGCGCTGCGCGCCGCAGGGATCGAGCCCTTCGTCAACGGGTGGAACCCCACCGCGCGGGCATCCGCCCTCGACGACCGACACGCGATGCTCGAGCCGGGCGACGAGACCGACGAAGTCGTCTCGGTCGCCGGCCGCGTCGTCGCCATCCGCGACCAGGGCAAGGTCATCTTCGTCGTCCTGCGCGATGCCACGGGCGATCTGCAGCTCTTCATTCGCCTGAACGTGATCGGCGAGGAGGGGTTCTCGGCGGTCAAGCAGCTGGACGTGGGTGACTGGGTCGGCGCGACGGGGACGGTACTGCGGACGCGCCGCGGCGAGCTCTCGGTCGCGCCCACGTCGGTCGTGCTGCTGTCGAAGTCGCTCCGCCCGCTTCCCGAGAAGTACCACGGCCTCTCGGACACCGAGACGCGCTATCGCCAGCGCTACGTCGACCTGATCGTGAACCCCGAGGTCCGTTCGGTCTTCGAGACGCGGTTCCGGGTCATCTCCGCGATCCGACGCTACATGGATGCCAAGGGGTACCTCGAGGTTGAGACGCCGATGCTGCACGTGATTCCCGGCGGTGCCGCGGCGAAGCCGTTCGTGACGTACCACAATGCGCTCGACATGCCGCTCTACCTGCGTATCGCGCCCGAGCTCTATCTGAAGCGGCTCCTGGTCGGCGGGTTCGAGCGGGTCTACGAGATCAACCGGAGCTTCCGCAACGAGGGCATGTCGCCGCGCCACAACCCCGAGTTCACCATGCTCGAGGCGTATCAGGCGTTCGGCAACATGGAGTCGATGATGGAGCTCACGGAGGGGATCATCACCTCCGCCGCCAACGAAGTCCTCGGCATGCTCAACGTCGCCTACCAGGGCACCGCCATCTCGCTCGCGGCGCCTTGGCGCCGTGCCACGATGGCCGAGCTGACCAGCGAGGCGGTCGGCGCCCCCGTGTCCGTGCACACCCCGCGCGAGGAGCTGGTCGCGCTGTGCGCCAAGCACGGGATCGAGGTCGAGGCGGCGTGGGGGACCGGCAAGCTGCTCACCGAGCTGTTCGAGGCGCTGGTCGAGCAGACCATCGTCGAGCCGACGTTCGTGACCATGTATCCGGCCGAGACCTCACCGCTCGCGCGACGGAACGACCAGGACCCCGATCTGACCGACCGCTTCGAGCTCATCATCCTGGGCCGCGAGTACGCGAACGCCTTCTCGGAGCTCGTCGACCCGGTGGACCAGCGCGCTCGCTTCGAGGCGCAGGTCGCGGCGAAGGACGCGGGTGACGACGAAGCGATGTTCCTCGACGAGGACTACCTGCGCGCGCAGGAGTACGGCATGCCGCCGGCGGGCGGGCTGGGGATCGGCATCGACCGGCTGGTCATGCTGTTCACCGACTCGGCGTCCATCCGGGACGTGCTGCTCTTCCCGCACATGCGGCCGGAGGTCTGACCGCCTTCTCACCCGTTCTTCCGCTCCGGGGTAGGCTCGCGGTAGGCCTTCGCTAATCTGAGTGCGCTACACTCAGATTCTGGCACCTGCCTTGCTCTCACGATCCTACCGACCCTGCCCCTGTCAGAGGGTGCGGGTATACTCCCAGTACAGCTCTCGGAGCAGACCGGCCCCACAGGGCCGTCTCGATAGGAGGCACGCTCAATGTTCGAGCGATTCACCGAGAAGGCGCGTCGGGTCATCGTGTATGCCCAAGAAGAAGCGCGCATGCTCAACCAGAACTACATCGGTACCGAGCACCTGCTGCTCGGCCTCATCCGCGAGCAGGACGGGATCGCCGCCAAGGCGCTCGAGTCCCTCAACATCTCGCTCGAAGACGTGCACGCGCAGGTCGAGGACCTCATCGGGCGCGGGACGTTCGTGCCGACGGGACACATCCCCTTCACGCCGCGCGCCAAGAAGGTGCTCGAGCTCTCGCTTCGCGAGGCGCTGCAGCTCGGCCACAACTACATCGGTACCGAGCACCTGTTGCTCGGCCTGATCCGCGAAGGCGAGGGCGTCGCCGCGCAGGTGCTGCTCAACCTGGGTGCGGACCTCGAGAAGGTCCGCTCGGCGGTCATCCAGCTGCTCTCGGGCCACTACGGCAAGACCGAGACGCCGGGTGAGGAGCGTCGCGGCGGCGGCAACAACCTGCTCGACGAGTTCGGCCGCAACCTGACGCGTCAGGCCCGCGACGGCAAGCTCGACCCGGTCATCGGCCGAGCGAACGAGATCGAGCGCGTCATGCAGATCCTGTCGCGCCGCACCAAGAACAACCCGGTTCTCATCGGCGAGCCGGGCGTCGGCAAGACCGCTGTGGCCGAGGGTCTCGCTCAGCGCATCTCGTCGGACGAGGTCCCCGAGACCATCAAGGACAAGCAGCTCTACACACTCGACCTTGCTGCGCTCGTCGCCGGCAGCAAGTACCGCGGCGAGTTCGAGGACCGCCTGAAGAAGGTCATGAAGGAGATCCGCGAGCGCGGCGACATCATCCTGTTCGTCGACGAGATGCACACGCTCGTCGGCGCGGGTGCGGCCGAAGGCGCCATCGACGCTGCGAGCATCATCAAGCCCGCGCTCGCTCGCGGCGAGCTACAGACGATCGGCGCCACCACGCTCGACGAGTACCGCAAGTACGTCGAGAAGGACCCGGCGCTCGAGCGCCGCTTCCAGCCCATCATGGTGGGCGAGCCCTCCGTCGCCGAGACGGTCGAGATCCTCAAGGGCCTGCGCGACCGCTACGAGGCGCACCACCGCGTCTCGATCACCGACGACGCCATCGAGGCGGCTGCGACGCTTGCGGACCGCTACATCTCCGACCGCTTCCTCCCGGACAAGGCGATCGACCTCATCGACGAGGCCGGCGCCAAGATGCGCATCAAGATGATGACGGCGCCCCCCGGCGTGAAAGAGGTCGAGGACCGCCTGCGTCAGGTCCGTGCCGAGAAGGAGGCCGCGATCGAGGCGCAGGAGTTCGAGAAAGCCGCCTCGCTGCGCGATCGCGAGAAGCAGATCCTCGCCGAGAAGCGCGCGATGGAAGAGGAGTGGCTCAAGCCCGACAACCGCCGCGTCGTCGAGGTCACCGAGCACGAGATCGCCGACGTCGTCTCGATGTGGACGGGCGTACCCGTCACGGCGCTCACGGAGGAGGAGACGGCCAAGCTCCTGCGGATGGAAGCCGTCCTTCACGAGCGCATCGTCGGTCAGGACGAGGCCGTCACCGCCGTCAGCAAGGCCATCCGCCGCGCTCGCGCCGGGCTCAAGGACCCCAAGCGCCCCAGCGGCTCGTTCATCTTCCTCGGCCCGTCGGGCGTGGGTAAGACCGAGCTCTCCAAGGCGCTCGCCCAGTTCCTGTTCGGCAGCGAGGACGCACTCATCAGCCTCGACATGTCCGAGTACATGGAGAAGCACACGGTGTCGCGTCTCATCGGCTCGCCTCCGGGCTACGTCGGATTCGACGAGGGCGGCCAGCTCACCGAGCAGGTCCGTCGCAAGCCGTACTCGGTGATCCTGTTCGACGAGATCGAGAAGGCCCACCCGGACGTCTTCAACGTGCTGCTGCAGATCCTCGAAGAGGGTCGTCTCACCGACGCCCAGGGGCGCAAGGTCGATTTCAAGAACGCGATCGTGATCATGACGAGCAACATCGGCGCCCGCGACATCGTCAAGAAGTCCGAGCTCGGCTTCGTGCCCGCAACCGGCTCCGGAGGTCTGGGCTACGAGGTCGTCAAGGAGCGCGTGACCGGCGAGCTCAAGAAGGCGTTCAAGCCGGAGTTCCTCAACCGCGTCGACGAGGTCATCGTCTTCCACGACCTCAACGCCGAGGAGATCGAGCAGATCGTCGACCTCATGGTCGATCGCCTGCGAGACCAGCTCATGCTCCAGGGCTTCGGCATCACGCTCACCGAGGAGGCACGCAAGCTCCTCGCGCAGCAAGGCTTCGATCCCACGCTGGGAGCCCGACCGCTCCGACGTGCGATCCAGCGAGTGCTGGAGGACCCGCTTTCGGAGCAGATCCTCGCCGGCAACTGGTTGCCGGGCGACGTCATCGAGGTCTTCGTCGAGGACGACCATGCCTCGTTCCGCAAGGGCGAGGGTACGGTGACCGTGCCGTCGAGGCTCGCGGTCGACGTCGACGAACCCGACGAGAAGCCGATGATGCCGAGACGCGGCAAGACGGGTGCGACCGGGGGCGGCAAGGTCTCCGGCGGCGCCGCTGGCGAGTAGCCCGTATGGCAGCGAAGGTCCGGAGCGTGTGGCGCTGCCAGACGTGCGGCGCGAGCGCTCCTCGCTGGATGGGCCGCTGCAACGACTGCGGTGAGTTCGGCACGTTCGTTGAGGAGATCGAACAGCCCGTGCGCGACGAGCGCCGGGCTGTTCGCGCTTCAGCAACCCCCCTCGGCCTGGATGAGGTCGGGACCGTCGAGGCGCCCCGCGTTTCGACCGGCATCGAGGAACTCGACCGCGTGCTCGGCGGCGGTCTGGTGACCGGCTCGCTCGTGCTTCTCGGCGGGGAGCCGGGCATCGGCAAGTCGACCCTGCTGCTGCAGGCGGCGGAGTCGCTCGGCGCGCACGGTGCCGACGTGCTGTACGTGTGCGGCGAGGAGTCCCCACAGCAGATCGGGCTGCGGGCGCGGCGGCTCGGGGCGCTTTCGGACCGGGTGGCGCTCCTGCCCGAGCTCGACATCGGCGGCGTCGAGCTCGCGGTCCGCGAGCGCAAACCCGCGGTGCTCGTCATCGACTCGATCCAGACCGCGTTCGACCCCGACCTCGCGGGGGCGCCCGGCAGCGTCGGGCAGGTCCGCGCGTGCACGGCGCGCCTCATGCGCATCGCGAAGGACCTCGGCGTGACGACGCTCATCGTCGGGCACGTCACCAAGGACGGCGCGATTGCGGGGCCGCGCGTGCTCGAGCACATGGTGGACGCCGTCCTCTACTTCGAAGGCGATCGCGATCACGCGTTCCGGATCGTCCGCGCGGTCAAGAACCGTTTCGGCTCGTCGAGCGAGATCGGCATCTTCGAGATGGGGGAGCGCGGCCTGATCGCGGTCGACTCTCCGTCGACGGCGCTCCTTGCGGAGCGCTCGGAGGCCGTCGCCGGCTCGGCGGTCATGGCCGCCATGGAGGGCACGCGGCCGCTGCTCGTCGAGGTGCAGGCCCTCGTTACGCCGAGCTACCTCCCTGCGCCGCGCCGCCTCGCCACAGGTATCGACGCTGCCAGACTCCTGCAGGTGATCGCGGTCCTCGAGCGCCGGGCAGGGCTGAGCTTCGCCGGGCAGGACGTGTACGTCTCGGTGGCCGGCGGCCTTCGCATCGCCGAACCCGCGGTCGACCTGCCGCTCGCGCTCGCGCTTGCATCGGCTCTGCGCGACGTTCCGCTCGCGCTCGACCTCGCGGCCTTCGGCGAGCTCGGGCTGACGGGCCAGGTCCGGCCGGTCGCGCAGGCCGGAGCGCGGGTGCGCGAAGCAGCGCGGCTCGGAATGGCCTGTGTGCTCGGCGCCGCCCCCGCATCGCTCGACGCGGGGGACGCGCCTATCCTGCGTCGGGTGAAGACGATCGGGGAGGCGCTCGACGCGGCCCTGTAGGGCCCGCGACGCCGTTTCGAGTCAACCACGCGGCATCGGTGTGTTGTTCGTGCCGCGCGGTATGGAAGAATCAGAACAGACCGGCACGAGCAGAGACGGGGGAACGAGTGATCGACCAGCGTTCACGAGAGCTACTTCGCGAAGAGCGGCGCAAGGTCGCGCCTGGCACGCGGCTGCGCGAGGGGCTCGACATGATCTTGGCCGCCAAGACCGGCGCGCTGGTGGTCATTGGTGACGAGCCGGCGGTCGCCGAGCTGTGCAACGGCGGGTTCCTGATCGACACGCCGTTCACGCCCCAGCGTCTCTTCGAGCTGGCGAAGATGGACGGCGCGATCATCCTCGACGACAACGCCGAGCGCATCATCCGCGCCAACGTGCACCTGGTTCCCGACTCCTCGCTCCCCACCAACGAGACAGGCATGCGCCACCGCACGGCCGAACGCGTGAGCCGTCAGACCCAAGCGACCGTGCTGTCCGTCTCGCAGCGCCGAGAGGTCGTCAACCTCTACATCCGCGGCCGCCGACTGACGCTCGAGGACACCGAGGTGCTGCTCGCCAAGGCGAACCAGGCGCTCCAGACGCTGACCAACTATCGCAACCGCCTCTCGGAGGTGCTCGACCGCCTGACGCACTTGGAGTTCGACGACCTGGTCACTCTGGGTGACGTCGCCGAGGCCGTCAGCCGTTTCGAGATGGTCCGCCGCATCTCGTTCGAGGTGCAGCGCTACATCGGGCAGCTGGGGACCGATGGCCGACTCGTCGAGATGCAGGCCGACGAGCTTCGCGCGGGACTCGACGAGCAGTACCTGCTTCTCGTTCGCGACTACGCTGCCGATCCGTCGACCCGTCATGCCGCGGCGGTGCAGACCCGGCTCGCCGACCTTCCGCTCGAGCGTATCCTCGAACCGGATGCCGTCGCGCACGAGCTCGGGCTGACGGCGTCGGACCGTGCCGAGCAGCACCTGCGCACGCGTGGCTACCGCGTGCTCGCGCAGATCCCGATGCTGCCCGCAACGGTGGTCTCCCGCATCGTCGAGCGATTCGGCTCCCTGCCTTCGATGGCGCAGGCGAGCGTCGCCCAGTTCGATGACGTGGACGGTGTCGGCGCGCGGCGTGCGACGGCGATTGCCAACGGGCTGGCCCGCATTCGGGCCCACTCGACGGTCTAGCCTCTCGACCTGCGCTTCTTTGCGCCCTGCGTGCCCCTGCCGAGCGTCCAGTCATGGGCCCTGTGGTAGGATTCGCCTCAGACAGGGCGTCTCGGGTTGAGGCGCGCGAATCGAAGGAGGTGAGGGCGAGGCGGCGCGCACGCCGCATCCGCCGTACCCATGATCCAGGCGATTTCCCGGTTCATTCTGGTGACCGGGGGCCTGCTCGGAGGGTATGCGGTCACCCGTTTGGTCGACTGGCAGAACGAACTCGGTCTTCCCCAGTACTACGTCATCTTTCTATTGATCATTCTTGGGGGAGCGATCGGGTACGTCCTCGGGGGTATCGTCGGGCGCGAGCTTACGCGCGTCTGGGCCCAAGCCGAGCAGCGCGTTCGGGAGACCGCTCCAGCAGACATCCTCTTGAGTCTCGTCGGCCTCGTGGTCGGCTTGCTCATCGGTTTGCTGGCATCCACTCCGCTTAGGCTCATCAAGCCGGGATGGCTCGCGATAACCGCGACCGTCCTGCTCATGCTCACCACCTCGTACATGACCGTCAGGGTCGCGCTCTCGAAGCGGCGCGACTTCGCATCGATGTTCCCGCGGCTCGCGCCGGCAGAGCTGCTTCCCGCCGAGGAGCGCGTCATACTGCTCGACACCAGCGCGGTGATCGACGGGCGCTTCGTCGAGCTCCACGACCTCGGCTTCATGCCGGGCTCGCTCCGCGTGCCGCGATTCGTGCTCGCCGAGCTGCAGACCTTGGCGGACTCCGCGGACGACACCCGCCGCGCCCGAGGGCGTCGGGGCCTCGACCTCCTCGCGTCGCTGCCGGAGGGTTCTCGCGTCGAGGTGTTCGAGGCGGACTACAACGACACGCCGCAGGTGGACGAGAAGCTCATGCGGCTCGCGGTCGACGCGAAGAGCTCGATCGTGTCGGTTGACTACAACCTCGCGAAGGTCGCGCGAGTCCGGGGCATCCCGGTGCTCAACCTCAACGACGCGGCGGCCGCGCTCCGACCCAACTACCTGCCCGGGGAGGGCATCCGTCTACGGATCGTGAAGCAGGGCAAGGACGCCGAGCAGGGCGTCGGGTATCTCGAGGACGGCACGATGGTCGTGATCCAGGGTGGACGCTCGCACATCGGCAACGACGTCGATGTCGAGGTGACTTCGGTGCTGCAGACCTCGGCGGGGCGCATGATCTTCGCGCGACTCGCGGGCCGCGCCGAATCTGGCGTCGAGACCGGCGCTGAGGACGCATCGTGAGTCCCAAGGTCGGCGCGATCGTCGTCGCCGGAGGGACCGGCGAGCGCCTGGGACTCGAAGGCGGCAAGCAGCTCGCGTGCGTCGGCGGTCGTCCCGTGCTCTCGTGGACGGTCGAGGCGCTCGCCGCTTCGCGGCGGATCGACGCGATCGTCGTGGTATGCCACCCCGACCGCGTCGACGAGTACCGCACGACCGCGGTCGAGCCGCTCGGCATCGACGTCGACGTACGCTATGCGCCCGGGGGCGATACCCGGCAGCAGTCGGTCGCCAATGGCCTGGCGGTCTTGGGCTACGACACCGATGTCGTGCTCGTGCAGGACGGCGCCCGGCCGCTCCTGACCCCCGACCTCGTGGTGCGAGCGCTCGACTCGCTTGACGCAGATGGCTCCGCCGCCGGCGTCGTGGTCGGCCACCCGGCCATCGACACGCTCAAGGTCGCCGCGGCGGACGGGGTGATCGTCTCGACGCCCGACCGGTCGCGGTTCTGGGCCGTCCAGACGCCGCAGATCTTTCGCGCCCAGGCGCTGCGAGAGGCGTATGCCTCGGCCGAGGCCGAAGGGTTCACGGGGACCGACGACTCGTCGCTCGTCGAGCGAGCTGGAGGCCGCGTCGTGCTGGTCGAGGGCCCCCGGGACAACCTGAAGATCACCGTGCCGGAAGACCTCGTGCTGGTCGAGGCCGCACTCAAGTTCAGGGAAGGCGGGGGAGAGTCGTGAGGATCGGGATCGGCTACGACGTCCACGCGTTCGCCGAAGGCCGCCGCCTGGTGCTCGGCGGCGTCGAGATCGAGCACGAGCGCGGCCTGCTCGGTCACTCTGACGCCGACGTGCTCGCGCACGCGCTCGCCGATGCGGTGCTCGGCGCCCTGCGCGAGGGCGACATCGGCAAGCTGTTCCCTGACACCGACCCGACGTACCGAGACGCCGACTCGCTCGAACTCCTCGCTGCGGTGGGTCGCCTGGCGCGCGAGCGCGGCTGGCGCGTCGCCGACGCGGACTGCGTGATCATCGCCGAGCGCCCCAAGCTCGCACCTTATCGCGGCCAGATGCGTGCGAACCTCGCTGACGCCCTGGGTATCGACGCCGAGAAGGTCGGGGTCAAGGCGACTACGACCGAGCGGCTGGGGTTCGTGGGGCGCGAGGAAGGCATCGCCGCTCAGGCAGTCGTGCTGCTCGAGCACGATGGCGGCAGGCCGTCGCTCGGCTAGACTGTAACGACGGAGCGCCGCGCGCCGCGCGGCCGTACCTCTCGTGGGCGGGACATGATGTTCGACCGGATTCGCGCCGACATAGCAGCGGTTAAGGAGCGGGACCCCGCGGCGACCTCGGCCGCGAGCGTCCTGCTCAACTACCCCGGTCTGCACGCGCTTTGGGCTTACCGGTTCAACCACTGGATGTGGGCTCACGGGCGCCGTGGATTCGCACGCTGGAGTTCAGAGGTCGCCCGGTTCTTCACGGGTGTGGAGATCCACCCGGGCGCCACGATCGGCGACCGCTTCTTCATCGACCACGGCATGGGTGTGGTGATCGGGGAGACCACCGTCATCGGAGATGACGTCACGCTCTATCAGGGGGTCACGCTCGGCGGTACCGGCAAGGAGACCGGCAAGCGGCACCCCACGCTTGAGGACTGCGTGGTGGTCGGCGTAGGCGCGGCCGTGCTCGGCAACATCACCGTCGGGCACGGGAGCAAGGTCGGCGGCGGCGCGGTCGTCATCGACGACGTGCCGCCGAACTGCACGGTGGTCGGCGTGCCGGGACGGGTCGTCATGCGCGGAGGCTCGCGCGTGGACGCGATAGACCTGCACCACGAGGACCTACCCGACCCCGTCGTCGAGATGTTCCGCTGCCTTCAGCGCAGGATGGACCGTCTCGAGCAGCGTATCGCTGACGGGGACGGGACGAACGGAGTGACACCGTCGGCCGGGATCGGTCCTGAGGACGCCGAGGACACGATGCGGATCGAGGTCGACGGCGAGGTCATGGACATCTGACGGAGGGAACCCGTCCCGCCGCCACACAGGAGGAAGCATGCGCGTCTTCAACACGCTGACCCGCACCAAGGAAGAGTTCGTCCCGCGCGAGCCGGGCAAGGTCGCGATGTACGTCTGCGGCCCCACCGTCTACAACCACATCCACATCGGCAACGCGCGGACCTTTCTGTCCTTCGACGTGATCCGCCGCTACCTCGAGTACAAGGGCTTCGACGTCACGTTCGTGCAGAACATCACCGACGTCGACGACAAGATCATCAACCGCGCCAACGAGGAGGACCGCCCGCCCGCGGAGGTGGCCGCGGACTACACGACGGCGTTCGTCTCGGCGATGCGGCAGCTGCACGTCGAGGACCCCACGGTGCGGCCCAAGGCCACCGAGACGATCCCCGGCATGATCAACATGATCGAGCGGCTCATCGAGCGCGGGCACGCGTACGTGGCCGACGGCGACGTGTACTTCTCGGTCCGAAGCTTCCCCGAGTACGGCAAGCTCTCCGGGCGCGACATCGACGAGATGCACACCGTCGCGCGCGTCGAATCCGACGACCGCAAGCGCGACCCGCTCGACTTTGCGCTCTGGAAGGCCGCCAAACCCGGCGAGCCGCACTGGCCGAGCCCGTGGGGCGAGGGCCGGCCCGGCTGGCACATCGAGTGCAGCGTCATGTCCGAGGAGCAGCTTGGGCTCCCGTTCGACATCCACGGGGGCGGGAGCGACTTGATCTTCCCGCACCACGAGAACGAGATCGCGCAGTCCGAGGCGGCAACCGGCGTGCAGTTCGCCAAGTACTGGCTCCACGGCGGCATGCTCCAGATCAACGCCGAGAAGATGAGCAAGTCGCTCGGCAACTTCAAGCTGCTCAAGGACGTGCTCGAGAGCTACGACCCCACCATCATCCGGCTGCTCATGCTCCAGACGCACTACCGCAGCTCGCTC
Source organism: uncultured Eubacteriales bacterium (assembly GCA_964644675.1). GTDB lineage: Bacteria > Actinomycetota > Coriobacteriia > Anaerosomatales > JAAXUF01 > CAZXWK01. The sequence continues at coordinate 2,828 of CAZXWK010000014.1, read as the reverse complement.
GACTTCTCGGACACGCGACTCGAGGAGACCACGCACGCGTACGAGCGGCTCGCGAACCTGGTCCGCAACCTGCGCTGGGCGCGCGACGTCGCCGCCTGCGGCTTCGGTGCACCGCCCGAGGCGCTCACCGGCCTGAGGGCCGCGATCGAGGCCGCGCGGGAGAAGTTCGAGGCCGAGATGGACGATGACTTCAATACCGCAGGCGCGCTCGCCGCGGTGTTCGAGCTCGCGAAGGTGGCGAACACGTTTCTCGCGCAGTATCAGACCGACATCTGCGAAGAGGACCGTCTGGTCCTCCTGCAGGCCGAGGACGTCGTCGTGTCGCTGCTGCGGGTGCTCGGTATCGAGATCGCGGGCGACCAGACCTGCTGCTACCCCTCAGAGGTCGTCGACCTCGCTCGCGACGTCGCGGGCTACCAGGGCTCCGACCCCGAGGATGCCGTCTCGGCGCTTCTCGCCACGCGCGCCGCGGCGCGCACCGAGAAGAACTGGGGTCTCGCCGACGTCGTCCGCGACGGACTCACCCGTCTGGGCTTCCAGATCGAGGACACCCCGCAGGGCGCGCGCGTCATCTACCGGCCGGGCGACTGAGCCATGTCGGCCATCGAGGGCCGCAACGCCGTGCTCGAAGCGCTGCGAGCGGGGATGCCGCTCAAGCGCATTCTCGTCGCGCACGGTACCAAGCCGGACCGCACGCTCGACGAGATCTCGCGACGCGCCGCCGAGCAGGGCGTGCGGGTCGACTCCGCCAACCGTCGTGACCTGGATTCGCGCAGCGAGCGCGGGGCGCATCAGGGCGTGCTCGCCGAGGCCGCCCCGTACCGGTTCGCGACACTCGACGACGTGCTGCGCCGCGCGGAGGGCAAGGAGCGCTCGCTCATCATCGCGCTCGATCACGTGACCGATCCGGGCAATCTCGGCGCGGTCGTAAGGACCGCGGAAGTCGTGGGTGCGGACGGAGTCCTGGTCGCGAAGCGCCGGGCCGCAGCGGTGACGCCCGCGGCGTACAAGGCCTCTGCGGGTGCCCTCGCGCACGTCGCCCTCGCGCAGGAGGCGAACCTGGTCCGCTCGCTCGAGCGCTGCAAACAGGCGGGCTACTGGATCGCGGGCGCCTCCGAGCGGGCCGAGCAGACCGCGTGGCAGGCGCCGCTCGAAGGCAGGATCGTCCTCGTGATGGGCTCGGAGGGCGAGGGTCTCGCACGACTCACGCTCGAGGCGTGCGACTTCCTGGTTCGTCTTCCGCAGGCCGGCAAAGTCGGGTCGCTCAACGTGGCGCAGGCCGCGACGGCGCTCTCCTACGAGTGGCTGCGCCGCGCCTCTATCTCGGAGGAGTAAACGCGATGCGCGTCCTGCTCGTGGACGGCTATAACGTCATCCGTCAGACGCCGCCCTACCGCGATCTCGCCGAGGACGACCTCGACGCCGCCAGGGCCGCGCTCGTCTCGGACGTAGCGGCGTTCGCCGACCGAGCCTACCGGGCGACCGTCGTCTTCGACGCGCATTTGAATCCCGAGTCGTATGGGATCCCCCACGAAGTCGCGGGAGTGACCGTGGTGTTCTCGCGCTACGGCACGGATGCCGACTCGGTCATCGAGTCGCTCGCCCGCGCCGCCCGGGAACGCGGCGACGACACCCTGGTGGTGACGTCGGATGCGCAGACCCAGTGGACGGTCCTGGGCGGGACCGTGGCCCGGATGTCGTCGGGCGAGTTCTCCCGGGAGCTCCGTGACGACGACAAGGCGTGGCGCGAGCACAGTCCCGCCGGCAGTTCGAAGAGCCGGATCGAAGACCGCATCGATCCCGCGACCCGCGACGCGCTGAGCCGATGGGCTCGAGGCGGCTCCTAGGTTCGTGCAGGTCACGCGAGTGTCGGAGCCGCTCTCTCGAGGCGATTCGGCGGTCGGATCGCCGCATGCCGGGGAATCGATCCGAAACCTGAAGGAACCTATTCCATCATCTGGTTGACACATCCAGAAACGCAGTCCTATGGTGCAGATGCGTCACTGCAAGCCCGCGCCGTGCCGGCGGCGCCGTCCATCCTCTGCGGGATGAATACTGGGCTGCAAATATGCGGAGGGGGTCCGCAGTGCTACAGCATCACGATGCTGTCGCGCACCGAGTGCCTGGGGTGGGGCGTGGCAGCGAGCTCGCCATGGTCATGGCGGCTCAAAGAGGGGACCAGAGCGCGTGTGGGGAGCTTGTCCGCAAGTACCGCGGACTCATTCGCTGCAAGGCGCGCTCGTACTACCTGGTCGGCGCCGATCGCGACGACATCATCCAGGAAGGCATGATCGGCCTGTACAAGGCGATCCGGGACTACGACCCGACGCGGCAGGCGAGTTTCCATTCCTTCGCCGAGCTGTGCGTCACGCGGCAGATCATCACCGCGGTCAAGTCCGCGACGCGGCGCAAGCACTCGCCGCTCAACGGCTACGTGTCCCTGTCGCGCTCGACGTCTATGGAAGAGGACGGGGAGCGGCTGCTCTCCGACATCCTCGCCGCCAAGGAGGTCTGCGACCCCGCGGAGATCGTCGTTTCCGCGTGGGAGACCGACTTCATCAGGACCGGCGTCGCCGAGGCTCTGTCGCCGTTCGAGGCGCAGGTGCTGACCTTGTACAGCAACGGCCGCTCGTACCAGGAGATCGCCGACGCGCTCGATCGGCACACCAAGGCGGTGGACAACGCTCTACAGCGCGTCAAGCGCAAGATGGAGACGCAGATCAGCCGCTGTCGCGCCTGCTAGACCGAGTCCTTTGAGCCCGCGCGGAGCGCTGTGCGTGTTCCTGACACGCGCAGGCGCGTTCGCTACACTGGTGCGCGCGCTGGCG
>CAZXWK010000013.1:0-49683 GCA_964644675.1 uncultured Eubacteriales bacterium | reverse complement strand
CGTGCAGCGCCTGCCACGTCGTAGGGGCCGGGGGACACGAGACCGTACACGCGAGCTCGATCGCCACGATGACCTTGCCCGGTACGAGCCTCCTGTGCACGACGTGCCACGACGCGCGCCTCGCGGTCGAGCATGCCAAGCCCAGCTCGTCGTCGGCGGCAGCCGACTGCTTCGCGTGCCACCCATCACCTAGGAACACGTTCACTCGCTGGGACAAGTCGTGCGTCCAGGGCGGGTGCCACACTGCGACCTCCACCGCGCCGATGCACGGTGACATGGCATCCAAGCATCACGTGGAGATGACCACCTGCACGGCCGAGGGGTGCCACACGGGCGGTACGGATGTCTCAGCCATACACCCGTCTTGCACGGTCTGCCACGGCGGCGACGTGGTGCCCTCGCGCACCTGCGCCGACTGCCACGACACGTCGACCCCGCATCCCGGTCTCGAGGAGACGCACACGGCGACCTTCTCGGCGACGGTCATCACGATCGGCGGGCGGGACTTCGCTGACGTCGAGTGCATTGAGTGCCACACCGCCAACGTGATGCCCGAGCACGGCGATCGCTGCATGACCTGTCACCCGACGCCGGTGAGCTCGATCGCGGCGTGGGACAGGACCTGCACGCAGACCGGCTGCCACTCGGTGGGGTCGAACAAGCCCATGCACGAGAGCATCGACGCGAGTCACGCGGTGCTCCCGGGCAACGCCTCATGTGCCGTGAACGGCTGCCACACCGGCGGGTACCTCTCGACGATCCACGCAAGCGCCGAGACGACCGTCGCCGGCGTGTCGCGCACCTCGTGCATGGTGTGCCACGCCAGCGGGACGCCTGCGAGCGGTGACTGCACTTCGTGCCACGGCGCTGGCGATCCGCACGTCGACAACGCCACCAAGCACTCCCCGAGTGATGCGGGGAGCGTCGCCTGTGCTGCCGCAGGGTGTCACGACGTGACCAACGCGCTGCTCATCCACGCGTCGCGTGCGGAAGGCGCGTGCGCGGTATGCCACGCGAATCCGACCAAGGGCGACCTGACCGCGGGCAAGGCCACGGTCGCATGCTCCGGATGCCACACGGCGGTCGGCGTGGACTACCACATGAACATGGAGGTCCACCGCGCCCCGGACAGCTACGAGACGTGCGGGCACTGCCACCACGGATGGGGAAGCAACCCCATCACGCAGCCTGACGTCACGCGCCACGCGGGAGGGTGCGCCACCTGCCACAACGCGAGCATGGACCTCACCGGCAAGACGACCAAGTGCGTGGGCTGCCACGACACCGAGGGCGTCAACCGGCATCCGCAGATCGCGGCCTACCACACGCCCACCGACGACGCGAGCTTGGATTGCGCGCGCTGCCACGAGACGACCGACGTCCGGGCGCTGCACGTGACCCAGGGCTGCGACACGTGCCACGTGACCAAGTCGTGCGGCGAGTGCCACAGCATGCACGGTGGCGACCTCGGCCCCGGCCTGACGATCAAGACCTCGTGCGCCGGCTGTCACACGACCTCGGGCACCAACTACCACCGGAGCTTCGACGCTTCGCACACCTACAGCGGCATGGACGCCGCGTGCCAGGCGAGTGGCTGCCACTCCAACAAGCTCGTGACCGCGCACGAGGCGTACGTGGGCGCGGGCAAGCGCTATCCGCAGTACGAGGACGCGTGCGCCCTGTGCCACATCAACACGACGCCGGGACGCATCCCGACCGACGCGACCTCGGCGTGCTCGAGCTGCCACTCGACGATCCACGGTGACATCGACGCGGCGCACCAGGCGACTCCCGCGGGCTCGGACTGCACGGACTGCCACTCGCTTGACCTGCGCACCGAGCACGCCAAGGCGTCGGCCGGCTCGATCACGTGCGCCGGATGCCATACCTCGTCCAAGTTCTCGGCCATGACCAGGCCGTGGGACGGGACCTGCTCGGCATGCCACGGGACGACCCACTCCACGGCGCCGGCGAGCGTGACCCACACGCCTTCGTCGTGGGCGCCGTCCTGCCAGTCCTCGACGTGCCACTCGCCCAAGATCAGCGTCGTGCACTCGAGCGCGACCACGACGACGGCGGGCGGCACGCGGACGAGCTGCCTGGTGTGCCACTCGGCGACGAGCGTGCCCGCCAACAGCGACTGCGTGACGTGCCACGTCGTCAAGACGGCACACACGGTGCCGCACATCGGTACCGACGGGTCGTCATACATCCAGGTCGGCCACACCGACAGCGACCTGCACTACTGCTCCGAGTGCCACACGATGAGCATCCTGCCGCTGCACGCGAACTACTGCGGCGCATGCCACAGCGACTCGGCTCCTGCCAACGTCAAGGCGGCCGTCGCGGCGAACAACCTGTCGTGCAACGCGTGTCACACCGGTGACCACACCAACGATCCGGGACACGAGTTCGACGACTACAGCTGCGGTAACTGCCACGGTTCGGGCTGCTACTGCCACTCGGCGGTCACGCCGGTTCCCGATCCGCATACAACCTCCGACGCGCTCACCTCCTACATCGGTGGAGCGCGGATCAACCTGTCGGCCACCGACAACGTCCGCGCCGGCTTCGGCATCAAGGACACGTACTACCGCATCGACGGCGGCGCGATCGCCACCGGTACGGTCGTCGACGTGCCGGCGCCCGCGAGTGGCACGGTGTCGCACACGCTCTCGTTCTGGTCCGAGGACTGGGGCGGGAACGTCGAGGCGCCGAACCAGGCCACGTTCACTGTCGCGCGCGACGTGACGCCGCCTGTCACCACCTCCGACGCTAAGGCGTCGTACGGCACAACCGCGACGATCACGCTGACGGCCACGGACGACTCGGTGAGCTACGGCGTCCGCAACACCTACTACCGCCTCGACGGCGGCGCGATCACCACGGGCACCATCGCCGTGGCACCGCGCACCCCGAGTGGCACCACCACCCACACGCTCGACTTCTGGTCGGTGGACCAGAGCGGTAACAAGGAGAACACCAAGACGGTCGAGTTCGCGGTCGTCCGCGACACGGTGGCTCCGACCACGACGACCAACGCTCAGGCGTGGACGCGTTCGAGCTACGTCGGCATCACGCTGACGCCGAACGACCCGGCGCCTTCTTCGGGCATCAAGGCGATGAACATCACCACGCTCGACGCCACCAAGACGTACTGGAACGCGTACTTCTACGGCACGTACTCGTGGATCTACGCGGGCTTCAGCACCCAGGGCCTGCACACGATCACGTACAGCTCGGTCGACAACGAGGACAACGTCGAGCCGTCGAAGACCACGACGTTCGGCCTGGACTGGACGGGTCCGACGGTCTCCAGCGATGCGGCCGCGTCCTACTACGGCACGGCGACGATCAACTTCACTGCGAGCGACCCCTACAGCGGCGTGTCGCAGGTCTACTGGCGCACGTACCGCAACGCCACGTGGTCCAACTACGTGGCCGGTACGGTGGCGACGATCACGCCGCCGGCGACCGGTTCGCAGTCGGTGACGATCTACTACTACGCGACCGACGTCGCGGGCAACTCGTCGAGCGCCGTTTCCAAGACGTTCACGATCAGCGCGGTGACCGAGACCACGCCGCCGACCGGCACGATGTCGGTGAACAACGGCTCGGAATTCACGAGCTCCACGGCGGCGACGCTGAACTCGGCGATGACCGACGCCGGCTCCGGGATGTCGCAGATGCGCGTCGACATGGGCGTGGGGATCTTCGGTAGCTGGCTCGGCTACACGCCGACCTACGCCATCAATCTGCCGTCCGGCGACGGCGTGAAGACCGTGCGTGCCGAGTACAAGGACCTCTCTGGCAACGTGGCGAGCAGGTCCGACACGATCACGCTCGACACGGTCGGACCCGCCGGGACGATGTCGATCAACAACGACGCGTCGACGACCGCGACCACCGCGGTCACGGTCACCGCGGCGATGACCGACGTGACGTCGGGCATCCAGCTGATGCGCGTGGATCCGACGGGCACCGGCTCCTCATACGGACCGTGGCTGCCCTACTCGGCGACGTATTCGACGACGGTCTCGGCAGGAAACGGCACCAAGACCGTTTTGGCCCAGTACCGCGACAAGGCTGGTCTGGTGACGACCAAGTCGGACACGATCACGCTCAACGTCGTGGTCGACACGACGCCGCCGACGACCACCTCCAACGCGGTGGCCAACTACAACATGCAGGCGGTCATCACTCTGACCGGGACCGACAACACGGGCGGCACGGGCGTCCAGGCGACCTACTACAAGCTCGACGGGGGAGTGCAGACCGCGGGCACGGTCGTCTCGACGATCGTCACCGGCGCGCACACCCTGGAGTTCTGGTCGGTGGACGTGGCCGGCAACGTCGAGAACCCGCACAAGTTCGCGAACTTCAACGTCCTGAGCTCGGGCGACTACGCGTACTCCGGCACCGACCAGACCTTCGTGGTCCCGAGCGGTGTCACGCAGATCACCGTCGACCTTTACGGCGCCCAGGGTAGCGACTTCAGCTACAGCGGCGGCTACGGCGGGCACGTGAACGCCATCGTGCCGGTCACTCCCGGCCAGACGCTGACGATCCGCGTCGGCGGAGTCAGCGGCAGCTGGCAGGGTGGCTGGCCCAACGGCGGCGACGCCGGCCACGGCGGCGGCGGCGGCGGTTCGACTTCGATCCTCTCGGGCTCCACGGTGCTGGTCGAGGCCGGCGGCGGCGGCGGCGGGTCGTGCGACGACGGCGATGGCTATCCGGGTGGCTATCAGGGCTGGCTGCCGGGTGGCAACTCTCGTGGCGGCGACGGAGCGGGCTCGGGCGGTGGCGGCGGCTGGAACGGCGGAGCCGGTATGGCCTTCGACCACGGCGCCGATCCCGGCGACGGCGGCTCGAGCTACATCGCGGTTGGCGTCGGCACGCTCGACGTCGGCGTCAACGGTGGCAACGGCTCAGCGCACATCGCCTACACCGGTGGCGACTACCTGCTGGCCTACTCGGCCGGCGCGAACGGCACCGTCACGGGTACCGCGGTGCAGTCGGTGCCGCCCGGTGGGTCGGGTACCGCGGTCACCGCGGTGGCCAACACCGGCTACCACTTCCTGAACTGGAGTGATGGCAGCACCGCCAATCCGCGCACGGACACCAACGTCCAGGCGAGCCAGAGCGTGACGGCGAACTTCGCGGTCAACACCTACACGCTGACCTACTCGGCAGGCTCCAACGGCACCGTCACGGGCACCTCGCCGCAGACGGTGGCGCACGGCTCGTCCGGTACCGCCGTCACGGCGGTCGGAAACTCCGGCTACCACTTCGTGAACTGGAGCGACGGCAGCACCGCCAACCCGCGTACCGACACCAACGTCACGTCCGACGGTAGCGTGACCGCGAACTTCGCGTCCGACGTGATCCACACGCTGATCTACACGGCCGGCCCGAACGGAACGATCTCCGGCACCTCGCCGCAGTCGGTCTCGTCGGGCGGTTCCGGCACGCCGGTCACCGCGGTGCCCAACGCCGGCTATCACTTCTTGAACTGGAGCGACAGCAGCACCGCCAACCCGCGGACTGACACCAACGTCCAAGCGAGCAACAGCGTGACGGCGAACTTCGAGGACGACGGGCTGATCCCGGTCCTGACCACGGTGCCGAGCAACGACTATGCGACCGGCGCCGACGTGATCACCTTCACGTGGTCGATGGCCAACACGTCGGAGGCCCCGTTCACCTATCAGCTGCACCTCTGGAGCGATCAGGGCTTCAACTTCACCTCGACGTGGCTGTCCTCAGCCACAACGCAGGTCACGATCCCCGAGGGCTCCTTCTACTGGCAGGTAACCGCCAAGGACAAGAACGGCGTGGCCCATACGCCGTCGGCGGTGAGCAGCTTCTACAGCTACGTCTACGTCGATCCGGGCACGTCGTGCCCCGACCTCTACGCGTGGGACGGCAGCGCCTACAACTACGCGACCGACGTCATGGGCCTGGGGTCGCTCGGCCTCAAGCCTGCGCCGGGTGCGCCGCGCTACCCGCACCCCGCCGAGGACAGCCGGATCGACGTCCCGGTCGCCGCGCAGGACGGCGCCTACAAGCTCGTGCTTCGCGAGAACCGCAACGAGCTCGACTACGTCGACAAGCTCACCCTCAAGGTGATCGACCACCCGGCCGGCACCAAGGTCTACCTCTCTGACTTCGCGGGCGCGTACGCCTCGACCAATACGACCGAGCTGCCTGAGAACCGGCCGTACACGGTCTCCGACGTCCGGCCGATCGCTGGCGCGTCCTACACCAACATCCCGCTGTTCCAGGGCACGGCCGTCACCGACCGGGACATCAGTTCCGAGGTCGCGGCGGCCGACGGCACCTTCGCCCCGGCCTCACTCTTCGACGACGGCCGCTACGTCTTCGACCTGGGACAGCTGGACGATCCGGCCAACATCAAGCTCGTCATGACCGGATGGACCCAGTACGCGAGCCCCGCCGAGAAGGCCGCTTGGCGCGCCCTCGGTATCCCCGGCGCCGAGCACACGCTCGAGGTCATGGACGCCGACGGCAACTGGGTGCCGCTCTACGACGTGGTGCCGTTCATCCCCGGCATGAAGAAGACGGTCGTCTACGACCTGAGCGGCAAGTTCCCCGAAGGCGTCACCGACTACAAGGTCCGGATGCGCGGTTTCGTGCGCACGTGGATCGACTACGTGGGCGTGGACACGAGTCCTGAAGCGCCCATCACGGTCACCGAGCTCTCGCCGAGCAAGGCCGACCTCTCGTTCTTGGGCGGCGGACGCCGCACGGTGGCGGACAACTACCCGACCTTCACCTGGGAGACGTCAGGCCAGCGGTTCTATCACGAGGGCCTGTTCACGCGGTACGGCGACGTACGTCCGCTGCTCTCCGGCGTCGACGACAAGTTCGTGGTCATGGACAACGGCGACGGCATCTCCCTCGAGTTCCCCGAACTCGCACCTCCCGCGTCCGGCATGGAGCGCACGTTCGTGATCTCCACCGACGGCTACTTCAAGGAGCTGGGGGCCGCTGCGGTCGACCCGATGCCGTTCCACGCCATGTCGAACTACCCGTACGGCGCCGACGAGTCGTACCCCACCGACGCGGACCACCAGGACTACCTGCGCGAGTGGAACACGCGCACCAGCACTCCGAACTAGCCTAGGCACGCGCAGCGGCGGGGTCGCGCATTCGGCGACCCCGCCGCTCGCTTTGCGGCCCCCCCGCGTCACGGCGGGCCCGGCGGGGTCTTCTCGGCGGCCGAGCGCGCCGCCTACCGCGCTCGCGCCACCGCTCGCGCCGCGGTTCGCCCTCCTGCGGCACCTTCGTATCGGCGGCTCTGCCACGCGGACATACTCCTCCCATTACTTCGGATCACCGACGGAGGAGGCAGCAATGGCTGACACGACCCCCATCAGCGATCCCAGCGAGCGCTACCGTGCCGGCGTGCTCAAGTACGTGCAGATGGGTTACTGGGAGCCCGACTACGAGATCAAGGACACCGACGTCCTGGCGGTGTTCCGCGTCACCCCACAGGAGGGCGTCGATCCGATCGAGGCTGCGGCTGCGGTCGCGGGCGAGTCGTCCACGGCGACGTGGACCGTGGTGTGGACCGACCGGCTGACCGCGAGCGAGCGCTATCGCGCCAAGGCGTACCGCGTCGAGCCCGTTCCCGGCCGAGACGACCAGTACTTCGCCTACATCGCCTACGACCTCGAGCTCTTCGAGCGCGGCTCCATCGCCAACCTGACCGCTTCGATCATCGGCAACGTCTTCGGGTTCAAGCCCGTCAAGTCGCTGCGTCTCGAGGACATGCGCATCCCCGCCGCGCTCATGACCACGTTCCCCGGGCCGCCGGCGGGCATCATCGTCGAGCGCGAGCGACTCGACAAGTTCGGCCGTCCGCTCCTGGGCGCGACGATCAAGCCCAAGCTGGGCCTCTCGGGCAAGAACTACGGCCGCGTGGTCTACGAGGGGCTCCGCGGGGGTCTGGACTTCACCAAGGACGACGAGAACATCAACAGCCAGTCCTTCATGCACTGGCGCGATCGGTTCCTCTACTGCATGGAAGGCGTGAACCGGGCGCAGGCCGCTTCAGGCGAGGTGAAGGGGCACTACCTCAACATCACCGCCGCCACGATGGAGGAGATGTACGAGCGCGCCGAGTTCGCGCGAGAGCTGGGTTCGAACATCATCATGATCGACCTGGTCATCGGCTGGACCGCGATCCAATCCATGTCCAACTGGGCCGCTAAGAACGACATGCTCCTCCACATGCACCGCGCGGGTCACTCGACCTACACGCGGCAGAAGGACCACGGCATCAGCTTCCGCGTCATCAGCAAGTGGCTGCGCATGGCAGGTGTCGACCACCTGCACGCGGGCACCGTCGTCGGCAAGCTCGAGGGCGACAAGAACTCGGTCCTCGGCTTCTACGACGTGCTGCGCGAGTCGCACAACGACGTCAACCTCGAGCACGGCCTGTTCTTCGAGCAGGACTGGGCCGGGCTTCGCAAGGTCATGCCGGTCGCCTCCGGCGGGATCCACGCCGGCCAGATGCACCAGCTGCTCGACCTCTTTGGCGACGACTGCGTGCTGCAGTTCGGCGGCGGCACCATCGGGCACCCCGAGGGTATCGCGGCCGGTGCGACCGCCAACCGCGTCGCGCTCGAGGCGATGGTCAAGGCGCGCAACGAGGGCCGCGACATCCTGAGCGAGGGGCCGCGGATCCTGGCCGACGCGGCACAGTGGTGCAAGCCGCTGCGCGCAGCGCTCGACACGTGGGGCGAGGTCACGTTCGATTACGCGTCCACCGACACGCTCGACGCCGTTCCCACCCCGACTTCGTACTAGAGGAGGCCGACGATGCGCATCACACAGGGAGCATTCTCGTTCCTGCCCGACCTCACCGATGACGAGATCCGCGCGCAGCTCGAGTACTGCCTCGACCACAAGTGGGCGGTCTCGATCGAGCACACTGACGACCCGCACCCGCGCAACACCTACTGGGACATGTGGGGTCACCCGATGTTCGACCTGCACGACGCGGCGGGCATCATGGGCGAGCTGGCCGAGTGCCGTGCCGAGCACGGTCACGAGTACATCCGCGTCAACGCGTTCGACTCCACCTTCGGCGTCGAAAGCGTCGCGCTCAGCTTCATCGTGAACCGCCCCGCGACCGAACCCGGCTTCCGTCTCCAGCGCGAAGAGGGATCGGGCCGCACGCAGCGCTACAGCCTCGTCAGCTACGCCGTGGACCGCGCGCCCGAGGGCGAGCGCTACCGCGGAGAAGCGTAGTGGGCGGAGGCCTCGGACATGGACGAGCCCACCCATACCCGCCCCGAGCGGGCTGACAGCGCGACCCCGGCGTCGGATGCGTCCGACGGCGCGCCGGTGACGATCGACCTCGCTCGTGAGTACGAGGAGGCCGGCATCGGCGAGGTGCTCGACTCGCTCGACCGCGAGCTGGTCGGCCTCGAGCCGGTCAAGCGCCGCGTCCGCGAGATCGCGGCGCTCCTGCTGGTCGAGCGCGTGCGCGAGCGCATGGGCCTCTCGGCGGGGACGCCCTCGCTGCACATGAGCTTCACGGGCAATCCGGGCACCGGCAAGACCACCGTCGCCATGCGGATGGCCGAGATCCTGCACCGCCTCGGCTACGTGCGCAAAGGCCACGTGGTCGCGGTGACGCGCGACGACCTGGTCGGGCAGTACATCGGGCACACCGCGCCCAAGACCAAGGACGTGCTCAAGCGCGCGATGGGCGGCGTGCTCTTCATCGACGAGGCCTACTACCTGCACCGTCCCGAGAACGAGAAGGACTACGGCCAGGAGGCGATCGAGATCCTGCTGCAGGTCATGGAGAACCAGCGCGACGATCTCGTCGTCATCCTCGCCGGCTACAGGGACCGCATGGAGCAGTTCTTCGCGTCGAACCCGGGCATGGCAAGCCGCATCGCGCACCACGTCGAGTTCCCCGACTTCAGCGAGGCCCAGCTCTTCGAGATCGCCGAGAAGATGCTCGCCGAGTGGAACTACCGCTTCGACGCAGGCGCCGCCGCGGCGTTCCGCGAGTACCTCGAGGTGCGACGCACGCGCCCGCACTTCGCCAACGCGCGCAGCGTCCGCAACGCGCTCGACCGCATCCGCCTGCGCCAGGCGCTGCGGCTCTTCGAGGAGCGCGATCGCGAGCTCACCGCCGACGACCTGCTCACGATCACCGAGCCCGAGGTCCGCGCGAGCCGGCTCTTCGAGCCCGACGACGCCGAGCCCGACGCAGGCGGCGCGACCGCGCCCACCGATCCGCCCGCGAGCGAGGGGGGCCCGTCATGACGCCGCTCATGAAGAACCGCGCCACGCTCACCCAGTACCTCATCGAGCAGCGTCGTCGTCACCCCGAGGCGACCGGCGAGTTCAACGACCTCATCCTCGCGGTCGCGCAGGCGTGCAAGGCGATCTCGAAGAAGGTCGCGCACGGCGCGCTCACCGGCGTGGGAGCGAGCCTCGACTCGACCAACTCGCACGGCGACGATCAGAAGGCGCTCGACGTCATCGCCAACGACATCTTCGTGCGAGCCACGGAGTGGGAGGGCGTGCTCTCCGGCGTCGCCTCCGAGGAGATGGCGGAGCCGCTGCCGATTCCGCCGCAGTTCCCGCGCGGCCGCTACCTGCTCGTCTTCGACCCGCTCGACGGGTCGAGCAACATCGAGGTGAACGTCTCGGTGGGCTCGATCTTCTCGGTGTTGCGCGCGCCGAGCCCTGGCGAGGACCCGAGCGTCGAGGACTTCCTGCAGCCCGGCACCGAGCAGGTCGCGGCCGGCTACGCGATCTACGGCCCCGCGACGATGCTCGTGCTCACCGTGGGCAACGGCGTCGTGGGCTTCACGCTCGAGCCGGAGCTCGGCGAGTTCCTCATGACGCACCCCGACATCCGCGTGCCCGGCTCGGCGTGCGAGTTCGCGATCAACTCGTCGAACAGCCGCTTCTGGGAGGCGCCGGTCAAGCGCTACGTCGAGGAGTGCCTCTCAGGCAAGGAGGGCCCGCGCGGCAAGGACTTCAACATGCGCTGGGTCGCGTCACTCGTCGCTGAGGCGCACCGCGTTCTCATGCGCGGCGGCGTGTTCCTGTACCCGCGCGACTCGAAGGACGCCTCCAAGCCGGGCCGCCTGCGTCTCCTCTACGAATGCAACCCGATCGGCATGATCGTCGAGCAGGCGGGCGGCCGCGCGAGCACGGGCGAGATGCCGGTGCTCGAGGTGAAACCGTCCGAGCTGCACCAGCGCATCGGCTTCGTCTTCGGCTCCGCCGAGGAAGTCGAGCGCATCGAGGAGTACCACCGCACGACGTCCGTCTCGGCGAGCGACACCGAGACGCCGCTGTTCAATACGCGAGGCCTGTTCCGCCAGCCCGGCTAGCCCGCGCGGCCGTCGGGCCACTGACACCGAGAGGAGAGGCGCCATGTCCGAGAAGCATCCGATCATCGCGATCACCGGTTCGTCGGGCGCCGGCACCACCACCGTGAAGAGCACCTTCGAGGCGATCTTCCGCCGAGAAGAACTCAACGCCGCCGTCGTCGAAGGCGACAGCTTCCACCGCTACGACCGCTACGAGATGAAGGCGCTTATGGAGGAGGACCAGAAGCTTCCGGGCGGGCACCTGAGTCACTTCGGCCCGGAGGCCAACCTCTTCGCCGAGATCGAGACGCTGTTCCGCACCTACTCCGAGACTGGCACGGGCAAACGCCGCTACTACCTGCACAACGCCGAGGAGGCCGAGCCGTTCGGTCAGGAGCCGGGTACCTTCACGCCCTGGGCCGACCTGCCCGCCGACACGGACCTGCTGTTCTACGAGGGGCTGCACGGCGCGGTGGTGACGCCTGAGATCGACATGGCGCGCTATCCGGACCTGCTCATCGGCGTGGTGCCGGTCGTCAACCTCGAGTGGATCCAGAAGATCAACCGCGACTGCCGCTACCGCGGCTACTCGGTCGAGGCGGTGACCGACGTCATCCTGCGCCGCATGCACGACTACATGCACTACATCTGCCCGCAGTTCTCGCTGACCCACGTCAACTTCCAGCGCGTGCCCATCGTCGACACGAGCAACCCCTTCATCTCGCGCGACATCCCCTCGCCGGACGAAAGCATGCTGGTCATCCGATTCCGTGACCCCAAAGGCATCGACTTCCCGTATCTTCTGAGTATGCTGCACGACTCGTTCATGTCGCGGGCCAACACGCTCGTGTGCCCCGGCGGCAAGATGGACCTCGCGATGCAGCTGATCTTCACCCCGTTCATCTGGCGCATGGCCGAGCGACGCAAAAAGGCGCTCGGTAGGTAGTCGACGCGCCGGCGACGAGCGGGCAGCAGGCACATACGAGCGAAAGGGACGCGATATGGCACTGATCTCGATGCGACAGCTCCTCGACCACGCCGCCGAGAACGGCTACGGCCTGCCGGCGTTCAACGTGAACAACATGGAGCAGATCCAGGGCATCATGGAGGCCGCGGCCGAGGTTGACAGCCCCGTGATCCTTCAGGGCTCGGCGGGCGCGCGCAAGTACGCCGGCGAGGCGTTCCTGCGCCACCTGGTGGACGCCGCCGTCGAGACGTGGCCCGACATCCCGATCGCCATGCACCAGGATCACGGCTCGAGCCCCGCCGTGTGTGTTCGCTCGATCCGCTCCGGCTTCACGAGCGTGATGATGGACGGCTCGCTGCTCGAGGACGCCAAGACGCCGGCCGGCTACGAGTACAACGTCGAGGTCACCAGGCGCGTCGTCGACATTGCGCACGCGGTAGGCGTCACGGTCGAGGGCGAGCTCGGGGTTCTCGGCTCGCTCGAGACGGGGGAGGCCGCCGACGAGGATGGCTCGGGCGCCGAAGGCAAGCTCACCCGCGAGCAGCTCCTCACCGATCCCGATCAGGCCGTCGACTTCGTCGAGCAGACCGGCTGCGACGCGCTTGCGATCGCGATCGGCACGAGCCACGGCGCATACAAGTTCACCAAGCGTCCCACCGGCGACGTGCTCGCCATCGACCGCATCGTCGAGATCCACCGGCGCCTGCCGGACACACACCTCGTCATGCACGGCTCCTCGAGCGTTCCGCAGGAGTGGCTCGAGGTCATCCGCGAGTTCGGCGGGCAGATGAAGGAGACGTACGGCGTGCCGTTCGAGGAGATCAAGGAAGGCATCCGCAACGGCGTGCGCAAGGTCAACATCGACACCGACATCCGCCTCGCGATGACCGGCGCGATGCGCCGCTCGATGGCCGAGGACCCCAGCGCGTTCGACCCCAGGTACTTCCTCAAGGCGGCCCGAGCCGCCACCAAGGACCTGTGCCGCGAGCGCTACGAGGCGTTCGGCTCGGCGGGGTGGGCGAGCAAGATCAAGCCGGTGTCGCTCGAGGAGATGGCCGAGCGCTACGCCCGTCGCTAGAACGAGGCGGGCGGCAGCGGAGCGCCGCCGGGAGTGCGGGAACGACAATGGTATTCTGGCTCCGCCGTCCGCTCGAATGTGCGGGCGCCGGGCGGAAGACGCGACAGTCGATTGGAGCGCTGCCATGTGGGATCGGACGGCCGTCGAGGCCAAGGCCAAGCGGATGCGGCTCGACATCGTCGAGATGATCGCCGAGGCCGGCAGCGGCCATCCCGGCGGTTCCCTCTCGGCGGCGGACATCGTTGCGACGCTGTACTTCGGGGACGTCCTGCGGCACGATCCGCAGCGTCCGGACTGGCCCGAGCGCGACCGCTTCATCCTCTCGAAGGGCCATGCGGCGCCGGTGCTCTACTCGGCGCTCGCTGAGGCCGGCTACTTCGGGCGCGATCATCTCGCGACGCTGCGCAAGCTGGGCTCGATCCTTCAGGGGCACCCCGACAGCAAGAAGACGCCGGGCGTCGAGGTCTCGACCGGCTCGCTCGGCCAGGGGCTCTCGATCTCGGCGGGCCTTGCGGCCGGTCTTCGCGGCGGGGAGCACCCTGAGCCGGCACGCGACGACCGCACGGTCTTCTGCCTGCTGGGCGACGGCGAGATCCAGGAGGGTCAGGTCTGGGAGGCGGCGATGTTCGCCGCACACGAGGGCCTCGATAACCTGGTCGCGATCATCGACCACAACGGGCTGCAGATCGACGGAGCGTGCACCGAGGTCATGTGCCTCGGCACCGTCGCCACCAAGTTCGCCGCGTTCGACTGGCACGTCACCGAGATCGACGGGCACGACGTCGAGCAGGTTCGCGCGGCGCTGCTCGCGGCCAAAGCGCATTCCGGCGGCCCTGCCGCGATCGTCGCGCACACCATCAAGGGCAAGGGCGTCTCGTTCATGGAGGGCGACGCCGGCTGGCACGGCAAGGCGCCCTCCGCCGAGCAGACCGCCGCGGCCCGCGCGGAGCTCGCGTGAGCGACGAGCGCGACACGCAATCGTCCGCCGCGGGCGCCGAGAAGCGCGTCTCGGACGGTCTCGACCTGCCGAGCACCACGGTGGACCTCCCGTCCGCGAAGGTCACGCCGGGTCCTGTGCAGCCGGCCGCATCGTCCGGGCAAGTCGCGCCTGAGGTCCGCGTCGCGCCGCCCAAGGTCGACGTGAAGACGAACGTCACCATGAGCTACCGCGCGGTGGACGCCGATGGCACGGTGACGCAGTTCGACGTGAATCCCAAGGCTGCCAAGCGCATGTTCTTCGGCGGAATCGCACTGCTCGTGATCTCGGCGATTCTCATCTTCGCCGCGACGCTGATGGTTCTCGACAAGCTGTTCGGCTGACAGGAAGGGCCGGGGATACGCATGGGTAACAAGGCCACCCGCGAGGCGCTGGGCGAGACGCTCGTCGAGCTCGCGAACGAGGGCGTCGACGTCGTCGCCGTCGAAGCGGACCTCTCGAAGTCCACCACCACCTCCAAGCTGGGCGACGCGTATCCCGAGCGACTCTTCAACGTCGGTATCGCGGAGGCGAACATGATCGACGTCGCCGCCGGCCTCGCCGTGGCGGGCAAGGTCGCGTTCACGGGCTCGTTCGCGGTCTTTGCGACGGGGCGCGCGTACGACCAGATCCGCAACACGGTGTGCTACTCCAGCCTCGACGTGAAGCTCACGCCCACGCACGCCGGCATCACCGTCGGGCCCGACGGCGGCAGCCACCAGATGATCGAGGACCTCGCGCTCATGCGCGTGCTTCCCGGTATGCGCGTGCTCGTGCCCGCCGACTACCACTCGGCCAAGGCCGCCATCCGCACTGCGGCCCAGACGCCGGGCCCGTTCTACGTGCGCCTCGGCCGCACGGGCGGCCCCGAGACCTACCCCGCCGACTTCGAGTTCGTCGTGGGGCGCGCGAACGTCCTGCGCGAGGGGGCCGACGTCACGCTCGCCGCGTGCGGCTTCATGGTCGGCGAGGCGCTCGCGGCCGCCGACATCCTTGCCGAGCAGGGCGTCTCGGCCGAGGTCGTCGACGTCGCCTCCATCAAGCCCATCGACGCCGAGACGATCGTCGCCTCGGCGTGCAAGACCGGCGCGGTGGTGACCTGCGAGGAGCACTCCATCATCGGCGGTCTCGGTTCCGCGGTCGCCGAGGTGCTCGGCGAGGAGGCGCCCACGCCGCTGAAGCGCGTCGGCGTCCGCGACGTGTTCGGCACGAGCGGCGAGCCGGCCGAGCTCATGGCGCACTACCACCTGACCGCCGCCGACATCGCCGAGGCCGCGCGCGGGCTTCTCGGCAGGTAGCGGGCAGGGGGCGCCGTGCCCTGAGCGCGCCGCGCTCACATCTCCATACGACTTCCACAGCCCTGCGGGGTGGCCCCGCGCGCTCTTTGCTAGAATCTGCGGAGGGAATCGCCGCACAGAAATGGAGCTATCCCTGTGACTGACATGCCAGAAGCGTCCTCGCAGGCGCCTTCGCTTGCGCCGGACGCGCCGGTCCTGCCACGCACCGGCCCCGTGATGATCTCGATGCGGGGCGTCTCCAAGAACTACATCGCCGAGAAGCCAGCCCTGACCGACGTGAACGTCGAGATCGGGTCCGGGGAGTTCGTCTTCATCGTCGGCCACTCGGGCTCGGGCAAGTCCACCTTCATCCGCCTGCTCCTTCGTGAGCTCCAGCCCTCGCGCGGCCAGATCATCGTGGCCGGCCAAGACCTGGGCAAGATGAAGAACTGGAAGGTCCCGTACCTGCGGCGCAACATCGGCTGCGTCTTCCAGGACTTCAAGCTGCTTCCCAACAAGACCTCGTTCGAGAACGTCGCGTTCGCCCTCGAGGTCATCGGCAAGTCCAAGCACGTCATCCGCACGCAGGTGCCCGAGGTCCTGCGGCTCGTCGGTCTCGAAGAGAAGATCGACAACTACCCGGACGAGCTGTCCGGTGGCGAGCAGCAGCGCGTGAGCATCGCGCGCGCGTTCGTCAACCGCCCGCCGCTGCTGTTGTGCGACGAGCCCACAGGTAACCTCGATCCGCAGACGTCGCTCGGCATCATGAAGCTGCTCGAGCGCATCAACAAGACGGGCACGACCGTGCTCGTCGCGACGCACGACCGCGACATGGTCGACAACATGCGCCGCCGCGTCATCGCCCTGGATGGCGGCCGGATCGTCCGCGACCAGGACCGAGGGGTGTACGGCTATGTCGATTAACGTCGGGTACTTCGCGCGCGAATCGCTCCAGAACTTCCGGCGCAACTGGGCGATCACGCTCGGCGCCGTCATCACGATCTACCTGTCGCTCTTGCTCGTCGGCGTCTTTCTCGTGACGGGCGTCATCGTCAACAGCGTCGTGCAGTCCGTCGAGGACAAGGTCACGATCCAGATCTTCCTCAAGGACGGCGCCCCGACCGAGGACGTCAACGCGCTGCAGAAGTCGCTGCTCGCCGATCCGCTGGTCCAGGGTGTCGACTACACGAGCAAAGAGAAGGCGCTCGAGAAGTTCAAGAACGACATGAAGCAGAGCCCCGAGATCATCCAGCAGCTCGAGGGCAACCCGCTGCCGGCCTCGCTCGACGTCACGTTGAAGGACCCCAGGACCGTCGAGCAGACCGTCGCCAAGATCAAGGCGAACGCGCTTTTCGTGAAGGTGGCCGACCGTCCGGACAATCCGGAGGAGTCGCTGAAGTACGGGCAGCAGATCGTCAACAAGCTCTTCGCCTTCACGCGCGTGTTGCGCCTGCTCGAGATCGCCTTCGTCGTCATGCTCGCGGTCGTGTCGCTCATCCTGATCAACAACTCCATTCGTCTTGCCATCTACGCGCGCCGCAAGGAGATCGGGATCATGCGGCTCGTCGGCGCGAGCAACTGGTTCATCCGCACACCCTTCCTGCTTGAGGGTCTGCTGCAGGCGCTGATTGGCGCGACCCTTGCAATCCTGTCCATTCTGGGACTGCAGGCGCTGATCATGCCGAAGCTGGGCGAGGCGCTCGCGTTCCTGCCTGTGGGCGTGAACGCCACGGCGACCGCGCAGATCGCGGCGGCGCTCGTGTTCGCGGGCGTGTTCATCGGCCTGCTCGGCTCGGGGCTTGCGTTGCGGCGCTACCTGAAGGTCTAGCGCCGAGCCCTTTCGCCATCAGAAACGGAAGCGGTAGAACTCCATGAGAACCAGCACCAAGGTCATCTTGGCCATTGCGCTGTGCGTGATCGTCGCGTCCTTCGGCTTCATCGCGGGGTTTGCGACGTCGCACATCGTCCCTGACCCGGTCGCGATCGCGAACGGTGCGAACTCGTCGGGTTCGAGCGTCGGGTCCGCGGTGGACCAGGTCCGCAAGCTCCTTGACGAGCGTGCCCTTGAGCCGCCGAGCGAGTCTTCCGCGACCGCTGGCGCGATCAACGGGCTCCTCGAGAGCAACGGCGACAAGTACGGCATGTACTTCGACGCCAAGCACTACAAGGCGTTCAACGAAGACACCATGGGGTCGTTCGGCGGCATCGGTGTCGCCCTCGGCCAGAACAAGGACGGCAAGGCCTACGTTGTGGAGGTCTACGACAACACGCCGGCACAGCGCGCCGGGATCAAGCAGGGCGACATCTTCGTCGGCGTCGACGGCGTCAAGCGCGACAAGTGGACCACCGAGGAAGTCGTCAAGCGCGTGCGCGGCGAAGAGGGCACGACGGTGACCGTCGTGATGCAGCGGCCCGCGAAGGACGACGGTGGTGAGCCCACCGAGGTCACCTTCAAGCTCACGCGCGCCAAGATCGACTACCCCAACGTGAAGTCCGAGATGTTCGGCAACGTCGGATACATCCGAGTCGGCCAGTTCAACATGAAGGCCGCCGAGGAGATCGCCAAGGCGGTCGAGGACCTCACCAAGAAGGGCGCCAAGGCGCTCGTGCTCGACCTGCGCGACAACCCGGGCGGCCTGCTCGACGAGGCGGTCGACGTATCCTCGCTGTTCATCCAAGACGGCGTGATCGTCCGTGTCGACGAGCGTGACAAGCCCGAGCAGACCGAGGTCGCCAACGGCAACAAGATCACCGACCTGCCGATGGTCGTGCTCATCAACAACAACTCCGCGTCGGCGAGCGAGATCACGGCCGGCGCGCTGCAGGACTACGGCCGCGCGGTGCTGCTGGGCGAGAAGTCGTTCGGCAAGGGGAGCGTGCAGACGATCGAGGAGCTGCCGGGCGGCACCGCCGTCAAGTTCACGATCGCTCATTACCTGACGCCCAAGAGCCGCGTCATCAACAACGTCGGTCTCACGCCGGACGTCATCATTCCGATGGACCCGATGAAGGAGATGGACAAGAAGACCGACGTCCAGCTCCAGCAGGCCATCGAGCTGGCGAAGAAGAAGGCGGCGGGGAAGTAGAGAGCGTGATACCGGTTGAGATTCGGAGGGCCGCCCTTGGGGCGGCCCTCTTGCATGCTCCGCTCCGCGGTTCGGCTCACGCCGTCCGCGGACGGATGAACGGCGTCCTACTCGGCGACGAGCTTTGGCGCCCCCGCCGGCGCGGTGACCGGACGCAGCTTCCACGCGTACCACGTGATGTAGACCAGCGCGATGGTCTGCGCGCTCGCGCAGAAGATGTAGTGAGGCATCGAGAGGACTCCGCCGGCCCAGATGTAGAGGATCGTGAAGATCGCGGCCCCGATGTTCGCCCAGCGGGTGATGCGCATGGGCAGCAGCTGCGAGAGGGCCACCATAGCTATGGGGATCTCGGTGACCACGGCCGCCAACAGCAGGAAGCCGGGGGTGATCGTGATCTGCTCGGCGTGTCCGGCCAGGAACTGCTTGAGGATGTCCGCGTTCATCGCCGAGAGGATGTCCGCGTAGATCATGTTCATCAGCACGAAGGTCCACATGAAGGACAGGCGCGTCCTCGCTTCGGAATCCGGGGTGTTCACGGCAACTCCTCTCCGCACCGTGCTGGCTCTCGGCCATCGAGTGCGATACTAACGCTGTTAGTTACGACTGTGAGTGTGCGACTAACAGTGTTAGTATGTCAAGCGAGCCAGTTGGGAGTATCCGCCCGCAGCGCCAGGAGGCCCGAACGCCCATGCCATCGAAGTCTGACTCGATCCGCCGAGAGCCCCTGAACCGCGACCGAGTCGTGGCCGCGGCGATCGAACTCGCAGACGAGGGCGGCCTCGACGCGATCACCATGCGCACGCTGGGCGATCGGCTGGGGGTGAAGGCCGCGTCGCTCTACAACCACGTCAGCGGCAAAGAGGATGTACTCGAAGGCATGACCGACTGGGCCACCGCGCAGATCGACACGAGCGCCGATGACGGCGATTGGCGGGCCGCGATGCGCCGCCGGGCCGTGTCGGCCCGAGCGTGCTTCGAGCGTCATGCCTGGGCGGGCCCCCTCATCGACTCGCGGCATCAGGGGCCGGCGACGATCGAGTACGCCGACCGCGTTCTCGGCGTGCTGCTGGGCGCGGGATTCTCGGCGACGCAGGCCGCCAACGCGTTCGTGATCCTCGACAGCTACATCTACGGTTTCGAACGGCAGCGCTCGGTGCTCGCGATGGGCGACGACGAGGCCTCGCTGGATGCGGCGCAAGAGGTGGTGGACGCCATTCCGGAAAGCGCGTTCCCGGCGCTGATGACGGTCGCCGGTGAGTTTGCGACCCGGCCGTTCGATGAGGATACGGCGTTCGAGTTGGGACTGCGCTTCATTCTCGACGGCCTCGAGGCGATGCTCGCCGAGACGCGTCGCGCTGCGCTCTAGACCTCGTCGTCCTCGTCGTCGTCCAGAAGGATCAGCGATTCGAAGTCGGGCAGCGTCTCCTCGGAGAGCAGGTGCGGACGCTTCGAGTTCTCGGACTCGCTCTCCTCGGTCTCGGGCAGCGACACCAGCTCAAGCGTGGACGCGTCGCCGTGGAGCACGAAGCGCCAGCTCTCCGCCGTGGAGGGCTCGAAGTCCAGGTAGCGGAAGGACATCACGTTGAGGAACAGGCATCCGTTGACGATCAGCGTCGCCGATTCCGGATCGGCCATGAGCTTGACCAGCGCGGCGCGGCCTTCGTCGATGACCTCGCCGTGGGCGAGGTAGCGGTATTCGAGGTTCTCGAGTGTCTCAAGCGCCCGCAGCATGTCGCGTACACCGGTGACGGTGCCGCGTCCGACAAGGCAGGGGGCGAGGGAACGATCAGGATCCATAGGGCGGCTCCGGGGTGGTTCGTGCGGCTCGTTTGAGGGATTGTAGCACCCGTCGTGCCGAACCCCTGCCGACCGTTCGGCGTGCGGTAGACTGAGGTGTCCGAACGGCCGACGGGAGGAGCGCGGTGGGCGGCAAGAAGCATGTCGGCAGGGCCCGCCGCAGCGGACAGATCGTCGGCAGGATCTCCATGACCCGGCACGGCTACGGGTTCGTAGACGCGCCCGAGGGCGACTTCTTCATCCCCGCGCGCGACACCGCCGGCGCCATGCACGGCGACACCGTCGCGATCCGCCCCGACACCCATCGCGGCAGGGCGGGCAGGGCGGGCGTCGTCGTCCGCGTCATCGAGCGCGCCAACACCACCGTGGTCGGCCGCTTCGACCGCCACGGCGGAATCGGGATCGTCACTCCGGCCGACCGCCGCATCCGCCACGACGTCTTCGTCGCACCGCAGGGCATCGGCGACGCCGAGAGCGGCGACGTCGTGGTCGTGCGGCTCACAGGCTACCCCTCGCGCAACCACTCGGCGCAGGGCTACGTCGAGGAGATCGTCGGCCGAGAAGACGACCCCGGCATCCAGATCGAGATCACCATCCGCGAGCACGGGCTGCGCAC
Source organism: uncultured Eubacteriales bacterium (assembly GCA_964644675.1). Lineage (GTDB taxonomy): Bacteria > Actinomycetota > Coriobacteriia > Anaerosomatales > JAAXUF01 > CAZXWK01. The sequence goes on along the minus strand of CAZXWK010000013.1, from coordinate 28,514 downwards.
GGAGTTCCCCGAATCGGTGCTCGAAGAGGCCAAGCGCCTCAGGATCGACGTCGAGGACGCCCTGCGTGCCGAGCCGGACCGCGTCGACATCCGCGACCGCTTCACGTTCACGATCGACCCGGTCGATGCGCGCGACTTCGACGACGCCATCACCATCGAGCACGTCGACGGCCGCACGCGCCTGGGCGTCCACATCGCCGACGTGAGCCACTACGTTCCCTGGGACTCGTCGATCGACACCGAGGCGCGGCTGCGAGCCACCAGCGTCTACCTGGTCGACCGCGTGCTCCCCATGCTGCCCGAGGAGCTCTCGAACGGCATCTGCTCGCTCAATCCCGAGGAGGACCGCGTGTCCTTCTCGGTGGACATGTGGCTCTCCAAGGACGGCGCGGTCGAGGACTACCGGATCTTCCCCTCGGTGATGCGCTCGGACCGTCGCTTCAACTACGACGAGGTCGACCGGTGGCTCTCGGGTTCCGAGCCCTTCCCGGATGCGGAGTCCGAGGCGGCGCTACGCGACTTCGCTCGGATGGCGCACAAGCTCGGCGAGCGCCGCGTCGCGCGGGGCGGCCTGGATTTCGAGACGGTCGAGGCGAAGGTTCGGCTCGACCCGGACGGGAAGCCACTCGAGGTGGTGTTGCGGGAGCGCACCGTCGCGACGAACTCGATCGAGGAATCGATGATCGCCGCCAACGAGGTCGTCGCGCGCCACATGCGCGACGCCAAGGCTCCCATGATCTACCGCATCCACGAGGACCCGGATCCCGAGGCGCTCGACCAGATAGGCCTCGTCCTCAAGGAGTTCGACTACCCGGTCAAAGACATCCACGGCGCCAGTCCCCAGACCTTCCAGCGAATCATCGCGTTCGCACACGGCCGACCCGAGAAGTACCTCATCAACTCGCTGCTCGTCCGCTCGCTCGAGCGCGCGCGCTACGTCGACTTCCTCTCGCGCCACTTCGGGCTCGCGAGCGAGGCGTACACGCACTTCACCTCGCCGATCCGCCGCTACCCCGACCTCATCGTGCACCGTCTGCTCAAGGCGCAGCTCCGCGGCCAGCTCGAGACCGACTCCAACGCCGCCCGCATGGTGCCCGAGCTCGGTTGGCTCGCCGAGCACAGCAGCTTCATGGAGCGCGAGGCCGAGATGGCCGAGAACGACTCGACCAAGTTCAAGCTCTGCGAGCTCATGGCCGAGCACATCGACGAGGTGTTCCCCGGCATCATCACGGGCGTCGCGAACTACGGCCTCTTCGTCCAGCTCGAGAACACCGCCGAGGGCCTCGTCCACTCGGACGCGTTGCCGGGTGGGCCGTACCGCTACGACGGGTCGCGCCACGTCCTCTTCTCCGAGAAGCGTGCCGAGGTGTACCGCCTCGGTGAGCGTGTGGACGTCCGCGTGGTGAACGTCTCGCCCGCGGACTCGCGGATCGACCTGGAGCTGGCGTGAGGATCCTGCCGCGTTCTCGCGGCGATCGATCGCGTGTCTGGGACGGTGACGGGGCGCTCCGACGGCGCCAGGCGATGCGACGGCTCGCCATCGTCGCCGCGGTGCCGCTCGGTATCGTCTCGGTGGCGGTCTTCGTGGCGATTTGGCGCAACCCTGAAGCGGACGCCCTTGGACTCTGGGCCGCGGTGTTGACCATGGTCGCGGCCGTCCAGCTGTTCGTCTGGGGGTTGGGCACGCGTCTGAGTGGACGCGGGATGACCTCGGACCACCCGACGGACGAGGCGAGCTTCGCCAGGCTGCACGCACACCCGGCAGAGCACTCGGAGGCGCGAGGCGCCGTCAGCGCGTTGCACGAGGCCGCCTACGCGCTGGGCATCGAGCCCGTGCCGGCGCTCTACGTGGCGCCGGTCGACACGCTCAACGCGCTCGTGGCGCCCATGGACGACCGCTCGCTACGAGTCGTGGTAACCCGTGGCATGGCACGGTCGCTGCCACCCGATCAGCTCCGAGCCGTCTTCGCATCGCTGCTCGCGCGCGGCTTCTTCGACCTCGATCCCACGACGCCGCTCCCGAGGGACGAGGCGGACGTCCGGTCGGTGCTCGCCACGCGGGAGCCGGACGCACTCCTTGCGGCGCTCGACGCCGTGCTCGCCGCACCGCACGGCTGGCCGGCTGCCGACGACGGGGCGGCGTACTACGACGGGTGCTTCGTGTCTCCGGCCGATTGGGCGGACGGCCTCACCGAGCGGGACATCGAGCGTCTGCTGAGGCTCAGGGTCGAGTACGGAGCCGTCGACGTCTGAGCCCGTTGTCCGGGTAACGCTTCCTCAACCCTCTCGCTGCACTCGTGCAACGGGTCGTGATAGGTGGTCCTGCCGTGTCTGATGCTGGTGTCACGGGCACCGAGCGGGCAGGAGGCTGCAATGTATGACATCGCGATCGTCGGGGCCGGGCCGTCGGGGGCGACCCTCGCGCGCATGCTGGCACCGGCCTACCGGGTGCTCTTGGTAGATCGCCGACGGCTCGATCTCGAGCCGGGCGCGGCGGGGCTGCACAAGGTGTGCGGCGGCCTGCTGGCTCCGGCGGCGCAGCACGAGCTCGCCCGGCAGGGTCTGGGCGTTCCGTCGCATGTGACCCGAGGACCCCAGCTCTTCGCGGTACGGACTCTCGATCTCGCCGCGGAACTCGAGCGTCTCTACCAGCGCTTCTACGTCAACGTCGACCGTGAGGCTTTCGACCGCTGGCTGCTCTCGCTGGTCTCCGACTCCGTGGACACCGCGTTCGGCTGGTCGCTGCGGGAGCTCGAGCGGGACGCCGACGCGAGCTTCCTGCGCTTCGACACACCTGCCGGCGGATCGGCCGGCGTGCGCGCTCGGCTGGTCGTGGGCGCCGACGGCGCGTCCTCGGCGGTGAGGCGCCTCGCGTTTCCCCGGACTCCGGCGCCGGCGCGCTACGTGGCGGTTCAGGCCGAGTGCGAACAGCACGCAGGCGACCCGTACTATGGCGCTGTGTTCGATGCCCGGATCACCGACTTCTACGGCTGGACGATTCCCAAGGGCGATCGGGTGCTCGTTGGGATCGCGCTGCCCGCCGGCGACGGCACCGTCGGGCGCTTCGACCGGTTCCTCGAGGCGGTACGCGCGAACGGCTTCGGGGTCGGCAGCGAAGTCGGCCGCTCGTCGGCGGCGATCGCCCGGCCCTCCAACCCGTGGCACCTGTGCCCGGGCGCCGGCGGCGTGCTGCTCGCCGGGGAGGCCGCGGGGTTCATCTCTCCGAGCTCGGCCGAGGGGATCAGCTACGCGCTGAAGAGCGCGGCGATCCTGGCGGATGCGCTTCACTCAGGGCTTGCCGGCGCGGACGCGCGTTATCGAGAGGTGGCGTGGCCGCTCGCGTGCAAGGTGGGGCTCAAGGCGGCCAAGGCGTCGGCGATCTACGGGGCCGCGACGCGCCGGCTCATCATGCGCAGCGGACTCGGCTCGATCTCCGGTGACAGTCGCGTGTCACCGCTGCCGGAAGCCGGCCTCGCGCGCTGACCCGTCGGATCCGTCGCCGGCCTACGAGGACGTCGGAGGTTCGAAGAGCGAGGGCGGGGCGAGCCACATCAGACGACCCCGCGGCCCATCCGCCTCGCGGATGTCGACGAGCGCAACCGCTCCCTTGCGCAGGTCGAGGTCTGCCTCGCCGGTGACCGCCGAGAGCACCTCGCACAGGCTCGGGTTGTGTCCCACGATGGCCACCGAATGGATCTTGCGGTGCTCGGCGAGTACCGCCGCGAGGTCCGCCGGCGTGAACCCGTGGCCCAGGCGCGCGTCGACGACCACCGGAACGGCGCCGGGCAGGCACCTGCGCAGTATCGTCGCGGTCTGGGTCGCCCTCGTCAGCGGGCTCGTGACGATCAACTTGGGATCGATGGCTCCCGCCGAGACGAGTGCCTCTGCGGCGTGCTTGAACCGCCTCCTGCCGTCGCGGGTCAGAGGACGCAACCCGTCGTCCTTGTGCCAGGTGGACTTGCGCGAGGCGGTCGCGTGCCGCACGACGTACAGCTTCACTCCGGTGACCTTTCCGATCGGGCTCTACAGGTTTCTCCCCACCAAAGACGACACCGCTCCGCCGAGCGCGGCGATTCTTGACACATCCGGCTTGCAGGTCGCCTCCGGGGGGCAGCGGGTACAGTACACTTGGCCGTACGCACACATTCACGCAGGAGGTCTCTCTATGCAGAAGAAGGACCTGGAGTTCCTCTCGGCGCTTGTCGAAGCGCCCTCGCCGTCAGGCTTCGAGCAGCCGGCTGCGAAGGTGTTTCGGGACCGCGTCGCTCCGGCCGCGGACTCCATCGAAACCAACGTCATGGGCTCGGTCCACGCCGTGCTCGAGGGCAAGAAGGACGGCGTCTCGGTCATGCTCGCCGGGCACATCGACGAGATCGGCCTGATGGTCAACTACATCAGCGCCGAGGGATTCGTCTCGTTCGCTGCGATCGGCGGCGTCGACGCCGCGATCCTGCCCGGGATGCGCGTCCGCGTGCACACCTCCGGCGGCGAGCTGCTCGGCGTCATGGGGCGCAAGCCGATCCACCTCATCGAGGAGGACGAGCGCAAGAACATCACCAAGCTCGACAAGCTCTTCATCGATCTGGGGCTGTCGTGCGACGAGGTCAAGAAGCGCCTGCGCATCGGCGATCCGATCACCTTCGACGTGGGCCTCGAGACCTTCGGTGACGACCTCGCCGTGTCTCGGGCGTTCGACGACAAGATGGGTGCCTGGATCGCGGCGCGCGTGCTCGAAGAGGTCAAGAAGGCCGGCGGCGCCGCGGGCGATCTGATCGCTGCGGCGACCGTCCAAGAGGAGGTCGGGCTGCGCGGTGGCACCACGTCAGCCTACGGTGTCGATCCCGAGGTGGGAATCGCGGTCGAGGTCGGCCACGCGACCGACTACCCGGACATCGACAAGCGCAAGCACGGCGAGGCGAGCTGTGGCGCGGGACCGATCATCGCACGCGGACCGAACATCAACCCGGTCCTCTTCGACCTGCTGATCAAGGCCGCCGAGAAGGCCAAGGTGCCGTACCAGATCGGTGCCGAGCCGCGGGGGACGGGCACCGACGCGAACGCGATCCAGCTCTCGCGCGGCGGCAAGGCGGCGGGCCTGGTCTCGATTCCGTTGCGCTACATGCACACGCCGACCGAGGTGCTCTCACTCAAGGACCTCGACTACGCGGTGAAGCTGCTCACGAGGTTCGTGCTCGATCTCAAGCCGGGAACCGACTTCACGCCGTAGGCGCGGCGTTCACGCAGCTCACAGACGCCGTTCGGGGCTAGCTCCCGGACGGCGTCTTCTGGTCGCGACCGTGGCCGAAGCCGAAGATCCGCTTCGCGAGGGTGTACACCCCGGTGACGAGCAGTGCGCCGAAGGCGGCCAAAGACATGAGCGCGAAGATCGGCTCGATCTGGCCGGTGAGCATGCTGATCCCAAAGCTGAGCAGTGCCGATACGACCGCGAGCGCCGCGAGCCAGAACGCGCCGCGCTTCGTCAGTGTGAGCAACGAGTCGAGCATCGCGAATCACCTCAGGGAATATGTACCCATCGGTCTAATTCAAGAGGCCGGCAGCTCCCTGTCGAACGGTTCGCGCGCCGGACGACCCGGCCGCCGGGCTGCTCGGCTAGAATGGTGGCTCCCGTCAGGAGGCCCGGAAGAACCATGGCTCGCGAAGAGAAGCTCATAGCCAACAACAAGAAGGCGTACCACGACTACTTCGTGGACGAGACGTTCGAGTGCGGCATCGAGCTGACCGGCACCGAGGTGAAGTCACTGCGTGACGCCCGCGCTTCGCTCCGCGAGAGCTACGCGACGATCCGCCGCGGCGAGGTCTGGCTGCTGGGCGTCCACATCGCGCCGTACGCCCACGGCAACCGCTCCAACGTCGATCCCGACCGGCCACGCAAGCTCCTGATGCACAAGAAGGAGATCCGGTACCTCATCGGCAAGACGAAGGAACGGGGCAACACGCTCGTTCCGCTCAGGATGTACTTCACACCGAGCAACCTGGTGAAGGTCGAGCTGGGTCTCGTTCGTGGCAAGAAGCTCTACGACAAGCGCGCCGACATCGCGGCCAAGGACCAGAAGCGCGACGTCGAGCGCGCGCTGCGCGAGCGCCAGAAGGGCGAGTAGCCGACTCGCGGCGGCGCTCGTCAGCCCTTGTCCGACTCGTCGCCGGCTCTCCGCCTGAAGAGCCGCTTGGGCAATCCGACGACCGCGTCGGAGAGATCGGGCGGGCGCGGCGTCTCCCATCCCAGCTGGATCGACAGAAGCCGCAGCGCGACCACGAAGAGCACGCAGACGATCAGCGCCACGGGCTTCACGATGTTCAGCCACTCGACGCCCAACGCGTAGAGCGCCGCGCCGGTGACCGCTGCCGTCGCCGTCAGCGTGCCGGGCTTCAGGACGCTCGGCACTTCGTCGAGGAGCATCGCCTGCACCATGCTGCCGCCGACCGCCGTCATCGTGCCGAGGAGGATCACGGGGACGATCTCGAGTCCGGCGAGTATCGCCTTGTCGGTACCGGCGACGGCGAACAGTCCCATCGACAAAGCACCGATGATCTCGAGCGGCTTGCGGAGCCGCGTGGCGATACCGAAGAAGAACGAAGCCACGAACGCGGCGATCAGGCACGCCAGGATCGGTTTCGAGCTCGAAAGCGCCCAGATGCCTCGGTTCTGGAGCAACACGTCGCGCAGGATACCGCCGCCCAGGCCGCCGACCACTGCCAGCGTGACGACTCCGACCATGTCGAAGCGCCGGCGCACAGCGGTCAGCCCGCCGACCAGCCCGCCGAAGAACGCCGCGGACAGGTCGATGTAGGGCGGCATCACGATCGCGGTCGACGTCGCCGGCGTCGTGGTGGTGATCGCCGAGGGAAGCGCGCTTGCGACGATGCTCGGGACCGTCGTGGTCACGAGCGCCACGAGCGCGTTGGTGTCGGTCGTCGCCGTGCTGCTCGCGGCTGCGCTCATGGCTGAAGCGATCGCGGACGAGGCCACGGCGGATGGGGCAGCGGCGGTCGTGGTCGCGATGGTGGATGCGGCTGCAACGAGGAAGCTCACCAGCGGTCACTCCCGGGCTCGGCTGTCCGGCTACGCTTCCAGACTACGCCAAGTCGGCGGCACGCAGTTCGCTTCGCTTCCCCTTGTATCCCTGTCGTTGACGGCGGGTATACTCTGCAGGCGGCTCGGACGGGGCCGCGGGACCTTGATAGGTCGAACCACCCCACGGGGGCGACTGGATTCGACACGATAGTTCTGAGGGAGGAAGCAGGCCGAGGTCTCCTCGCCTCGTTAAACAGGGGTACCCGTCGATAAACGTCGACAACAATTACGCACTCGCTGCCTAAATAGTGCAGCGACGCCAACCCGGTGCGCGTCCCCGTCACCGGTACGGCGCCACTTCAGGGGACTGCCGCTCCGGACGTAGCCGGTATGCCGTAGCGAAAGACTGAACCAGCTGGGAAAGGGCGCGCTTGTCGCTGCGTGTCGCCCCGACCGAGATCAAAGCAGCGACTGAGCCTGGAGATGCCTCCTAGGGAGCTACCGTGGACCGGAGTTCGATTCTCCGCGCCTCCACCACATTCGATTCGGCGCCGTCGTGCGATGGTGCCGTCGCGACCCGTCGACACCTGGTGTCGGCGGGTCGTTCACGTCGTGCGGGTAGGAGCTTGACGCGGGCGGTGCTCGGCTACAATCCGGGCACGCGGCGAAGAGCGAGAGGAGGCGGGATGGCACGCACGAGAACCTGGGGCTTCACCCCCTCCGAGTGGGCGGATGCTCGCGCGGCATTGACCGCGCTGCTCGCCGAGGTCGCGTCGTGCCGTTCGACCGTCACCTACGGCGAGGTGGCCAAGCGGGCGCTCGGCGGCCGAGTGAGCGCGCGTTCCGGAGCGCTCATGGACCTGCTCGGCGAGGTCGACGCCGCCGCCGAGACCGAGCGCGGTGTCATGATCGCCTCGCTCGTCGTGCGCGCCGACACCGGCATCCCGGGTGACGGGTACTTCGCCTTCGCCTCGCGCGAGCTCGGCCGAGAAGCCCTCGACGACCCGCGCGCCTTCTGGGAGCACGAGGTCGAGCGGGTCTGGGACTCGTATGCCGAGCAGCCCGGCGAAGCGGAGGAGCGGCCGTGAGCGGGTTGGCCGCCGTGTCCGCGGTCGCGGGTCGCGACGTCGGCTTCGTCGCGGGCATCGCGTGGCTGCCGGAGCATGCCCTGATGGCGCTTGTGGCGGGCAGCGAGCCCGCCGGCCCCGCGCATGCCCTGCTCTCGGTTGCGCGCGCGCTCGAGCTCGACTTCGCGTTCGTGCCCGGCCACGAGCCGTGGGCCGACGAGGCCGTCGAGCTGCTGCACGAGTCGGGCGTCGCGGCGTTCCGGGTCGTCTCGGGGGTGCTCGGCAGGCTCGCCGAGACGATCGGTTGGGAGCAGACGCTCAGGTCGTCGGCCTCGCAACCGGGAGCGCTTGCCGCGCCGCTCGCCGAGGCGCTCCACGCCGCGCTCGGCGACGCCCGCGCGGCGCTCGGCTCCGGCGCCGCGGTCGTGGTGGTCGCCGACGATCTCGCGGCGACCACGGGCCCGCTGGTCGCGCCGGACTTCGCGCTCGACGCGCTCCTGCCGTGCTACGCGAGCATCGCGAGCGAGATCGTCTCGTCGGGCGGCGTCCCGGTCTTCCACTCGGACGGGGTCGTCCGTGCGCTCATCCCGGCGCTCGTCCGCGCGGGCTTCTCGGCGATGCACGTGGGACAGCTGACCGAGACCGAGTTCGACGCGACGCTCGCTGCGGCACGCGACGCGCGGCTCACACTCGTGGGCGGTGTCGACGCCTCGCGGCTGCTCGAGGGGGCCCGGCGCGCGGGCGAGCGGATCGGTGCCGAGGCGGCCGCGGGTGGCCTCGTGGTGTGCGACGACGGCGGGTTCACGCTGCCCGAGGAGGTCGCGGCGTACGCGACCGCGCTTGAAGCCGCACGCCGCAGCTTCGAACTCGCGCGGGGCGTGGGGACCTGAGCCAGGGCGCGGCGCCGGCCGCGCGGACCGCTACGCCGGCAGGTCGCCCGCGGGCAGGTCGCGGAACGACCGCGCGAAGTGCATGAAGCGGTAGACGTCGGCGAAGGTCGACGCCATCCCCAGCGAGATCCGCATCGTGTTGGGCATCTTGCCGGTCGCGTCGCGGATGATGTCGGTGCACTCGGTGAAGGTCACCGGCTTCGGCTTGCCGGTGAAGCACTCGGCCATGTCGTCTCGGCTGATGTTGTGTGCGACCTCTCCGTCGCCCGGGTTGCAGAAGCATCCGGTACGCAGCGAGATGCGCTCGAGCCCGGCGAGGCGCTCCATGCGGTCCACGTCGTAGACGCTTCCGTCGGGGGCGAGCAGGTAGAAGGCGACGGTGCCGCCACGAGCTTCCATGGTGGTCGGGCCGAAGATGCGGACCATCGGAGCGCCGTTGGAGTGCGATAGGCCCGCCATCGCGCCGAGCACCCAGCTCGTGAGCGCGGTGACGCGGTCGTGCACGTGCTCGACGCCGACCGCGTCGAGGTGCTCGAGCCCGATGCGGACGGCCGGCAGGCCCAGGTAGTCCACCGTGCCATCCTCGAATCCGGCGTGGCCGGGCGCCAGGTGGTACCAGCCCTCGCCCTGGACCGACGCGAGGGTGATGGTACCTCCGGCGAACCAGGGACGGCGCAGCTTCGAGAGCGCCTCTCGGCGGGCGATCAGGGCGCCCAGACCGGTCGGGTAGCCGAACATCTTGTAGAACGAGAGCGGCACGAAGTCCGGCGTGACGCGGGAGAGGTCGAGCCGGTTGGTCGGCGCGAAGGCGGCGCAGTCGAGCAGGACGTCCCAGCCATGCTCGCGGGCGGTCTCCACCCACTCGAGCGGGTGCTGGACGCCGCTGAAGTTGCTCTGGGCGGGGAACGCGAAGAGCCGGGCGCCGCTCGCCCCGGGCGCCTTGAGCTCGCTCACGACCATGTCGCAGTCGAGGCGCAGGTCGGGCTCGCCCACGGGCAGGTACGTCACGTGAGCGCCGCGCGCCCGTGCGAACTCGCGGATCCCGTTGACCGAGTTGTGGTTGTCGTAGGAGAGCAGGTAGCGGCTGTCGGCGTCGAACGGGTACGACTCGCCGACGAGTTTGAGGGCCCCGCTCGCGTTGGGCGTGAACACGACCTCGTAGACCTCGGGGTCCGCCGAGAAGAACTCGAGCACGGCGTCGCGCGTCTCCTCGACGAGCTGCGTCGACGCGAGCGACGTGGGGTTGTGCGAGTGCGGGTTGCCCAGCACGTGATCGCGCAGGAGCGACAGGTGCTGCTCGACCTGCGATTCCGCGTACAGCCCGCCGCCCGTGTAGTCGAGGTAGACGTGGTCCAGCCGGTCGAGGCGCCCGTACTCGCGGCTCCGAAGGTCGTCGACCGCCGCGGCGCGATAGCCGGGGTTCTCGGCGAGGAACGCCGAGTAGGCCTCGTCGTACTCGGCGGGCTCGAAGGTCTGGTTCGCGGGCACAGAGTCGGTCACGGGATCCTCCGGCGGGTTCTCGGTCACGTCAGACGCATCGTATCAGCCGATCCTTGGCGTGTTCCGAGTGCGCACAACAATCCGCTCGGTCCTTCACAACCTGTTCACGGGCGCTCCGTATACCTCGAAGGGTATCGTCGTCGAACAAGGAGTCGAACGTGACGGACATGCAGTCCGGGACCGGAGCGTCCCGCACAACCGGAGCCGCCAAGAGCGACCGCGCGGCGCAGCGCCGCAACCGCACCATCCGACTGGTCGTGCTGGGGATCAGCCTCGCCTTCATCACCGTGGTGGGCACGATGCACCGCTTCGGGGTGAAGGTCGTCGGTGTGGACGCCCTGTGTCCCTTCGGCGGCATCGAGACCCTGTGGGCGCTCATCACCACCGCGACGCTCGTGCAGCGCGTCGCCGCGTCGAGCGTGATCCTGCTGGTGAGCATCGTCGCGATCGCGTTCGTCTTCAGGCGTTCGTTCTGCGGCTACTTGTGCCCGCTCGGAGCGCTCCAGGAGTTCTTCGGCAAGATCGGCGGTGCCATATGGAAGCGCAACCGGCCCCAGGTCCCGGCTGCGCTCGACAGGCCCGCTCGCTGGCTCAAGTACGTCGCGCTGGCCGTCATCGCCGTGTGGTCGTGGCGCGCCGCCGAGCTGGTCATCCGGCCCTACGACCCGTGGGCCGCTTACATGCATCTGACCTCGACCGAGGTGCTCACCGAGTTCGGGATCGGCCTTGCCGTGCTGGGTGTCTCGCTGGCCGGCTCGATCGTCTACGACCGCTTCTTCTGCAAGTACCTGTGTCCCATGGGGGCGTTCCTCGGCGTCCTCTCGCCGCTCTCCGTCTTCAAGGTGCGCCGCGACGAGACAACGTGCACCAACTGCAAGGCGTGCGACAAGGCGTGCCCGGTCAACGTGCAGGTGTCGACGGTCGACGTCGTCAAGAGCCCCGAGTGCATCGACTGCGGCGAGTGCGTCAACGCGTGTCCCGTCGCCGATACCCTGGAGGTCTCGACCCCCGGCTGGCCCGCCAAGGGCCGCTCGCTCGGGCAGCTCAGCGTGATGGGTATCGTGGTCGCCGCCTTCATCGGCGTGATCGCGCTCACGACCGCGACCGGCACGTTCGCGTGGACGCTTCCAACGCTGCAGGAGGCGGTCCAGAAGAACGAGGGCACCATCAACGTCGAGGAGATCCGGGGTTCGATGACGTTTGCCGACGTGTCGAAGGCGACGGGCATCCCCGAGAGTGCCTTCACCGAGAAGTTCGGGGTCCAGCCGTCCGAGATGAACGAGAAGATCAAGGACCTCGCGTCAAAGTACGGGTTCGACGTGCACACCGACGTGCGCAACTTCGTCGCCGAGGAGCTCGGGCAGACGCCGTAGCGCTCGCGTGGGATGCCGAGTCCGGTCGGAGGCAGCAAGAAGGGCGAGGCCACGGGGCCTCGCCCTTCTTCGTCGGTCAGGGTCTCGGTAGAGGCCTAGTGGCCTCCGCATGTGTGCTGGTCGCCGAAGGGCGGCAGGTCACCCGCGAGCAGTGCCGTCACCGCGTCGCGCGGGGTGGGGGAGAGCGCGTCTCGGTAGGCGGCGATCCCGGTCGAGGCCATGGCGGAGCGCGGGCCGCGTCCCATGCCTTCGACGATCGCGGCGGACACGCCTTCACGCGCGAGCATCATGACGACCCGACCACAGCCGCCCTGCTCGTGGGGCGGGTTCGTCACGACGTAGCTCCCCGTGATGGTGCCGTCGACCACGTCGACGACGGTGAAGCACGGGGCGTGTCCGAAGTGCGCCGAGCGGCGCGAATCGAGGCCGCCGGGGGCCTCGGTGGGGGTGACGATCTTGAGGGTCTCGCTCATTGGTCCTCCAGAGGGAATCGGGTGGTCCGTCAGCGCGTGCAGTCGCACTCGCGCCCGGCTCGCTCGGGTGGTTGCCGGCAGGCCGTGAGCATGTGGTGCCATTCGAGGTCGGGGTGGACGACGACGTCGCACATGCCGGCCGACGCCAGTGTGGCCTCGAGCGTCTCGGCGCTGGCGCGCACCGACTGGGGCGGGCCCTTCGGGGTCTCGCGTGGCGCCCAGTCGACCACGAGCATGCGGCCGCCGGGCTTGAGCAGGCGTGCGCCTTCGCGGTAGGTCGCGTCGGGGTCCGCCAGCTCGTGGTGCACGTTGATCATCACGACGACGTCTGCTGTCGCCGAGGGGAGCGGGATCGAAGACTCGCTGCTCAGGACCGGTACGATACGGCCCTCGGCGACGCCCTCGCGGTTCTCGAGCATCCACTGGACCATGGCGGGCTCGGCGTCGACCGCGTAGACGACGGCGCCGGGCGCAAGCTCGGCGAAGCGTGCCGAGAACAACCCCGTGCCGGCACCGATCTCGACGATGGCCGACGGGCGAGGGGATCCGAGCGCTTCCCACATCCGGTCCGGGTCGAGCTGCTCGAAGCGTCCCGCGTCGTTGAGCCGCTCGAGCCTCGTGATGTCGAACTTGAGATGCGCCATGCCGCCTCGCAGTCGTCGGAGTCGAGTCCCGCGAAAGTATACCCCACGGGGTATGGCGGGACGCAAGTCGAGCGGACTAGTCCCGGGGCAGGAGCGGCAAGCGGAAGCCGATCGTGGCCCCAGAGCCTTCCCGGCTCTCAGCGAAGACCGAGCCGCCGTGGTCCTCGACGATGCGGCTCGAGATCGCGAGGCCCAGTCCCGCGCCGCCCGTGTCGGCCGAGCGCGAGGAGTCGGCGCGGTAGAACCGCTCGAACACGTGGGGAAGGTCCTCGGCCGGGATGCCCTCGCCCGTGTCGGTCACGCGTACGTCCGCGAAGCCGTCGAACGATGCGACCGTGACGGTGACGGAACCCGCTGCCGTGTGGCGGATCGCGTTCGACAGCAGGTTGCGAAGCACCTGCGAGATTCGCCGTTCGTCCGCCGAGACGATCACCGCGTCGGCCCCCGCCGGTCCGCTCACGATCACTCCCGGGGAGGCGGTGGTCGCCGCTCGCTCGGCTTCGCGCGCCGCGAGTACGGTCAGGTCGAGAGGGCCCATCTCGTAGCTGAGACGGCCGGACTCCGCGAGCGAGAGCTCCTGCAGGTCGTCCACGAGCACCGTGAGGTGGTGCAGGTCGTCGACGAGCGAGTCCAGGCGCGCCGGATCGACCTCGAGGACGCCCTCCGCCATGCCCTCGGCCTGCGCCCGTGCGGCAGCGATGGGGTTGCGGAGCTCGTGCGCGACGTCGGCCACGAGCCGCCGCCTGAGCGTCTCGGCCTCTTCGAGTGAGTCGGCCATACGGTTGAAGGCCTCGCCGAGCGCAGCGACCTCGGCCGGCCCCTGTACGTCGACGCGGTGGCTCAGGTCCCCGGCCGCGAGCCCTTCGGCCGCCGTCTCCAGCCGGCGCAGTGGCCTGCTGAGATACCGCGCGATGAGCAGAGCCGCGATGATCGCGATGACGATGGCGATGGCGGCGCCCAGGTAGACGGAGCGGTCCACGCTCGCGACGAATGTCTGCTCGGCGGCACCGAGCATCATGCGGCCGCGGTGCATGCCGCCGCCCGGAGGTGAGGGCAGGGTTGCGAGGTAGGCGTCGAACGCTCGGGACAACGCGTTGCGCGCGATCAGACCCACCGCGAGCACGACACCGAGCGCGACGACGAGGATCGACAGGAAGACCTGGAGGACGAGACTCGACCGGCGCATGTCAGGGCGCCTCGACCTTGTAGCCGACGCCGAAGACCGTGCGCACGAACCGCGGGTCGCGTGGGTCCTCGCCGAGCTTGCGGCGGATGTTCTTCACGTGTGCGTCGATGGTGCGCTCGTAGCCGTCGAACGCGTCGCCCGACGCGGCCTCGAGCAGTTGGAGCCGCGTGTAGACGCGGCCGGGATGCGCGGCCATGGTCGCGAGGATGTCGAACTCCGAGCGGGTCAGCTCTATCGTCTGGGCGCCGAGACGGACCTCGCGCCGGTCCCGGTCGAGCGTGAGGTCGCCCACGTGCAGCGAGCTGGTGCCGGACGCCTGGCGCGAGCAGCGCCGCAAGACGGCCTTCACCCGCGCCACCACCTCGCGAGGGCTGAACGGCTTGGTGATGTAGTCGTCGGCACCGATCTCGAGCCCGACGAGGCGGTCGACCTCCTCGGTGCGCGCGGTCACCAGGATCACGGGGATCCCATCGGCCTGGAAGCGGCGGGTCAGCTCGAGGCCGTCGATGCCCGGAAGCATCACGTCCACCAGCGCCAGGTCCGGATGGTGTTCGGAGGCGGCTGCCACCGCTGCGGGGCCGTCGCCCGCGGTGACGGTCGTGTAGCCGTCTGCCTTGAGGTACTCGGCAAGCACATCGACGATCTTGGCGTTGTCGTCGACGACGAGAATGGTCGGCATCGGTCTTCTCCGGTCGGGATCGGTGAACGCGGAGCCCGGCCGTGAGTATCCCACGGCCGGGCTGTTCGTGCAGCTTGCGGTCGGTGCGACCGCTGCGCTCGAGCCTACTGCGCGGGAGCGGTGCAGGCGCCGCCACCCATGCCGCGACCCTGGCCGCCCATCCCGCGACCCATGCCGCGACCCTGGCCACCGCCGCCGGTGCCGTCACACGCCGTGTTGACCGAGTCGACGCGCTCGTTCAGACGGGTCTCCATGCGGACCTTGGCCGCGTCGGCCTGGGCCTGGGTGATCGAGCCGTCCTTCACCTTGGCGTCGAGGACCTGCGTGCGGACCTTGAGGGCCTCCGAGACGACCTCGTCCTTGCTGACGCCCTTCTCGGCGGCGATCGCCGTGAAGGTCTTGCCGGCCTGGCGGTCGGCGATGACCGCCTCGGTGCTCGTGCCGGTCAGCTTCGCGACGACGTCGAGGAGCCGGCCGCCGCTCTCGCGCATGGTCGCCCCGAGCCGCAGCCCGAGACCGGCCGGAGCGGTCGTGCTCGTCGTGGTGGCCGCGAAGCCCGACGCCACGTTGCCCGCCACCAGCCCGAGGACCAGGGCGCCGGCCAGGAGGGCCGCGATACGCTTCTTGCTCATTGCGAGTGCCTCCGTTCGTTGGTGGTTCTGTCTCTCTGACACCAATGACTATCCGCACCGCGAGTGAATGCCGTGTGAAGGCGGGGAGCGCGGTTCGTGAACGCGACAGGGGCGCGGGAGTGCCGTGGCGCCGCCGAACGGTCGGGTAGACTGGACGCACCCTACGACGAGGAGACAGCCGATGGCCCACCCCATGCGACGCACCGACCGCGCGATCGAAGACGCCGAGCGGATCGAGCAGATCCTCCGCTCGGCCCGCTACGCGACGATCGCGCTTGCGGATGGGGACGAGCCCTACGTGGTCACCCTCAGCTGCGGTTACGACCCGGAGCTGCGGCGGTTGTGCTTCCACGTCGCGCCCGAGGGCCGCAAGCTCGACATCGTCGAGCGCAACCCGCGTGCGTGCGCGACGGTCGTCGTCGACCACGGCTACACCGAGGGCGCGTGCGAGCACCCGTTCGAGTCGGTCGTGATGACCGGTCGCATGCGGCTGCTCGACGACCGCGACGACGAGCTCGCCGCGATGCGCACGCTCGTCCTGCAGCTCGAGGGCGAGGAGAACCTGCCTGTGGTCTGGGAGCGCAACAAGCTCGACGGCGACAAGGTGTGGAACCGCATGAACGCGCTCGTCTTCGAGATCGAAGAGCTGACCGCCAAGCAGGGCAAGTAGCGCGTCTGCCGCGGGCATCGCTGGCACGCGGGTACGATACTGACGAAGGCCGTTCCCGACCGGAGGAGCCACCATGGCACCGTCGACCAACGAGCGCCAGCACTACGCGCTCCAGACGATCTTCTCGTTCTTCCTCGGCCTGATGGTGCTCGCCTTCATCGGCGTCGGGGTCAACACGTTCTACCCCTCGCCTGCTGAGCAGCACCAGAAGGAGCAGCAGGCGATCTCGCGCAAGATGGAGGCGCTCAACATCCGTACCGGCAAGGACGGCAGCCTCGACGCGACGCAACAGGCGGCTATGGAGAAGCTCCAGAAGGAGCAGAACGCGCTTCAGGACACCATCGACGCCGAGATGAAGATCTGGGCGCGCAACACGAGCATCATCCTGGTGCTGTTCGCCACGCTGGTGCTGGTGATCTCCCTCATCCGCAGCGAGCAGCTCAAGGTCATCAGTAACGGCCTGCTGCTCGGCGGGCTGTTCACCATGGTCTACGGCGTCGGGTGGGTGATCTTCAGCGGGAACTCGACCGCGCGCTTCATCGTCATCGCGTTCGCGCTCGTGGTGACGATCGGTCTCGGCTACCTGAAGTTCGTGCGCGACCGGCGGATGGCGGCCGAGTCGCCTGGCGCAGCGGTTGGCACCTCTGCCGCGGTCGTCGACGACGCGGCACTCGCGGGTCTGGTCGAGCGGGTGTCCGCACTCGAGTCCCGCGTGGACGCGGCGGGCGCGGCGATGCGGGGCTCCGAGGAGCGCCGCGACTGAGGCGGACGCGGCCGGTGCTAGACTCGAGGGTGTTCTGAGACGTCCCCGAGTGCCGGAAGGACTCCCTGTGCGCCTTCGCTCCGTCGCCGCGTCGCTTGCCGTCTGCATGTCACTCGCGTGCGTCGCGCCGGCGACGGCCGTCGCATCGCTGCCCGAGGCCGGGTTCTACTCACAGGTCCGCTCCGCGCAGTCCTACGCCAAGGCGCGCGTCCTCTCGACCGAGAAGCGCACGCCCAAGGCCCGCTACACCTACTACTCGCGCAACGGCGCGTGGGAGACCCGAGCGGCGAACGGCTGGATCAGCGGCTTTCTGCCCGGCGAGCTCTGGCTCGACTATCAGCTCACCGGAGACTCGTGGTGGCGCACGCGCGCGACTGCGCGTCAGGCATCGCTCGGCTCGCTGCACTTGAGTTCCGCCGAGACCGACCTGGGTTTCCGCTACTTCTCGAGCTACGCCCGCGGGTATCGACTCACCGGCGACAAGCGTCTGCGGACCGTGGCCCTCAGGGCCGCCAAGTATCAGGCCGCCCGGTACGGCCCCTCGGTGGGCCTCGTCCGCTCCCGGAACACGGCGTCGGACTACCACGTGATCATGGACGACATGATGAACCTTCAGATCCTGTGGTGGGGGGCGCGCAACGGCGGTTCGAAGTACTGGCGCTCGGTCGCCCATCAGCACGCGCTCAACACCGCCCGTGACTTCATCCGGCCGGACGGAAGCACGTATCACCTGGTGATCTACGATCCCGCCACTGGGGCCGTGAAGCAGAAGACGACCTCGCAGGGGTACTCGGCTGACTCGATGTGGTCGCGTGGCCAGGCGTGGGCGATCCACGGCTTCGCAACCGCGTACCGCGAGACCGGCGATCCGGTGCTCCTCGACGCCGCGCGTCGCGTGTCGGATCGTTTCCTGGCGGACGTGCCGCCCGACATGGTTCCGTACTGGGACTTCCGCGCCCCCAACATCCCCGACGAGCCGCGCGACTCCGCGGCGGCGGCCATCGCCGCGTCCGGCCTGATCGACCTCGCGACCACGGATCCCTCCGCCGAGAACCGCCTCCGCTACGGCGACGCGGCGAAGGCGATCCTCGCGTCACTCGGTTCACCCGCGTACCTCTCGGCGGGGAGCGGCGACCCTGCGGTGCTCCGCCACGGGACCATGAGCTACTGGGGAGGGACGGCTGACGTGGGCCAGTCGTTCGGAGACTACTTCTTCCTCGAAGCGATGCTCCGCTCGCGGCGCCTGCCCGTCACCGGCCAGCCGATCCCGGTGCGGGCGGCACGAGCCACCAAGGGCCGTTCCGGGCGAGCGGTGGACGGTTCGACGGCGACCGCATGGACCTCGACGGGCAAGCAGTCACTGCGGCTGGACCTCGGGGCCGTGCAGCCGGTCGGCGCCGTCTCGATCGCGGTGGCTCGCGGCGACAGCCGCAGCGCGCCGCTGCGAATCTCGCTCTCGTCCGACGGCAAGCGCTACAAGCTCGTGTCCAAGACGATGAGCAGTGGCGAGACGGCCGCTCCCGAGACGTACACGTTCTCCACGCGCGCGGCGCGCTACGTACGTGTCGAGGTGTCCGGCACGACCGCCGGGAAGGCGAACGCGCTCAGCGAGGTGCGCGTCTACTAGGTCCTGCGCTGCTGGGAGTTCCCAATGCGCGCGGGCGTCTCGTTGCACGGGGGAAGTGCTACGCTCTTCGCGGATTCTCGGCTGTGTAGACCTGAGGGGGGACCTATGCGCGCCAACGTGATCATCGGACTGCTGTCGCTCCTGTTCGCCGCCGTGCTGTACTCGATCGGCACGTGGACGGCGTTCAAGCGCAAGAAGTTCGGCGGCCTTGAGCTCGGCACGCTGTGGGCCGGTGTCGCCTTCGACATTGCGGCCACCGTCTCGATGGGTGCGGCCATCGGCGGGCTGGACCTGTCGCCGACCGGTCTGCCGCACACGGTCCTTGCGCTGCTCGTCATGGCGGGTATGGCGACAGGGGCCGCGTTCGCGACGTACGCCGCCTCGGCCGGCAACGTCGAGCTGCAGGCCAAGGTAGCTCGCGTGCTGCCAATTCCGTGGCTGGCTTGGATCGCCGTCCTCGTGTGGGGGATGCTCACCAAGATGCCCGGCTAGTCTGCCGGCGTGCACCTGCGGGGTCTGCGGCGGCTTCCGCCGCGCGCACGGACTCCTGATACCATGGCTCCCGACCGCGCGCAGTGCGCCACGGAGGAGGACGCATGACCAGCCCCACGAGCGACCCGATCTTTCCGGACCAGCCGGTCGTGCCGGCGCCGCCCGGCCATCCCTCGCACAAGAAGCGGGAGGAGCGAGACGACGACTGGGTCGTCATCCACCGCGGTGGGGAAGGCTCCAAGGAGCACGTCAAGGCCCTCGAGCGCAGACTGATCAAGGCCAACCTCGATTCCCGGGTCGAGCACGACGACGATCGCAAGGTCGTACTGGAGGTGCACCGGGCTGACGAGGACGAAGCACGCCGCATCATCGGTGGCGAGGCCAACGGCCACGGGGGCTCGGCGCATCGCTCGCGTGAAGCGCAGATCGAGGCCGAGGAGAAGGCTGAGCTCAAGGGACCGTTCAAGGCGAGCACCATCTCCTGGATCCTGATCGTCGTGGCGCTCGCGGTGATCGCATACCTCGTCTTCTGGATGTTTCCGAAGTAGTCTGCACTACCCGTTGAACCCAGTTGTGGGCGCGATGGCGCATTCCGTGCTATAGTGCCTGTGGCTCATGGACGAGCCTGGGTTCGCGGCGTGATAAGTCCGCTGACACACGCGGAACGATCGCGCCGCATTGTTTTGCCCCCACCGTGGGGCGGAGAGTGAGTTTGGAATGGCTGAAGGTACCGTCAAGTGGTTCAACCCGGACAAGGGCTACGGCTTCATCTCGCGTGAGGATGGCGACGATCTGTTCGTCCACTTCTCCGAGATCCAGACCGATGGCTTCAAGACCCTCGACGAGGGTCAGGCCGTGACGTTTGAGGTCACGACCGGCCAGAACGGCAAGCTGCAGGCCACGAAGGTCTTCCCCAAGTAGACACTTCCGCATCGCAGGCTTTGTCTGAGAGGGCGATCCCGAAAGGGGTCGCCCTCTCTGCGTTCCGGGCACGCCGGGCCACGCGATGGAACGGGCATACACAGACGGAGAGCCCACGGCGGCGGATGGGAGCGCGGCGATGAGCGAGTACTTTGAACTGGCTTCGGTGGACGACCTGGCCGAGGGAACCATGAAGCAGGTGGACGCGGAGGGGCACGAGTTCCTCGTCGCCCTGGTCGCCGGCGACTACTACGTCGCCGACGCGCGCTGTCCCCACCTGCACGGCCACCTCGCTCGGGGCGTGCTCGACGGCTCGATCGTCACGTGCCCACTGCACAAGTCGCAGTTCGACCTCATCGACGGCCACGTCGTCCGCTGGACGAACTGGACGGGGGCGGCGAAGACCGTGGCTGAGATCGCACGCCATCCGCGGCCGCTCAGGGTGTACGAAACGCGCCTCGAGGGCAACACGCTGTGGGTCGGCCCGGAGAAGTCGCCGGTCGCGCCTGAGTAGCAGGTAGCGGAGCGGCGCCTGCGTCGTCGCGTTCGACCTTAGTCCATCCCGAGCGCGCGTCGCTTCTCGGCGATGGTCGCGAGATGACCTTCGAGGTGCTCGACCGCATGCGCCAGCAGATCGCGTAGGGTCACGAGGCCGACCTCCGTGTGGATGCCCGTGCGCTGCCAGGCAGCGGGTTCGAGCCGCGTCAGGTCAGCGTGCATCTGCCGGCGCGACAGTTCGAACAGGTCGAGCATGAGCGACAGGTCCCGCTCCTGGTAGTGGAGAGGTTCGGGGTAGCGGATGTTCTCGACCCCGACGAGGAGCGGCCGCTTGAGGCCGACGACGCGCTTCATCCGGTCGCACATCATCAAGTCCGCATCGAGGATGTGGCCGACGACCTCGAGGCTCGACAGCTTGCCTGCGATCGGCCGTGATCGCAGCTGCTCGGCGTCCATGCTCTCGACTGCCTCGCGCATCGCGCTCGGGCCGCGCGCGTACCGTTCGATCAGCTCGGCGTCCGTACCGGTGAAGCTCTCCATGGCTTGGGCGGGAGTGGCGGCTCTGCTCTCGGGCATGGCGTCTCCAATTCGTCACGGACCGCACGGCCGGCGGTCGCACGGCGCGATCAGGGGCGTATCTCGACCTCGGTGCCCAACGGGAGCACGGGGTAGATCTCCTCGACGTCCTCGTCGGACAGGGCGATGCAGCCGGTGGTCCAGTCCGTGGCGGTGCCACCCCCGTGGATCATGATCTCGCCGCCAAGCGCGGTGTTCCACGGCGGCCTGCGGAAGTGCCGGATGGCGTCGACGACGGCACGCTGCTCGCGCTTGCTGATGAGCCCGCTCGCGACGCCCCGCTCGGCGTCTTCCTCGTCGGGGTAGGAGAGGCCCAAGGCCAGGTGGTACTTGCTCTCACTGTTCTTGGAACAGATGTAGAACGTGCCCTCGGGGACCTTCCGGTCGCCTTCGCGCTCCTTGTCGCCCACCCAGCGCCGGCTGAGGGCGATCCGGTAGGTCTTGGCGGGCCTGCCGTCCGAGAACACCGTGAGGGTTCGCCGCGACTTCTCCACCAGCAGCCGTGGGTCGACGAGGGTTGCGGGGAGCGTCCCGCCGATCCTGCCGAGCACCACGGTTCCGGCGGGCGTCGCGAATGCGGGGGCAACGGGCGTCGACTCGCCGGCATCGGGCCCGGAGCTCGTCTCGCCCGCGCTCGCGGCTGTGGTGCCACCGGTGGCGCGATCTCGCGCGCGGTCGGGCGCGGCACGGTCCAGCCGCACGAGCCAGACGAGGCCCAGCGCGGCCAGGACGATGGCGCTTGCGGCGAGCAGCTTGCGCACGGACGTTCCCTTCTCGCGGCGTCCAGCCGCCAGCGTAGCAGCCGCGCGGCCGGTCGTGGGAGGGGCGCGGCTCGGCGATCCACGAAGTCGGTGCTACGGCGGCCTCGGTTTCGAGCCGATAGAACGGGTGCTAGGATGAGCAGGCGGCGGGCACCGGTAGGCTTGGTCGCCCCGCATTCTCGTAACGCACCCATCCGGGAGGGGATCAGTGGCGCTCGAGGGCAACCTCAAGGACTTCTCGCTCGCCGAGATGTTCAGGCTCCTTGCTTCGGGCTCGAAGACGGGCACCCTGCACGTCGACAGCACCGCGGGAGACGGCATCGTCTGCTTCAAGGGCGGGCAGGTCTTCTTCGCGAGTTCGGGCGGCAACCGCGAACCCGTGGGAAAGCGTCTGGTGCGCGCCGGGATCATCTCGGAGAAGCAGCTTCGGCAGGCTCAGGGCCTCATGAAGATCCAGAAGAAGGACAAGGCCGACCGCAAGCTGGGCCAGATCCTCGTGGACGAGGGGTACCTGGACGCCGAGGTGCTCGAGGGCTTCATCCGCGAGCAGATCTCCGACGCGATGTTCGATCTGCTGCGCTGGGAGGATGGCGAGCTGCGGTTCGAGCCCGACGAGCTGTGCGCCGACGCCGACCTCGGACTCGCCGCGCCGGTCGATGCGGTCCTGGCGGACGCTGAGAAGCGCCTGGAGACGTGGAAGAAGATCCGCGACAAGATCCCGAGCATGGACACGCGCTTCGCGATGGCCCCGGGGCCGGGTCAGAAACCCATCGACATCCACCTCAAGCCCCGCGAGTGGATGGTCCTGTGCTACCTGCATGGAGGGCGCAGCGTGAGCGAACTGGTCGGGCTGACCGGCTACAACGACTTCGAGGTGGCCAAGGTCCTCTACGGCATGTACGCCGGGGGCCTCATCGTCAAGGTCGACGCAGCCGGGGAGCCCGTGGTGGAGTAATCCATGACGGCCGGCGAAAGCCTCAAGAAGGATCTCACCGCTGCCGAGTTCGAGCGTTTTCGCGACTGGATCCACCGCCACTCCGGCATCTACCTCGAGGAGAGCAAGGCGGATTCCCTGCGCATCTCGCTGGTCACGCGGGCGACGCGGTTCGGTCTCGTCGACTACGACGAGTACTTCCGCCTGTTGAGCCACGACGAGGCCGAGTTCAAGGAGCTCATGAACCTCGTCACGATCAACGAGACGTCGTTCTTCCGCTTCCCCGCGCAGTTCGACGCGCTTCGCGACCACGTGATCCCCGAGATCCTCGACGGCAAGCCCAAGATCAGCCGGTCGTTCCGAGTGTGGTCTGCCGGATGTTCGACCGGCGAGGAGCCCTACACGATCGCGATGTCGCTGCTCGACTCGGGTCTGGAGACCCTTGGGTACCGCAGTGAAGTGCTCGGCACGGACGTCTCCACGCAGGCGCTCGATCGGGCGAAGGCGGCGGTCTATCCGGCCAAGGCGCTCGCGAATCTCCCGCAGCACGTGGTCCAGAGGTGGTTCGAGCCCGTGCAGGGCGGCCACCGTCCGGTGCAGCGCGTCCGCGAGACCGTCGAGCTGTCCTACCACAACCTGGTCAAGGAGCCCTACCCGCTGGTACTGCTCGGCAACTGGGACGTCATCTTCTGCCGCAACGTCACGATCTACTTCCGGCTCGAGTCGACTCGGCGCGTGGTCAACAACTTCTTCGAGTCGCTCAATCCCGGCGGGTACCTCTTCATCGGGCACTCCGAGACGCTCACCTCGATCTCCGAGCGGTTCGAGCCCGTCGAGGTCGGCGGGGTGTTCCTCTACCGCAAGCCCAAGCCGCGCAAGGCGTTCTCATTCGACGACCTCGTGGCGAGCCGCAACGCGACGGCTCCGCGTCGCCGCACCGCCGACCTGCAACGTTCTCCGGCCGCCAGGGCAGAAGCCGATCGCATTGCGCGCCTCGAGCGCTCGGCCGCGGCTCGGGCGGCTGCCACTCCGAGTGTGACCGCCGCTCCGGACACCTCCGGCATGACGAGCGAGGCCGGCGCCGGAGTGGCGGAGCTCGTCGCCGACGCGCGCGCGCTGCTCGAGGCCGGCCGGCCTTCCGAGGCGATCGCCCGTGCGGATGCCGCGCTCGCCATCGACGCCCGTTCTATCGAGGCGCTGCTACTCAAGGCGTATGCACACGCGGACTCGGGCGACTTCGACTCCGCGATCGCCGAGGCCCACGACGTGCTCGCGATCAACCCGCTCGTGGCGCCCGCCCGCTACATCCTCGGCATCATCTACCAGCGACAGGGCGACCAGACCCGCGCGCTCAACGAGTTCAAGCGCACGATCTACATCGACCCGAACTTCGTGCTGGCGCACTTCAACGTCGCAAACCTCTACAAGTCGCGCGGGGCGCTCGACGACGCGTGCCGCGAATACGAGAACACCCTGAGGGCCATGTACGAGGCTCCGGACGGGAGCTGGACGGCGTTTCTCGGCGGATTCAGGGCCGACCTGCTCGCACAGACCTGCGAGCGCAGTCTGATAGAGTGTCGCAAGGGGATGTAGTCCGCCCTAAAGGCGCTCGGGTTACTGGGCGATAACAGGGAAGACGCACCAGGACGAGGGGAGCTTTACGCATGGCGAACGCGCGAATCCTCGCGGTTGACGATAGCCCGACAATTCTCGAGATGATCAAGGCGATCCTCGTGTCGGGTGGCTACGAGGTTATCACCGCCGCCGACGGCGCCGAGGCGCTCGAGACTGCTCGTGCCGAGATGCCCGATCTCATCCTGCTCGACGTGATGTTGCCGAAGCTCGACGGGTATCGCGTCTGTCGGCTGCTCAAGTTCGATCAGAAGTACAAGAACATCCCGATCATCATGCTCACGGCCAAGACCGAGGAGGCTGCGATGGCGACCGGCATACGTACCGGGGCCAACCAGTACCTCACCAAGCCGATCGAGCCCGAGAGGCTGTTGGCCGCGGTCGCCGAGGAACTCTCGAAGGCACAGGGCTAGCGGGCGGGGGCGGGCATGGCTGAAGCGACGACCATCGCGGGTCGCGTTCTCGACGCACTCGTCACATCGGGGCTCATCACCGCCGAACAGCTCGCCGGCGTACGGGCAGCCGCGCCCGACGACGCCGAGGCGGGCCGCGCGCTCGTCGCACGCGGGCTGGTGACGACGGCGCAGTTGGGCACCGTACTGGAGGAGGAGCTCGGCGTCCCGCGGGTCGATCTGGCCAGCTACGCGCCCGACGACGAGGCGCTCGTCATCGTCCCTGGCTCTCTCGCGCGCCAGCGCAACGTCCTGCCGCTCTTCGAGATCGAGGGCATGCTCACCGTCGCCATCGGCGACGCCGTGGACATCTTCATCCTCGACGAGCTCGGCAGCGACCTCGGCCTCGACATCGAGGCCGTCCTGGCCGACGCGCCCGCGGTCGCCGGGGCGATCGTGCAGTTCTACGGCGAGGCCCCCTCGAGCGCCGCGCCCGTCGAGGACGCGCCGTTCCTCGGCATGGCGCCCGCCACCGACGACCTCGAGATCTCGGCGGCCGACTTCTTCGAGGTGCCCGAGGAGACCATGCAGGTCATCGAGGCACCGACCGCGGAGCCGAGCGAGGAGATCGATCTCGCGGCGGAGTCCGAGAACGTGGCCCAGACGGTCGAGGAGGTCGTCGCCGCAGCGGCGGACACCGCCACGACGATCGACCTCGACGTGCTCGCCGTCGCCGACGACCGCAAGCTCGCGGTGCTCGTCTCCGACATCCTGACCGCCGCGGTCAACCGGGGCGCGTCGCGCATCCACCTTCTGCCGTACAAGAACGACTTCTTCCTGGTCTTCCGCATCCAAGGCCGCCTCGAGAAGATCGCGAGCGCGCCGCTGTCGATGCAGGGACCGCTCATCGAAGGGTTCAAGAGCTACGCGAAGCTCGGCCGCGTGCCGGCCGACGTCCCGGCGCTTGGCCGGCTGCACGCGGAGCTCGGCGGAAAGCAGCTCGTACTGACCGTGTCCTCGGTGCCGACGGTGGCGGGCCAGCGGCTCGTCGTCTCGCTCTCGCCCGCCCGTCCCAACCCGCGCGACTTCGTCGAGCTGGGCATGAGCGAGGCGGAGTCCAAGGCGCTGCAGGCCATGGTCGAGCGGGGCCGCGGCCTGCTGCTCGTCGCGGCGCCGGTCGCCGGCGGCCGCTCGAACACCTACTACTCGCTGCTCTCGCACGCGGCGGCCGTGGGCAAGACCGTCTACTCGGTCGAGCGCTCCATCGAGTACGAGATCCCCGCCGTCGCCCAGGTGCTCGTCAATCCGGGTTCGGCCGTGGGCGCGGCGTCCTACTTCGCCGCCGGCATGCGGCAGGACACCGACGTGCTCGCGATCGACGCGATGCAGTCCGTCGAGGACGTGCACCTCGCGATCGAGGCCGCGGGTCTCGGCAAGCTCGTCATCGCAACCTTCGCGGGCGCCGACATCGTGACCGCGGTCCGCCGTCTGCTCGACCTGGGCGCCGAGCCTGTCTCGCTCGCCAGCGCGCTCACGCTCGGCATCGGGCAGCGCGTCGTGCGCACCAACTGCCCCAACTGCTCGGTCGAGGAGAAGAGCCCGCTGACCGCCAAGATCCCCGGCGCCGAGAAGGGCCTCGTCACCAAGCGCGGCACCGGCTGCCCCAACTGCGGCAAGTCCGGGTTCGCCGGCGCGACCGGCATCTTCGAGGTCCTGCCGTTCACCGAGCCCGTGCGCGCGCAGATCGCGCGCGACGCCTCGGCGAGCGAACTCGAGGCCGCCGCTCGCGCGGCCGGCATGCGCCCGATGATCACCTCCGGTCTCGCCAAGGTGCGAGACGGCATCATCAGTC
The DNA here is from genome assembly GCA_964644675.1 of uncultured Eubacteriales bacterium. Lineage (GTDB taxonomy): Bacteria > Actinomycetota > Coriobacteriia > Anaerosomatales > JAAXUF01 > CAZXWK01. The sequence goes on along the minus strand of CAZXWK010000013.1, from coordinate 1,919 downwards.
CCGAGGAACTCGACCGCGTCCTGCGGTTTGGAGCGTGAGAGCGATCGTGTCCGACTCAGAGACCGACATCATCGACGTCCCCGAGACCGACGTGCCCGAGTCGGGCCCGGCGTGGATGGAGCGTGTCGTCGTCTTCTTCCTGGGAGGACAGCGCTACGCCCTTCCCATCGACACCGTCAACGAGATCCAGCAGATCGTGGCCTTCTCCGACGTGCCGTCGGGCGGTCTCGGCGTCGTCGGTATGGTCAACCTGCGCGGCAGCGTCATCCCGGCGATCGACATGCGCCGGCTCGTCGGGCTCGAGGCGCTGGAGTACACGCTCGAGACACCCATGATCATCACGCGCTCGCAGGAGCACACCGTCGCGCTCATCGTCGACGAGGTCGAGGACGTGCTCGAGGTCACCGAGGACTGCCTGCAGCCCGCGCCGCCCATGCACGCCCTCTCGTCGAAGATGCTCGGCGTGCTGCGACTCGCCGACGGACTGGTGTACCTGCTCGACATCGACCAGCTTCTCGGTCTCGGGTACGGGAGGTAGGGCCGTGAGCGAAGAAGTCCGCGCACGAACGCTCGCAGAGACGGCCGAGGAGGTCTTGGCTCGGCGGGCGTCGTCGTTGGCGCTGGAGACGGCCGAGGAGGAGGTCAGCGACCAACTCTCGCTGCTGCTCTTCCGCATCGCCGACGAGTGGTACGCCGTGTCCGTCAGCGACGTTCGAGAGATCTTCCAGGAGTACGAGGTCACGACGATTCCGTGCGTGCCGGAGTTCATCCTCGGTGTCGTGAACGTGCGCGGCGAGATCCTCTCTGTCACCGACCCGGCCAGGCTCATGCACCTGGGCACCATCGAGCCGGTGGACGGCGTCATGCCGCCCGCGGTCGTCATCGCGGACACCGAGGTCGCCACGGCGCTCGTGGTGGATGAGATCGGCGACATCAGCGACATCCCCAACGGATCGATCGAACCTCCCGTGAGTATCATCGACCGCGCACAGGCGGAGTTCATCGCGGGTTCGGTGTACGTGAACGGCGAAATGGTGGGGCTCCTCAACGTTCAGCGAGTGCTTCAGCCGATCGGAACGTCCAGCAAGCTGTGATTGAAACGCGTACGGAAGGCGGCACGACATGAAGCTCATCGAAAGGTACCGGCGCAGCTTTGCGGCGCGGATCACGCTGGCCGTGGCCGTCATGGCCGTCGTGCTGGCGTTCGCCGTGCTGCTGCTCGGCTACTTGATGCTGGGGGATGAGGTCTCACAGGCCTCGGAGTTCGCCGTCGACTCGATCGTCATCGTCGGCGGCACTCTGGTCCTGCTCGCCGTCTTCATCGCCGTCGCCTGGGTGATGGTCCGCCGCTTCGTCACGCCGCTCAACGAGGTCGTCGAGTCCGTGCGTGCGGCGTGCCAGGGCGAGATCGGCCGCAAGGTCGACATCAAGACCGAGGACGAGATCGGGACCCTCGCGCAGTCGTACAACCAGATGCTCGATCTCATCGTCTACCTGATCCGCCAGACGCAGGAGTCCTCGCGACGGCTCGCGCAGTCGTCCAACGACATCCTTTCGGCCACCGAGCAGCAGGCATCGGGCTCGGCCGAGCAGGCCGCCTCGATCTCCGAGACCACCGCCACGATGGAGGAGCTCGCGAGCACGTATCGCCAGATCGCCGAGAACGCCGATCAGGTCGTGACGATGGCCGAGGCTTCGCTCGGCAGCGCCGAGTCCGGCCAGCAGGCCGTCCTCAACACCCTCACGGCCATGGAGGACATCAAGACGCGCACGCAGACCAGCGCGAACAAGATCCTCGCGCTCGGCGAGCGCAGCCAGCAGATCGGGCAGGTCGTCACGATCATCAACTCGATCGCCGACCAGACCAAGATCCTCGCGCTGAACGCCGCCATCGAGGCAGCGCGCGCGGGCGAGGCCGG
>CAZXWK010000012.1:0-53322 GCA_964644675.1 uncultured Eubacteriales bacterium | reverse complement strand
TCGCGGGCACGGGAACTCCGATTGGTCGAAGGGGGATACCCCCAACCTAGCACGGCGCCGAGTGCCCACGGCCGGTCCGAACCGCACTCTCTGGGTGCGGTTCGCGAGGGGTGCACGAAAGAGCCCGCCCCTTCGATCGGGGCGGGCTCAGGGTTTGCCGATCGGTCGCTCTAGACCGCGAAGCGCAGGATCGCTGCGACCTGCACACCGCCGGGCAGGTCCTCCCCACGCAGGGCGAGGACCTCGCCGTCCGCCGCGAGCGTACGGCGGGCGATCTCGTCGATGATGCCGTAGGCGCCCGGCGCGCCCTCCTCGGCGTACTCGACCGCGCCGGTGACCTCGTCGATGGTGCCCGGCACCGCCGCGCTCAGGTCGACCATGAGCGTCGAGATCGCGCCGAAGGTGGCGGCGCGTGCGAGGTAGGCGATGTCTGTGCTCGCCAGGCCGCGCTCTTCTCGGACTGCGAAGGTGTCGCGCAGGTTGGCGAGCTTGTGTGCGAAGCGCTCGTCGAGGATCGCGCGCGTCTCGGCGCGCAGGTCGTTGTCGCTGATCTGCTCGGCGTTGCCCCGGAAGCCCTGCTCCAGCAGGTGGGGGTAGCTGTTCACGGAGCGGTAGATCGAGTCGAGCGGCCGGGTCGCGGCCAGGATGAGCGGGGTGTCGCCCGCGGGCAGGAACGCTCTCAGCGCGCGGTCGACCTTGCGAGCGTACTGGCGCATCTCGGTCTTCTTCTCCATGCGCTTGCCCTCGACGCCGCGCGGCATCTTGTCCGTCGACGTCGAGGCCACGATGGCGCTGTCCATGTCGGCGGGCAGCTCGGGCACCTCGACATCGTAGGACGGCAGTTCGTTGGAGACCTCGATCAGCCGCACGCCGCCCTGCGCGAGCGCGAGGACGAACGCCGACTGTGGGACGGTGACGCTGCGCAGCAGCGGCTTGAGGAAGAACCGGTCGCCGGTCTCGACCACCGGCTCGAGCCGGTTGGGCAGACGGAAGGTCACCAGGCTGTCAGGCGTGGCGAAGATCGCGAGGCTGTTGGCCTGGTACGCCCAGAACGATCCGTCGTAGAGCAGGTCGTCGATCTCCTCGTCGATCGATTCGAGATCATCGCGCGAGACCCCCGCCGCTCGCAGGCGCTCGAGTCCCTCGCGCGCGAGGTTCTTGAGCTGGATTCGGTCGGCGTCGGTCTGCGTGCTCACCGGCGTCGTCGGCAGGTATGCCGAGAAGCACGCCTCACCGCGGTACGCGCTGAGCCGGCGGATGTCGTCCTTGCACGGGATGTCGATGTGAAGCATCGAGTCTCCTATCGTCCGGAACCGTGTGAGCGCCCGTCCCAGGCGCGAATGTTCTCGACCTCATTCGAGGCCGAGCAACACGGGGTTTATGCCCGGGCGCCGAGACCCCAACCGACCGTCAGTCAGGTGGGCCTGCACGCCCCTTTCGGAGTTACGACCCTTCTGTGCAGAGGTAGGAACTGGGTGACCTAGCGACCGGTCGGCGCCAGCGCGCCGTCCACCCGCATGCGAAAAGGGGAGAGCGCCATGACCGACACCGGCCCGACGCACGAGAAGCTTCGCGCGCGGATCCACGACCTCATGCCCGAGTTGACCGAGGAGCTCTCAGCGCTCGTCGCCATCCCGAGCATCTCGGAGGTGGGGTATCCCGAGGCGACACACGCCGAGCTGGGGCGCGCGTTCGAGATGACCGCTGCCCTCCTGAGGGCGGGCGGCTGCGAGGTCACGAGCCTCGACCTGCCCGACACCGCGCCCATCGTGCTCGGCGAGATCCCGGCCCCGCCGGGCGCGCCCACGGTTCTGCTCTACAGCCACTACGACGTGGTCCCCGCTGGCGACGAGTCGCTGTGGGACACGCCGGCCTTCGAACCGACGCTCCGCGACGGGGCACTCTACGGCCGAGGCGCGGGCGACACCAAGTCCAACATCGTTGCCATCTCTGGTGCCCTGCGTGCTTGGGACGGCAACCCGCCCGTCGGCGTGAAGGTCGTCATCGAGGGCCAAGAGGAGGTCGGCGGCGGTGCGCTCACGACGTATCCGCCCACCGACCCGGCGCGCTTCGCCTCCGACGCGATGGTCATCGCGGACATGGGCAGCCTCGAGCCGGGCATCCCGACGCTCACCGTCGCGCTGCGGGGCATGGCGAACGTGGTCGTCGAGGCGCGGACGCTCTCCTCGGCCAAGCACAGCGGCCAGTACGGCGGAGCGGCGCCGGACGCGCTGCTCGCGCTCGTCCATGCGCTCTCCACACTGCACGACGCGAACGGCGACGTCGCCGTCGAGGGGCTTCGCCGAGAGGAGTGGACCGGCGGTGGCCCCACCGAGGCCGAGTTCCGCGAGCTGGCCGAGGTCGTGGGCGACCAGCCGCTCGTGGGCACCGGCTCGCTCGGCAGCCGCGTGTGGTCCGGGCCGGCGATCACGGTCATCGGGATCGATGCGCCCTCGGTCGACGCTGCACTCAACGCGGTGCAGCCCTACGCGCGCGCCATCATCAACGTGCGCGTGCACCCCGAGCAGGACGCCGCAGAGGCTCAGGCGGCGGTCATTCGCCACCTCGAGGCCGTGAAGCCGTACGGCATCGAGCTCGCGGTCACGCCCGGCCCCACCGGCAACGGCTTCGCCGCCAGCACCGAGAGCGAGGCCTACCGCGCCGCCGATGCGGCGTGGACCGCGGCTTGGGGTGCGCAGACGGTCACGGCCGGCAGCGGCGGCTCGATCCCGCTGGTCGCGGCGCTCGCGCAGGCGGCGCCGGGCGCGACGATCGTGCTCGGCGGCGCGACCGACGGTTTCGCGAACATCCACGGTCCCAACGAGCGCGTATTGCTCGACGAGTTCGAGAAGACGACGCTCGCGATCGCCGACTTTCTCGGCAGGATGGCGCAGGTCGCAGAGGGGAGCGGCTCGTGAGCGCGGGGGCGGCAGCCGCATCGGGCGGCGAGAAGAAGGGCGGATTCGTGGAGCGCGCGCTCGGCGTCATCGAGCGCGTGGGCAACAAGGTCCCGCACCCGGCGATCCTGTTCCTGGTGCTGTGCATCGGCGTGATCCTGCTGTCCCAGGTCTTCTACCTGGCGGGCGTGAGCGCGACGTACGAGGTGGTCAGGCCGACGCCGCAGAAGGTCGAGCAGGTCGACGTCGCGGGCTCGACGCTGCCGGGCGAGGTGATGCCCGCCGAGCAGGCCGACGCCGGCGACTACCACGTCGTGACCGAGACCGTGAAGGCGCAGGGCCTGCTCACGGTCGAGGGGATCCGCTACCTGTTCACCTCGTTCGTGCACAACTTCATGGGCTTCACGGCGATGGGCATCATCCTCATCGTCATGATCGGCGTGGGCGTGGCCGAGAACTCCGGACTGATCGCCTCGCTCATCCGCAAGCTCGTCGAGGTCTCCTCGTCGGGCGCGCTGACTTACATCATCGTGTTCCTTGGCGTCATCTCGAGCATCGCGTCCGACGCCGGCTACCTGGTGTTGATCCCGCTTGGGGCCGCGGCGTTCAAGAGCATCGGGCGCAACCCGCTCGCGGGCATGGCCGCGGCGTTCGCGGGTGTAGCGGGCGGCTTCGGCGTGAATCTGCTCGTCACGCCCACCGACGCGATTCTGACCGAGATCACCAACGAGTCCATCCACCTGGTCGACCCGTCGATGTCGGTCTCGATCACCGCCAACCTGTGGTTCGCGATCGTCTCGACGATCGTGGTCACCGTGCTGATCGGGATCGTCACCTCGCGCGTGGTCGAGCCCCGCCTGGGCGCGTACGACGAGGCCCTCGCGCCGAGTGGCGACGAGAAGCCGGACGAGCCCGGGGCGCTCGACGGCATCTCCGCCGAGCAGGACAAGCGGGGCCTCCGCTGGTCGGGGATCGCGACGCTGCTCACTTTCGGGGTCATCGCGCTGGCGACAGCGCCTCCCAACTCCCCGCTGCGCGACCCCGGGACCGGGCAGATCATCGGGACCTCGCCGTTCATGGACAGCCTCATCGTGATCATCGCGATGGTGTTCCTGGCCGCCGGTTGGGCGTACGGCAAAGGGGCCGGGTCGATCAAGTCCGGCAACGACGTGATCGGTTCGATCGTCAAGTCGTGGTCCGGGCTTGCCGGGCTCCTCTTCCTCTTCCTGCTCATCGCGCAGTTCATCGCGTACTTCAACTACTCGAAGATGGCGCAGATCGCTGCGGTGAAGCTGGGCGACACCATCGAGACGATGAACGTCGGGACCGTGTGGCTGCTCCTGGGGGCGATCCTCATCACGCTCGTGGTGGGCGTCATCATGCCGCAGGCGATCGCCAAGTGGGCACTGCTCGCGCCCATCTTCATCCCGCTCTTCCTGCGCCTGGGCGTCGCGCCCGCGGCGGTCCTCGCTTCGTACCGCGTAGCCGACTCGCCCATCAACATCATCAACCCGATCATGGCCTACTTCCCGCTAATCGTGATCTTCGCCAAGCGTTACGACGAGAAGGCGGGCATCGGCACCGTCATCGCGCTCATGCTTCCGTACTTCCTGGCGCTCACGGTCGTGTGGACGCTGCTGTTCGTCGCGTGGTACCTCCTCGGCCTGCCGTGGGGGTTCTAGCGTGGGCGGACCGGGTCTCGGCGTCGGGACGGCCTGGCTGATCTTCGACGTCGCGGTCGTCGTCTACTGGGTCGCCGTCTCCTTCCTCATCATCTCCGAGGATCGAGACCCCAGCACGACGCTCGCATGGCTGCTCGTCCTGTTCGCTGTGCCCTTCCTGGGCCTGGTCATCTACTTCCTGTTCGGGCGGAACTGGCCGGCCATCATGCAGAAGTCGCCACGGACGATCGCCGTCCGAGAAGCCCGCGACCGCTTCATGCCCGCGCGCTACGGGCCGTGCTCCGGCGAGACGGCTGACTTCCTGGCGTCGGTGGCGGGCACCTACGAAGGACGCATCGCCGAGCTGATTGCCTCCAAGACCGGCGCACCGCCCCTGCCCGCGCGTACGTGCGAGGTCTACGGCGACGGGGCCGAGTACTTCGACGTGCTCATCGCCGACTTGGCCTCGGCGAAGCGGTTCATCCACATGAACTACTTCATCTGGGAGCACGACGAACTGACCTCGCGCATCACCGAGGTGCTGCTCGACCGGATCGCCGCGGGGGTCGAGGTGCGGATTCTCAACGATTTCCTGGGCTGTCTGCCGTACTCGGATGTCGAGCTCAAGCAGCTCGCCGCTGCGGGCGCGATCGTGGGCAAGGACATCAGCCAGCTCTGGCGCATCAACTACCGCAACCACCGCAAGATCACGGTGGTCGACGCGGAGGTCGGACACAGCGGCGGCTTCAACATCGGCCAGGAGTACATCGACGGCGGGAAGAAGTACCCGGCGTGGCGCGACACGGGCATCCGGCTGACTGGTCCCGCGGTCGCCGACCTCGAGAAGCTCTTCGACATGCGTTGGTACGAGGTCTACGAGGAGGACCTGTTCGATGAGCGCTACTACCCCGACCCGACGCTCCCGCACGGCGAGATCATGGTGCAGACCGTGCACCACGGCTTCGACGAGCGGTGGAGCGCCGCGACCCGGGCGTACCATCTCGCCATGTCGGGCGCGCGGGAGCGCATCCAACTCCAGTCGCCCTACTTCGTCCCCGACAAGACCACCTTCGACATCCTCGTCAACGCCGCGGCAGGCGGCGTGCAGGTGGACTTCCTGACCACCGCATGGCCCGACAAGGGGTTTCCGTGGTGGGCGGCCGAGTCCTACTTCGAGCCGTTCCTTGCTGCGGGAGGTCGCATCTGGCTGTGGGAGCCGGGGTTCATGCACGCGAAGTCGCTCACGGTCGACGGCGAGGTCTGCTCGGTAGGGACGCTCAACCTGGACATGCGCAGCCTAGCCATCAACAAGGAGAACATGGTCTGGGTCTACGACCGCGACGTCGTGCGGCGGCACGAGCAGCTCTTCCTCTCCGATCTCGCCCAGTGTTGGGAGCTCACTCTCGACGAGGTCCGAGCGTGGCCGGCCACGCGCCGTTTCCGCAACTCCTTCGCGCGGCTCGCTTCGAACCTGTTGTAGGAGCGGCGAGATCCCCCGTGAAACGAACCGGCCCCCGGGGGGTCCCCGGGGGCCGGTGTGAGGTTGCGATAGCTGCGGGTCTAGTTCGGTGACTCGATCGCGATCCACTCGAGCGTCACGTCCTGTGCGCCCAGCACCCCCGACACGACGCCCGTTGGCTGCACGATCCAGAAGTTCGGCACGGTGGCCTCGAAGCCGTACGTGGTACCGGCGGGGTAGTAGCCGACGAGCGTCGGCCCGCCCGACTTCGTCAGGATCTGTACGGAGCGCCCGTTCACTTCGCCGTTGATGGTCCAGTCGGCGAGCTGCGGACCGTTCGGCCCGCCGTCACGGATCTCGACCCATAGACCGTAGAGCGGCCTCGTGGTGACGGTGCGCTTCAGCACGAACGGGTTCGCGCACGCCTTGGCGACGCACACCAGGTACGACTCCGTGACGACCACCGCACCCTGCGTCGTGCTCTGGCTGACGGTCACGTAGTAGTAGGGGAGACTCGACTTCCCTCGCCATGTGGTCTTCTTCTCGATCTTGGTCCTGTTCGGGCCGAACGCCATGGCGCCGATGAACGTGCCCCTCTTCAGGTTCGAGGAGTAGACCTTGCCCGCCTTGGCCTCTGCCACGGCTGCATCGAAGACCCAGCTGGGGTATCCGTCGGCCTTGATCACCGCCTTGATGGCGTTGCGCTCTTTGGCCGAGGAGGTCAGGAGCTTGATGAAGGCCGCCTTGGAGTGGACGCCTCCCTTGATGAGCGGGCTTACCGGTGTCTTGGTCCACGAGTAGGCCAGCGCGGTGCTCGGCAGTACGAGCGCCAACACCAAGGCCATCGTGGTGGCGAGGAACAGACGTCTCCTCATGGGGTCCCCCGATCTCTGGGTGTCGATACATGGGTCGATACCCAAACGTGGGCGGTGCCTTGCCGCCCGGTTACCCCTATGCGAGCACCGTCCGCAGGGGTAGCTGCGACGCTCGCTGGACTGATTCGACTGCGTCGCCCGCGCTCTACCAGATGTGCGCGCGCTCGGCGGCGAGGTGCGCCATCGGCGATCCCTCGGCGACGCCGAACGCCGCCGCGAACGCGGGCATGTTGGTGAGCGGGCAGTTGACGCGGGCGCGGGCGGGCGAGTGCGGGTCGACGTTGACGAGCAGCCGCGCGTACTCCTCGGTGTAGTTGGTGTGCCAGACGGTCGCCCAAGACAGGAAGAACCGCTGCTCGGGCGTGAGGCCGTCTATCGGCCCGGCGTCAAGGCCGCCCGCCTCGCGCAGGGCCGCCAGCGCGATGGTGAGTCCGCCCAGGTCGGCGATGTTCTCGCCGAGCGTGAGCTTGCCGTTCACGTGCAGGTCCTCGGCGACTTCGAACGCGTCGAACTGCTCGACCAGCACCTGAGCGCGGCGCATGAACTCCTCGCGGTCGGCGTCGCTCCACCACATGCGGAGTCGGCCTTCGGCGTCGAACCGGCTGCCCTGGTCGTCGAATCCGTGCGTGATCTCGTGGCCGATGACCGCGCCGATCGCGCCGAAGTTCACCGCATCGTCGGCGTCGGCGTAGAAGAAGGGTGGCTGCAGGATGCCCGCGGGAAAGACGACCTCGTTGAGCAGCGGGTGATAGTACGCGTTGACCTGGTGGGCGGGCATCGCCCACTCGGCGCGGTCGACCGGGTGTCCCAGGCGCGCGAACTCGCGGTCGTACTCGAAGCGCGCGCACGCCATGCGGTTCTCGGCATACGAGGAGCGGCCGATCGTCAGCCCCGAGTAGTCGCGCCACTCGTCGGGGTAGCCGATCTTGTAGCCGAACCCCGCGAGCTTGACCAGCGCGGCTTCCTTGGTGGCCTCGCTCATCCACTCGGCACCGCGGATCGCCGCGCCCATGGCCGAGAGCAGATGGTCGACCATGTGCTCGCAGCGCAGCTTCGCCTCTTCCGAGAAGGCCTCCGCGACGTAGAGCTGCGCGACGGCTTCGCCGATGTCGCTCCCGACCGCGTCGAGCGTGCGCTTCCAGCGCGGCTTCATCTCCTGCGCGCCGGACAGCTGGCGGGCGTAGAAGTCGAACGCCTCGTCCTCGAAGGCGGCCGGCAGGGCACTCGCGAACGCGCGGACGAGGTTCCAGCGCAGGTAGTCGCGCAGCGTCTCGACGGGCGTCTCGGCGAGGGCGGTCTCCAGCGCCGAGAAGAACCCGGCGTTGTCGACGTTGACGGTCGCCTGGGTGACGCCCAGCTCGCGCGCGTAGCCCGCGAGCCCGAAGCCCGGCATCAGCTCGTCGAGCGAGTCGACGTCGTGACGGTTCATCGTCAGGTCGACGTCGCGCATCTGCTCGGCGGTGTAGGAAGCCTCGGCGAGCCGGGTCTCGAAGGCGAGGATGCGCTCGGCGGCGTCGCGGGCGGCCTCGCGCCCGTCGCCCAGGTTGACGAGCTGGTTCGCGACGTGTCGCGCGTAGCTCTCGCGCAGCGCGAGCGAGCGCTCGTCGTCGCGCGTGTAGTAGTCGCGCTCCGGCAGTCCCAGACCGCCCTGCCCGAGGTAGACCAGGTAGGCGTCGGAGTCCTCGAAGTCGGGCGAGATGCCCAGCGAGTGCAGCGGGCTCGCGCCCACGTGCTGCAGCTCGCGTGCGAGGCTGCGCACGTCGGCGACGTCGCGTGCGGCGGCGATGCGACCGAGAAGCGATTCGAGCGGGGCGGTGCCGGCCGCCGCGATCGCGGCCTCGTCCATCGCGGCCGCGTAGTAGTCGCCGACCATGCGGTGTACGGTGCCGGCCTCGCCTGGGTCGGCGGCGGCCTCGTCGAGGATGCGGTGGAGCAGCGCCTGGTTACGCTCGTTGACCTCGTGGAACGCGCCCCATGACGGGTACTCGGCGGGGACCGGGTTCGCGTCGAGCCAGCCGCCGTTGGCGTAACGGTAGAAGTCCTCGGCGGGGCTGACGGTGGTGTCGAACAGCGCGGGGTCGATCGCGCGGGAGGGCTCGCTCATCGCGGGGCACCGGCTTCCTCTTGGTGACGGTTGTGCACAAGATACCCGTTGGAGCGACGCGGGCTCCGCGCCCGGCGGCTACGGAGCCGGGGCGAGGCTGCCGTCCGTGCCGATCGGCCACGGGCTCTCGAAGTCGGCGGCCGACAGCTTGCGAACCAGCGCGAGCGACGCGGCCTTCGGGTCTGGCTGGGGCACGCCGGAACCCGCGACGCGCAGTGGCAGCCACGAGCCTCCCAGAACCCTGCCGTCACCGTCGACCTGGAAGCTCAGCAGCCCGGACAGCGCGAGGTTGCCGGCGGTGCTGAAGTTGCCCCACCCCGCGAAGTTGCCCAGCGAGTAGGCGACGAGTCCGCCCCTGTACTGCTCGACCCCGCGGATCACGTGCGGGCCCGAACCCAGCACCGCGGAGGCGCCCGCGTCGATCATCGCGTGTGCGAACTCGCGGCTCGCGCCGCGGAACTCGCCGTAGGCCTGCTCGGCGCCCTGGGGCGTGTGGATCTTGTCGGAGCCCTCGGCGCCGGCGTGCATGAGCACGATCACGACGTCGGCCTGCTTCTTGGCCTTGCGAACCAGGGCGGCGGTGCCCGACACGTCCTTGAGCGACTGGCTCCACCGGTACGGTGCCGCGCCGATGAAGGCGACCTTGACGCCGTTGCGCTCGACGACGGTGATCTGGCCGGGCTGGCCCGTGTACGCGACGCCCGCGTCGTCGAGGGCTTTCTCGGTCGACGCCATCCCGGCCTCGAGGTAGTCGTGCGCGTGGTTGTTCGCGAGGCTCACGACGTCGAAACCCGCCCACGCCAGCGCGTTGGCGTAGCTCGGCGGGGCCTGGAACGAGTAGCTCTTGCCCGAGCTGCTCTTCGACTTGCCGCCGCTGCCGAACGTGCCCTCGAGGTTGCTCGCCATGATGTCGGGAGCCTGGAGCTTGTCTCGGACGTCGGCGTAGAGCGCCCGGCCCTCCTGTGGCGGCATGCCGTACTTCGAGCCCGGCGTGGTGTCGCCCACCCACCCGATCGTCACGACGGGCCGCGCCGTCTGGGCACTCTCGCTGGCGACCGCGGCCGAGGGGGTCGCGGTCGCGGAGCCGCCGGCGACGCTCGGAGCCGTGGCCGACGACGGAGCCGTCGCGTCGGGCAGCGCCGAGGGCGCGGGCGCTGCGGGCTCGCTCCGCGTGCAGCCGACGCCCGACAGGAGCGCCGCGAGCGCCAGGCCGAGCACGACGATGCGCCAGGCGACCCTGCGCTTCGTGCCGGTCTGCGGCGCCGAGACGGTCCGTCCCAACGCGCTAGCGCTCAGCGAACGGAACGTACGCTTGGACCGGCGAGACGCTCTTGTACGCCGGCCGGATGATCTTGCCGCCGTGCGCGAGCTCCTCGAGCCGGTGCGCGCTCCAGCCCACCACGCGCGAGATCGCGAAGAGCGGCGTGTAGAGCTCGGCGGGGATGTCGAGCATCCGGTGGACGAAGCCTGAGTAGAAGTCGACGTTGGCGCTCACGCCCTTGAAGAGCATGCGCTGCGCCGAGATGACCAGCGGGGCGATGCGCTCGACGCGCGCGTGGAGCTCGAACTCCTCCGAGTAGCCCTTCTCCTCGGCGAGGCGGCGGGCGTAGTCGCGCAACACGATGGCGCGGGGATCGGAGACCGTGTAGACGGGGTGGCCCATGCCGTAGACGAGCCCGCTCTTGTCGAACGCCTCCCGCTTGAGGACGCGGTGGAGGTAGTCGGCGATCTCTTCGTCGTCCTCCCAGTCCGTGAGCTGGCCACGCATGTCATCGAACATCTCGACGACCTTGAGGTTCGCTCCGCCGTGCTTGGGCCCCTTGAGCGAGCCGAGCGAGGCCGCGATCGCCGAGTACGTGTCGGTGCCCGTCGACGAGACCACGTGCGTGGTGAACGACGAGTTGTTGCCGCCGCCGTGCTCGGCGTGAAGCACGAGCATCATGTCGAGCACGAGCGCCTCGAGCTCGGTGAAGCTGCTGTCGGGCCGGAGCATGTGCAGGAAGTTCTCGGCGGTGGAGTACTCGGGAACCGGCCGGTGGATGACGAGGCTCTTGTTGTGGAACTCGTCGAGGTAGGACTGGTAGGCGTAGACGGCGAGCATCGGCAGTTTCGCGATGAGGTGGAGCGACTGGCGCAGCACGTTGCGGACCGACGTCTCGTCCGAGTAGGGGTCGAGCGTGTACAGCCCCAGGACGCCGCGCATCATCGCGTTCATCATGTCGCGGCTGGGCATGCGCAGGATTCCATCGTGCACGAAGCCGCGCGGCATGCGGCGCATCTCCGAGAGGTACCCCTCGAATTCGGCGAGTTCATCGCACGTGGGCAGCGAGCCGAAGAGCAGCAGGTACGACGTCTCCTCGAAACCGTGCTGCCCGCCGGCGACGAAGCCGTTCACGAGATCGGTGACCTCGATGCCCCGGTAGAGCAGCTGGCCGGGCGCCGGGACGAGCTGGTCGCCCTGCGGCACCGTGCCGACGACGTCGCCGATGTTGGTGAGGCCGGCGAGCACGCCGCGTCCGGACTGGTCTCGCAGACCGCGCTTCACGTCGTACTCGACGTAGAGGCCGGGATCGACCGCGCAGGTCTTCTCGGCGATGGAGGCCCAGTTGTCCAGTGCAGTCTCGCGACCGCTCGGGACTCCGAGCGGCGGGCAGGTGGCGGTGTCCTTGGTGCTCATGCAGTTCCTTCCTGTTCCGGGCTTCCCGCGTCGCGTCCCGGAATCGCGTGTCGCACTAGTGTACCTAGTGAGCGGTCGAAACGCTCCCAAGTTCGCTCGGGCGGTCATGTGGGTACGCTCGATGAGGGGGAAGCCGGTGTGCCCATCACGACACGGGAGGACTCATGGCGGACAGCAAAGCGACGGTCGGAGCGCTCAAGGTCGTGAAGGCGCTGATCTGGCTGGTGTACGCGGCGGCGACCGCGGCGGTGATCATTCTCGCGTTCGCGTTCTTCCTGCTCATGTTCCGCGCCAACCCGGCCACGCCATTCGTGGCCTTCATCTACAAGTGGGGGGCGTGGTTCTCGCAGCCCTTCTACGCGATGATTCCGCCCACCAAGCTTCCCAACGGCGGGACCATCGCCTGGACGGCGCTGTTCGCCATCGCAGCCTATGCGGTGCTGGCGTGGCTCGTGGGCTGGGCGCTCGATACGGTCTCGAACCGCATCTGGCGTGACACCCATCGCCCCGTCGTCGGACAGACGGTGGTCACCGAGACGCATCCGCTCCAGGACGGAGGCGTCGTCGAGAAGCGCACGAGCGAGGAGGTCGTCGCGCCGGGACCCGACGGCCCACAGGACGGTCCGGGACCGGGTGCGTAGGAAGTGGCGGTACACGCCGGCGACGGCACGGAAGACCCGCAACGCAAACGAGGGCCGGCATCTCTGCCGGCCCTCGGTGGTTGCGTGTCGTGCGGTGCGCTAGGCGATCGTGCTCCGGGCTGCGAAGACCAGTGCGAGCTGCGGGCGGAGCGCGGTGGCCCGCTCGAAGGCGTCCTGGTCGCGGCGAGCGAGCCAGAAGAGGAGCGACGCGGTCAGCATCGGGCCGATGAGCGCGAAGGTCATGAGGAACCAGACGCCCATCTCGAACTGGTACACGATGCCCCAGACCACGACGGCCAGAGTGGCGACGAGGAGCAGAGCCGCGGTGAACCGCTCGAAGTACCAGCCGATGATCAAGGTCGCGGCGCACGCGACGAGCGGGAGGAACGCCGCGGTCAGCGCGTAGCCCATGCCGGTGTCGGCGAACGAGTGGAGCCCCGCGAAGGCTGCGACGGCCCAGAACGCGCCACCGGCGAGGACGAAGGCCCGCGCCACGCCGCGCTCGACGGCGATGCGCATCGTGGCGTCTTCGACGGTCGCGGGGACCTTCTCGCGGGACTGCATCGTGTCGTAGGCCATGAGCCCGAGTGCGAGCGGGGCCCCGACGGCGACGGCGATCGCTGCGACCAGTCCGCCGATGATGAGGACAGCTACGAGGACGAGTGACATGGTCCCCAACCTCCGAAAGTCGTGAGCCCGAGCCGGGCCCTCCTTCACTTCACAAGGAGACTATCGACCCGTTCCGACGGTCGTAGGTTCGCGGGTGGTTGCGGTCTTGTTAGGGTTTCGTGAGTCTGCACTGGGGCGGCCTCCGGCGCGGTGTGCGCGCGGGATACGACGCCTGCGCGCGTCGCGCCTCAGGCGAGCGGGAGCGTGAACCCGAACGTCGTGCCGACGCCCGGCTGGGACTCGACGTCGATCGCCGAGCCGTGGGCCTCGACGATCTCCTTCGCGATCGCGAGGCCGAGCCCCGTCCCGCCACCGCCGGCTCGCGCCTGGTCAGCGCGGTAGAAGCGCTCGAAGACGCGGGCGAGCTCCTCGGCCCCGATGCCGCTGCCCTCGTCGGCGACCTCGAGCCGCACCCCGTCGGCGCCCTCCGGCCGCGCGCGCAAGTGGATGCGCGAGCCGGGCTCGGAGTGCTTGAGCGCGTTGTCGGTGAAGCTCACGAGCACCTGCACGACGCGGTCGCGGTCTCCCAGCAGTCGCAGGTCCTCGCCCTCAACCTCGACCGAGAGCTCCACGCCCTGCTTCTCGGCGAGGGTCGCCATGATCCTCGCGACGTCGCCGAGCAGGTCCGCGGCGTGCGCGGGCGCGAGCTTCAGGCGCAGGCTGCCCGCGTCGAGCTGCGCGAGCGTGAGCAGGTCGATCACCAGGCGGCTCAGGCGGTCGGCCTCGGCCTGCATCGTGTCGATGAACTCGTCGCGGACCTCGGGCACCTCCTTGGCGCCGTCGGCGAGGAGCTCGAGCATTCCCTTGAGCGCGGCGATCGGCGTGCGCATCTCGTGGCTCGCGTCGGCGACGAATCGGCGCTGCGCGTCCTCGATGCGGTGCTGCTCGGTCACGTCGGCGAGCAGCAGGACGGCGCCCTCGGCCGACCCGTCCTCGCCCAGCAGCGGCGTCGCGTGAAGCACCACCCAGCACGGGCCGAGCTCCACCGTCTCGGCGCCGCTCTCGCCCGCCAGCGCCCTGCGGACCAGCTCGATGACGGCCGGCTCGTCGCCGATGTCGTCGAGGGAGCTGCACGTCGTGCGCTCGTGCTCGGTGCAGACCAGGCGCAGCGCCTCAGGATTGGCGATCAGCACCGCGCCGTCGGCGTCGAACGCGAGGACGCCCTCCGCCATCGACTCGACGACCGCCGCGATCTGGCGCCGGCTCTCCTCGATCGCGCTGAAAGCCTCGCCGAGCTTCTCGGCCATGCTGTTGTACGACGCGGCGAGGTCGGTCACCTCGTCGGGGACCCAGCCCGCCGAGAGCCGCTGGTCGAAGTCGCCGCCCGCGATGGCCGCCGCCGCACCCGAGAGGGCGGTGATGCGCCGGCTGATGAGTGTCGAGAACGCGAATCCGAGAAGCCCCGCGACCACGAGCGAGATCCAGAAGGTGACCCAGAGCCGGTTGCGGACCGAGTTGAGGATCGCGACCGCCTGGTCGACCGCGCTCGCCGTCACGACGACGCCCTCGAGCGTCCCGTCGGCGGCCCGCAGCGACTTCCCCGCGGTCACCCACCCGTTGGCTCGCAGGTCGCTCGCCGCGTACGAAGTCCGTTCGTCGAGCGCGCCGAGCCGGGCCGACTCGAGCACGGCGTCGGTGGGGGCGGTGTCGTACGCGGAGTCCAGCAGGTTGCCGTCGGCGTCGTAGACCCAGATTCCGCCGCCGTAGATGTCGCGGTACTCGGCGACCGTCTCCTTCACGCTCGCGAGCCCGCTCACCCCCAGAGGGAACTCGCGCTCGAGGCGCTGCGCCAGGGCCGAGGCGTTGCGCAGCTCGCTCGTCTCGGCGAGCTGGGCGAGGGTGTCTCGGACGCCTGAGGAAAGCGAGCCGAGCAGGATGAGCATCGCCACGACGATGACCGCGATGAACATCTCGGTCTGCCAGAGACGAATGGAGCCTCTGCGCCGCTCCGCCATGCGGGCCTACGACTCCCTGAGCCGGTAGCCGAACCCGCGGACCGTGAGGATGTAGGTGGGACTCTTGGGGTCCTCTTCGATCTTCTCGCGGATGTTGTGGATGTGGACGTCGACCGCGCGCTCGTCGCCTGCGGGCGACTCGTCCCAGAGTGCCGACAGTATGTCCGAGCGGGAGTAGGCGGTGCCGGGGTGGCGGGCGAGCAGCAACAGGATCCCGAATTCGGAGCTCGTGAGGTGCAGCGGCTGGCCCGACATCTTCACCTGCCGAGCGAGCGTGTCGATCGTCAGGTCGCCGATCTCGATGCAGGCCTTCTCGGCGGGCACGTTCTCGACGCGGCGGAGGATCGCCTTGACGCGGCTCACGAGCTCGCGCGGGGAGAACGGCTTGGTGACGTAGTCGTCGGCGCCGAACTCGAGGCCCAGGATCCGGTCGACCTCGTCGCCGCGCGCGGAGAGCATGACGATGGGGACGTTGGAGTGCGTGCGCAGGTCGCGTGCGACGTCGAGTCCCGATTTGCCCGGGAGCATCACGTCGAGGATGACGAGGTCGGGATTCACCTCGCCGAACATGAACTCGGCGCCCGGTCCGTCGTGGGCGGTGTGGACCTCGTAGCCTGCCTCGGACAGCGCGTAGTCGACCACCTTGAGGATGGATTCCTCGTCGTCCACGACCAGGATTCTCTTGGTCACACCGCGCTCCCTCGACGGCCTTTGGCGCATATACCTATGAGAATAGCCCACGACGCGCGATTCGCAGCTCACGAATCCTTAACATGACGCGAATCAACGGTGAATCGTCGAGGTCAGGGCGGCTGATATTGTTGGCGCGTCTACTGCGGCCCCGGCACGAGGTGGTGTGAGCTCACTGGAAGCGACACACGCGTACAGGGCTACCGGCTTCCGGCAGCCGATCCGTATCACAGCAGCCGTGGCAGTACTTGCCGCGGCGCTCTCTGTGCTTCTGCTCCTTCAGCTTCTTCTCTCCGCCCCCGCGTACGCGGGCAAGGCGTCCACGGGCGAACTCGCGTTCTACCCGTGCACGCAGTGCCACCCGGTGACGCTCGGTGCTGACGGGAAGCCGACGAAGCCGCTCCCCAACGGCTTCCAGAAGCACGAGATCACGCTCGAGGTGCACGACATCCTCGGCGAAGGCGACAAGGCATGCCTCGCGTGCCACCAGAGCCCCGACAAGAACCCCGGGCTCCTGATCGCGGCGAACGGCTCCCTGGTCGACGTCTCGGGCGACACCTCGCAGGTGTGCCAGCGCTGCCACTTCGAGAAGTACCAGCAGTGGAAGCAGGGCGTGCACGGAAAGCGCGCCCCGCAGTGCACCTCGGCCGGCTGTCACGACCCGCACTCGCCGTCGTGGATCTACGTTGCCGGCCTGGAGCCCTTCCAGGGCACCGGCATGGAGGTCCGGGCGGTCTCGGCGACGCGCCTGCCCTTCAAGGCGTTCCCGGGTCCGCCGCCCCAGCCTCCCGTCTACACGCCCGCGTGGCTCACGATCTTCGCCTCTCTCGGCTTCGTCGTGGTGCTCGGGCTTACCGGACTCCTTGTCTTCGGAAAGGCCAACCGATGAGCGATGAGAAGGACCTGAAGCCGGCCGGTGAGGCGATCGAGCCCGCCGAGCAGAGCGGCTTGTCCCGACGCAGGTTCCTGGGCGGGGTCGGCGCGACCGCCGGCCTGATCGCGGCCGGAGCCGTGCCCGCGATGTTGACCGCGCAGGCGACCGCGGGAGCCGCCGAGTCCACGCCGACGCCGACGCCGACCAGCGCCGAGCCCGTCGAGGGCCACGGCGGACTCGAGTGGGCGATCGAAGAAGACCAGCCCATCAACTACGACAAGCCGGTGTACTACGCGCCCGAGCCCGGGGACCAGAAGTGGGCGATGGTCATCGACGTGAAGGCGTGCATCGGCTGCCGCCGCTGCGTCTACGCGTGCGTCAAGGAGAACAACATCGGCCGCGACTCGGGCTTCACCTACATCCAGGTGCTCGAGATGGAGCTCGGCAAGGTCGACGTCGAGACCGCCGAGTCCCACTACGAGGAGGGCGGCCGCAAGGACAAGTGGTACATGCCGGTTCAGTGCATGCAGTGCGCGAAGCCGACGTGCGTGTACGGCTGCCCCGTCAAGGCGACGTGGAAAGAGCCGGACGGGATCGTCACGATCGACTACAACAAGTGCATCGCGTGCCGGAACTGCATGGTCACGTGCCCGTACGGCGCGCGTCACTTCAACTGGGTCGAGCCCGAGGTCCCCGAGGGCGAGGTCAATCCGAAGGTCCCGCTCGAGGCCAAGGCGGGCGTCGTCGAGAAGTGCACCTTCTGCGTCCAGCGGACGCGCAAGGGCAAGACCACCGCGTGCACCGAGGCGTGCCCGGTCGGAGCGCGCAAGTTCGGCGACCTGAACGACCCCAACAGCGAAGTCTCCGTGCTGCTGCGCACGCGCCGCGTCTGGCGGCTCAAGGAAGAGCTCGGTAATGACCCGATGATCTGGTACGTGGGGTGATGACGATGACCGATGCCACCGCACCCCGTCCCGGCGTGAAGCGCTTCATCGGAGTCGACTTCGACTTCGGATCGCTCAAGACCGCCGGCAAGAAGTACTGGCTCTGGGTCGGGATCCTGTTCACGTTCTTCGTGCTCGGCCTCATGGCCTGGGGCACTGCGCTCACCAACGGCGGCGCCGTCATGGCGATGCGCGACAACTACCCGTGGGGCCTGTGGTTCACCAACTACATGTACTACGTGGGCCTCTCGGCGGGTGGTCTCGTGGTCTATGCGAGCGTCCACCTCTTCGGCGCCGAGCAGTTCCGGCCGCTCTCGCGGCTCGCGGTCCTGCAGGCCGGCGTGCTCGTGATGATGGCGCTTCTCGGCATCGTCACCGACATGGAGCGCCCGTGGCGCGCGGTGTGGATGCTGCTCACGCCCAACCCGACGTCACCGTTCATCTACACCGGTAGCGCGGCCAACATCTACATGATCATCTGCTTCGTCGACCTGTGGATCCTCATCACGAAGAAGGGCGGCGAGCGGGTCGCGATGGGCATGACGCTCGTCGCGCTGCCCTTCGCGATCTACCTCCATACGACGACGGCGTTCGTGCTCGCGCTCAACAAGTCGCGCGAGCTGTGGAACAGCGCGGTCATGGTGCCGATCTTCCTCACCTCGGCGACCGCGTCGGGTATCGCGCTGCTGCTCATCTGCGCCTACATCATGCAGTACTTCGGCGTGTTCCAGTTCACCGCGAGCATGTTCCGGAGCCTCTCGACGCTGCTCGCGACGGTCATCATCCTCGACCTGTTCCTGCTGCTCGTCGAGATCCTGGTCATCTACTGGCCCACGTCGCGCAAGCCGGGCCACGCGGTTCGGTTCGACCAGTTCCTCACCGGCGAGTACGCCAAGTTCTTCGTGCCGGTCCTGGTGCTCGGCGTGATCGCCTTCTCCCTGCTCGCCGGGCGCAAGACGAGGCACCTGCCGGCGATTCAGATCACGGCGTCGGCGCTCTACGTGGTCGCGATCTTCCTCAAGCGGTACTCGCTCATGGCCATGGGCTTCGCGATCAACCCCCTCGGCCAGTACACCCCGCCGTACGTGCCGAGCCTGACCGAGACCCTCATCGCCCTCGGCCTGCTCGCCCTCGGCCTGCTGATCATCACGTTCGGAGCGAAGGTGCTGCCGCTGCAGGAGCCCGAGGAAGGCCACGGCCACGGGCACGCGCCGGTCGCCGAGAGTGCCGGCGAGCCGGAGGTCTCCGCGGAGAGTGCGCCCGAGTCGGCGCTCGAGGCCGGGTGACCCCCAGGTGACCGACCGCGAAGCGGTAGCCGACCCCAAGAAGCGCCGCAACCTGATCATCGGCCTGGTAGCCGTGGTAGTCGTGCTGGTCGTCGTCATCGGCGTGGCGGTCCCGCTGATCGCCACCTCGACGCCGAGGTTCTTCGGCCGCTACCACCTGCTCGAGCGGCGGTTCGTCAACCTCGAGGGCTCCGCGCACGAGGGCATCAGCTGCCGCACGTGTCACGAGACGCAGCCGGTGCAGAACGGCATGGCGCTCATCGCCGACTACTACACCGGGCTGTTCCGGAAGGACCCCAAGCCCCGCTACTTCACGTTCGCTCCGCCCAAGCGCGAAGCGTGCCTGCAGTGCCACGAGGACGACTGGAGTTCCGACTCGACGCGGACGGCCATGATCCCGCACCCCGCGCACCAGCGCGTCGCCGACGAGAAGCGGGACTGCGTGCAGTGCCACAAGTGGACCGCGCACTTCGAGACGTACATGGAGAAGCACAAGAAGATGCCGTTCTCGGGCGTGTGCGTCGCCTACGGCTGCCACGTCGGGACCAAGAAGACCCGCGACTGCTTCGAGTGCCACCACATCCTCCACGAGAACGGGGAGCAGTGGCGCACCGAGCACCCCGAGATCGTGAAGCAGACCGGCGAGAACGCGTGCCTCGAGCAGTGTCACAAGGTCGAACAGTGCCAGGAGTGCCACACCACCGGCAAGCGGCCCGACATCCCCGGCCAGCGCATCGAGGTCTCGATGAAGTCGATCGAGGAGCTGCACGTCAAGCCGGACTGGACCAGCCGCTACCACGGCGCCGAGGCGCTCAAGGGCAAGGACCGCTGCATGCTCTGCCACCAGTCCAGTGGCGAGTGCGACGAGTGCCACCTGCAGCGGCCGGCGTTCCACGGGTCAACCGCGACCTGGATCGGCCGGCACAGCAAGCAGGCCAAGGCTGTGGACGACCCGCGCTGTGTCGCATGCCACAAGGTCGAGTTCTGCGAGGACTGTCACGAGCAATTCAAGGAGATGGAGTAGGTGCGTCGAGGCTGGGTCAAGTGGCTCATCGTCGCCGCGGTGCTCGCCGTGGTCGTGGCGCTCGTGCTCCCCGTCGTCTCGATGCTGCAGCCGGGCTACTACAAGCGCTATCCGGCGCTCGGCGAGCGGATGAACCACTGGGCGACCTCGACGCACTCGCGCATCTCGTGCGCCGCGTGCCACGTCGACCCGGGCGTGAAGGGCTACCTGAGCTTCTCGGCGAGGGCGATCCCGGCGTTCTACTCGCAGCTGTTCGGGGGGCCTGACGCAGAGAACCTGCTCAAGCCGCCCGACCGCGCGGCCTGCCAGAAGTGCCACACCAGCTACCGGAGCGTGGCGCCGAGCGGCGATCTGCTCATCCCGCATCGCGCGCACGTCGAGGTGCTCAAGATCGAGTGCGTGCAGTGCCACAAGAACCTGGTGCACTCGCTGAACAGCCGCGGCTTCAACCGTCCCGAGATGGAGGGCTGCCTCGCGCAGTGCCACGACGGAGACAAGGCGAGCAACGAGTGCTCGGACTGCCACACCAAGAAGCAGGTGCCCGAGAGCCACAAGAGCGCCGACTGGCTCCAGATCCACGGCTCCAAGGCGGAGTCCGAGGAGTGCGGGACCTGCCACGACTGGACTCCTCAGTACTGCGCGGAGTGTCACGCGAAGCGGCCCGCGTCGCACGTGGGGAACTGGAAGACCGCGCACGGTCCCAGCGCCAAGCTGCGCGGTGACGGCTGCCTGGTCTGCCACGAGCAGAAGTTCTGCAAGGAGTGTCACTAGTGGACGCGCCTCGGCGGAAGCGCTGGCTCGTCGGCGGCCTTGTCGCGGCGGGGGTCGTCCTGCTCATCCTGCTGCCCGGATGGCTCGCCTCCCGCCCCGGGTTCTTCGGGCGCTATCCCGGACTGCAGGAGCAGTACAAGCCGTGGTCGACGTCGTCGCACGTCGAGGTGAGCTGCGCCGACTGCCACGTGCCTCCGGGCGTGGTCACGCAAGCCGTCTACCGCACGCGCATGGTGGGCGAGTTCTACCTGTCGCTCGTGGCGCGCGGCCGGGTCCCCAACGTCTTCCCGACGCCGCAGAACGCCGCGTGTCTCAAGTGCCACAACGACCTGCGCACGGTCTCGCCCAAGGGCGACCTGCAGATACCGCACCGCGCACACGTGACCATCCTCAAGATGAGGTGCGTCGAGTGCCACAACTACCTGGTCCACGAGAAGAGCCCGGAGGGCAAGCACACGCCGCGCATGGCGACGTGCATGAAGTGCCACAACGGCGACACGGCCAAGAACACCTGCACGGCGTGCCACACCGAGAAGGCCGCGCCCGCGACCCACAAGGCGCCCGATTGGCTCGTCGTGCACGGCGAGAAGGGCTCGCAGCCCGAGTGCAACAGCTGCCACCGCTGGACCGACAAGTGGTGCGCCGACTGCCACAAGCGCCGGCCCGCCTCGCACACCGCTGACTGGCGTGCGGTCCACGGCGACGCGGTCAAGAAGCACCGGGGCTGCGAGGCGTGCCACGACGACGCGTACTGCATCCGCTGCCACGGCGAGGTGCCCAAGGAGAACTTCAATCCCGACCTGAAGCCGGTGAAGTAGATGGCCGAGGACGAGCGCATCGAGGGCCTCGAGCCCGAGGAGCCGACCGGGCCCGCCGCCGAGCCGTCCGAGACGCCCGCCGCCGGCGATGGCGCCGGCCCGTCGCGGCCCGGCCTGCGCCGCAAGATCTGGATCGCGGTCGGCGTGGTTCTCGGCGTCTTGCTCCTGCTGATCGCGTTCGACGTGGTCACGGCGTCGCCCAAGACCTGCACGACCTGTCACGAGATGCGTGCCCGCCACGACAGCTGGGCCAAGTCGTCGCACGTCGAGGTCTCGTGCGTGAAGTGCCACCAGCCGCCGACGGCCTGGTACCAGCTCCCGCAGCGTCTCGCGGGGCGCGTCGCGCTGCTGTCCAGAGACGTCGCAGCGCACGCGGCGGGAGGCTACGACGATCCGGTCGACAGCCGCGTCGCGGGCACCGAGCCGATCAAGGACGAGATCTGCCTCCAGTGCCACGACGTGAACCGCAAGGCGACCTCGGGCTTCCGCATCCTCATCGACCATCCCGAGCACGCCAAGCGCAACGGTTCGTGCGTGTCGTGCCACGTGCGCACGGCGCACCCGGTGGCGACGCGCGGCAAGGCGATCACGTTCATGTCGCAGTGCTTCACCTGCCACGGCACGGAGGCGTATCCCGAGGCCTCGGCGGAGTGCGGTGTCTGCCACCCCAAGGACTACAAGTTGCTGCCGGAGTCCCACGCCGTCGAGCCGTGGAAGAAGGACCATGGCAAGACCGCGCTCAAGGACCCCAAACAGTGCGAGATGTGCCACACGGACGCCTTCTGCACCGGCTGCCACGGCGTGAAGATGCCGCACCCGCAGGGGT
The DNA here is from genome assembly GCA_964644675.1 of uncultured Eubacteriales bacterium. GTDB lineage: Bacteria > Actinomycetota > Coriobacteriia > Anaerosomatales > JAAXUF01 > CAZXWK01. The sequence continues at coordinate 31,151 of CAZXWK010000012.1, read as the reverse complement.
GGGAGCGCGGCGAGAACGGGCACGCGGCCGCCGCCACGGCCAACCGCGCGGTCTGCGGGAAGTGTCACGGAAGCCGGCCGGACTCGTGCACGATGTGCCACCATCAGGGCTACGACCCCGCACAGGGGACGTGGCTCAAGCAGCACTTCCTCGTCGTCCGCGACAAGGGCGCCGCGCACTGCCTCGACTGCCACTCGCCGGTCTTCTGCGTGAAGTGCCACGTGAGCCGGGCCCCCGCTGAGGCACGCCCTGCCGAGCAGAGCGCCACGCCATAGCCGCGCCGACGCCTCCGTCCGCGGAAGGGGCCGCCCGTGCGCCGCATCCGGATCGACCCGTACGCCGTCTCGACGGCCTTCGAGGGTTGGGGCACTTCGCTCGCCTGGTGGGCCGACGACTTGGGTCGCCTGCCCGCCGAGCAACGCGAGCCCGCGCTGCGTCGCCTGTTCTCGCTCGAGGACGGAGGCCTCGGTCTGACCGTCGTGCGCTTCAACGCCGGTGGCGGAGAGGACCCCGAGCACCCGGACTCGATGATGCGGCGCGCTCGGATGGAGGGCTACCGCCCCCGCCGAGAGGCCCCGCTCGACCCCACCGCCGATCCCGGCCAGCGGGCGGTGCTGCGTGACGCCGCGCGCATCGCGGCGGACGAGGGCCGCGAGCTGGTCGTCGAGGTATTCGGCAACTCGCCGCCGTGGTGGGCGACACGCAGCGGCACCGTGACGGGTCGTTCGGAGGTCCACGACGACGCGGCACCCAACCTCGCCCGCGGTTTCGAACTCGACTACCTGCGCTACCTCTTCGACGTCGCCGGCTTCGTGGAGCGCGATTGCGGCGTGCGCGTCGCGAGCGTCTCGCCGTTCAACGAGCCCGTCTCCCCGTGGTGGGAGGAGGGCGGGCGGCAGGAGGGCTGCGCCTTCACGCACGCGGGCATGCGCCGGCTGCTCGCCGCCGCGGACTCGCTGGCGCCGAGGGCGCTCGGCGATCGGCTGCTTGCCGCGCCCGAGACTTGGAGCATCGACGAGGCCGTCTCAGTGTGGGACGCGCTCGGCAGTGCGGCTCGCCCCCGGATCGGCCGGCTCAACACGCACTCTTACGCGGGTGAGCACCGCTCGGCACTGCGGGCTCGGGCGTACGCCGCGGGGGTCGGGCTGTGGGTCTCGGAGTACGGCGCCGGCGACGCGAGCGGCCGCGCGCTGGCCCTCGAAATCGTGCGCGACCTGCGCGAGCTTGCCCCGAGCGCGTGGGTCCTCTGGCAGGCGGTCTCGCCCGACGACTGGGGGCTGCTGCGCTCCGGCGCTCGCGGGGCCATCATCGCCGAGAACCCCGCGTTCGAGACGTTCGCGCGGTTCAGTCGCTCGATCCGCCCCGGCATGCGCCTGGCGGGTACCGACGACCCGCGGTCGATCGCGGCGCTCGGCGAGGGCGTGCTCGTGGTGGTCGTGGTCGGTGGCGACGAGCCCGAGCGCGTCGAACTCGACCCGGGCGCCTTCGCAGTGGACGAGCGCGATCTCGCGCTGCTTCGACCCGAGGTCCCGGCCCGGGGCGCCGTCGCCGTCACCCTGCGTGGCACCTGCCGAGAAGACCCGGGCGGGTTTCTCGGCAGCGGGTCGTGGAGGCTGCTGGACGAGCGCGGCCGTGCGCTGGGAGATGTCTGGGGGGCCGAGTCGTGGCGCGCGGAGGCGTGCGGCGACGGGAGCGTGCGGCTCGTAGACGAGACGTCGGGGCGCGAACTCGGAGTCGTGTTCGCATCGCGCCGCGAGGGCGCGCGGCTGCGGCGGTGCCCGGCTGGACGCGTGGAGCTGGCCAAACGGCGGAGCCGGTTCGATGTCGCCGAGGCGGGCGACGGGACGGTGGTGCTCCGCAACCGCGGCAGCGGGCTGACGGTCGCGCGGCGGGGCGACGGGGCGATCGTGCAGACGGCTGCCGGGGCGGCGTGCGCGCGGTGGAGGCTCGAGCGGGTGCGTCCGGCGGCTCGGCAGGCTCCGGGCGGAGCGGAGGCGACGGCGCCCGCGCTCCGGTAGCCGTCGTCGGCGTGATGCGATCGCCCGCCACGGGTGGCTCGGTGCGGACGCTGTTTGTGGTACACCATGCGGTATGCAAAGCCTCAACCCACTGCTGCTCGCATTCCTCGCCGGGCTCTTCACCTTCGGGATGACGGCGCTCGGCGCCGCGCTGATCCTGCTGCGCCGCAACCCGTCCCAGCGGATGATGGACGTGCTGCTGGGGTTCTCGGCGGGGGTCATGCTCGCGGCGAGCTTCTGGTCGCTGCTGGTGCCCTCGGTGCAGATCGCGCGTGAGAACGGTGGCCTGGCGTGGCTACCGCCGGCTCTCGGCTTCGCCGTGGGCGGCATCGGCCTTTGGGCGCTCGACAAGGTGATGCCGCACGCGCACCTGATCCTGCCGGGCAGCGCGCTGGCGCCCGAGGGCGTGCGCACCACCTGGACCCGCAGCACGCTGCTCGTGCTCGCGATCACGCTCCACCACATCCCGGAGGGCCTCGCGCTGGGCGTGGCGGCCGGCGCGGCTGCGAGCGGCGCGCCCGGCACCTCGATCGGCGCGACGTTCGCGCTCGCGCTGGGCCTGGGCATCCAGAACCTCCCCGAGGGCCTGGCCGTCTCGGCACTCCTTCGCCGAGAAGGGGCCTCGCGCGGCCGTGCCGTCTATCTGGGCGCGATGACCGGCTCGGTCGAGCCGATCGCCGCGGTGCTGGGGGCCGCCGCCATCGGCCTGTCGCTCGCGCTGCTCCCGTACGGCCTCGCATTCGCTGCCGGCGCGATGGTCTTCATCGTGATCGAGGAGCTCGTTCCCGAGTGCCAGCGCTGCGGCCACGCGGACTCGGCGGTCCTCGCCGCGATCATCGGTTTCACGCTCATGACGGTGCTCGACATCGCGCTTGGCAGCTAGGCCCGCGTATCGCGTTCTTCGCCCTCGGCGAAACCTTAGGGTAATGTCGGTGCCTGTACTTGCCGAGAAGTGAAACAGAGGCGCGCGGGGAGAGCGCGCCCCTTTGAATGTCGGCGTCAGTGGGGGACGCGTGGAACAGACCAAGGCCTTCGTGGTCAAACACTTCGAGCTGGTCATCGTCTTCGTACTCGTCATGGCGACGGCGTTCGCCATCCTGGTCGCGGCGAACAAGCTGGCCTTCCTGAACTTCTTCTACATCCCGGTGCTCGTGGCCGCCTACTTCCTGGGCAAGCGGCAGGGGATGCTCGTCGCGGTCGCCGCGGTTCTGATGGTGGGCCTCTACGCCGCGATGAACCCCGGCATCTTCGCCCCCTCCACCGTTGAGAGCCCGATGGTCAACATCCTCCTGTGGGCGGGGTTCACCGTGGTCACCGCGTACGTCGTCGGCACGCTGTACGACGTGAAGGCGTCGACGACCACCGATCTCAAGCGAGCCTACGAAGGGGTCCTCGAGATCCTTGCGAAGTTCATCGACGCCGTCGACCAGTACACCGGGAACCACTCGGTCCGGGTGAGCGAGATGGCGGTCAGCATCGGCGTCGAGATGGGCCTGTCCGATGAAGATCTCGAGAACGTCCGCGTGGGCGGTCTTCTCCACGACATCGGCAAGATCGACGTCAGCCTCGACGTGCTCAGGAAGGCCTCGGCGCTCAACGACGACGAGTGGGCCCACATCAAGACTCACGCTCGTGCCGGCAGCCAGCTCCTCTCCCCGGTGGGCGGGCTCCTGAGCGACGTGGTCCCGCTCGTCGAGTCGCACCACGAGAACTTCGACGGCAGCGGATACCACGGGCTGGCCGGCGAGGCCATCCCGCTCGGAGCACGCATCCTCGCGGTCGCCGATGCGTACGACTCGATGATCAGCGACCGTCCGTACCGTGCCGGCAAGACGACGGCCGACGCGCTCGAAGAAGTGCAGCGCTGCTCGGGCAAGCAGTTCGATCCGGAGGTCGTGGACGCGTTCCGGCGCGTCGTGCAGCGCTCGGTGGATCGCGTCTAGCCCAGCGTCGGCCCCCGGACCCGGGCGGTACGCGCCTGCTTCGCCGTCGCACGGTTGACCCACCGCGCCAAGAGGGGCTACGGTCTAGTTGGCTCAGTCGGGCCGACGGCGTTTCGTGCACGAGCGACGCGTGGTCGGGAGGCGATCTTCGGCGCATGGCGGTACACCCTGCGCACCCACCGCTCCCAAGCGGTCTGGCTCCCTTCTCCCTTCGTCCGGCACCACCGAGATCCAGCTGCGTTCGTCTTCCGCGCAGATCCCTCCCGAGGCGAGATGCCTGTCGGCGCATGGGCCGCCAAGCTGGGGTCGCACGCCGCGCACCATCGCTTCGGCACCTTGGGACGCTTGCCGCACGTGCAGCTCAACGTGTGGCGCATCGGGATCAAGGGTTCGGGTCGGGCGGTGCGCATCCCGCTCGTCTCCGCCCTGGGCTTCGCCGGGGCGCTCTTCCGCATCGTGCCGTAGCCTCCGCGCGCACCTGACGCCCCCGCGCCGAGACCGCCGCACCGTTCCTGCTCGTTGTCGGGTAGGCTTCATCGACGGAGGCCGGCATCGCCGATCGCGCGGACAGGGGGTTCGCTTTGGGCACCAGCCACGACACGACCGTTCCCGCCCGGGGTGATCTCCCCGGCTACGTGCTGCGCGTGAGCGCCCGCGCCAAGCGAGTGCGGCTCACGGTCACGCCCGCCGAGGGGCTCGTGGTGGTCGTGCCGCCGCAGCTCGCCGACTTCGACCCGGGACCCGTCCTGCGCGACCGGGCCGCCTGGATCGCCGAGGCGACCGCGCACTTCTCGGCGAGGCGCACTGCCCTGCAGGCCGATCCGGCCGATCTGCTCCCCCACCGCGTCGTCTTCGCGATGAGCGGCGAGGCGTGGCGAGTCGAGTGCACGGAGACGGGCTCGGCACGCGTCGCCGCTCGGGAGCGTGACGGCACCATCGAGCTGCGCGGGGGCGGGGACGGCGCCGCGCGGCTGCTCGCGCTGCAGCGCTGGCTGCACCGTGCGGCACGCGAGCGGCTGCTGCCGATGCTCGCTGACGAGGCCGCGCGCGCGGGCCTGGCGCCCGGGTCGGCGAGCGTGCGCGCGCAGAGAGCGCGCTGGGGCGGGTGCTCGGCGAGCGGTGCGGTCACCCTGAACCGCGCGCTGGTCTTTCTGCCGCGAGCGCTCGCGGTCTCGGTCGTGCGGCACGAGCTCGCGCACCTGAGCGTGCCCGATCACTCGCCGGCGTTCTGGGAGCGGTTCGAGGAGCTCGAGCCGGATGCGCGGCGCAATCACGAACTCATCGCGCGCTCGTGGGACGCGGTGCCGGCATGGGCCGAGTGGCGACCCCGCGAGGGTGGCTAGACCTCGCTGACCACGAGCTGGTTGCGACCGCCCCGCTTCGCCCGGTAGAGCGCCGCGTCAGCGCGCTCGATGAGCGTGTCGAGATCCGCGGACTCGCCCGGACCGATGCCGGCCAGGCCGCCGCTCAGTGTCACCGAGACGCGCCCGCCTCCGTGTGCGACCGTGGTGGCCTCGACCGCCTCCCGCACGCGCTCGATCGCCTGCCGGGCCTCCTCGACGTCCATGTCCGTGAAGAGCACCAGGAACTCGTCACCGCCGTATCGGCACACCACGTCGGACCGGCGCGCGCTTCGGGCGAGCTGCACCGCGACCGCACGCAGGACGTGGTCGCCGACCACGTGACCGAACGTGTCGTTGAGCTGCTTGAAGCGGTCGATGTCGAAGAGCGCGACGGCCGCCGAGTGGCCGCTCTCGATCGACGCCGCCAGGCGCTGGTCCAGGACCGGCACGTGCTGGCGGTTGAACAGCCCGGTGAGCGCGTCCAGAGAGGCCTTCGCCTCGGCCTCGGCCTGGGCGATACGCCGCTCCTCGACCTCCTGCGCGAGCGCGAGCGCGCGGAGCCGCTGTATCTCGGCGTCCTTTCTCGCGGCCTGCACCTGATGCTCGATGCGAAGGACCGCGAGGCGGCTCGCGGCCTCCTCGTTGACGCGAGCCTGCTGCAGTTGGTGGAAGCGCCGATAGTGATGGAGCGCCTCGGACAAGTCGCCGGTCTGTTCGTAGATCTGCGACATGAGCTCGTGGCACTGGTACTCCTCGACCCCCATGCCCCGCGTCTCGGCGACCGCGAGCGCCTGCCGAGCGGCGTCCAGGGCGACCTTCCAGTCTCCCTGCAGCGTCGCGGCTCGCGAGAGCGACAACAGGCTGTTCGCGAGGTCGGGATCGCAGGCGCAGCGCCGCGCCAGGTCGATGCCCCGACGGCAGAACTCGCTCGCGAGATCGAGCTCGCCCCGGGCGGTGTGCACCGATGCGAGCGTGTCGAGCACGCCGGTGTGCAGGTAGGGACAGTGATGTGTCTCGCAGTAGGCGAGCGACGCTTCGGCCGACGCCAGCGCCTCGTCCAACCGGCCGATGTCCGTGAGCGTGTACGCGAGGTTGTTGTGGATGATCGCGTCGAGCAGCGGCTCGTCGACCTGCTCGAGGAGCGCCAAAGCCCGCTCGTGCGCTTCGAACGCGACGTCGGGGTGGGCCGCCGATGCGTGGATGTTCGCGAGACGGTCGAGCGCACGGGCCTGCAAGGCAAGGTCGCCGAGCGCCTCGGCTGCCGTCAGCGCCCGCTCGATCTTGTCGAGCGCGTCGACGTAGTCTCCCGTGTAGAAGCTGGTCCACGCGTCGACCTCGAGGGCGTCAACCAGGGCGATCGAGGGTTTCGAGGCGTCGAGCAGCCCAAGCGCCTGCGAGACGAGACGGCGAGACTGCTCCCAGTCGCCTAGGTTGCAGGCACGGTCGGCCAGCATCGAGAGCGCCGCGGCCATGCCGTACGCGTACACGTTGCCGGTCCCGTCGCGGGTGCAGGCGGCCTCGAAGGCCGACTCGGCGAATCCGCGCTGGCGGTCGTAGTCGACGTAGCGCATCGACCGCGCCTGGCGGTTGAGCTGGTCGACCAGAGTGGCCCGAGCCTCAGGTGTGGCCCCGGTGCCGGGGGGAGGCGTCTGCGACGCTCCCCGACGGTCGGGGTTGTCCGGCGTGCGTTCCATGTCCTTCACCGATCCGCTCTAGCGGGGGTCACGGCTCGGTTTCCGTTGCGGTTGTTCATGCCCTCAGCCCGGGCCAACGAGTCCATGTGTGACGGATATCACACATCTGGCGGTCGGCCTCCGCTCCGTGCTCGCGTGTCCGCACGCGGAGCGGTTCCTCGTCGTGCTTGAAGCGCGTTCTGTCGCTATCTGCAGCCTAGCGGGCGAGTCCCGCTGCCATCTCGGCGCGTACCTGCTCATACGGTTCGGGGGTGCGTGCCCACTGCGGGAACAGCAGCTTGCCCGACTTCTTCTTGGGCAGCGGGCCGATGATGCGGCCGGCATACGCGTCGGCGGCACCCACGCCGTAGCGGTCCGCGGTCATCTTCAGGTACTCGTAGTCCTCGAGCCCGTCTCGGACGGCCTCCATCCGCAGGCTGCCCACCGGGGGAGCGCCCTCGACGCACAGGCCGAGGGCCGGGTAGTAGCCCGGGTACACCAGCACGCCATCGCCGTTCGCTCGCAACGGCCTGCCCTTGTACGTCTTGTTCCTGCCGTTGGTCTCGACGTAGGGGTCGCGGAATGCGATTCGACGGCCGATGTTCTTCTGCCAGCTGTTCACCGAGAAGTAGAGCAGCCCGTCGGCCCGGGTCCTCCACGCGAACCAGCCCTGAGAGCGGGAGTCCGAGACGGGCTCGTCGATCAGGTAGCCGGGCGTCTGCACCTGCCAGTTGGTCGCGTGCGTGTAGATCCAGACGCTCTTGCGCGACCTGCGGATCTTGTTGATCCAGGCCGAGTCACGGAAGAAGAAGTGCAGCCGCGTCACGTAGATGTCGACGCCCTTGACCAGCTTGCCCTTCTGAGTGGTCGGGTCGGTCGTCAGCAGGAACTTCGAGCCGGGGATGGCGCGGTGCACCAGCGCCGCGTACTTCTCGATGAACTTCTTCTTCGACGCGGGCGGCTCGTCGATGGTGTAGACGTAGGCACGGTCGGCGTACGGTCCCAGCTCGGCACGCATGGTCTGGAAGTAGCGTACGGCCATCGCGTAGGAGCGCTTGTTCTTGAACGGGTTCTGCACCCAGGCCGGCGCGCCTGCCTCCGCCATCCTGACTGTGTTGAAGGCGTAGCGGTCGCCTTCGAACGACGTCGCGGCACCGGTGCCCATGTAGTCGTCGAGCAGCTGGTGACGGGCGACCATGTCGCCGCTGTCGGTGGGCGGCGCCCACGACTTCGTGCCGCGCTCCCACGCAGGGTTCATGGTCTGGGGCGAGACGCGGTGGTCGCTCATGTACTTGAGCCATCCGCCGATCTGGTCGGCGTTGTAGGTGGTCCGCTCGGGGACGCGCGCCGCATCGGGGCCAGGGTTCGGGTTCGGCGGCTGCAGCCAGTCACGCCGGGAACTGGCCATGATCGCGGCGTAGTGGAGGTTGAGGCCGAACGACGTCTTGAGCGTGCGCTGGGCGACTGAGAAGGGGTAGACCGTGAGGGTCACGGGAATCGCGAGCTCGCGCAGCTGCTCGCCGGTGTTCGCGCTGCGCGCCTGCACCCGCAACGTGCCCGTGTAGGTGCCGGGAGCCGCGTCTTTGGGCACCTGGAACAGCACGTAGAACGGCTGCGTGGAGTTCGACGCCACGGCTCGCAGGCCGACGTTCATCGCGCCGCCCGGCTGCCATCCCAGGCGCTGGCCGTTCGCGAGGGTCATCGGGAAGAGCGGATCGGGCTGGATCCCTCCCGCGCGAATGTTGTACGAGGGCTTCTCGACGTTCACGTAGCCGATCTTGTAGACCGTGACATTGGCCGCCGGTACCGTGCCGCCGCCGCCCGCGCGCGTCAGGTCGGACGGGGCGATCCAGATGTCGTTCAGCCCCTCGGCGGTCGGCCGTATGGCGATCTGCCGTCCCTCGAACTCCGACTGCGCTCCGCTCACCGAGAGCCCCGTCGGCGCCGAGGCCGAGCCGAGACACGCGTCCGCCGGTGGCTGCGACGAGGGGTAGACGCGCGTCTGGGCGTGGGCGATCCAGTACGAGAAGTCGGGGCTCGCATCGGCCCTAGCCGCTTGGGACAGCATCGCGACAGCGAACACCGCGCAGAGAAGCACGCCCAGCGGCAGGTGGGTCCGCCTCGCGGGCGTGAGCAGACGTGGAAAGGCTGGCTTGTCGTTCATGGTGTGCGTCCTCGATGACGGAGAAGGTTCCGCTTGGAATATCGGACCGCTTCGGGCCCGGCGCGAGCGGATTCCGACGAGTGGCGTGCGGCGACGGTGACCGCCGTCACGGTTGCGCGGCCGCGGCGGCAGGCCGCGGCTGCGGATTCGGGGCCGCGGCCCGTGTTCGGACGAGTCCAAGAGGGGACATAGACAAGAGGTTTCTGAAGAGGAGGTCCCTATGACCAGGTTCGAGAACGATGAGGCCAAGAGCCACCCGCTCGTCACCGAGCTGGGCGCCGGCACCTACTACTGGTGTCAGTGCGGCAAGACGCGCACCGTGCCCTACTGCGACGGTTCGCACGCCGGCAGCGGCGTCATGCCGCTCGCCTTCGAGGTGGAGGAGGCGCAGACCGCGGCGATCTGCAACTGCGGGCTGACCAAGAACCCTCCGTACTGCGACGGCTCGCACGTCACGATCGAGTAGAAGAGGCCCGTCCCCTTCGGCGCGATTCCCAAAGAAAGGGCCAAGATGGAAGCAAAGGACCAGGTGCTCGAGGCCATGAAGGCCGCCGGAGAGCCGCTCAACGCAGGCAAGGTCGCCGAGATGACCGGGCTCGACCGCAAGGTCGTGGACAAGGCCATGAACGACCTGAAGAAGTCCGGAGAGATCGTCTCTCCCAAGCGCTGCTACTGGCAGCCCTCGTAGGTGGGTCTCGGGGCGCACTCGCAGCGCCCGCGCGACACCGATGCCGTCCCGGTCCCGTTCGAAGGCCGGGACGGCTGCACGATCTGACCAGCGAAAGGACTCGCACGTGCCCGCAATCGAATGGGACCCGTCGCTCGAGACCGGCAATCCGCGTATCGACGCCCAGCACAAGAGACTGTTCGCGCTCGTCAACGAGCTGCGTGACGCGTGCGTCGAAGGCCGCGAGAGATCGGCGACCAGCGTCGTGCTCTGCGCGCTCGCCGACTACGTCGACGGGCACTTCGCCGCCGAGCAGGAGCTGATGACGCAGACCGGGTACCCGGTCGACCAGATGCTCACCCACGTCGCGGCCCACCGCGAGCTCGCCGAGCGGACCGCCGACATCGTCGGGCGGCACGAGCGCGGGGAGCTCACCACCGTGCTGCCGCTCACCGAGTTCCTCGTCGACTGGCTCCGCACGCACATCCGCCAGACCGACCGGGCCTTCGTCAGCTGGCTCCGCGGATCCGCCGAGCCCGCCTAGCGCTGCTTCGGCGCTCGCGTGGGCTGGGGCACCTCGACCACGTCGGGGGCGACTCGAAGGTCGTCGAACCACTCCGCTTCGAAGTCGCCCTCGGCGATGCGGTCGATCGGCTGCTTGAGGTAGCGCCCGGTCGCCTCGACGGCGACGGTCCCGTCGTCGAGCACGATTTCGCCGCTTCCCTCGAACAGGCGGCTCGAGTCCCTGGTGATGCGGCCGATGGCGCGCACCGGGCCGTCGATCGGGACCGGCTTGCGGTAGCGAAGGTTCAACTCGATCGTCACGCCCCAGGCGTCGGGGTCGCTCATGTTCACCGCGCGCCCGATCGTCTCGTCGAGGATCGCCGAGGAGATCCCCCCGTGCAGGCGGCCGGGATAGCTCTGGTGGTGCTCGGCGGGTTCGAACACGCCGAGCAGCTCGCCGTCTTCGAGCTCGTAGAACCGGGCGTGCAGCCCCGATACGTTCTCGCGACCGCATACCAGGCACATGCGGCTGATGTTCTGAGCTCCTGCGACCTTGCGTTCCACGATCCGCCTTCCGCCGACGCCGGAGGCCATCATAGCGCGGACATGACGAGGCCCCGGACCGCGTGGTCCGGGGCCTTCGTTGTCGGGAGAGGTCGCTCGGCTACTTGGCTTCGAGCTTCTCGGGCTCGGTCTTGGCGGGCGAGGCGTCGTCCTCGTCCTCGCCCTCCATGCTCTCGCGGAACCCCTTCATGGTCTTGCCGATGGTCTTGCCCAGCTCCGGGAGCTGTTTGGGACCGAAGATGATCAGGACGATGACGAGGATGATGAGTAGCGCCTGCGGCTCGAAGAGCTTCATTGGTTCCTCCTGGGTGCGCGACGGGACGGGGTCCTCAGGCGCAGGGAGGGGGAGCGCGCGGGCACTCGAGGGCGCGGGCCGCGGTGCTCGGGCGGGACTCGGGACCGGGCCTCACGGCATCGCTGCCGTCGCGCCGCGGACTCTGGGCGGCGCCCGGCGCGAGGGCGGAACCGTCGCCGACGGGCCGCAGCACGAGAAGCGCCCCGTGGCCGCTCGGATCGGCCGCCGCCGGGAGCGCCGGCGAGCGGTGCGGCACCTGCAGCTGAGACGCTGTGGCCGCGCCCGCGACCACCAGGGCGTCGAGCCGTGCCGCGGCGTGCGCGGGGAACAGCGCGACCGCGAGAGCGGTGGCGATCGCCGCGACGGCGAGGGGGAGCACGTGGCGTGTCAGGTGCCGGGTCATGCTCCGATTCTACCTGCGCGCGCAAGTTCGGCCCGCGCCGCAATGCCGTGACGGGGGCCGAACGTGCGTGATGAGCCGCGCGAACCTACAGCTGCGGTGCGATCGACCCGGCCCATTCGTCGATCGCGGCCCAGTCGCGGAAGTCGCCCTTCGGCGCCTTCATGGCGCCCAGGATCGTGCGCTCGAGGAAGTTGAAGCCGGTGCCCTCGTTCCAGCCCGCGAACGTGCCGACATCCACGGGCTGCACGCCCGTATCGGCGATGAGCTGGTCGGTGTACGCGCGAACCTCGGCGGTCTTCTCGGGGTCGGTCGCGAGGGTCAGGCAGACGGTGAAGAACGCGACGGGCACGGCCTTGAGCGCGCCCGCATTGGTGGCGACCCATTCCTTGACCGGCGCGTGCCAGCTGCCCGCGCGCACGCCGCTGCCGACGATGACGCCGTCGTAGCCGGCAGGGTCGGGCTTGTCCTTGGCCGCCACCACGTCGACCCGCGCGCCCTGCTGCGCGAGTGCGGTGCCGATTCTCTCGGCGACGCCCGTCGTGCATCCCGATCCCGTCCCGTAGACCACCAGTACCGAGTCCATCCCCGCTCCCATCGTCATCCGAGGCTGCGACACCTCGGGCCTGTACGTCGCTGCGGCCGTCGCCGCTCCACCCAGCGCCACCACGCCGACGGCCGTCGCGCTCACGGTCACGAAACGCCGTCTCGTCATCTCTTCCATCACGACCCGCCCTTCGCCGAGATGCCGTCGAGATAGACCCCGACCAGCGCGCCGACCGCGTCCGAAGCGGGAATCGCACGCTCGCCGTACGACCCGCCGAGTAGCGTGCGCGACATCACCAGCGTCGACGTGAGCAGGAAGAAGCCCTCGGCGAGCGCGTGGGCGTCCACGTCCGCGCGGACGTCGCCGGCGGCCTGACGCTCGGCGAGGTACTCGGCGAGTCCCTCGAGGTTGGCTCCGGGTCCGCCGCCCATGACCGCCTCGACCTCCGGTACCGAGCGGGCGTCGAGTGCGAGCCGCATCGCCGCGGCGCCGAACCGGCTCGCCTGGCGCACCTCGAGGTCCGCGAGCGCGCGCAGCGTACCTGCCGTGTCCGAAGGGTCGGGCATCTCGTCGATGGCGAACCCGGCCATCTGGCTCGCCCACATCTCGCCCAGCGCGGCGAGCACACCCTGCTTGTTGCCGAATCGCCGGAACAGGGTCACCTCGTTGACGCCGGCCTTCTCGGCGATGGCGCGGGTGGTGGTGCCCTTGTAGCCGCGTTCGCCGAACAGCTCGGCCGCCGCGGTCAGGATCTGCTCGGCGGTCTCTCGTTCTGCGGGGGTCACGATTCCTCCTCTTGACGCGTGCAAGTGCTTGCTTGCATACTGACGCCGAGAACACCGACTGTCAAGCCCGTCGAACGGGCGCCGCCCGCCGGGTCGGGCGAGAGGGAGCGAGCAGCATGAGAGCGAGGCGCGTGATGGTGGTCCTGGCGTGGGTCGTGGGCGTGGTCGCGGTGGTGTGGTTCGTCGGGTGGCTCGGGTTGCAGGTGCAGCCGGCGCCGTTCCCGGAGTACGCGGGGGCGCCGCTCGGCGAGACCACGACCGTGCCCGTCCCGCAGGGGCTCCCGGCACCGGTCGAGCGCTTCTACCGCCGCGTGTACGGCGACCGGGTGCCCGTCGTCCGGAGTGCGGTGCTCACCGGCCGCGGCAGGCTGGCGCCGTTCGCCGGCATCGAGCTTCCCGCCCGCTACCGGTTCACGCACGTCGCGGGGACGGACTACCGCCACTACATCGAGGCGTGCTGGTTCGGCATCCCGATCCTGCGCGTCAACGAGCGCTACGTGGGCGGCGAGAGCCTCATCGAGATCCCGATCGTCGGTACCGACGGCGGGCCCAAGATCGCCGCGTCCGCGAACCAGGGGCTGTGGGCCGAGTCGTGGGCGTTCCCCGCGCTCTTCCTCACCGACCCGCGCGTGCAGTGGCTGCCCCTCGACGACGACACGGCGGTCCTGGTCGTGCCGTTCGAAGACACGACGCAGCGGTTCGTCGTGCGGTTCGACCCGGAGTCGGGCCTGCCCACGGTGGGCGAGACCATGCGCTACAAGTCCTCGTCCAGCGCCGAGAAGACCCTCTGGATGACCGGCTTCGAGGAGTGGGCGGACGTCGGAGGCGTGCTCACGAACACGGTGGGGTCGGCGACGTGGATGGACTCCGGGAAGCCCTGGGCGACGTTCGGCCTCGAGTCGATGGATCTCAACGTGGACGTGGGCGACTACGTCCGGGCGCGCGGCCTGTAGCGGTCCCGGCTCCTAGCGGCGTCGGGTGTAGCCGCGCCGCATGGTGATCGTCACGCGCGTGCCGTGGCTGGGCTTGGAGTCGATGCTCAGCGCGCCGCCCAGCATCCCCAGGCGCCGCGAGATGCCGAAGAGCCCGTGCGCTTCGGGCGCCAGCGCTGCCTGCGAGGGGTTGAAGCCCACGCCGCCATCGCTGACCACGACCGTGACGGTCTGCCGGTCGCCGGCGAGCTCCACCGTCGCGGCCCGCGCACACGAGTGCTGCGCGACGTTGGCGAGCAGCTCCGCGACCGAGAAGAACAGCGCGTCGCGGGTCTCGGCGTCGAGCCCGGCGTCGGTGAAGGACCCCGTCGCCGTGACGTCGATGCCGTCGCGCTTGCCCATCGCCGCGCACGACCACGCGATCGCCGCGGCGGTGCCGTCGGCGTCGATGATGGCCGGCAGCAGGTCGTCGGCGAGGTTCGCCGCCTCGTGGTGGATGCGGCGCAGCTCGCCCAGGTGCGGGTGTTGGGGCTCGGACCGGGCGACGAGCTCGATCGCGCGCGACAGCGGTTCCGCGACGCCCTGGCGGAGCTGTTCCGCGCGCACCCGTCGCTCGCGCTCGGCCTCGGCGACGAGCTCGCCGGCGAGCGACTCCATGCGCTCGTGGCTGAGCAGCTCGTCGGCCATGAGGGCCTGCAGCCGCGCCTTCTCGTCCAGCACCTCCGACTGTCCTCGCTCGAAGAAGACGAGCATCAGACCCGCGCCGACGAGCACCTCGACGAACGCGGCGAGGAGCAGGCGCGTCGGCGTGATGAGCGGGCCCTCCGGTACCAGGTAGAGGACGTTCTGGGCCGCCCAGAGCAGGAACCCGATCCCGACGACGCGCGTGCCGTCGCCCGTCGGAAGCACCGGCGACGAGATGAACGTCACGCCGATCCGCGCGTACGCCACGACCGTGAACACCAGCACGGGGAGCATGACGGCCTCGGTCGGCAGTCCCAGGCTCGCCGAGACCGCGATCCATGCGCCCAGAGCAGCACCGAGCGCGGGCCACGTCCTGCCCAGCGGGCGACCGAGCATCATCCGCGAGCCGATCATGAGCAGGAGCGCGGACGTCACCGTCAGGATGCCGAGCGCCGCGGTCCAGAAGGCAGGCCCCATCCACCGGACCCAGGGCGGGCCGCCGGCTCCGACCAGGGCGCTCTGCTGGATGAGCTGAGCGAGGGCCAGCGCGAGCCACGCCCAGGTCCAGACCAGGAGGTAGCGGCGCCGAGAGAACCGGTACAGGTAGACGTTCGAGCCGGCGAGGAACAGGGCGCCGGCGATTCGCAGGAGTCCCGAGGCGAGGGCCCACGTGGCACCGTCCATCGGTCCCCCTCTCTTCGCGTGCTGAACGATCCCCGTCAGCGGTCGATTCGCGCCCCCGCGCCCCCGGCCGGCCTCTTTTGCGTCTTTGCCCACGCGGCTTCGGGTGGAAACCCCCCGCTAAGCGCGCCACGGCGTCCCCATCGCGGGTCCCGCCTCGTGCGGGATTACTCGGCGGGGAAAGGTAGTAGGCTGGTGCGTGCGCGGCACGCCGGGACCGGTCGCGGCACGCCGTTCGAACGCGATCCGATGCGGAGGGGCGAGATGAACGAGACGCTCAGGCTGATCCATACGCGGACGTCGACGCGGGTGTTCTCGGCGGAGCCGGTCACGGCACAGGAGAAGCGCGTCATCGTCGAGTCGGCGCTGCGCGCACCGACGGCCGGCAACCAGGTGCTCTACACGATCCTCGACGTCGAGGACCAGGCGCTCAAGGACCGCCTCGCCGTCACCTGTGACGACCAGCCGTTCATCGCGAAGGCGCCGTGGGTGCTCGTCTTCCTCGCCGACCAGCAGAAGTGGATCGACGTCTACGCCGCCGCGCGCGTCGAGGAGCTTCCCGGTCCGCACCGCCCGCTCGTGCCGGGCCTGGGCGAGTTCATGATGGCGTGCTCGGACGCGCTCATCGCGGCGCAAACGGCGGTCATCGCCGCCGAGGCTCTCGGCATCGGGTCGTGCTACATCGGCGACGTGCTCGAGAATGGCGAGACGCACGCCGAGCTGTTCGGCCTGCCCAACCACGTGGTCCCGGTCGCCATGGTGTGCTTCGGGCGTCCGGGCATCGAGCGGCCGCTCACGCCGCGCTACGAGGGCCGCCTCGTTCACACAAACCGCTACCATCGGCTCACCCGAACCGAGGCCGAGGCCGTGAACGAGGACCTCGCCCAGGTGCACGCACCACACGGGTTCAAGGGCGAGTATCGTGCATACGGGCAGTTCGTCTACGAGAAGAAGTTCGCCTCGGCATACCAAGCCGAGATGAACCGGTCCACCGCGTGGTGGCTCGAGCGCTGGCAGCGGCCGGGCGAACCGATGGCGGCCGAGTAGCGAGAGCGAGAGGGCATCGATGACCGCTTTGGGAGTGCACTCCGAGGTCGGCAGGTTGCGGACGGTGCTCGTGCACCGGCCGGGCGTCTCGCTCGAGCGCCTGACGCCGCACAACAAGGGTGAGTTCCTCTTCGACGATGTGGTCTGGGTCGAGCGCGCCCAGGCCGAGCACGACGCGTTCACGGACGTGCTGCGCGCCCACGGCGTCGAGGTGCTCTACCTCCAGCAGCTCCTCGCCGAGACGCTCGACGCCTCGCCCGAGGCGTGCCGCCACATCGTCGAGCGCGCCGTCTCGTCCTTCACCGTGGGCCTCTCGATGGTCGAGGACCTGCGTGCGTGGCTCTTCGGCCAGCCGTCTCAGCGCCTCGCGCAGATCCTGGTCGGAGGCCTCCTCATCTCGGAGCTCGACGGTCTCGACCTCGCGGACCTCAACCGCCACTCGCTCGGCGCGATCATGGCCGAGCCGGACTCGTTCGTCCTGCCGCCGCTGCCCAACACGCTGTTCACGCGCGACTCGAGCGCGTGGCTCTACGGCGGCGTCGTCCTGCCGCCGCTCTTCTGGCACGCGCGCCGGCTCGAAGTCTCGAACGTGAGCGAGATCTACCGCCACCACCCTCGCTTCGCGGGTTCGGACTTCGAGTTCTGGTATCCGCCCGCCGGCGACGCGGAGCGCTTCGCGGTCGAGGACTTCGGCCACGGGGCGTCGCTCGAAGGCGGCGACATCATGCCGATCGGCAACAAGACCGTGCTCGTCGGGATGGGCGAGCGCTCCACCGGCCGCATGGTCGAGCACATCGCGAGGACGCTCTTCTCGGAAGGGCATGCCGAGCGGATCATCGCGTGCCGCATGGCGCAGGCGCGCGCGTACATGCACCTGGACACGGTCATCGGCTTCCTCGACCGCGATGCCGTGACGGTGTACCCGCAGGTGGTCGATGCGATGCAGGTCTACAGCATCCGGCCCGACGACGTCGACGGGCGCTTCGACGTCCGCGAGGAGGAGGGGCTGCTCCCGGCGATCGCCGACGCGCTCGGCGTCGCCGAGCTGCGCGTGGTGCCCACGGGCGGCGACTCGTTCCAAGCGGCGCGCGAGCAGTGGGACGACGCGAACAACGTGGTCGCGATCGAGCCCGGCCTCGTGGTCGGCTACGCGCGCAACACGCGCACGAACGCCAACCTGAAGGCGGCGGGGATCGAGGTCATCGGCGTCGAGGCCGGCGAGCTCGGCAAGGGCCGCGGAGGCTGCCACTGCATGACGTGCCCGATCGTGAGGGACGGCCTGTAGACACGGCGGGGTCTGCGGCCGGTCCCCAAATCGATCGTCTGTTGGGGCCGTAGGGAGCGTTTGAGCGGCGAAGCCCGCTCCAAACGCCCCAACGGAGGCAGCAAAGTCTGCCTCCGTAAGTTATTCTGCGTACAGGGAGTACGGCTCCCGCGTCGAAAAACGCACGTGGCGGCACGAGCCGTCAGGGGTATTCCGGGGGGTAAGTCGATGAGTCTGGTTCAGATCAACGTATGGCTCGACATCGTCTTCGTCGCGCTGTACATCTTCGTGCTGCTCTTCCTGATCTTCCACTTCACGCTCTTCGTCACGACGGGCCGGTTCAAGAAGGCATTCGTCGAGGGTCACTGGCCCGAGCACGACGAGCGACCGCCCGCGACGCCCAAGCTGCTGCACGCCGTGCACATGATCTCGATGATCATCCTGGGCTTCACCGGCATGTACCTGCGCTTCCCGTTCTTCTTCGGGGCGCGCACCGCCATGCGCAACACCCACTACGTCTTCATGATCATCGTGAGCGTCGCGCTGCTCTGGCGCGTCTGGTACGCCTTCTGGTCGAAGAACGCCGACTGGGACGCCTTCGCGATCCGCAAGAAGGACCTGCAGTCGGCCCTGGGCGTGCTCGCGTACTACGGCTACTTCAGCAACAACAAGCCGCACGTCGCGAAGTACAACGTCCTGCAGAAGATGTCGTACTTCCTCTTCCTGCTCATGATGTTCGCGCAGATGATCACCGGCTTCGCGCTGGTGCGCTACGCGATCCTGTTCGGGCTGAGCCCGCGCGACGTCATCATCGGCTGGTGGTCCGGCTTCATCGGCGGCCCCGCGATGGCGCTCTGGTACGCGCGCATGGTGCACTACATCCTCAACTGGCTGTTCATCATCATGACGACCGTCCACCTCTACCTCGCCGCCACGGTCGACGTGCCGTGCGCACTCGACTTCTTCGGCATCAAGGAGATGCAGACGGTCGAGGGTGGCCACGGTCACGACGAGACCCCCGCCGCCGAATCCCACCCGGTACCGCAGACGGTCTAGCTTCACTCGCAGGACACGCGGCCTCCCGGCCGTCACGCGTAGAATGTCTCGTACGAGACCGCGCGCGACGACCGGGAGGCCTTGTTCATGGGAGACACGCCGATGACGACCGAGGAACTTGAGGCCGCGCTCGCGAAGTCGCGTGCCGAGACCCGCGCCGCGTTCGAGAACCGCGCACTGATGTACGCCTACATCTTCGAGGAACTCGCCGAGGAGATCGGCCGAGACCGTGCGGTCGAGGTCATGAAGCGCGCGATCTACCGTCGTGGCCTTGAAGTCGGCCGCAAGTACGCCGAGGCCGCGCAAGCCGGCGACCTGGAGCGCGTCGGACGCATCTTCGTCGACGGCTCGCCGTGCGGCGGGACCATGTTCGAGCCGGGCATCGAGGAGCTCGAGGACGGACGCCTCGTGCTGCGCATGACCGGCTGCCCGCTCGCCGAGACGTGGCGAGAGGCAGGGTACTCGGCGGAGGACGTGGACACGCTGTGCGAGATCGCCGCGGCCGTGGACGAGGGGACGTTCGAGGGGGCCGGGCTCGACCTCACGTTCCTCGACCGGCTGGGGAAGGCTGGGTCTGAGCGCTGCCTGCTCGAGTTGACGGTACCTGCCGAGTAGCCTGCGTACCGTTGCAGCGGGTACATAGAAAGTAACCGCGCGGTACCCTGGCGGGCGTTGCGAGTTGGGGGGAGGAGCCGTGCTCGACAGGCTCCGGTTCTACGTCCCATGGGCTTGGCGCTTCGCGGTGCTCCAACAGCAGCCGCCACTCATCCTCGGCCTGATCGTCACCGATCGCTGCAACCTCGCCTGCACCGAGTGTCGCATCGCGAACGCCGGTATGGGCGACATGCCCTTCGACCAGATCAGCACCGTGCTCGCCGACGCGTTCGAGCGCGGCTTCCGCGAGCTCTACATCTCTGGCGGCGAGCCCATGATGTGGCGCGACGGCTCTCACACGATCGAGGACGTCGTGACCCTCGCGCGGGGGCTCGGCTACTACCACGTGCATATCTACACGAACGGGACGTTCCCGCTGGAATCGGGAGCCGACATGCTCTGGGTGAGCTGCGACGGGCTGCCCGGCACCTACGAGCTGCACAGCGGCGACCACTTCGAGGAGGTGCGGGCGAACATCTTCGCGTCGTCGCACCCCTCGCTCGCGAGCGTGTACGTGCTGAGTACGCTGACCCGGGCGGGGCTGCGGCCGTTCCTCGAGACCGTGCGCGACGAGCGCTGGCCGCTGCGCGGCGTGATGGTCTACCTGCACACGCCCTACTACGGCAAGGACGAGCTGCTGATCGACGCTTCCGAGCGCCCCGCCGCCGTCGCCGAGATGCTCGAGATGAAGCGCGACGGCCTGCCACTGCTCAACTCGGGCGCCGGACTCAAGGCGCTCGCGAGCGGCGACTGGCCGCGCCGGCACAACACCTGGCACATCGTGGACGCGGCGGGCGAGTACGTGTGCTGTCGAGCCGACGACACCGTCTGCCCGGACTGCGGCTACGGCGCCTGCACCGAGGTCACGATGGCCCAGCGCTTCAGGCCGAGCGCGCTCGCCGGGCTGGTGAGGATGTGGTGAGCACCGCCGGCGACACCCTGTCTCGCGCGGCCACCAAGACGGTGCGCCGCATGCTCGTCGGCCCCGAGCAGCACTGGGTGTTCGAGCCGCCTGCGCCCGGCTGGACGCCGCCGCCGGTCGAGCGTACTTCGCTCTACCTGCACGTACCGTTCTGTCGCAACTGCTGCCCGTACTGCCCCTACACCAAGGTGCCCTACGACCCGGCGCTCGTGGACGGCTACACCGAGGCCGCGCTGCTCGAGGTCGATCGCTGGGCCGAGCTCGTCGGGAGCGCCGAGGTCACGAGCGTCTACGTCGGCGGTGGCACGCCGACCCTCGCGCTCGTCGCGGTGGACCGGGTCCTGGGCCGCGTGCGCGAGCGCTTCGACCTGACCGGCTCGGTGTGCATCGAGACCGGCCCCGCCGACATCGACGCGCGCGTCGTCGACGGCCTGCGCCACATCGGCGTCGAGATGGTCTCGCTGGGCGTGCAGTCCTTCTCGGCGGAGCGGCTTGCGACCATCGGGCGGCGCTACGAGCCCGTGGTCGCCCAGCGCGCGCTCATGCGGCTGGCCGAGGCCGGCTTCGCGTCGGTCAACGCCGACATCATGTTCGCGCTGCCCGGCCAGACGACGGCCGACGTCATCTCCGACCTCGAGCGGGCGGTCGAGCTGGGCGCCGACCAGCTGACGACGTACCCGCTGTTCACGTTCCCCTACACCGCGGTCGGGGAGTACCTGCACCTGAGGGGCGTCCGGATGCCGGACCTGCGCACACGTCGCGAGCAGTACTCGGCGATCTCGGCGTGGTGTGCCGAGAACGACTTCGAGCGCGTCTCGGTCTGGGGCTTCAAGCGCGGTGGCGTCCCGCGGTACTCCTCGGTGACGCGCGACGGCTACATCGGCGTCGGCCCGGGTTCGGGCTCGCACCTGCCCGACGGCTTCACGCTCGACACGTTCTCGCTGCCGGACTGGGAGGCCGCGCTACGCGACGGCCGATCGCCGATCGCGCTGCGGATGCCGTTCGAGGCGCAGATGGCCGGCTGGTGGTGGCTGTACTGGCGCTTCTACGACACGCGCATCCCCATGGGCGACCTCGACGAGGAGCTGGGTCCCGATGCCGAGAAAGCGCGCCGCTGGCTCGGCGCGATCCAGCGCGCGGGGCTCGCAGAGCGGCGCAACGGCTCGCTCGAGCTCACGGATCCGGGGACATTCTGGCTGCACTTGGCGCAGAATCACTTCGCGCTCAGCTACGTGAACACGCTCTGGACGGCGGCGCGGCTCGAGCCGTGGCCGCAGTCGGTACCGATCTGAGGGCCTCGTCAGAGGGGTGAGTACGATGACTCAGGACGATTCGCAGCTCGCGGGGACCGAGGGCATGCCGCTGGAGACAGCGGAGAAGCAGGCTCCCAAGCGCGTCCCGATCGTCGCCGAGATCCTTGCATACCTGGGATGTGCGTTCGCCACGGCCGCGGTGATCGCGCTCGTCGCGATCTACTGGGAGGACATCGGCGTCGCCGGCCAGCTCGCGCTGACCGGGCTGCTGGCCGCCTCGACACTCGCCGGCGGCTTCCTCGTCGGGCGCGTTCCCGAGAAGGGCGCGCAGCGCATCAAGCAGTTCCTGCTCTTCGTGAGCGTGGGCGCGATCGCCGGTTTCGTCGGGATCGCCACCTTCCACGCCGTCGACCCGATGATCCCCGACGACTACTACCTGCGCGTTCCCGAAGGGCGCGTGGTCTACGGTCCCACCGAGTGGGCCTTGCTCGCGGGGTTCGTCACCGCCTTCGTCTCGGCGGGGTTGCTGTGGTTTTGGAATCGCCACGTGCTCCAGCAGCTCGTGTTCGGCGGCGCCGGCATCGCTGTGGTGGTCCAGACGACGCAGCTCATCCCCGTCCGCACCGAGTACGCGACGGGTATCGGACTTGCGGTGTTCGCGCTCGTCTGGGGCGCTCTCGCCTTCAGGAAGTGGCTCACACCGGTCAACACGTCACTGACCGTTGCGGCGCTCGCCTGGATGACCGCGATGCAGGCGCTGGGTGGCTCGGCATCGGACCCGATGTCGCCGGCGCACTCGTGGCTGCCGTACCTGACGTTCGGCCTGCTCGCCGCAATGTTCGTGCTGGGGATCGTCGTCCGGAGGCTGCCGCTCATGATCGTCGGCGGCATCGGCACGCTGCAGATGCTGCCCGCCATCATCATGCTGCTCTTCGGCGACCGGATCGGCGGCCTGATCGCGCTGCTGCTCGTGGGCGTGGCGCTCATCGTGACGGCGGTCATGGTCGGGGTCGTCTCGGCGAGGCGCGCGAAGCGCGCGCTGGCGACTGAGGCCGCGGTCGCGATCGCGCCGGAGGAGCCGCCTGCACAGCCCGCGGGAGTCCCGCTCGCGTCCGAGATCCTCGGTTACCTCGGCGGCATACTGTCGATCGGCGCGATCATCGCGCTGCTCGTCATGTACTGGGATGCCATCGGCGTGTTCGGACAGGTCGGGCTCTGCGCGGCCGTGGCCGTCTCGGCGCTTGTCGGCGGCTTCGCGCTGGGGCGCGTCGGCGACACCGCCGCGAAGCGGCTCGAGCAGTTCCTGCTCGCGGTGGGCGTCGTGGCGGTGGGCGGGGCGCTCGGCATCGCGGCGTACCACGCCACCGTGAAGCTTGGGATCGTCCGGATCGAGGCCCTGCCGTCGGGCGCCTGGACGGGTGCGGTCGAATGGGGGCTCTTCATCGGCAGCCTCGCCGCGGCCATCGCCGGCGGCGTCGTGTGGTGGGTGCGTCGCACCCCGCTGCAGCACATCGTCTTCGGCTGTGCCGTTGCGGCGTCGAGCATCACCGTGCTCGCGCTGCCTGACGTCGAGGGCCCGGACTGGATCCCGGGCGCCGTGCTCGTCGCGGTCGGCGTCGTGTGGGGTGTGCTCACGTTCCTCAAGTGGCTCACGCCCGAGTGGACGGGGCTGTCGCTCGCGTCGCTCGGCATCCTGGGCGGGATCGAGTGGATGGCGGTCAGCCCCAGTTTCGCCGAGAACGCCGCGTTGACGTTCCTGCCGTGGGCGCTGTGGCTTGGGCTCGCCGTGTCGGTCGCGATGATCGTCGCGAGCATCCCGCTCAAGCGGTGGGTCCTGCTCGGCATGGGGGCCGTGGGTGTGGTCGGGTTCGTGCCCGAGATCCTGGCCCAGGTCTTCCCGAACGCCGTGACCGGGCCCATCCTGCTGCTCGTCGGGGGCGTGCTGCTCATCATCGCCGGCGTCGCGGTCGCCGTCTTCGGGCCGCGGATCGGCGCGCGGACGCCGCCGGCACCACCGGTAGTCGCGGCCTGAGCCAGCGCCCGCCGCGGCCTTTGGACGACACGCGCCGGTCTGTCTCGCTACACTGGGTCGGACCAGCGAGGGGGTTCGCGTGCGCTTCATGACCTACAACATCCGGCACGGCGAGGGCATGGACGGCTGGGTCTCCAACGGCCGCATCGCACGCGTCATCACGCGCGCCGAGCCCGACGTGGTCGGCCTGAACGAAGTCTGGAACCTGCGCGGTATCTGGGACCAGGCGCAGCTGATCGCCGAGCTCTCGGAGATGTGCCACGCGTACGTGCCCAACCACGTCCGCTGGATCCACGCGCTGGGCAACGCCGTGCTCACTCGCGGTCGCATCGTCGGCCACCACAACGCGCCTCTTCCCGGTGGCCTCGAGCGCCGCGGCGCGCTGGTCGCCGAGATCGAGGTCGACTCGACGCCGGTGACCTTCGTCTCGACCCACCTGTCGCTCGGCAAGAAGCACCGCGCCGAGCAGATCGCTCACCTGGCCGAGACGCTGCCCGACGATCGGCCGCTGGTGCTCGCCGGCGACCTGAACTGCCAGTCGCGCGAACTCGGACCGCTTGCCGAGCGCTTCTCGGTAGTGGAATGCCCGCCGGCGACGTTCCCGTCAGTCCGCCCGAACCGCGCGCTCGACCACATCGTGTTCAGCCGACACTGGCGGCTCGAATGCATCGAAGCACTGCCGTCGCGCGCCTCGGACCACCTGCCGCTGCTGGCCGAGCTGAAGCTGGTGTCGGACGCGGGCTAGTGGGTGCCGTACAGCTGGGTGTACGGGTTGAACGCGACACTGGGCAGCCGCGTGCTGTGGACCGTGATGGTGCCGGCGGCCGTGCCGCGCGAGAAAGTGAGCGTGCTGGTGGGACGGAAGGCCACGTTCCACGAGGCCCACGTCGAGTCGATCGGGACACTACAGGCCAGTATCCGGCCGCTCGGCTCGCCCGGCGAGATCGCGGGGTCGGGCTCGAACATCTGCGCGATGATGAGCCAGTCGCTGTCGGGGGCGGTTCCCGTGGGGCTCGGTGCGAACCGGTAGTCGGTGTACCAGTACCGGGTCGAACTACCGAATCCCGGGTCCGACAGCGAGAGCATCTTCACGCCGAAGTCGGTGAAGCAGACACGCCCGATCTTGGTCGCGGGTTGCCCGCTGGCCGTGGCCCGCTTGAAGACGACGTACTTGCTGCTGGGCGCCAGGATCGGATCGGTGTCCCAGGGCGAGCCGCTCGTGAGCTTGCGCGTCGAACCGCCGGGGGTGAGCCGGGCGTAGATGTCGCCGCCGCTCGACCAGACGCTCGCGCCGGGATAGGCGGTGTTGCAGCCCGGGTTCGGCACGTACTGGGTCACCTGGCCCGAGCCGGAGCTGGACGACGTGCCGCCGCCGGTGGCGGCGTTCGTCGGGACGCTCCCGCCGCCCGTGATCGGGACCGGTCCCATCGAGACCGACACCGCGACGGCGGAATCGACGCGCACCAGGGTGCCGGGAAGCGGGGCCTGCGAGACGACAGCGCCCACCGGCACGGTCTCGCTGTAGACGCTGGTGGGCTTCATGCCCAGGCCCTTGGCATCGAGCGCGACCTTCGCGGCAGGGGTGTTGTTGCCGAGCACGTCGGGAACGCGGACCATGTCCGAGCCCTTGATGACGATCAGGTCGACGGGCTCTCCCTTGGGCAGGTAGTTGCCGCCCTCGGGGGCCTGGCCCACGACCTCGCCGACCTTCTTCTTGGATTGCGCGATGAGACTCACGTCGCCGGTCTTGTACCCGGCCTCGCGCAGGGTCTGCTCGGCGAGCTTGCGGTTCATGCCGACGACGTCGGGTACGCGCGGCGTACACCGGGTGAGCAGGAGCAGGACCACGATGGCGAGCAGCAGCAGGACAGCGAGTACCGCCCACAGGGCGTTGCCCCGGCGCCCGGAGCGGTCCTCCTCGGCGGGAGGGACGGCGTCGAGCTGCTCGGCGGCGGGACCGTCGGCGGGTGACGCGCTGTTCTCCGTGGCCGGCTCGAACTCGCTGTCGGATGTCACCGGGACTTCTCCCCTCGCATGACCGCGTTACGCAGGCGTACGAATCTATAGTACCGCGACGACGGGTGTAAGGTGACCGAGAGGCGCGCGCGAATACGGCATCGCGCGACGAACGGCCGTGGCTGGCGTGCTTCGTGCTACGCTACGCCTTCGTGCCCGCACCGCGGCCGCGAACACGAGTCGATTCGGAACCCGGAGTACCCATGCGCCAGAACGACGTACGCAACATCGCCATCATCGCCCACGTCGACCACGGGAAGACGACCCTGGTCGATCGGCTGCTGCAGACCACCCACGTCTTCCGAGACAACCAGCAGGTCGCCGAGCGCGTGCTCGACAGCAACGACCAGGAGCGGGAGCGCGGGATCACCATCCTCGCGAAGAACATCTCGATCCGCTATCGCGACACCAAGATCAACGTCATCGACACGCCCGGCCACGCCGACTTCGGCGGCGAGGTGGAGCGCGTGCTCAAGATGGCGGACGGCGTCCTGCTCATCGTGGACGCCTTCGAGGGCCCCATGCCGCAGACGCGCTTCGTCCTGAAGAAGGCGCTCGAGCACGGGCTGAAGCCCGTCGTGGTCGTGAACAAGATCGACCGTCCGGGCTGTCGCCCCCACGAGGTCATCGACGAGGTCTTCGAGCTCATGCTCGAGCTGGGCGCCGACGACTCGCAGCTCGACTTCCCGGTCGTCTACACCAGCGCGGTCAACGGGTTCGCCCGCCTCGAGCCCGACGACACCAACGACGACATGCTGCCGCTGCTCGACACGATCGTCGACCACATCCCGGCGCCCGACTGCGACGTCAACGGGCCGGTCGCCATGCAGGTCTGCACCATCGACTACTCGAGCTTCGTCGGGCGTATCGGCATCGGCCGTGTCTTCTCGGGGACGCTGCACAACGGCGAGCGCATCCTGGTGGTGAAGAACGACGGCAGCCGCTACCAGGCCAACGTCAAGGACCTCTTCACGTTCGAGGGCATGGGTCGCCAGCAGGCCGACGCGGTGCACGCGGGCGACATCTGCGCCGTCGTGGGCATCGAGGACGCCGACATCGGCGACATGTTCACGTGTCGCATCGAGCCCGTGGTGCTCGACCCGATCCACGTCGAAGAGCCCACGATGTCGATCGTGTTCGCTCCCTCCACCAGCCCGCTCGTGGGGCAGGAGGGCGACATCGTCGGTGGTCGCCAGATCAAGGAGCGTCTGCTGCGCGAGGCCGAGTCCAACATCTCGATGATCATCACCGAGACCGAGGACAAGAGCGGCATGGAGGTCTCCGGCCGAGGCGTTCTGCACCTCTCGGTGCTCATGGAGACCATGCGCCGAGAAGGCTACGAGTTCCAGGTGGGCCGGCCCCAGGTCATCATCAAGAAGGACGAGCACGGCCACAAGCTCGAGCCCATCGAGCAGGCGGTCGTGGACGTGCCCAGCGAGTACGCCGGCAAGGTCATCGAGATCTTCGGCAGCCGCAGCGGCGAGATGACCGACATGATCCAGCGCGACGATCACGTGCACCTCGAGTTCCGGATCCCGTCGCGTGGCGTCATGGGCCTGCGTACGCGCATCCTCAACGCGACCCGAGGCGAAGGCGTGCTGTTCCACCACTTCTCGGAGTACGGGCCGTACAAGGGCGACCTGGGCGGCCGCCAGAACGGCTCGATGATCGCGATGTCGACGGACAAGTCCGTCGCGTTCGCGCTCGACACGCTGCAGACGCGCGGCAAGATGTTCATCGGCCCCAACGTCATGTGCTACGAGGGCATGATCGTGGGCGAGGCCGCCAAGGAAGGCGACCTCAACGTGAACGTGGCCAAGGCCAAGCAGCTCACGAACATGCGCGCGTCCTCGGCCGACAAGGGCATCATCCTGCACCCGCCCATCACCTTCACGCTCGAGGAAGCGCTCGAGTACATCGAGGACGACGAGCTGGTCGAGATCACGCCCAAGAGCATCCGGCTTCGCAAGCGGATCCTCTCGGCGACGGACCGCAAGAAGGCGGGGCGCGGCTAGCGCTGCGCGGGTGGCGGTCGCCAGCTCGGCCGCGCTAACCTAGGCCATGGGCCGGGTACGATAGAGCGGAAGGGCAGGTGAGGGCCGTGACCGACGAGATGGACGCGCGCGAGGAGTCCTCCACGCCGGCGCAGGCCGATGCCGCGCCCGCGCCCGACGCGCCCGACGCGCCCGACCCCGAGCCTGTCGACGACACGCGCTACCTGCGCCCGGTCTTCGTCGGGCTCCTGATCGCATTCGGCCTGGGCGCGCTCGCGCTCGGCTTCGCCGCGACCGACTCCGGCAAGACCGTCGTCCCCGGCGTCGTCGGTCTCCAGGCCGAGACCGCTCAGGCCGCGGTGCTCGCGACCGACCTGCAACCGCGTCCCGTCCGCTCGATCGCCACGACCTTCTCGGCGCCGGGCACGGTCGTCACCCAGACGCCCGCGCCGCGCGTCAAGGTCGACCGCGGCGGCGCCGTCGACATGACCGCGACGGTCGCGCCGCAGATCGCGCCGGTGCCCGACGTCTTCATGGACGCCGGGATCACCGCCGAGCAGGAACTCGCCTACGCGCTCTACCGCCCGTGGATGTACGTGCAGCTCAGCGACACCGTGCCGTTCGGGCAGGTCGTCTCGCAGCTGCCGCGCGCCGGACAGCCGGTCATGACGGGGACGCGCGTCGCGGTCTTCGTCTCGATGGGCCTGGGCTCCGGCGGCGTGCCCGTCCCGGACGTGCGCGGCATGAAGGTGGACGAGGCGGCCCAGGCGCTCGCGGACGTCTACATCGTGCCGGTCTGGATCCAGACCTCCGCCGGGCAGCGTGCCGAGGGGACCGTCACCGACCAGGCGCCGGCGCCGGGCGCGCGCGTGCCCGTGGGTTCCGGGATCCCGCTGCTCTCGAGCGCGGTCAGCGCCCCGTAGCGACTCGATCGGTCGCGCCTTCTACACCCCGAGCTCGGCCTGGATGCGCCCGCTCTTCGCCGCTGCCTGCATCTGCTCGAAGTCCCGTTCGTTCTGGTCGGCGTAGGCGACCGCGAAGTCCGCGAGCGCGTTGTCGAGGACGTCGTTGCTGCCCATGTAGGCCGAGAGCGTGATGGGGTCGCCGGTGCGGGCATGGCCGCGCGCGAGCGTCCACCCGCACGCGCGGGCGTAGGGCGCGAACAGGCCCGGCGCCATGTTCTCGAGGTCCGGCGACGCCTTGCCGTCCCACAGCTGGCGGACGTAGAAGTCGTGGACCTTGCCGTCGAACGCCAGCACCTTGTACCAGCCGAGCATCACGTCGCTCGCGGCCTGCGTCAGGCGCTGGCCCTCGACGACGCGGCGGCCGTGGTTGCGGTAACGGCTCTTGCCCACGAAGCGCTCGAGGACGGATGCCTCGGCCTGCTTCAGCTGCAGGAACAGGGGGTCGCACTCGTCGCGGCCGGTCGCGAGCACGATCCACGAGCGTAGGCCGACGCTGCCGACGCCCACGACCTTGCGCGCGATCTGGCGGAACTTGTAGCTCTCGAGCAGGTGGCGCCGGTCGTCGGGAAGGCTCATCGCGTAGTTGCGCAGAAACTCGTGGATCGTGTCGTTGAAATGGCTCAGGGCATCGCCCTTGAGCAGCTCCGCGGCGGGCACGATGAGGGGAGGCTGACTGATGATGCGTGGCACGCCGTCCACCGTGCGGGTCAGCTTGTCGAGTGCGCGCATGCTGTCCTTGCGCAGCGCCTTGGTGAGCCCCTTCTCGATCGACTTCACATCCTTCTTGGGGGCTTCGCTCTTGAGCCGCTGGACCAGCTGGGCTGCGTCGAGACGCGCGTACCAGATCTCGATGTTGCGCATCTGCGCGAACTCCGCCATCGACTCGCGGTAGCTCCTGGTGACCTCCAGCAGCACGTCTCGGCGGGTCGGGGGCGCGAAAGCCCGGTCGCGCATGGCGATCTCGAAACTCGCCACGAGCCGCTTGAGGTCCCACTCCCACGGGCCGGGCAGCGTCTCGTCGAAGTCGTTGATGTCGAAGACGAGCGAGCGGTCCGGAGCGGCGAAGATGCCGAAATTGGAGAGATGCGCGTCGCCGACGGCCTGCACGCGTAGGCCCGTGCGTGGCGTCGTGGCGAGGTCCGATGCCATGATGTAGGCCCCGCCACGGTAGAACGCGAACGGCGATGCGAGCATGCGTCCGTGCCGGATCGGGATGAGCTCGTCCCATCGCGTCGTCGCTTGCTCCTCGAGCAGCGAGACCGGATCGGGGCGCGTCGGCCAGGGTTCCCAGCGCGCGTGCTCGCTACGGGCGACCTCCTGGCGCTTGGCCTTGCCGGTCGCCGCGCGCTCGTCTGTCGTGAGGTGCGTGATGAGCGTGTCGTAGGAGAGCGGTGCCGGGGGGACCTCTTCCCCGGGCGACAGTGCCTGTGGCTCGGGCTCGGGCGCCGGCTCGGTGGTGCCGCGCGTGGGACGCTTCTTGGTCGCCATTGGTCGCTCCCGAGTCCGTGACGTGCGGCCGAGACGAGGTCGGCCGACGAGGTGTTGGGAAGAGTATTACCGAGCGTTCGCTGCGCAAACGCTCTTGAAGCCGACCGTGCGAGACCGACCCGCCGAGGAGCCCGCCCACATGGACCCACGATTCGCCGTCCCCGGCGTCGACGCACAGACCACGTTGGGGGTGGCGGCGCCCGCGATCCTGCTCGCGAAGGCCGAGCCGCTCTTCGAGCTCGAGGCGTCGGCGAGTGGCGGCGCCGACATGGAGGCCGTGCACGACATGCGCGTCGCGTCGCGCCGACTCCGCGAGGCGATGCGGCTCCTGGCCCCGCTCTACCCGCGCCGCGAGTTCGACGAGTGGTACCGCCGCGTGCGCCGCATCACTCGTGCGCTGGGTCCGGTCCGCGACTCCGACGTCTTCATCGACGCGTTCGCCAAGCTGGGCAAGTCGCTCGGCACCGGTGGCCAGCACGCGACCGGCTTCCTGATCGGGTACCGCATGGGCCTGCGTGAGCACCAACTCGCCGAGCTCAACCACGCACTTGCGCGCCTCGACCTGCGCGCCAGCCGCAAGTCGCTCGAGCGCCTCGCGCGCACGGCGGCGGCGTCGAGCGAGGCGCGCCGACCGCTCACTTCGTACGCGCACGCCGCCATCGCCGAGCGGGCGGGAATCGTGTTCGGCCTGCTCCCGGAGGCACTCGTCGAGGAGCACATCGAGCAGCAGCACGAGCTGCGCATCGCGTTCAAGCGCCTGCGCTACGCCGTGGAGCTGTTCGCCCCGTGCTACGGCGACGACTTCGACGCACTGCACGTCACGCTGACCGCGTTCCAGGACACGCTCGGCGACCTGCACGACCTGCACGTCTTCCTCGACATGGTGCGGGTGCCCGAGACGGTTGCCTCGGCACGCCGCGCCGGCGTCTCGGCCGAGGACCTGAGCGAGCTCGAGGCGCTGCTCGACTCGCGCGCCCACAAGGCGTTCGTGCAGTTCAGCAAGCACGCAGGCAAGTTCCCCGCCGAGAAGCTCCTGCCGGATCTGCTGCTCCCGCTGACGCGGGTAGCCGCGCCGGCGCCGGCCGCCCGGAGTGCGGACGCGGCTGCAACCGCGGCCGCCGCCGAGCCCGCGGAGCCGGCCGAGGTCGTCGTCGAGCCGATCGTGATCGAGCCGCCCGCACCCGTCGCGGTGACGGACTTCGCGGCAGCGGCCGGGACGGCGCCGGTCGAGATCGGCGCCGAGCCGTGGGCGCGGCCCGA
>CAZXWK010000011.1:23767-58317 GCA_964644675.1 uncultured Eubacteriales bacterium | reverse complement strand
GCGGTTCGGTCTCGGTCACCGAGGCCACCAAGAACGCGTTCTACTCGGCGCTGCACTAGGCGCGGCATCACGCGCTGCGCGGGCGCCGACCTGCTCGGCGACTCTCGAAGGCCCCGACCGCTCGCGCGGCCGGGGCCTTCGTGCGCTCGGGCGGGGCAGCAGGTAGCATGTGGGCGACCGTCCCGCGCCGCTTCCTGCCTGGGGGAGACGCCGTGCCCGCTCTGCTGACCGCGACCGACCTGAGAGCCGTGCTGCCCGGCGACGCCGGCGACGTGCGCGTGCTCGACGGCGTCTCGCTCTCGCTCGCGAGCGGCTCGGTGACCGACATCGTCGGCCCCTCGGGCTCGGGTAAGACCACCCTGCTGCGCGCGCTGGCCCGGCTGCTGCCCGGAGCGACCGGCTCGCTCGCCCTCGACGGCACCCCCGCCGAGCAGATCGCGCCCGCGACCTGGCGCGCCGCCGTCGCGCTCCTGCCGCAGAAGCCCGCGATCGTGGACGGCTCCGTGCGCGACAACCTGCTGCTGCCGTGGACGCTCAAGGTCCGCCACGGCGTCGCCGCCCCGTCCGCCGCCCAGCTCGACGCGGCGCTCGCGCGCGTCGGACTCGAGGTCGCGGTCGAGCGCGACGCGGCCCGGCTCTCGGTCGGCCAGCAGGCCCGCGTCGCGCTGCTGCGCGTGCTGCTGACCGCCCCGCGCGTCCTGCTGCTCGACGAGCCCGACGCCGCGCTCGACCCGGCCTCGGCCCAGGCGGTCACGACGATGACGGCCGAGTTCGCGCAGGCCGGCGGCGCCGTCGTGCGCGTGCGGCACCACGGCCGAGACGAGCTTGCGGGCGCGCGGTTGCGGCTCGAGGGCGGCGTGCTGGCGCCGGACGTGCTGCCGGATGCGCCCGCAGCCGCGGCCGCCGACGACGCCGCGGGGGAGGTGGCGCCGTGAGCGCGGATACCGCCGGCGTCATCGCCATCGCGCCGTGGCAGCTGGGCGTCGCGACGCTGTTCGTCGTCTTCGTCGGCGTCGTCTCGATCCGGCTGTCGCTCGGCCTGACCAAGGACCTCGCGATCGCGACGGTGCGCACCTACGTGCAGCTCGCGGTCCTCGGGTTCGTGCTGCGGTGGGTGTTCGGCGTCAACTCGCCGTGGCTGGTCGTGGGGATCCTGCTGCTCATGGTGCTGTTCGCCGCGCGCATCCTGGTCAAGCGGAGCCCGGACGCGCCCAAGGGCATCTTCGGCAGCGCGTTCGTCTCGATGGCGCTCACCGGCTTCATCGTGACCTTCTCGGTCACGGGCGTGATCGTGCAGGTCCAGCCGTGGTACCTGCCGCAGTACGTGATCCCGCTCGGCGGGATGGTCATCGGCAACTCGATGACGGGTATCGCGCTCGCGCTCGAGCGGGTCTTCGCCGACCTCGACTCCCGCAGCGACGAGGTGCTCGCACTCACCGCGCTCGGCGCGACACCGTGGGAGGCGGCGCACGGGTCGATCCGTACCGCGCTGCGCGCGGGGCTCGTGCCGACGATCAACTCGATGGCGGCGGCGGGGCTCGTCTTCATCCCCGGCATGATGGCGGGCCAGATCCTCGCCGGCGCCGACCCGGTCAACGCGACCGCCTACCAGATCGTGGTCATGCTGATGGTCTCGGCGGCCACGGCGCTCGGCAGCGTCTCGGCGGTGCTGCTCACCTACCGCCGCCGGTTCACCAAGGACGGCGTCTTCCTCGAGAAAGGGCTGCGCACCGATGCTCGATAACGAATACGTACGGCTCGCGAACAACTGGCTTCACGACGTGGCGACGGGGCTGTGGGCCGCGTGCCTCATCGTGCTCGTGGTCTTCGACCGGCAGCAACCGCTCTTCGTCGCGGCAGGCAGCAAGCTGGCGTGGCGCACGATGGCCGACACCTCGCAGCTCATCTTCTGGCTGCTCCTGGGCGCGCTCGCGGTCATCGCCGTGACCGGCGCGGTGCGGCTCGTCTACTGGCGCAAGCAGACCCCGCCCGCCGAGCTGCCCGGCAAGCGCAAGGCCCTCATCGGCAAGCACGTCGCGTTCCTGGTGGTCTACGGGCTCGGCACGTGGTGGGCGTCGACGCTCGTGTGGCCGTAGGGACGGCAGCACTCCAGCGATCCACCGCACGCACGCAGAAGCGCCGCCGCGTTGCCGCGACGGCGCTTCGTCGTCAGTGCGTGTGCCCGCTCGGCGAGCCTACGCCGGAGGCGCGGGAGGCGCGGGGGGCTGGCTGGGCGGGGGAGGCGGCGGGGAGTACTGCGGCTGCGGAGCGTACGCGCCTGCCGGAGCCGCGGCCATGGCCTTGCCGCCCGGGCCGACGTAGCGCGAGCTGCCGAAGCCCAGGATCAAGAAGAAGATGACGTTCAGGAAGAGAAGTCCGAGCGTGAAGCCCATCCCGTGCCCGAACGACTTGGACAGGTCGTTGTAGACGATGATGATGACGACGATGTTCACGAGCGGGATCAGGAACAGAAGGATCCACCACCACGGACGTCCCACGATCTTGAGCAGGATGATCGTGTTGTAGATCGGGATGATGGACTTCCAGCCCTCTTCGCCCGCCTTGGTGAAGATCTTCCACAGGGCGACGATGGCCAGAACCAGGATCACCATCATGAACAGCCAATAGGTCCCCATCGCGGCGATCAGCGCTCCGCTGCCCGCCGCCGAACTGGAACTCGTGTACAGGTTCGGATCGGTGCCCATCGAACCCCCTCCTTCATCGCGCCGCAGGACCTGCGGCATTGCCGGTTGGGTACTTGGTACCCGTTACCAGTCGGAGAGCGTTTGCGGGACTTCCGCGTGAGAGATTCCCCGTCTGATACCATAACGCGCGAATACTCGGCTTGTCAGGCCTGACGGCGCGGCTTCCGCCAGCAGCCAGGTCGCCGAGAAACCCGTCTGGAGGGGTCTTTGATCGGCTTCGAGCTCTACCTCAAGCGCAACTCCAAGAAGATCGACGACTATCTCGCGACGTTCTTCGCCGACGGCACGCACCCCGACATGAAGCGCTACCTCTACGGGCCGCTTGCGGGTTACTCGTCGAACGCCGGCAAGCGGCACCGTCCGCTCATCTGCCTGCTCGCGTGCGAAGCGGTGGGCGGCGACCCGGCCAAGGCCTACCCCAGCGCCGCCGCCATCGAGCACTTCCACACGGCAGCGCTCATCCACGACGACATCGAGGACGCCTCGCAGACTCGCCGAGGCGAGCCGTGTATGCACATCAGCGAGGGCGAGGGGCTCGCCATCAACGCGGGCGACCTCGCGCTGTCGCTGGTGACCGGGACCGTCGTCGACGACCCGGGCCTCGAAGACGCGGTGAAGCTGCGCGTGCTCAAGGAGCTCGTCGACATGACGACGCGCACCATCGAGGGCCAGGCGCTCGACATCGGTTGGGCGCGCGACGACCGCTTCGACCTCACCACCGAGGACTACCTGACCATGGCGAACCACAAGACGGCGTTCTACTCGGGCGCCGTGCCGCTCGCCGTGGGCGCCATCGTGGGCGGCGGCAGCGAGACGCAGATCGCGACGCTGCGCGCGTTCGGCATGGCCTCGGGTCTCGCGTTCCAGATCCAGGACGACGTGCTCAACCTGGTCGGCAAGAAGGAGTCGGTGGGCAAGGACTTCCGCTCCGACATCACCGAGGGCAAGCGCACGCTCGTCGCGATCCACGCCCTGCAGCACTCGGCGCAGCGCGACCGGCTGCTCGCGATCCTCTCGGCACGCGAGACCGACGCGGCGGTGCTCGACGAGGCCGTCGGCATCATGCGCGACGCCGGCTCGATCGACTTCGCGAACAGCTTCGCGCGTGACCTGGTCGTCGACGCGAAGGCTGCGCTCGAGTCCGAGCTGCCCAAGACCCGCGCGCGCGACCTGCTCGCCGGGATGGCCGACTTCTTCATCAAGCGCCAGAACTAGCCGGAACGCCCGCGTCACCTCTCGGATCGGAGCGCCGTGAAGGTCTCAGTGACGATGGCGTACTACAACCGGCCGGCGTTGCTGCGCAACACGCTGTGGGCGTACCGCTGGCTCCACGCCGACCTCGACGACGTCGAGTTCGTCATCGTCGACGACCTGAGCGATCCCGAGCTCGCCGCTGCCCCCGTCGCCGAGGAGTTCGCCCAGATCCTCGACGTCCGCGTACTGCAGCGCGTGACCAAGGTCGGCCGCAATCCCGCCGTGCCCATCAACGCGAGCGTGCTCGCTGCCACCGGTGACGTCGTCGTCATCACCAACCCCGAGACCATGCCGATCAGCCCGGTCCTCGACGTCGTGCGGGCCGCCGCGGGCGCCCTGTCGCACCGCTACGCGGTCGCGCTGTGCTACTCGATCTCGGAGGGCAACCAGGCGATCATCGACGCGCTCGACCCGACCGATCCCGGGTTCGTCCCCGGCGTCGTCTCGCGCATCCAGCCGCTCGCGCGCGCCGCGAGTTTCGACGGTGACGACGGCTGGTACGAGCACCCGGCCTACCTGGGCCGCGGCCTCTACTTCTGCGCCGCGATGCGGCGCGACGACTTCATCGGCGTCGGCGGCATCGACGAGGACTTCTCGGCGGGGAGCGCGTACGAGGACAACGACTTCCTGCGCCGGCTCGCCGACAACGGCTTCGAGATGGCACACCTCGAGGATGCGGTGTGCGTGCACCAGCACCACTACACGAGCCCGGCCTCGGCCAAGGGCGGTCCCGGCACCGAGCAGGACAACCGGGCGCTCTACGAGGCCAAGGCCGCCGAGAAGCTGCTGACCGCCAACGTCGGTCGCGAGTGGGGCGTGCTGTAGCGCGCCGAGCGCGGGCTCGCGCTTCTCGGCGCTTGCTCTACCGGCCGCCCTCGAGCTGCGTCCAGTGCGTCGACGCCTGCGTCGTGCGCTGGTAGAACAGCTCCTCCTCGGTGGGATGCGCCGAGTCGGCGTACCACGGCAGGTGCCGCGCGAGGTAGGGCTTGGTGGTGCGGATGCCCTTGAGCCACCAGCCGCCGATCTTCTTGGGCCGGTAGAGCGCGAACGTCGTGTCGATGGGCGCGTTGAACAGACCCTCCTCGGGCGAGTCCATGTGGAACTGCATCTCGTGCTTCATGACCTCGCCGCCCAGCTCGTAGCTGAGCGGGATGTCGTCGATCGCGAGGCCGAAGCCCACCTTGGCGACGTCGGGGTAGCGGTCGAGCACGCCCAGGAAGTGCGTCATGAAGTCGGCGGGGCACTCGGGAACCGGCTCGATGTCGGGGTCGGTGTAGGCGTAGTAGCTGTGGACGAAGTTCTTGTAGATCGACGTGCGCCACAGCGCGAGGTAGCCCACGTTCTGGTCGAGGTAGAACACGCGGAGCTTCTCGGCGCGGTAGTAGTCGAGCAGGGGCTCGTAGGTGCTGGCGTTGTCGATGACGTAGAGGTTCTCGTAGCCGCGGCTGCGCAGCGCGTCGAGCGTGCGCGAGAAGTACGTCAGCCGGTTGAAGTTGTTGATGATGATGGGCGTGAGCTCGGGGTTCTTGCGGATGTTGTAGTTGCGGCCCTCGACTCGGAAGTCCATCTTGATGCGCGTCTTGAACGGCCGCATCTGCTCGGCGACGTACGGCTGCATGTGCTCCGGGTAGTCCACGGCGTACCCCTTCGCCGTCGGGTGCGTGTGTCGCAGAAGCGTAGCAGAGGTCGCGCCGCTCGCGGAGCCGGCGCGGAGCGGTCAGGTCGGTGCCGGCGATGCGCCGTGTTTTCTCGGCGGGGCTTGTCGGGCATCAATCAGGAGCGGGTCGGGTTGGGCTATGCTTCGTTTCTGGGCACCGGAGCACACAGGAAAGGACCGCGATCATGCAGGCAGTCAAGGTATCCGACGGCATCCACTGGGTTGGCGCCATCGACTGGAACCTCCGCGACTTCCACGGCTACGAGACGCCTAACGGCACCACCTACAACGCCTACCTGGTCATCGGCGCCGAGAAGATCGCGCTGATCGACACGGTGAAGACGCCGTTCGTGCCCGAGATGCTCGAGCGCATCAAAGAGGTCGTTCCGCTCGAGAAGATCGACTACATCGTGGTCAACCACATCGAGCCCGACCACAACAGCGGCCTGCGCCTTGCGATGAACGCGATCCCGCAGGCCAAGGTCGTCGCGAGTGCCGGCGGCGTTCGCGGCATCGCCGAGTACCACGGCCCCGACCTGCAGATCGACCCCGTCGGCGCCGACGACTCGATCGATCTGGGCGGCAAGACGCTCAAGTTCCTGCCCATGCCCATGGTCCACTGGCCCGACTCCATGTTCACGTTCTGCCCCGAGTCCTGCACGCTCATGTGCAACGACGCGTTCGGCCAGCACCTCGCGAGTTCCGAGCGCTTCGCCGACGAGGTCGGGCTCGACCTCGCGGTCGAGGAGCTGATCGCCTACTACGCCAACATCCTCATGCCGCTGGGCACGCAGGTGGGCAAGGCCGTCTCAAAGATCGCCGAGCTGGGCTGGACGTGCGACACCATCGCCCCGTCTCACGGCGTGGTCTGGCGCCGCGACAC
The DNA here is from genome assembly GCA_964644675.1 of uncultured Eubacteriales bacterium. Classification (GTDB taxonomy): domain Bacteria; phylum Actinomycetota; class Coriobacteriia; order Anaerosomatales; family JAAXUF01; genus CAZXWK01. Next base: position 51,818 of record CAZXWK010000011.1, on the reverse strand, counting down.
GGTTCCCACGGCGATCGACATCTACGACCGCTACACCGCCGGCGAGACCGAGGACAAGCTCGTCGTCGTCTACTCCACCATGTGGGGCTCGACCGACATCCTCGCCCGCGAGATCGCCGACGGCGCGAGCGAGTGCGGCACCGACGTCCACCTCTTCGACCTCGCCGAGAGCAGCCAGGCGGGGATCACGCGCCACCTGCTCAACAGTCGCGCCCTGCTCCTGGGCAGCCCGACGCTGCACCACGGCATGCTCTACCGCGTCGCCGGCTATCTGCAGTACATCTCGGGCCTGAAGCCCAAGAACAAGCTCGCCGGCGTCTTCGGCAGCTACGGGTGGTCGAGCGGAGCGACCAAGCAGATGCAGGCGCGCCTCGAGGAGATCGGGTTCGAGCTGCCCATGTCCGACTTCACGTGCAAGTACAAGCCGTCGCCCGAGGACCTCGCCGGCGCCCGTGCGTGGGGCGCCGAGATGGCAGCCCTCGTCAAGGCGAAGGTCGACTTCGACTGATGGCGACGACGGGCAACCGCAGCGTCCTGTTCGTCATCGACGACTGGTGGGCGTGCGCGTGGTACCGCGCCTACGTGCCGGGCGTGCAGCTCAAGAAGCTCGGCTACGACGTGGTCATGGACGACAAGTTCCGGCTCGAAGACATCGAGCGCTTCGACGTCATCGTCTTCCAGCGCAAGTACGACCCGCGCTTCCTCGAGGCGATCCGCCAGGCGAACGCCGCGGGCAAGCTCACCGTCTACGAGCTCGACGACGATCTCTGGTCGGTGGCCCGCAACAACCCGGCGTACAACGTCTGGGGCAACCCGCAGATCCTCGCCGGCGCGGTCGGGTGCATGCGCGAGTGCGCCATGATCACCACCACGACCCACTACCTCGCCAACAGGCTCAGGACCTTCAACCCCAACGTGAAGGTGCTGCCCAACATGCTGCCGGCGAGCGGGTGGGACTACCCCGAGCCGCACGAGCAGCGTGAAGACCGCGTGGTCCTGGGTTGGGCGGGCAGCTCGAGCCACGTCGAGGACCTGCACATCCTCGACGACGTGGTCCAGCAGATGCTCGACCGCTACCCGCACGTCGAGTTCGCCATCGCCGGAGGATCGATGCTCGCCAACATCACCGAGGGCGAGCGCGTGCACCGGCTGGCGGCGTGCGACATCCGCAACTACCCCAAGCTGCTCGAGAGCTTCGACATCGGCCTCATCCCGCTCACCGACACGGCGTTCAACCGGGCGAAGAGCGACCTGAAGTTCGTCGAGTACTCGATGCAGGGCATCCCGTCGGTCGCCTCCAAGCTCGAGCCGTACCTCAAGTCCATCAAGCACGGTGAGAACGGCTTCCTCGCAGCGAACGGCAAGGACTGGATCAAGTCGGTCTCGCGGCTGGTCGAGGACATCGACCTGCGACGGACGATCGGCGCGCGCGCCCAGGAGTACGCGCGGACGCGCACGATCGAGGACGGGATCGTGAAGTGGGAGAAGGCCTACGGCCTCACCCGCGAGTAGGCGCGTGCTCCGCGCGCGCCGCGCAATCCCCTAGTCGCGCTCGCCTTCGCGCTTCCACGCGAGCAGCGCCTCCGCCGCGTCGTCGACCGAGAGCTCCGGCCCCGGCGCGTCCGGTGCCATCGCGCGCAGCGCCGCGAACAGCTCGGCGAGCACCGGCGGCTTGATGTTGCTCGCCGAGAGCCGCTCTGCTTGCGCGAACACCTCGGCGGGCGTCCCGCGCAGCGCGATCTCCCCGCCGGGCTTGAGGACGTACGCGTAGTCGGCGAGCTCGTTGACCGAGTCGATGTCGTGCGTGGACATCACCACGGTGACGCCCCGCTCTCGGCACAGCCGCGCGATCAGCTCGACCAGGCCCACGCGCGCCGCCGGGTCGAGCCCCTCGAACGGCTCGTCGAGGATGAGCAGCTCCGGCTCCATCACCAGCGCGCCGGCGAGCGCGACCTTGCGCTTCTCGCCCCCCGACAGGTCGTGGGGCACGCGGTCGGCGAGCGAGGCGATGCCCAGCAGGTCGAGCGCGGCGGCGACCCTTGACGCGACCTCGTCCTCAGGCAGGCCGTACTGGCGCGGGGAGAAGCCGACGTCCTCGGCGACGGTGGGCATGAGCAGCTGCTCGTCGACGTTCTGCAGCACGACGCCGATGCGCGCTCGCACGCGCTCCCACTCGACCGACGGGTCCACGCCAAAGACGCGCACCTCGCCCTCCTGCGACTTGAGCAGGCCGAGCAGGTGGAAGAGCAGCGTCGTCTTGCCGCTCCCGTTGGGGCCGAGCAGGACGGTGCGCGTGCCGCGCAGCGCCACGAAGTCGATGCCGCACAGGTGGACGCTCGTGCCGTCCTCGTAGGAGTGGCGCACGCAGCTGACCCGCGCGACCTCCTCGGCGGCGCGTGGGGTCGAGGCCGTGGCGGCCCCGGCGACGCCCGCGGGGTTCTCGGCGGGTGTGGGTCGGCTGGTCGGGGTCATGACGCATCCTCCGGCTGCAGGGAACGGGTGATCGCCGCCGCGCACAGCAGCGCGAGGGCGGGGAGCGGGACGAGCCAGCTGTAGGGGTTGAGCGCGACCCAGCCCACGCGCCACGCGACGCTCGTGGCGAGCACGGCGAGCGCGGTGGCGACCAAGGCCGCGTCGAGCGCGCGCGAGCGGCTCGCCGGCAGCTGCGCGCGCAGGCGGCCGGAGTAGCCGCGCAGGCGCAGCACGTCGTACTCGCGCTCGGCGAGATCGATCGAGTAGAGCAGCAGCCCGCCCAGCGACTGCGTCGCGAGCCGGGCGGTCCGCAGCGGATGCGTCCCGCGCAGCCCGGCGCGCAGCCGCGCCGCGCGCAGCAGGTCCGAGAACTTCGCGAGCAGCAGGAAGAGCGAGCGGTACGTCATGAGCATCGCGTCGCCCACCACGCCCGGCACGATCCGCTGCAGCGGCGCGAAAACCTGCGGGTACGGCGTGGTCAGCACCACCGTGACCGCCGCCAGCCCCGCCGAGACGGCCTTGAGCACGATGACGGCTCCGGTCATGGCGTCGGGCGCCGAGGCCACTGCGAAGATGAGCGCGAAGATCGCGGGGTAGGCCGCGAGCCCGAAGGCGAGTCGCAGGTCGACGCGGGCCGACACCGTCGCCGCCGCGAGCGCGAGCAGCACGCCCAGGATCACGAACAGGTTCCACGTCACCACGACCGCCCCGAGCGCGAGCGCGAAGCCCACGAGCTTGGCCGCCGGCGAGACGCGATGCAGCCAGCCCTTGTCGCCGATCGCTGAACGGTCGATCGCCCGGATGTCCATCAGGCCTTCCCCGTCCCGTGCCCGGGCATCGGCAGCGCCCGGTGTGCCACTGCGCCCTCCCAGACGAGCGACGGCCTGACCGAGGCGATGTAGCCCAGGATCCACGCCGAGATGAGCGCCTCGAGGAGCCACCCGATCGGTCCCAGCGTGTAGACCACCAGCGCGAATCGCTTCACCGAGAGCGAGGCGTCCGGGGGCGGCTGTTCTCCGGTGGCGCTGGCGCCGGTCGCGCCCGCCTGCCCGCCTTCGCCGCCCGAGAACAGCCCCGCGCGGAACACGCCGCCCGACAGCGGGTTCGCGAACGTCATCGTCGCCGGGTTCAGCGCCCCGGTCTCGCGGCTCGCGGCCGAGCCGCCGCCCGCCAGCGCGACGATCCCCACCAGCAGCGTGGTGGTGAACGCGAGCGTGAGCACCGTCGAGATCGCCGCGGCCCACCTCACGCGGTCTCGTCCCATCAGCCCGATCAGCGCCGAGAACAGCGCCCACCCGGCGATCATCTCGGCGGAGATCATGAGCGTGTTGAGGCCCAGCACGGTGACGCCACCGTGGCCGAGCATCGCGAGCACCACCTCGACGATGAAGGCCGCGATGATCGAGAGCGGCGGGCCGAGCAGGACGCCGGCGACCACGGTGAGGTTGACGTGGTAGGCGATGGGGATGACCTCGCTCGACATCGCGACGAGCATGAGCCCCGACACCACGGCGAGCAGCGGTACCTTGCGGCGCACCTCGGCGCGCTCCGCGGCGCGTCCGGCGATCGCCACGAGCACCAGTGCGACGACCCATCCGGAGAGCCAGAGCCAGAGGGGGAGGACGCCGTCGGGGATGTGGATGTGCGACACGGCGCTACTCCTCCGTCCCCGAGGCGGCACCCGCGGGGCCGGGGTCCGCTTCGGCGCACGCGGCGCACAGGCCGTAGAGCGTGACCTCGTGGCGCGTCACGCGGAAGCCCGCGGCCTCGGCGGCTGCGTTCGCTCCGCTCGCGACCGGGCACGGCGTCGCCTCGACCCGCCCGCAGGCGTCGCACACGACGTGGTGGTGGTGCCCGCCGCCGGCGTCGCACCGCGCGTAGAGCGCGCTGCCGCCGCGTTCGCCGACGCGCTCGAGCCAGCCGCTCGCTTCGAGCGCCGCGAGGGCCCGATAGAGCGTCGCGGTCCCCACGACGGTGCCGCGCTCGCGCAGCAGATCGCCGAGCCGCTCGGCCGTGAACGCGCCACCCGCGCCCTGTGCCGCCTCGACCACCGCCGCGCGCTGCGGCGTGAGGCGTCCGTCGGCGTACGGGGCCACGGCGGTACGCACGGGGTGGTGGTTCTCGGCGGGCATGTGGAGCCTCTCGGCGGGGGTGACTTGGTGAGAATGATTCTCACTTCGGTGACTATACCCGCCATCGGGGTGAGCCGGCAGGATAACGGGGCGTTATCGAGTAGAATCCACTGAACAGCGAAGCTGAATCTCGGAGGAGCGACCATGAACATCGCACAGCTCAAGACGTTCCTCAGCATCGTCGAGCGAGGCTCGTTCTCCGAGGCGGCCCGAACGCTGGGTATCTCGCAACCCGCGGTCACCATGCAGATCCAGGGGCTCGAGTCCGACTTGGGCGTCACGCTGCTCGATCGGCGCTACCGCCGCGTCGAGCTGACCGAGGCCGGGCAGGCGCTGCTGCCGTACGCCAAGCGCGTGCTCGCCGAGCTCGACCACGCTCGCGAGGACATCACGGCACTGTCCGGCACCGTGTCGGGCACGCTGCGCATCGCCGCGAGCACCACGCCGGGCGTCTACCTGGTGCCCCGGGTCCTCGCGGGCTTCCTGGCGTGCTACCCCGAGGTGCGCGTCGTCATCACCGTCCACGATACCGGCGAGGTCGTCTCGGCGGTCGAGAGCGGGGCCGCGGACGTTGGCATCGCGGGGTCGAGGGTGAAGGGCGCACGAGCGGTCTTCGAAGAACTCGGCAGCGACGAGCTCGTGACGATCTGTCCGCCCAGCTCCCCGCTGGCAGGTCGCCGGAACGTGCCCGTGACGGACCTGACCGAGGTCGACTGGGTGTCGAGGGAGCCGGGTTCCGGCACCCGCGCCGTCCGCGAGAAGGCCCTCGCCGAGTTGGGAGTCGACCCCAACGAGCTTCGCACCGTGGTCGAGCTCGGCACCGGCGAGGCGATCGTGAGCGCCGTCGAGGGCGGCCTGGGGGTCGCGATGATGTCGCGTCTCGTCGCCGAGAAGGCGCTGGCGCTGGGCACGGTCGCGGAGATCGAGCTGGCAGGTGCCCCGATCCGCCGCCCGTTCTTCATCGTGCTGCCCAAGGGCACGCACACGCGTGCAGCCGAGGCGTTCGCCCGGCACCTGCGCGACTCGCTCGCAGGATAGAGAGCCCTTTGGAGCGGGGAGAACCCCTGTAGAAGCTCGCTCGCAGAAAGGGAGACGTTATGAAGCTGAGTGCTCGCAACCAACTCACCGGCACGGTCGTGGCCGTCAAGGAGGGCGTCGTCGAGGCCCAGGTGAAGATCGACATCGGCGGCCAGTTCGTGACCTCGGTCATCACCATGGACGCGCTCGAGGACATGGGCATCGCCGTGGGCGACAGCGTCGTCGCGATCGTGAAGGCCGACGCCGTGATGCTCGGCAAGTAGCCCCGGACTCGCGTACCTCAACGGCCCGGCTCCCGCGAGTCGGGCCGTATCGTCTCGGCGTCCGAAGCGCGCTCCGGCCGCGGCGGCAGCCGTCCCCGTCCGCGTGTGGCACAATCGGTTCTTGGACGCATAGCGCACCTCGCCACCCCGCGAAAGGCTCACGGCCACCAGCATGAACCCCAACGCCGAGACACGCCTGCCCGTCACCGCCGCCGTCCTCGCGGGCGGCCGGTCCGTGCGCATGGGCGTCGACAAGACCCTGCTCGACGTGGACGGCGAGCCGCTCGTCGCGCGCGTCGCGGGCACCGTCGATGCGCTGTGCGAGGCCACGCTCGTCGTCACCAACCGGCCCGAGGCGCTCGCGCAGGCGGGGCTGCCGCCGCACGTGGGCGTCGTGTCCGACGAGGTCGCATACCAGGGTCCGCTCGGCGGGCTCACCACTGCGATGCAGCACGCCACCACCGAGTGGGTGCTCGCCGTCGCGGCGGACATGCCGCACCTCGAGCCGGACGTCATCCGGGCGCTGTGGGACGCACGCGACGGAGGCGACGTCGTCGTCCCCGTCTCCGAGAAGGGCCCGGAGCCGCTGCTCGCGCTGTACCGCGTCGCCGCCTGCCTCCCGGCCGCGCGCGAGGTGCTCGCGACCGGCCGGCGCCGGCTCGTGGCGATATTCCCGGCCGTCACCGTGGTCGAAGTGCCCGTCGAGGCGCTCCGCTCCGTCGACCCCGAGCTGCGCTCGCTCGTCAACGTGAACACGCCCGCCGATCTTGCCGAGGCGCGCGAGGTCGCCGAGACGCCCGAGGAGCAGCACGCCCACGACCGGCACCGCGAGCGCGACCAGGTCAAGCTCGAGGTCGTCGAGGTCGCGACGCGCCGCCCCCGCGGCATGCCCAGCGAGCGCCCGGTCACGATCTACCTCAACGACGTCGAGGTCGCGACGACCCAGGCGACGCCGCACAACCTCGAAGAGCTCGCGGTCGGCTTCCTGGTCTCCGAGGGGCTGCTGTGCGACCGCGAGGCGCTCGGCTCGGTGGACGTTGACGCCAAGCGCGGATTCGTGTGGGTGAACAGCTCCGAGATCGTGCCGACCGACCTCGTCTACCGCACCCGGTACCTGACGAGCGGTTGCGGCAAGGGCGTCACGTTCCAGAGCGTCGGCCACGCGCGCGGGCTCGAGCCGGTCACCGGCAGGGTCGAAGTCAGCGCCGACGACCTCTACGACCTGGTCGGCGCGATGGCCCGCGAGGCGACACTCTACCGAGACACCGGCGGTATGCACGCGTGCGGCCTGGCGCGCGGCTCGTCGCTCGCGCTCGTGCGCGAGGACGTGGGCCGGCACAACGCGCTCGACAAGCTCCTGGGCCGCGCGTGGCTCGACCGCATCCCGACCGACGACGCCGTCCTGATCTCGACCGGCCGCATCTCCTACGAGATGGCGATCAAGGCCGCCAAGGCCCGCGTCCCGCTCGTCGCGTCCCGCTCGGCCGTCACCGACCTCGCCGCCCAGATCGGCGCCGAGCTCGGCATCACGCTCGTCGGCTACGCACGCGGCGGCAAGCTCACCGTCTACACGCATCCCGAGCGGGTCCTCGCGCCCGCCGCAGATTCCGAGTAGGAGGCCCCCAGTGGCCGAGAACGTCAGCGTCATGACCGTCGAGGAAGCTCGCGAGCTCGTCTTCGAGCGCGTGCGCCGCATGCCTGCCGAGGAGGTCGCGCTGCTCGACGCCCTGGGGCGCGTGCTCGCACAGGACGCTCGCAGCGATATCGACGTCGCGCCGTTCGACAACTCCGCGATGGACGGCTTCGCGGTGCGCGCCGCCGATCTCGCCGGCGCAAGCGCCGACGCGCCCCTCCCGCTCGCCGTGATCGCGCACATCGGCGCGGGCGACGACGTCGCCGGCATCGAGGTCGGGCCCGGTCAGGCCGCGCGCATCATGACCGGCGCGGCGGTGCCCGCCGGCGCCGACAGCGTCGTGATGGTCGAGCGCACGCACCCCCTCGAGGGCGACGGCGGCATCGGCTCGACCGTCGCGTTCGAGCTCGAGCCGCGCCTCGGCGAGCACATCCGCCGCCGCGGCGAGGAGGTGCTCGCCGGCGACGTGGTCGTCTCGGCGGGTGAGGTCCTCGGGCCGGCGGCGATCGGGCTGCTCGCGGCGACGGGACACGCGACGGTGCCGGTCTACCGGCGCCCGCGCGTGGCCGTGCTCTCGACCGGCAGCGAGCTGGTCGAGGTCGCCGAGAAGCCGGGCCCCGGCAAGATCCGCAACTCGAACAGCTACTCGATCGCCGCGCAGGTCATCTCGGCCGGGGGGATCCCGGTGCGCTACGACATCGTGCCCGACGAGCCCGCCGCCACCCGCGAGGCGTTCGAGCGCGCCGCCGCCGAGACCGACTTCATCGTCACGAGCGGCGGCGTCTCGGTCGGCGACTTCGACTACGTGAAGCCGGTGCTCGAGGAGCTGGGCGAACTGGCGTTCTGCAAGGTGAAGATGCGCCCGGGCAACCCGCAGACGCTCGGGTCGATCCGCGGGGTGCCCTTCTTCGGCCTGCCGGGCAACCCGACGAGCACCTACGTGGGCTTCGAGATCTTCGTCCGGCCGTCGCTCCTGCTCATGCAGGGACGTTCAGCTATCGACCGGCCGATCACCGTGGCACGACTCTCGCACGACGTGAAGAAGAAGCAGGACCGACGCTACTACCTCCGAGGTGAGGTCGCCCCCGACCCGTCGGGCGACGGCTACCTGGCCTCGCTGCCGTACAGCCAGTCATCAGCGCTCCTGACCGCCGCTCACCGCGGCAACTGCTTCGTGGTGCTGCCGGAAGGCGAAGGCACCTTCGAGGCCGGTACTGAGGTGCGCTGTGTCCGACTCGACATGGAAGAAGGTACGCCGTGAGCGACAAGGGGCCCAAGGAACTCGACCCGCGCTGGACCGCCCAGGTCACCGACGAGATGATGGACGCCATCAAGGCCAAGGCCGTTGAGGGAAAGGTCACCTGCCCCGTCCTGCGCAAGTACGCCGAGGACACCGGCGTCCCCTACAAGGTCGCCGGTGCCGCCGCCGACATGGCGGGCATCCGCGTCCACAACTGCGACCTCGGCTGCTTCTAGCCGCCCCGTCCGCTCCGGAAAGGCCGGCACCTTGTCCGAGAACAGCACCACCGCGATCCCCGTCGTGTCCATCGTGGGCAAGGGGGACTCCGGCAAGACCACGTTCCTCGAGAAGCTCATACGAGAGCTCTCCGATCGCGGCATCAGCGTCGCGACCGTGAAGCACCACGTCCACGACTACGAGATCGACGTCCCCGGCAAGGACTCGTGGCGCCACGCCCGGGCCGGCGCGGTGACGACGATGGTGTCCTCGCCCGACAAGTTCTCGCTCATCACTCGGGTCGAGCGCGAGTACACCCTCCCCGAACTCGCGCGCATCGCGGGCGACTCGGGCGCGCACATCCTGCTGACCGAGGGCTTCAAGCGCGAGGCGACCACCCGCATAGAGGTCGCGCGGCGCGCTCGCAGCGAGGAGCTCCTCTCGGCCCCCGACGAGCTGATCGCGCTGGTCACCGACATGCCCGAGCTCGCCCTTGAGGGAGTCCCCGCATTCGGTCTCGACGCGGCGTCCGAGGTCGCGGACCTGATCTGCGATCGCTACCTGTCCGCCGCCACCGCGTCCGGAGGCGAGGCCTGATGGCCACCGACAGCCACGGCCGCCGAATCGACTACCTGCGCATCAGCGTCACCGACCGCTGCAACCTGCGCTGCGTCTACTGCATGCCGCCCGACGGCGTCGCGTGGAAGCCGCACGACGAGATGCTGACCTTCGAGGAGATCGAGCGCTTCGCGCGGATCGCCGTCGACGAGGGCATCTCGAAGATCCGGCTCACCGGCGGCGAGCCCCTGGTCCGCAACGGCATCGTGCAGCACGTCCGCCGCCTGCGCTCGATGACCGAGCTGCAGTCCATTGCGCTGACCACCAACGCGACGCTGCTGCCCAAGTACGCGATGGAGCTGCGCGAGGCCGGGCTCGAGCGCGTCAACATCTCGCTCGACTCGCTCGACCCCGAGGTCTACGCGCGCATCACCCGCGGCGGCAAGCTCGAGGACGCGCTCGCCGGCATCGACGCCGCGTTCGCCGTCGGATTCCACCCCGTCAAGCTCAACGTCGTGGTGGTGCGCTCTCTCCACCAGGACCTGCTCGGCTTCGCGAAGCTCACGCTCGACCGCCCGCTGCACGTGCGCTTCATCGAGTACATGCCGGTGGGCGAGGTCGAGGCTGGTGGCGGCTGCCATTCCGACTCCGTCGACATGGACGGCTGGACCCGCGAGGACACGGTGCCCTCCGACGAGGTCATCGAGCTGATCGACGCCGCGGCCGCCGAAGCCGGGCTCGGCGAGCTCGCGCCGGTCGAGAAGGACGACGCGCCCGGAGGCTGGGGCCCCGCCCGCTACTACCGCCTTCCCGGTGCGCAGGGCACCATCGGCGTGATCTCGCCGCTCTCGCACCACTTCTGCGGCGAGTGCAACCGCCTGCGCCTGACCGCCGACGGCCGCCTGCGCCCGTGCCTGTTCTCGGACCACGAGCTCGACGTGCGCACCGTCCTGCGTACGGGGACCGACGACGACGTGCGCGCGCTCATCGGCCAGGCCTTGAGCGACAAGCCCGAAAGCCACAACATGCGGGTGGGTACCGAACGACGCATGTCCCAGATCGGAGGCTGACCCGTGCCCGCCGAGAACCACGCACCCGGCGCCGACGCGCCCCAGGGCGCCGCGCCCGAGCTCACGCACCTCGACGAGTCCGGCGCGGCGCGCATGGTCGACGTCGCGGGCAAGGCCGTGACGCACCGCGTCGCTGTCGCCGGGGCGTTCATCGAGATGGCGCCCGCCACGCTCGACATGATCGTCGCGGGGCAGGCGCCCAAGGGCGATGTGCTCGCGACCGCGCGCATCGCCGGCATCACCGCCGCCAAGCGCACGAGCGACCTGATTCCGATGTGCCACCCGCTCCCCATCACCCACGCGGCCGTCGACCTGACCGCCGAGCGGGGCGAGCGTACCGGCATCCGCATCACCGCCACCGTCGAGACCGACGGCAAGACCGGCATCGAGATGGAGGCCCTGACGGCTGCCGCCGTGGCGGGCCTCACCCTGTACGATATGTGCAAGGCCGTCGACCGCGGCATGGTCGTCACCGACGTCATGCTCCTGCGCAAGGAAGGCGGGAAGTCCGGCCTGTGGACCCGCGAGGAGAACCCCGAATGACCAACGACAGCACCGCCCTGCCCGCGTCCGGCACCGTCACCTCGGTCAACCTCTCGGCGAAGAAGACCGTCCGCAAGACGCCGGGCGAGTCGGGCACGCTCGAGTTCGACCGCGGCTTCGTGGGCGACGCGCACGCGGGGGACTGGCACCGCCAGGTCTCGCTGCTCGCGCAGGAGTCGATCGATTCGATGGTCGCCAAGGGCCTCGACGTCGGCGCCGGCGACTTCGCCGAGAACATCACCACCACCGGCATCGACCTGATGACCCTGCCCATCGGCAGCGTGCTGCGCGTGGGCGACGACGCCGTCATCGAGATCAGCCAGATCGGCAAGGTCTGCCACACAAAGTGCGCGATCTACTTCCAGGCCGGCGACTGCGTCATGCCGCGCGAGGGCATCTTCGCGGTCGTGCGCGAGCCCGGTGACGTGAACGTGGGCGACCGGGTCGAGGTCGTCTCGCTGGGCGACGGAACGTGCGACCGCACCCCGGCCGAGGCGATCGCCGAGTTCGAGCGCGAGCGCGAGGCCGAGGCCCGCGCCGCAGCCGAGTGCGCCAAGGTCGCGCCGGCCGCTGAAGGGGAGTGACGGCCGGTGGCCGAGCTCAAGATCGGCGTGCTGACCTGCTCTGACACGCGGTCGCGCGGCGAGGCCGAGGACACCGCCGGCGCGGCACTCGTCGAGCTGGCGCAGGAGCGCGGCTGGCGGGTCGTCGCCTACCAGGTCACCCCCGACGACCTCGAGCGCATCTCGGCGCTGCTCTGCGAGATGGCGGACTCCGATGGCGCCGACATCGTCGTGACCTGCGGCGGGACAGGCCTTTCGCTGCGTGACGTCGCCCCCGAGGCGACCCTCGCGATCGCCGACCGCCCCGTCCCCGGCATCGCCGAGTACATCCGCGCCGAGTCGTTCAAGGTCACCGCGCGCGCCTCGCTCTCCCGTGCCGTCGCTGCCCAGCGCGGCACCACGCTCATCATCAACGTGCCCGGTTCCGAGAAGGCCGCCCGCGAGGCGTTCGGCTTCATCGCGCCGCAGCTCGAACACGCCGTCGAGATGATGCACGGCGGAGGGCACGCCTGACCCATGGCCGAGAACCCCACCGTCTACCTCGATCACGCGGCGACCTCGTGGCCCAAGCCACCCGAGGTCGTCTCGGCGGTTCACGACGCGCTCACCGTCTACGGGGGCAACCCCGGTCGCGGCGCGTACCGCCTCGCGATGGCGACCTCGCGGCTCATCCACGAGTCGCGCGGCGCGGTCGCTTCACTGCTGGGCGTGCCCGACACCCGCGACCTGCTCTTCCAGCCGGGCTGCACCGAAGCGATGAACCTGGTGCTCCACGGCCTCTTGCGCCACGGCGACCGCGTCGTCACGTGCTCGACCGAGCACAACGCGGTCGCCCGTCCGCTCAACGTGCTCGCGAAGCGCGGCGTCGAGGTCGTCGTCGTGAACGCCGATGCGTCGGGCACCATGGACGCTGACGAGGTCGAGGCCGCGGTCCGCCTCGCGCCCACGCGCGCGGTCGTCTGTCAGCACGCGAGCAACCTCACCGGCGCGATCCAGCCCGTCGCCGATCTCGCCGACGTCGCGCACGACGCCGGCGCCCTGCTGCTGGTCGACGGCGCGCAGGCCGGCGGTCACCTCGACGTCGACCTCTCGACCCTGGGTGCCGACGCCTGGGCGTGCTCCGGCCACAAGGGGCTGCTCGGCCCGCAGGGCATCGGCGTGCTCTACCTCGCGCCGGACTGCTCGCCCGACCCGCTCGTCACCGGCGGCACCGGCGGCGGTTCCTCCGGAGACGCCGAGCAACCCGCCGTGCGCCCCGACCGCTACGAATCGGGCACCCCCAACACCCCCGGCATCGCGGGACTCGGCGCGGCCGCTCGCTTCCTCGCCGAGAACGGCCCTGCGATCCGCGCCGAGGAGCGGCGGCTCGTCCGCAGGCTCCACCAGGGCGTTCTGTCGATCGGCGGCTACCGCGTGCTCGGTCCCGAGCCCGGCGAGGAGCGCGTGCCGGTACTCTCGGTCGTGCACGACCGCATCGACGCCGACCGTCTCGCCTTCGCGCTCGACCAGCGCTGGGGGATCGCCACCCGCGCGGGCATGCACTGCGCGCCGTGGGCGCACCGGACCGTCGGCACCCTCGAGACCGGCGCGCTGCGCTTCGGCGTCGGCTACGGCACCACCGAGGCGCACGTCGACCTCGCGCTCGAGGCGCTCGCGACCCTGGCGCGGGAGCGGTCGTGAGCCGCGAGCCTCGGCCGTTCGCGGTGCTCGGGTTCGCGTCCACGCACGACGCGCTCGACGCCGAGGCGCTCCTGCTCGACCTCGGCATCGACGTCACGCCGGTCCCGGCGCCGCCGACGGTGTCGGCCAGATGCGGCATCGCGCTTCGCCTCGAGCTCGCCGACGAGGACCGCGCCGGCGGCTATCTGGAGGCGGCGGGTATCCAGATCGCGGCCCGCGCCGTCATCGAGGACGTGTGAGAGGGTGCCTCGCCGTTCGTTGACACCCCCCGACCACGCTCCTAGTATGCGTGTAACTGCTGTTACAAGCTCGCGGGCATGCCGCACGCGTCCGGCGTTCGCCTGCGGAGAATCGCGATGCCCCCGGGCTGCTCGGCAGCACATGACCAGCAACGGTTTCCATAAGGGAGTAGGGGGTGTCAGTTGATCGGACTGACGCAGCTCAACGTGTGGCTCGACGTGGTGTTCACGCTGCTGTACGCGGTGATCGTCGTCGCGCTCTGTGGCCACTTCCTCGGCAACATCCTCACCGGTCGCGCCAAGAGGCGCTTCGTCGGCTGGGAGTGGCCGCATCACGAGGGCGGGCCCATTCCTGCGGCACCCAAGATCATGCACTTCCAGCACGTGGCCGCGATGATCGCGCTCGCTATCTCCGGCATGTACATCCGCTTCCCGTTCTTCGACGGTGGGCGGACCTTCATGCGGTGGGTCCACTACATCGCGATGATCATCGTCGTCGTGAACCTGATCGCCCGGCTCTGGTACGCCTTCGCGTCCCGCCGCCGAGACTATCGCGAGTTCGCGATCACCAAGCGCGACATCACCACGGCGCCCAAGGTCATCCTCTACTACATCTTCGTGAAGCCCTCCAAGCCGCACCTCGGCAAGTACAACGTCATGCAGAAGGGCACCTACATCGTCTTCGTGCCGCTGCTCATCGCGCAGGCCATCACCGGACTGATGCTGCTGACCTTCGTGATCCCGTTCACCGGTCAGCTCACGTTGTTCGGCCACGCGGGCATCACTCCGCGCGACCTGTTGCTCGGCTGGTGGGCCGGCCCCTGGCTCGGTTCCACCGACCTTTCGGGCTGGTACGCGCGCACGATCCACTACATCATCAACTGGCTCTTCATCATTCTCACGACCATCCACGTGTATCTCTCGGTCACCGAGGACTTCCCGGCCTTCCTCGACTTCTTCGGCCTGAGTTTCGTTGAGAAGAAGGAAGAAGAGCACCATCACGTCGAACTTGGCTACGACGAGACCCCAGCGGTCCCGTCGGTGGACCACGGATAGGGAAGAGGGACTCGGCCCGATCATGCGCCGCACGCACCTCATAGCCGTCGCCGTCCTCGCCGTGGCGCTCCTCGCCCCGGCGTCGGCGCTGGGCGCGGCGAAGTCCTCGAAGCCGGCGACCGCTTCGGTCAGCGCTTCGCAGACCTGGGACCTGGACTGGACGCTGCCCACCGCGGGCAAGTCCGGCTGTCTGGTCTGCCACGCCGACAAGGACCTCGTGCGCATCATCGACGGACAGACCGTGAGCCTGTGGGTCGACTCGGCGCTGCTTGAGACCTCGGCACACAAGGACGTGCCCTGCACCGGCTGCCACGTCGACTTCGCCTACAAGACGCCGCACGACACGATCGTGCAGAACGGCGACGAGTGGCGCGCGGTCGCCAAGCTGGCGTGCAAGAACTGCCACAAGGACGCGTTCAGCGCGTACGCGAACGGGGCGCACTCACCGGCCGGACGGCCCGGCGAGACCTCGACCGCGGGCGCGCCGGACTCGAGCGCGCCGGGCAAGCCGCGCCCGCTATGCGGCGACTGCCACGGCGGCCACGCGATCCCGAGCAAGGAAGACACCGCCGCCCAGGCGGCGCTCCACGCGAGCGGTCTCGAGATGTGCGGCGACTGCCACGAGAAGGCGGCGTACAACTACGCGGACTACTACCACGGTGCTGCCTACCAGCGTGGCGCGTCCGACGCGCCTGCGTGCTGGCAGTGCCACGACACCCACATGGTTCTTCCGTCCAGCGACCGCCGGTCCTGGACGAACGAAGTGAACCTCGTCGACACGTGTGGCCAGTGCCACAAGGACGTCAACGAGGACTACACGGGTTATGCCGTACTCGTCCACCGAAAGGCCGAGACGGTCGAATCCAATCCGGTCGTTGCGATCGCCAACTCTGCCAGACAAGCGATCAGCAACGTGTTCTACCAAGTGACGCAGGTGTTCCGTAGAGGCGAGTCGTAAGGGTTTCGGAGGCGCGTGCGCTCCGAGGGGAGAAGGGGAAGCAGAGCATGTCCCTCACCATGAAGAGAAGGACCGGCAAACTGGTAGCACGGACACTCGTGGTCGCGGTGTTCGCGCTCACCGTCGCGCTGGCGTCGGCGGCGTTCGCCGCCGATCAGGAAGCACCGCAGACGTCGGTATCCGACGTCATCCAGCAGCTGGCGAACTCGCCGGTCTACGAGGCGGAGTGCACGGCACTGTGCCACGCGAACATCGCGAACACCAAGAACTACGCCTCATCGATCAACTTCAGCCACGCCTATCACATCCTGTTGCAGTGCAGCGACTGCCACACCCGGTTCCCGCACCGCAAGTCGGGCACGGAGCTCCCGCAGATGAAGGGCTGCTTCAACTGCCACGGTCTGCGCCACGGACCCAAGGGCATCATCGCCGCCGACGCGTGCCAGGACTGCCACAAGACGCCGCGCTGGCAGATGAGCTGCCCCTACGGCAACGAGCCGCAGTGGGAGAGCACGGGCCACGTCGAGAAGGGCAAGGTTCCGAGCAAGGACTGCTCGATGTGCCACAAGCCCGCCGAGTGTGTCGACTGCCACGAGCAGAAGGGCGTCAAGTGGGAGCCCGAGAAGGGCTGGGCGTACGATCCGGGTGAGGACAGCGGGCCCAAGTCAGGATGTCTCGCGTGCCACGCGAACGCGACGCTCCTCAAGACCATCGGCGGCGGCACCCAGTCGTTCCAGGTCTCGGGCCTCGACATGACCGCCCACGCCGAGCTGACCTGCCAGCAGTGCCATCCCGACTACCGCTACGACGACCAGAAGGCGGCCACGCCGCTCTGGAACGTGAACGCCGGTCTGCAGTGCGGCACCTGCCACCAGACGCTCAAGGAGCCCAACCTGTCGCAGCCGGTCGCCGAGTACAACCAGTCGACCCACGCCGAGCAGATCAACCAGAGCAACTGGGAGTCGGCGACGTGCGGCTCGTGCCACGGAGGCCACTACATCTACCGCCTCGACACCGAAGAGGCCAGCGCCGCGATGCACGCCTCGGCGTACCGCACGTGCGCCCGCTGCAAGCAGCACGGCACCGACTACTCGACCTACAACGACTACTACCACGGCCGCGCCTACAAGAAGGGCGCGCCTGACGCGCCCGCTTGCTGGCAGTGCCACGAGGCGCACCTGATCCTGCCCAAGAGCGACCCCAAGTCCTCGGTCTACCCGACGAACCTCGGCGAGACGTGCGGCCAGCCCGGCTGCCACAAGGGCTCGACCGAGAAGTTCGCGGCGGCTGCAGGACAGCTGATCCACCAGAAGGGCAAGGCGCAGGAAGAGAACCCGGTGCTGCAGTTCATCTCGAGCATCCAAGGGATGATCGGCGGCAAGGAGAGCCAGTAGCGAGGAGTTCGACGACGTCGTGAAGCGCGCGCACTACAGTTCGCGCATACAGCTCTGGGGGGTGGCCGCGGTATTCATCGCGGCCGCCTTCCTGCTTGTTTCCGCGCGCGTCGGAGTGGCCGAAGAAGTCAGCACCGAGCCGACCGCGCCCGTCATCGACGTGGCGCAGCCGGTCGACTCGCAGCAGTGCGCGCCGTGCCACCTCGACCTGTCGACGGTCAACAAGCCTGGGCTCAAGTTCAGCCACGGCAACCACCTCATGGTGTCGTGCGACGGCTGTCACTCGCGCATGCCCCACAAGGCCGGCACGACCGAATCGGTGCCGATGGAGGTCTGCTTCGCGTGTCACGGCATCCAGCACGGGCCGCGCGGCGAGCTCGCGACCTCGAAGTGCGAGGACTGCCACACCAGCTCGTTCGACCTCGTCCCCAAGGACCACCAGCCGATCAAGGAGTTCGCGGGCAAGCCCCACGCGGACGTGGCGGCGAAGACGGGTGTCAACGACTGCATGATGTGTCATACGGCGTCGAAGGACTGCAACCCGTGTCACGCCGAGAAGCAGGTCGAGATCGAGCCGCTTCCCGACGCCTACCAGTCGATGATCCGCGACCGTCCGCGCGACCCGTCCGTCAAGATCTATCCGACGGGCCCGACGTCGATGTCGCAGTGCGTGTACTGCCACCCCGATCTCGACGCGATCGTTCCCGGCCGCCTCATCTTCGCGCACGCCGCGCACCTCATGCGCGACTACGACTGCACCGCGTGCCACCCCAAGTTCGGGCACTCGGCGAAGGGTCCGTCCGTGCCGGACATGCAGTCGTGCTACCGCTGTCACGGGCTGAACCACCAGGGGCAGGGCCTCGTCGCTGGCGACGACTGCTACAAGTGCCACCCCAAGGACTTCGAGCTCATGCCCGCGAACCACACCAAGAAGTTCATCAAGGGTGACCACAAGCTGCTCGCGAACGTAGACCCCGCCTACTGCGCGATGTGCCACAAGTCCGAGTTCTGCGTGGACTGCCACCAGGGGCGGAGCAAGAGCCCCAACGCGCCGGACAAGCCGGTCATCCCCGATGACCACAAGAAGGCCACGTGGAAGACGCGTCACGGCAAGCTCTACCTCAACCAGAAGGGCGCGTGCGGTTCGTGTCACGACCAGGCGTCGTGCAACCGGTGCCACAAGACACCGATGCCGCACCCGGTCGGTTGGATCGAGAACCACAGGCCGGCGCCGGGCGTGACCACCGAGGACTGCAACGTCTGCCACACCGATCGCGCGTCGTGCCAGGCGTGCCACCACGTCAAGGTCGCCAAGGCCGAGCTCATCGAGCCCAATTGCACGCCGTGCCATCCGGAAATGAAGCGCAAGCCCGCGACCGAGATCAAGAACAAGGGTTTCGCCGAGCACGCCGTCCACTTCGGCGTCGCGAAGTCGAAGTACGTGAAGGACGGCAAGCCCTACACGTGCGACGACTGCCACATTGGCTTCTCGGTTGCTGCTGCTGCGGCATCGCACAACGCGGCGGCCGGCGTCGAGCTTCCCAACGCCGGTCACGACATCAACCTGTGCTACGGGTGCCACGGCGCCGTGAACTATCAGAATGAGATGATCGCTCCGTACCCAGGGGCGTCGCTGTGTCGGAAGTGCCACACCGACATCAACGTCTAGACCGCGGGAGCCCGGCAGCTCCCCGCCTTCAAGGAGACACTGAGTGCTCGACCTCAAACGCGTGCGGCCGCTCGATGCAGTGATTGCCGTCGTTGTCGTCGCGGTCGTCGTGATCGGCGGCTTCCTCGGCTACATCGTCTGGGCACAGAACCAAGCCGAGAAGACCTCGACGCCGGCGGCACGGGCGATCGCGCAGGTCAGCGCCGAGGTGCGCGCCAAGCCCAACGACTTGGACGCGCGCATGCGGCTCGCGCAGGCGTATGCGGTGGCCGGGCAGGACGATGCGGCCACCGAGCAGTACAAGGCGGCGCTCAAGATACAGAAGGACTTCTCGCCCGCGCTCTCCGGCCTGGGGTTCATCGCCCTGAAGCAGAAGCAGTACGCGACCGGGCAGGGCTACTTCCAGAAGGTCGTGGACCTGCGCGGCGGGCTGCCCAACGCGAGCCGCGACCCGCAGCTCGAGATCGCGCTGTTCTACCTGGGTACCGCGCAGATGGAGCAGCGCAACTACGAAGACGCCGCGAGCAGCTTCAAGCGGGCCCTCTCGATCCGCCGTGATGCGTCGGACACGCACTACCAGCTCGCGGTCGTCTACCAGAAGCTCGGCGTGGGCGACAAGTACCGCGAGGAGCTCGAGAACACGCTCCTGTTCGACCCCAAGATGGCCGAGGCGAACTACGACTACGGCAAGCTGCTGCTCGCCGACGGCGACCGTGCCGGCGCGGCCGAGCACTTCTCGAGGTCGGCCGAGAGCGCGCCGGGAGTGGACAAGCCGGTCGAGGCACTCGAAGAGCTCGGGCCGTTCGAGGATAGACTCGCGCAGGCGAAGAAGCTTGCAGCCACCGACCCTGCGGCAGCGCTTGTCGAGGCGCGTATCGCTGTCGCGCTCGAGCCCGAGGACGTCGAGGCGCTCGTTCTGGCGGGCAAGCTCGCCCAGCAGACCGGTGACAAGGAACGGGCCGAGAAGTTCTACAGGAGGGTCATGGTCATCGAGCCACAGAACGCAGACGCGCAGGCCGGACTGAAGCAGGTGACCGATGGCAAGTGAAGTCCCGGTGACGAGCCCGACCACCCCGCCGAGCAGGCCACGCATGACCCGCCGGCAGCGTCGCAATCGCATCATCCTCCTGGTCGTCCTGCTCGCGCTGCTGGCCCTGCTCAGCTACCTGACCTACTACTACATCCAGAACCGCCGCATGCCGGCGGTCAAGATCGCGACCGCGGACGCCCCCATCGTGCCGCCGCAGTACCTGTATTCGATCACGGGACAGCCGACCAACCAGCTGGAACGTCCTGTGGGCGTGGTCGTTTCACCTGAGGGGCGTGTGTTCGTCGTCGACTTCGGCAAGCACCAGATCGCGGCGTTCACCACGCAGGGCCGCTACCTCTTCTCGTTCGACAAGACCGACAACGGCGTGCTGAGAAACCCCGTGCACCTCGCCATCAGGGGCGAGGAGCTGTTCGTGTCCGACCGCCGCAACCGGGCGATCTTCGTCTACGACATGAACGGGAAGTTCAAGCGGCGCTTCGAGCTCAAGAACGAGCCGGACTACAGTTGGGGCCCGCTCGCGCTGGCCTTCACCGCCGACGGCGCACTGCGCGCCACCGACGTGGGTTTCTCGGACAAGCACCGCATCCAGTTCGTCTCGGCGGACGGGAGCCGGACGGCGACCGTGGGCACGACCGTACAGGCCACGTCCCTTGAGCAGTCGCCCGGAGGCTTCTACTTCCCGGACGGGATCGCGGTGTCGAAGGACGGACGTGTCTTCGTTTCAGACGGCGACAACCGGCGTATCCAGGTCTTCTCGCCCACAGGCGAGTTCAAGTACTTCATCGACACGTCCGGCGTACCGCGCGGCGTCGCCATCGACGACAAGCAGCGTCTCTACGTCGTGGATGCCGTCGCGCACTCGGTCGACATCTACAACCTGGCGGGCAAGCGCTTGGCGCAGTTCGGTACCCAGGGCTTCGGCCCGGGTCAGTTCAGCTACCCCAACGACGTCACGATCGACCAGCGCGGCCGCATCTACGTGAGCGACCGCGAGAACAACCAGGTCCAGGTGTGGGGTTGGCCCGTCGCGGCACCGCCCGCGATCAAGGCTCCGTCGTCGCCGCTCGGTTGGGCGTGGTGCCTGCTGCCGCTCCTCCTGCTCTTCCTTCCGTTCGCGTTCAGGAAGGCGTATGTGGTCGTGACGCCCGAGTTCGTCGACGCGCTCTCCGCGACGGGCGAGCTGAAGGCGGTCAGCGAGCGGCGCCGGCTGCGGCTGACGTGCCCCGAGGAAGACCACGGTCTGTACGAGGGCCGCGTCATCGACGGCATCGACCTCGGCGAGATGATCCGCGGCGAGGTCCACTCGGAGTCCGAGGTCCGCGCGATGATGGAGCGCCTCGAGGTCGACGAGCGCACCGGAATCCTGCTCTCGATGGCGGCACGCACCAAGGGTCTTGGCGCCGTGGATCCCGAGCTCAGAAGGCTCGGAGCCCTCGTCGAGGTACGCGTCATCTCAGTCGACGAGTTCCTCGCCGAGTTCGTGCGCCGACAGGCACGTTCATAGGCCTCTGAACATTTGACAGCTCTCACGCACGTGGGATACGCTACAGCAGCATTCTTGTAACTACTGTTACAAGCCTTGCCAACGCCCGACGGCCGCGTCGGACGGACTTTGATTGAACTACCGATACCAGCAGTCTCCGAGCCCCTCTGACCTACAGCGAAAGCCAAGGTCGCCGGGCCGATCAGGGTGTCGCGGGAAACGGCGGCGCCTCCCCACTTGGAAAGGAGACCTGAGATAGGGCGACCCCGCCGGCAAACGGGGCCGTTCGCGTTGTCTCGTTTCCAAGGGTAAGGGAGTACCGCAGATATGGGTTCACGAACCGGTCGCAGAGACACAGCCAGAGGCTGTCACCTGCGCCGGTTCTTTGTTTTTGCGCTCCCGCAGACGCGCGCTTCTCGGAAGGAGGACCAGTAGGGCCAGACGCGATCTCGGTCCCAGGAGGGGACGGGAGCTATCAAGGCTTGCACGACTCTGCCAAACCAGATGAGAGGAACGAGGTATGGCAACTAAAGACACCGGGCAGGGGGCGCGAGGAGTCTCGAGACGGGACTTCCTCAAGACAGCCGCCGCTGCCGGCGCGGTGGTCGGTTGCGGCCTCGACTTCGCATTCGACGCCGAGAAGGCGCTCGCATACGAAGGCGATCCAACCAACTACCAAATCACGTCCACGACGTGTCCGTACTGCTCTGCGAGCTGCGGGCAGCGCGTCGTGGTCGACAAGCGCGCGGGCTCGCCGACGCTTGGCAAGGTCATCGACATGTACGGCGACTTTGAGTCGCCGTTCAACAGCGGTGGCCTTTGCTCCAAGGGCGCGGGTACGTGGCAGCTCGTCACCAACTCTCGCCGCATCGGCGCCTGGGAGGGTCCGCACCCGGTCCCGAACATGAACGGCGCGACGGACAACATCTTCGCGTTCGACGGCGCCAACACTGAGGTCGCGTACAAGCGACTCGGCAACAACAACTGGAGCGCCATCGACCTCAACACGGCGCTGAAGGAGATCGTCGAGGGCGATGCCGCCACCGACGCCTCGCACCAGGGCCTGAAGTACTACCGCGAGCAGGACACCCGCTTCTGGGATCCGGCCAACGGCAAGTACAACAGCAAGTCGGTGGCGTTCTTCGGCTCCTCGCACATGAACAACGAGTCGAACTACATCTACCGCAAGATCATCGCGAACTTCGGCACCTCGAACGTCGAACACCAGGCGCGTATATGACACAGCGCCACGGTCGCCGGTCTGGCGGCCGCATTCGGACGAGGCGCGATGACCAACAGCTGGACGGACATCGCGAATGCCACGCTGGTGCTCGTATGGGGCGCTAACCCCGTCGAGAACCACCCCGCTTCGATCGCGCACATCAACCGCGCGCGGTTCCCGAAGCAGTTCTTCCCGTCGACGGACGCGCGCTACAACAAGCAGCCCGCCCGTCTGATGGTCATCGACCCCCGCAAGAACCGCACGGCCCTGCAGGCGGGCGACGAGAACTACGTCCGCATCCGCCCGGGTACCGACATCGCCTTCGGCAACGCGGTTATGCGCTACATCATGGAGAAGATGGCCGCGGCGTCGCCGACGTACGCCAACGGCGATCCGATCCCCGCTGACCTGGTGTCGAACTACTGGGCTTACCTGAACCAGGCCGGTCCCGGTGCCAACTTCAACACGGACGGCAACGCGTCCGCTGCAAGCACGACCGTTACCGGCGGTGCCAACTGCTCGAAGTACACGGACGCTCGGTTCGTCCTGAAGACGGACGACTCCGACTACGTCCGCGAGCGGGTTGTCGGCACTTCGGGTGCCTCCACGGGTATCGCCCCTGACGGCACGACGATCACGGGCTTCCCTCAGAAGGCCGCGACGGCGAACGCCACCGGCGTGCGCACCGTGTACAACCGCCTCTGGGACCACGTGAACCACTACACGACGACCGTCGCCGCGGACATCTGCGCGTGCAACGAGTCGGACATCGCGCTTGTGGCTGACGCGCTGATCCAGAACTCCCGGCCGGCGAGCTACTCCACCGGCGCGCCGTCGACGATCATCCACCAGCCCACGGATGCGAACTTCCGGTCGACGACCATCATGTACGCGATGGGCATCACCCAGCACTCCTACGGGTCGCAGAACGTGAAGATGTTCGCGGTCCTGCAGTCGATCCTCGGCAACATGGGTCGCTGCGGTGGTGGCATCAACGCGCTCCGTGGTATCCACAACGTCCAGGGCTCGACGGACATGGGTCTGCTGTACGGCAACATCCCCGGCTACTCGGGCAACCCGACCAACGCCGAGGCTGACGCCGTCGTCCTGAACGGCACCACTGCGGTGGCGCTCAAGTGGAAGAACTACAACAACACGGCCGTCACCGTCACGGCGGTGCAGACGGGTCCGCTGACCACCTTCGCCGCGAGCGAGTACACGCTCGCAGTGAACGGCTCCGGGTTCACGACCATCGCCCGGAGCAGCGCTTCGTCGGCCATTCCGGATGGCGCAACGGTCTACGTGAGCTACACGCACAACGTCGCATCGGGCGTTGCCGGTCCCGCGAAGGTCTTCAACGCCTACGGCAAGTACGCCGACGGGCTGTGGGGAACCCCGCTCTCCGGTACCTCCACCACGACGAACTTCACCGGCACGATCAAGACCAACATGAACCAGTCGTACGATGACGCCTACGACACGCGGGCCATGGGCCTGCAGCAGCGTGGCTTCTTCAACATGACGCTCAAGTGGTTCGGCAACTACGACCAGGCGATCGGCGGCTCGTTCGGCTACGCCGCGGCGACGCTCTCGAGCCGCAAGGCGGTCGTCAACGCGTCGTACGAGCTGTGGCCCAAGGGCAACGGCGACAACCACGTCAAGATGTTCCGCAACATGTCGTCTACCCCGATGAGCGGCTCCGTTCGCATCCAGGCTGCGGTCGTCTGGGGCCAGAACCCCGCCGTGACCGAGCCCAACCAGGGTTCTGTGCGAGCTGGTCTGAAGGAACTGGACCTGCTGGTGGTCGTCGACATGTTCGAGACGGAGACCGCCGCGTGCGACCGCAAGACCGGAGCACCGACGTATCTGCTGCCTTCGTGCTCACACGTCGAGAAGGCCGGCTCCGCGACCAACTCCGGGCGCGTGCTCCAGTGGCGCTACGAGGCTCGCAAGCCCGCCGGTGCGAGCAAGGACGACACCGAGCTGTTGCTCCGGTTCGCCAAGGCGCTTGACGCTGGCAGCGCGTTCCAGCACATCTCGGATGCGTGGACAGCCGCAGGTATCACGTACGACACCTCGGTCTACAAGCACCTGTACCAGAACCCCTACGGTGCGACCCGCGCTGCCTCTGCACCCTACGCTTTCTCCGGCGGCTTCAACGGGGTCTCCGGCTACGACTCGGTCAGCGGCACCGGCGACTACCCGGTCGCGCTCAGGACGCTCGTCTCGGACAACATCAGCTACAACAACACCGCGACCCTGACGGGTAGCGAGTGGGTCTCCGAGACGATCTTCCGCGAGTACGCGATCACGGTCGGAAGCGGCGGCACGTTGTGGCTCTACACCGAGGGTTACGACCTCGTCAACCGCGACAGCCTCACCCGGAACTCGGCAGGCGCTCCTCGCCTGTCCGCGAGCTACGTTGGTGCTTGGGGCGTGGCCAACCGCGCGAAGAGCCGCGGCCGCCAGGATCCGTACAACACCATGGGCTTCCACATGTGGGGCTACTCGTGGCTGGTCAACCGCCGCGTGCTCTACAACAACGCGGAGGTCCCAGGCGACCAGACGGACTACTTCATGAGTCCGGACTCGGTCAGCCGCCTGTTCGCCCCCAAGGCGATGCCGGCTACCTCGGATCCGCTCGCGTCGATCTATGGCGTCTTCAACTACTCGCGGTGGTACCGCACCGTGGGCGCGCCGACGGCGCACGCCATGGTCGACGTGCCGCTGCGCGACAACGGCACTGCCGCTGGCGCCGCTCCGGCCGTTCACGTTGTGCCGGGCCGCTTCCCGTCCCACACGGAGCCCTACGAGACTCCGCGCGACGATCTGGCTGCGACCTACGGCTACAACTCGACGTCGACGGCCGCTATCAACGCTGCCGGCTACCGTAACCTGGTGTACGACGCCACCAAGAGCCCGACCGGCACCAAGGCGCAGTACCCGCTGGTACTGACCACCATTCGCTGCGTCGAGCACTTCCAGGGTGGCCCCATCACCCGGAACAACTCGGTCAACGTCGAACTCGAGCCGCGTCCGTGGATCGAGCTGAACTCCGGCGACGCGCGCGCCGCGGGCATCAAGGACGGCGACATGGTCAAGATCGTGACCGCCCGTACCGAGGCACTCGCGGGACACTCGCTCGAGTCGGTCTACCCGCAGGCGCTCTACGGCGAGGGCTTCGTCGCCCGAGTCGGCGTGGGCCTGACGAAGACCCAGCGAGTCGCTCAGGGTGTCGTCGCGATCCCGTGGCACTGGGGTGACCGAGGTCTTTCCACGGGCTCCCGTGCGAACGACCTGACCCTCGATGCGATGGACGCCAACACGACCATCCCCGAGTACAAGGCCTGTCTCTGCCGAATCGAGAAGATGTAGGGAGGTGTGACCGATGACTGTGATGGCGATTCTCCAGGACGTCGACAAGTGCATGCGCTGCAACGGATGCGTGGTTGCGTGCAAGCGCGAGTGGAACCTGCGTACCGAACTTCCGGGTACGCGCGTCGTCTCGTCCGAGACCCGAATGATCATCAAGAGCCAGAAGCGTGCTGACATGGGCCCGTTCGAGCGGTTCAGCTGCTGGCACTGCCCGCAGCCCCCATGCGCCGCGGCGTGTCCGCGCGGTGCGATCACGAAGACCGCTACCGGCGCTGTGACCATCAACACGGATCCGACCGACACTGCGCACAGCTGCAACCCGAACCTGTGCAAGAACGCGTTCGGACAGTATCCGTGCCAGGTCCAGTGCCAGCGCGGTGGGTATCCGAAGATCGGTAAGCCCTACGTGGGCAACGAGTCCCTGTTCAGCAACAAGTGCATCCTGTGCGCCGGTCGCGCCGGTGCCGACGCGGACATGGATCCGAAGGCCGGCTCTCCGCTGCAGACTCGCGCGACTCAGGCTGAGATCACCGCATCACCCGGCCGTGCGCACGAGCCCGCATGCGTGAGCTCCTGCCCGGCGAAGGCTATGAAGTGGGACAGCAGGGACAACATCATCGCGTACCTGCAGGACTCCACGAACGGCTACACCAGCATCATCGGCAACGGTTCGATGTTCTGGGCGTCCAAGAGGGGCATCCTGGTCCCGCCGAAGGCCGACCCGTTCGTCGAGGATCACGTCACGCCGATGGCCGGCGGACTGCTCAGCAGCCCGCTCAGCCGCGCCGCGGTGTTGCCGACCATCGTCGTTGGTGGTCTGATGGCCCTGAGCGCACGACGCGCTCGTATGGAATCAGAGCCGATGACCGAAGGCGAGGTGTAGGACGATGACGAAGAGAATCTCACTTGCACTGATCCTCGCCGCGCTCCTCGTGCTCGTGCTGCCGACCGCCGCGTTCGCGAACTTCGCGATCCACGGCAACTACGTCCAGGACGACGACGCGTGCGCCGGTTGTCACCGTGCCCACACCTCGATCTCGTCCGTGACGTGGACCGACGCCGGCGACAACACGCACAGCGCCCTGCTCTCCGTGAGCTCGGCGACCATGTGGCAGTTCTGCTATGCCTGCCACGACGCGACCGGCCAGGGCGCTGACACCAACGTCCAGCAGGGCCTCTACGAGGGCACCCTCTACGGCCAGCAGGGCGGCATCCTCAACGGTGGTGGCTTCGAGTCCCTCGATACCACGGTCGTCACCTCCACCCACATCTATCAGGACCCCAACGGTTGGGGCGCCTACGGTGGTGGCTACTTCGGCCAGGGCAAGACCGGTGCGACCGGCAACTGGAGCCCCATCAACAACGAGGGTGAGTCGAACACGATCCCCATGGGATGCACCACGTGTCACGACCCGCACGGCAGCTCCAACTACCGCATCCTGAAGGCCATGGTGAACGGCAACTACGTCGGCGGTTACCAGCCGTCGGCCAACCCGCAGTTCCCCACGCCTGACGGTTGGGTCTCCTCCGTCGAGACCGGTTGGCCGGCCACGGGCTTCCAGCTGCACACCGAGTACCCGGACTACAAGCCGAGCTACACGACGCCGCTGTACGCCAAGGGCTACAACATGGCCGCCGGTACCACGAACGATCAGAAGGGCATGAGCGGCTGGTGTGCTGGCTGCCACTCGATGTACCTCGATCAGATGCAGACCTTCACCAACGCGGCTGGCGTGAACTACCAGTCGATGGCGAGCACCTACAACGCAGGTGACGGCGCGGGCTTCACGCTCCGCCATCGTCACCCGATCAACGTGGCGCTCTCCACCTTCTCTGGTCAGAGCGCGCTCGTCACGGACACCGCGCTTCCGCTCGCGCACTCGCTTGACGAGTCGGCGACCCACACGCCGTCCGGCAACGTCAACAACGACATGAGCGACTGGATCGAGTGTCTGACCTGCCACCGTGCCCACGGTACGTCGGCGATCATGACCGGGTATGCGGCCAATCCGGCTGCCTACGACCTCCCGGTCTTCCCGTCCGGCACCCCGTCGGCACTGCTCCGCTTGGACAACCGCGGCGTGTGCGAGGCGTGCCACAACAAGTAGTGCGCTAAGCTCGCGGGACTCTGTTACCGTCGGAAGGGCCGGGGAACGTTCCCGGCCCTTCCTGCTGGTACCGCCGGGAGACCGGCTC
>CAZXWK010000011.1:0-23667 GCA_964644675.1 uncultured Eubacteriales bacterium | reverse complement strand
AAGGGCCGGGGAACGTTCCCGGCCCTTCCTGCTGGTACCGCCGGGAGACCGGCTCTACAACGACTACACCGAGGAGGTGTCGACTGAGTGCAGCGATCCATGCCGGTATTCTCGGCGGTCCTTGTGGTGGTCGGCGTCTCGTCGTACTTCGTCATCGGGACTTCGCTGCTCGGTGAGATGCCCCGCGCGGCGATGCTCGCCGGAGCACTCGTGGCCGCGCTCGCCTTCGTCTCTCTCTTCGCCGGGACTCCGTCCATCGAGCGCCTTCGCGGTGCGTCCCGGCGGGACCTCGCGCTGGCCGCTGGGTCGGGGCTCCTCATGTGGGGGGCCGCGCCGCTCCTCGTCCTCTCGCAGCGTTCCACGGACACTCCGTCGGGGTCGGAGACGCTCTTCTTCAGCACGGCGTGCTGGGGTCTGCTCGCAGTCCTCGTCGCGTTCGCAGAGCCCGGCGAAGGGCGCTCGACGCTCGGACAGGCCGCCTCCGCCCTTCTCGGCGTGCTCGGCGCCGCGGCCTTGCTCGCGAACTGGGAGCGTCCGAGTTCGTTCTCGCCGTTCGTGAAGTTCCCGGCCCGAGAAGCCCTCATGCTCGCGGCCGGCTTGCTCTTCGCGCTGGGCGCGATCGCGTGCGTCCGTGCGCTTCGCTCGATCGGCGCCCGCACCGCGGTGTGGGTCGGTCTCGCCGCGGCGCTCGTCGCGGTTGCGATCGCCACTCTGTTCGGCGGGCTGGGCACGATGAGCACGTGGTCACGGCTGTGGCCCCAGGTCCTGCTGCTGGGGGCGGCCGTCGGCTCGCTCGCGGTGGGCTGGTGCGCGCTGTGCGGCTTCGCCGGCGTGGCGCGTTCGGCCTCGCTCTGGCTGCTCCCTCCCGCCGCGATCACGGCCCTCGCGGCCGTCGAGCGGGCCGTCGGGATGCGCGGGCCCAACCCGATCGTCTGGGTGGGTGCGGTCGCGGGGATCCTGCTCTCGCTGCTCGGGGCGGCCGGGGTGTGGGCCCTCGGCCGGCAGGCCTTGGTGCCCGCGCCTTCGTCGCCGGGGCCCGTCCAGTCCCGCCTGGCGCCTGAAGGCGAGCCGGGCGCGGTCGCGTTCGCCCGGCCACGCGCGTGGGTGCGCGTCCTCGCGGCCGCCGCGACGCTCGCGGCCGCCGCGTCGCTCGCCGCGCCCGCCTACGTCGCGACGGTCGTCGGCGAACTGAGCGGCGGAGGCGACTACCACGTCACCTGGACGATGTCGGGCTACGAGTCGGCCGCGGGCTGGCTGCCGCTCGCGGTGGCGGGGCTCGCGCTTGCGGCCGCCTTCGAACCGCCGTCCGCCGGGTCTTCTCGGCGGGGCATCTGGGCGGCGTGTCTGGGCATGGCGGCCGCGGTCGCGTACCCGTTTCTCGTCACAACTCCGCTCCACACGTGGAACTCGTGGATTCCCGCCGACATCCAGCAGGCCTACGGCACGGAATATGCTCGTCTGACCTTGGCGGTCGCACCCGATGCGCTGCGCATCGCGTCCCTGGTCATCTCGGCTATGGCATGTGTGGCGATCATCGCATCGGGTCTGCGGACCGTAGACACTCCCGCGTCCGCCGGTACGGACAAGAAGGAGCACGAATGAAGCGTCTGTCGGCGGCACTGTTCGCCGTTTCGCTCTCCCTGGCACTCGTCGTGTCGACCGGTTGCCAGCGTCAGGTCGAGGTCAAGACTGGTACTCGTACGGTGTGCACGTACGGGCACGTGATCAGCGACGACACTCGCACCATCAAGGTCGCCGAGAAGGACGCAGGCAAGTTCAAGGTCACGACGGTCACCAAGACCTGCGACAAGCACGCGCAGGCCGAGCAGCTCTACTCCGACGCGCAGAGCGACATCACCAAGGGCGATCTCCCGGCCGCCGAGCAGAAGCTCGCGCAAGTCATCGCGATCGACTCGGCGTTCAAGCGTGCGGCGCGGCAACTGGCCGACATCAAGGCGAAGAAGACGCCGACCGCGGACACCGGGGCCGTCACCCCGCCGGGCGGTTCGAGCCCTGCGACCTCGACTCCGGAAGGTGGAGGCGAGCCCCCCGTCGGGCCCGTCGAGTCCCTCTTCAAGTGGGTGCCGGACTCGATCCCCGGCTTCGCGCCCGCCGCGAAAGCGGGTGGCGACGCGCTGAGCGTCAGCAGGGAGTACGTGCCACCCTCGAAGGGCGCCGTCGTGATGGTGACCATCGTCGCCGAGCAGTTCCGCGACGCGGCCGAGGCCAAGACGAACCTCGACAGGCAGCTCAAGCGGCAGTACGGCGGGAACGCCGCGACGGTCCGGGTGAACGGGCACGATGCGTACTTCGGAACGTCCGGCCAGTACGCGGTGATCGGATTCACCGACGGCGCGGTGATGGTCGCCGTTGAGATGATGGGTCGCGACGGCAAGCCGTCCGCACTGAAGGACCAGATAGTCGGCGTCGCCAAGGCGCTTCCTTGATTCACGCAATCTCCAGAAAAGCACCGCGGCCGTTCGTATTGACCCGCCTTCTCGCACGCGGGTATGGTCTGACAATCGGCCTCGCTCCGATCGATGGCCCCGGCAGGCCCCGGAGCGATCGAAACAGAGGGTAAGGACACGAAACGCATGGTAGATCACGCATCGGAACGTCCCGATTCTCCCAGCTCCGCCTCAAGCTCCCCCGAATCCACTGACCGGACGACCAAGGTCGGCGGTGACCGGACCGACAAGATCCTGCGCTGGGTGGTCGTCGCGCTCGTTGCGGCGGTGATCGGATTCGCGGCGTACTTCGGTTACACGGTCTATCAGACGCGTCAGGCCGAGAGCACCGCCACTCCCGCGCTTCGCGCCATCAAGGGGCTCGAGAAGCTCGTTCGCGAGAGCCCCAACAGCGCGGCGGCCCGCGTTCGCCTCGCCGAGGCGTATGCGGCGGCCGGTCAGGCGAAGCCTGCCAACGACCAGCTCTCTCAGGCGGTCAAGCTCGACCCCAAGCACACCGGCGCCTGGCTCGACCTGGGCATCCTGGCGATGCAGGCGGACGAGCGCAACCAGGCAGAGCGGTACTTCACCAAGGTCGTGGAGCTGACCGAGGGAGCGCAGTTCGCGGCGATCAACGACCGGCGCGAGCAGGCACTCTTCCACCTGGGCGAGATCGCGCTCGACGACCGTCGCTATGCCGACGCGGCAGGCTACTTCAAGGCGGCGTTGCGGATTCGCAAGGACGCCTCGGACACGTACTTCCTGCTCGCGAGTGCACTGCGTGGCGTCGATGACAACGATGCCGCTCTCCAGCAGCTCGATGCCGCGCTGGCGTTCGACCCCAACTACCCCGAGGCCCACAACCTCTACGGCGAGATCCTGCTCGCCAAGGGCGACAAGGTGAACGCGGCGATCCACTTCCGCAAGGCCGCCGACCTTGCCCCGGAGGCGAAGCTTCCGCAGGAGAACCTGGCGAAGCTCGGCAAGGTCTCCGACATCCTCGACCAGGGGCGAGCGGCCTACAAGTCGGGCGACATGGGTGCGGCGATCGACGCCGCGCTGCTGGTGCGGGCGATCGAGCCCGCCAACACCGACGCTACGCTGCTCTACGTCGACGCGCTGGTGGAGCGCGGCGAGCAGGCGGAGGCGGTCAAGGTGTTGAAAGATGCACTCACGAGCCAGCCTGAGGATGCGCAGCTCAAAGACAAGCTCGCGAAGCTGGGGGGCTAGTCGACCCTGTCGACCCCCCGCTCGATCCTGAATGCCCTGACCGGAAGGAACCCGCGGCATGTCCCGTAGGCGTATCAAGCAGATCATCGCGATCGTGATTCTCGTGGCGCTCTTGGCGCTCCTGGGACTCGCCTTCCTCAACTTCTCGAAGACCGGCGATGTCGGAATCGACGTCAACATCAACTCCGCCGAGCTGCTTCCGATCCCCAAGTACCTGTACTCGTTCAGCGGGCAGGATCAGAACCGGCTCACGCGACCGCTTGGGGTCCTCGCTGCCTCCGGCAAGGTATTCGTCACCGACTCGCGCAAGGGGACGCTCGAGGTCTTCACGCCCCGAGGCCGTCACCTCGCGACCTGGGGCAAGGGCAACCTGATCATCCCGCTCTACGTCGCCGAGAACCCCAAGACCAAGGAGATCTGGGTCAGCGATCGGCGTCTGCGCCAGCTCGCGGTCTTCTCGGCCGAGGGCAAGTTCCTGCGCTACTTCGATCCCAAGCTGCCCCCGGACCAGTTGCCGACGTTCAAGACCGGCGGCGTCCAGTGGGCCCCGCTCGCGCTTGCGTTCGCCCCTGACGGCACGCTGTACGTGACCGAGATCCTCAACGGCCACCGCCTCCTGATCTTCTCGCCCGACGGGACGTTCAAGAAGAGCATCGGCACCGCCGGTCTCGTCAACGATGCCAACCAGGGACAGGCCGTCTTCCAGTTCCCCAACTCCGTCAAGGTCATCGGCAAAGAGGTATGGGTTGCGGACTCGAACAACCGCCGCCTCCAGGTCTTCGACCTCGAGGGCAACTTCAAGAAGTTCCTGATCACGCAGGGCCTGCCGCGCGGGTTCGACGCACTTCCCAAGCTCAACAGCAAAGAGCCTCTCCGTCTCGTGGTCGTCGACACGCTCTCGCACCAGGCGACTTTGTGGGACGCGCCCAAGGGCAGCACCGTCTTCACGTTCGGGGAGCGAGGCGTGCTCGAGGGCCAGTTCTCGTATCCCAACGACGTTTCGATCGACAAGAAGCGCCTGATCTTCATCGCCGACACAGACAACGGCCGAATCCAGGTCTGGGGT
This sequence comes from uncultured Eubacteriales bacterium, assembly GCA_964644675.1. Taxonomy (GTDB): domain Bacteria; phylum Actinomycetota; class Coriobacteriia; order Anaerosomatales; family JAAXUF01; genus CAZXWK01. The sequence continues at coordinate 18,924 of CAZXWK010000011.1, read as the reverse complement.
TGGCCGGCCGTCGCGAACCCGATTCCGACGCCGACCACGCCGATGGGCTGGCTCCTGTGCCTGTCGCCGCTGCTCCTGCTGCCGCTGCTGCTGCTGTTCCGCAAGCGTCGCTTCTTCGCCACGGCTGACTTCGTATACGCGATGGTCGAGGCCGGCGAAGTGCCGCGCATGAAGCAGCCGCGCACGAGGTGGGAGGTCACAGAGGCTGACTACGAACAGCTCCGGACGATCGTCGTGGGCGACATCGAGATGGAGACGTTCCTCCATCCGGTGGACTACTCGCCGACGGACGCCCAGGCGCTTCGCGACCGCTACGAGCTGGACGAGCGAGCGTCGATCATCATGTCAATCGCCCAGCGCGCGAAACTCTTCTGCACCGAGGACACGGATCTTCGTCGTGTCGCGCGCGTCATGGAGATACCGGTCGTGAACCACGTCGAGTTCATCGAGCAGTTCGACCGCAAGGACCGCTCGCCCGGCGCGGGTCCCGGCGAAGGCTACGCGCCGACGCCCGCGGCCCCTGCGGGGTCGGCGGACCAGAGTGGCGGGTACCCGGCCGCAGGCACCGACGTGCCCACCGAGTGGCCGCAGGACCCCGGATCGAACGGGGAAGAGTAGGCGTCCCGGCCTGCGGCGAATTGTTAGATTGACCTCACGCAGCTACGGGAGTAGCATGTGCTTCGGGCAATGTAACAGCTGTTACAAGGCCCCCTGTTTTGGCTTCACAATGGAACAGCGTACGACGGGTCGGAGCCGGCAATCGGACCCTCGAATCAGGCGTCATATGCAGGGGTTTTCTGCCCATAGCGCCCTCGAGACCATCCAAGAGGCCACTTCTACCCGTTACTCCGCACCGGAGCACAACGAGAGGAGGTGGCCTTCTTCATGCCCGGTCGGGCAACACTTTCGAATGCACTAAGGAGTGCGTGAAGGAGGTTTGGGAAAGCATGGCGATAACCAGGCGACAGTTTGTCACCCGGTTGAGCACCCTGGCAGCAGCTATGGGGATGAGCCAGGTCGACCTTGCCAAGGTCACCGAGGCTCTCGGACATGGCTCCGTATGGGCGAGCGGCGGTTGGACCAACAAGCCGAAGGTGGTTTGGGTTCATGGCGCCGAATGCACAGGCTGTTCAACCTCGCTTCTGGGTCTTTTTGAGGACGTCAGAGGCAAAGCGATCGAAGGAACCAGCGTATCTACCCTTGCCGCTCTCGACTACGCGGTCGGCGGCACGGGCAACGGCAACGCGGTACTCAACGGGCAGTCGACCGCCGTCACGACCGGCGCGAAGCCCGGACATCCGTGGGGTCATCGCACCATTCACAACACCGCCGCGGTCACGGGCATCGACTTCGACGGCGCGAAGAACGGCGGCACGCCGTACATCGCGAACATCGCTGACGTCCTGATCGACTTCATCGACCTCGAGTACCACGAGACGGTGAACGGCATGGGCGCGGACCTGGCCTACAACGTCCTCGCCGACAACATGAAGAACGCGGACGTGGCTGGTGCTCCGGCTTTCGTGCTCGTCGTTGAGGGCTCCGTTCAGCCGAACACGGCCGGCGGCTACTGGGACGCCTATACCGGCGCCGGCGCCACCCCGTGGTGCTCGATCGGCATGTCCGAGGACGGAACGCCGTTCACCAACGGTGCGGGCGCGACCAACGTTGCGGCCGAACTCGACTTCCCCACGGTCGTCGAGCGTCTTGCTGCCAAGACCAACTGCGCTGCGATCATCCCGATCGGCCAGTGCGCCTGCTACGGTGGCTACCCCGCGTGCGTCTCGCCGGTTCTCGGCGAGGGCATGACCGGTGCCATGGGCGTTGGCGACTTCCTCACGGGTATCTCCTCACCCGGTGCAGGCAAGGTCATCAACGTGCCGGGTTGCCCGACGAACCCGTGGTGGTTCGTCCTGACGGTCGTTGCGTGGCTCGTGGACTTCACTCAGCCCACCCAGCCGCTCAACATCCTCAATCCGGACAAGAGCATCAATCCGGCGGCCGTCGACGACGAGGGTCGTCTCAAGGCCGTCTACGGACTGCCTCTGCACGGCGCGTTCTGCGCCCGCTATCAGGCCTTCCTGAACAACCAGTTTGCGACCCAGCCGGGCGATCCCGGCTGCCTGCAGCTCATCGGCTGCAAGGGTCCGCAGACCATGACCCTGTGCGGAGCGCACGGCTGGAACGCCATGCAGCCGCACAATGACCCGACCTTCGACTACGCCGCGCAGGCGACGTACGGTGTCAAGGGCGGCAACTGTGTCGCCGGCGGACATCCGTGCATGGGTTGCACCGAAAAGGGCTACCCGGACGCCTTCCTGCCGTTCGTGGTCCGATAGAAGAGGAAGGAGGATAGCAGATGGCAGTCACATACCTCACTGGTGCTACCGACGTCGAGGTCGACCCGATCTCACGTATCGAAGGCCACCTCGGCGTCAAGCTCGACACCGACGCGAACGGCTTCGTGAACAAGGCCGACGTCCACGGCAACTTGTGGCGTGGATTCGAGAACTTCCTGATCGGCCGCGAGCCGAACGACGCGATCACGTTCGTGCAGCGTATCTGCGGCGTGTGTCCCGTGCCCCACGGCACGACCTCGCTGTATGCCGTTGAGGCCGTCTATGGCTACAACGACAACTTCCAGACGTTCAGCACGCTGACCGACAGCAAGGGTGTACCGCCCAAGGCGATGTTCATCCGCAACCTGGTGCTCTCGGCCGAGTTCCTCATGTCGAGCATCACGCACTTCTATCACCTCGCCGCCCCGAGCTACGTGCAGGGCCCCGCGGTTCCGCCGTGGACCCCGTACTGGGACGACAGCTACTATCACCCGCTGCTCGTCTCCAAGGGCCACGGCGCCCAGGGCGACGGCAGTGCGAGCACCTCGGGCCAGCAGGGCGCTCTGCCGCTCAACGGCTCGAACGGGTTCTCGAAGGACCTCTGGTCCGCGGTCATCAAGCAGTACGTCAAGGCGCTCCGCATCCGTCGCCTCACCTTCGAGGCCGGCGCGATGTTCGCCGGACGTATGCCGATGACCTCGGCGTGGATCGCGGGTGGCGTGTCTACCGACAGCACCGCCGACCTGACGTCGAAGTGCCAGAAGTTCCACGACATGATCCAGGAAGTCGGCGTGTTCGTGGCGACCGAGTACGTCCCGACGCTTCTCGCGCTGGGCGCTCTGTACCCGAACTTCGACAACCTCGACAACGCTACTCTGCTCAACACCGCTGCGAGCGGCCTCTGGGTCCTCGCCGGGCAGAACAATGCGACCGAGGCTCCCACCAGTGGCAACACCGGTTGGGGCGCGGGTGTCGGCAACTTCATCTCGTGGGGTGGCTTCCCGAACTCTGACGGCACGCTCGGTACGCCTCGCGGCTACTACCTCAAGGGCGGCGTGACGAGTGGCATCACCTCGGGTGACGTCCTGGCCAACCTCCGTGAGCACGTCGCGCACTCGCGCTACGAGTACACGACGGCCCGCGCGCTGACGGCCGGCTACTCGGCCGACGGTGTCTCCAACCCGGCCACGGTCAACCGCACCATCCCGAAGCGTGATGGCGGCACGACCCAGTACTCGTGGCTGAAGGCCCCGCGCTGGAACGTCGGCACGAGCGCCAGCCCCGTGTGGAAGCCGATGGAAGTCGGCCCGCTCGCCTGCATGTTCATCCAGGGCGTGTGGACCGAAGGCGGAGCCCTCTCCGGCCAGATCCCTGGCTTCACGGCCTACACCAAGTCCGTCACCGGAACGCCGGCCTACTCCGGCCTCGATCCGGCGATGATCAACCCGGACCTCGCTGTCGCTCTCGTCGTGACGGGTCTCGCCGCTGTTCAGATCGGCGCGGCCATCTACGACAACGGCGCTGCCGGCACTGACATCCGCACGCTGAGCTACAGCGCGATCACCGGCGCGTACTACAACGCGAACGCGGTCATCGTCGACGCGCCCAGCGGCTTCCCGGGCGTCACCTACATCGCCAGCCTCAAGTCCGGTCTTTCCACGATCGACCGTATCCGGGCTCGCGCGGTGCAGTCGCTCGTCCTGGTCCAGAAGATCCTCGGCTCCATTGGCAAGAGCGCGACCTCGCCGACGTTCCCGGCACTCGATACCTCGGGTACCGGATCGCGTCCGGCGCCGTCTGCCGGCTGGCTCCAGCAGCTGATGTGGGAGAGCAAGTCGCCCTCCGGCATCGCCGCGACGTGGAACGCCAAGACGACCCCGACCACGCTCAAGACCGGCTTCGGTGCGACCGAGGCTCCGCGTGGCGCGCTCATGCACTTCTGCACCATCAACGGCGGCAAGATCACTGCGTACCAGTGCGTCGTGCCGACCACGTGGAACGCCGGCCCCAAGGACGTCACCGGCGCCAACGGCCCGATGGAGGAGTCGATGATGCGCGTGCCCTACAGCGCACAGCAGACTACCTACACGACCTCGAACAACACCGCGATCACTGCGGGCGGTGGCGTCGAGGCCATGCGAGTTGCCCAGTCCTTCGACCCGTGCATCGCCTGCGCGGTACACTAGAGAAGGGGGTGTACTGAGTGAAAAAGGCAATCATCGTTCTCGCACTGGCCACGGTCCTCGTGTTCGCGTTCGCGAGCGCTGCATTCGCGAACTTCGGTCCGCACGGCGGCTATGCTCTCGACACGGATGCGTGCGCTGGCTGTCACCGCGCTCACACCTCGTTCTCCGGTGTGACCTGGACTGACGCGGGTTCCAACACCCACAGCGCGTTGCTCATCTCCGACGCCACGACGATGCAGGAGTTCTGCTACGCCTGCCACGGCGCGGACGCTCCTGGCGCATCGACCAACGTCGAGCAGGGCATCTTCGACTCCGGTCCTTCGGGCTCGGTTGGTGTTGCGCTGGGTGGCGGCATCGCCTACCAGACGGACTCCGTCTTCGGCGGGATTCTGAACGGCGGTGGCTTCTCCGAGATGCCGACGTCGACCAGCGGCCCGTTCGTGCCCTCCAGCTCCATGCACAACATGGAGGCCGGGGCCGCGACGGATCCGATGTGGGGTGCCGGTTCCTCGGCTCCCACGGGTGTGAACCTCACCTGCACCGACTGCCACGATCCGCACGGCTCGTCGAACTACCGTCTCCTCAAGGACACGGTCAACAACGCGAGCGCTCCGGGCGGCACCGTCTCCGTCGGTGGCTACAACGGTGACGCTCCGCAGGCGTACGTCTTCTCGATCGAGCGTGGCTATCCGTCGATCGCTACTGGTGGTTGGCTGAAGCATGACGCCGGCGCGAGCCAGATGACGACGTACTTCCCGAACTACACGACGACTCGCCTCCAGTGGGCGCAGCCGGCGACGTACAGCAACGGTGACTTCCGCTCGATCTCGACGTGGTGCGCCGCTTGCCATACGCAGTACGACAACAAGACCTCGGCCTACAACTACAACGGCTACCTGTCGGTGGACGCCACGGATCAGCCTGCGCTGACCCCGGGCGTGACCTCCGGCGCCGGCAACGTGGGGACTCAGACGTTCCACCGTCACCCGGTCAACGTCGTTGTGGGTACGGTCACCACGGTCAACGGTTGGGGCTCCACCGCGATCACGAGCACGGTTCTCCCGCTCGAGGCTCGCATGGGTGCGAACCCGAACCAGTCCGGCTACTGGACCACCCAGGACTACGTCGGCTGCCTGACGTGCCACCGCGCACACGGTACCGCCGTCGAGATGACTGGTTGGGCCAGCGCGGTCATGACCCTCACCCCGAACGGCTTCGCACCTGAGAAGGTGTCGACCGTCCCGGCGGCTGAGGCTGGCGTGAACCCGAACTTCTCGAGTTCGCTCCTGCGTGCTGACAACCGCGGCGTGTGCGAGCGCTGCCACAACAAGTAGCAGTCGCACAGCCGTCCTGAACGGCACCGTGAGAGGCCCCGGACGCATCCCCGTCCGGGGCCTCTTCGCGTGCTGGCGACGCGTTCTCGGAGGGTCTCTGGCCGCTGCCGAAGGGGGATCGTCCTTTGGCACGGTCGCTGCTCCTGTCGAAGCGGTTGGCGCGCGTATGTGTTTTCCCTGTGCGACCTGCGCGTTCGGCTCGCTTTCGCGGTGCACGTGACCGTATAATCGGAGATTGGAAGGGCCGCCATCAGCAAGGGGATCCGGCCAAGCGTCCCCGTGCCCTGAGAGAGGTAAGGAATTGAACACCGTCAACAACTCCGAGGACGCCGCTGCAAGCGGCTTTCGCGTTCTTGGGCTTCGAGCGAACCCGTTCGTTCCGCTCGAGACCTTCAGGGCTGGGACGTTGGGCGTGAAGTTGTCCTGTCACGCTGCGGCGATGCGTCTGCTCGGCGTGATGGACGCCGCTGTGGACGACCCGGAACGCAGGCCGATCTTCGTCGAGAAGGCTTCAGAGATTCCGACCTACTACCCCGTGACCGCGCTCGCCGGACTGTTCTCGGCCGTGGCTGCGGACGATCCCGTTCCCGGCATCATTCAGGCGTACGTGCCGCTCGACATGATGCGCATGGGGCGCGTTCGCGCGGCGCTCGGGATCATCGCCGAGCGCGTGGCGGGTACCGAAGCCGATCTCACCCTCGCCGCCTGGGCGCGCAAGGCGCTGACCGAGCCCGACGCGGACCTGGCCGAGTGGATCGTGCTGGGCGGGACCGACGTGGCCGATCTGGTGGCGGAGATCGACGCGGATCCCAAGGCCTTCTCGGCACGGGTCTTCGGCGAGTACGTTGACGCGCGGCCGGGCGCCGAGGACACCGAGATCCTCATGCGCATCGGCACGGCGCGGACGCGCCTCCTCGAGACCGATCCCACCGAGGGTGACGCCGAGCAGGCGGTGGCGGACAACGTCGACGACGAGGCCACCGACGACCCCATGGCCGACGCGTTCGTGACACCGCTCGACGGGTCGGACGCGCTGACCGAAGGGGAGTCCGAGGACGGCCCCTCGGCAGACGAGCTGCTCTTCGACTACGTCGTCGCCTACACCAAGACGCACCTGTCGCCGGTGGTCGCGCGTGGCATCCGGGCCTACCGCTCCCAGGGTTCGCTTTCGATGGCCCAGGAGTTCAAGGTCACCAAGGCGCCGACCAAGACGCTTGCCGCGCTGTTCCGCTTCGCCGAGACCCGCGCGCGCATCGGGGTGCTCACCTACGACGGCTTCGCGATGTGGGAGAACGTCCCGGCCGACCTGCGGATGAAGATCGTCTCGACGCTGTTGCAGCTCCGCTGGGCGCTCAAGAGCGAGGCCGTGATCGTACTGATCGGCGCGAAAGGTCAGGCGCCCGAGATCGAGGAGGCGTTCTCCTCGGCGGTGCGGGTGTCCTGGCGTTTCGAGGAGCTTCCCGCGGTCGAGAACGAGGGCGCGCCTTTCGACGCCCAGATCGTGCGGGGTTGGGCCGAGTCGTCCTCGACGTCCGCGGGCGTCCCGACGTGGCTCGATGCGCTCATCGCCGCGGTGCCCGAGGACGCGAGCATGGACGACGCGTGCGCCGCCCTCGGCCGCGTGGTCGCTGAGGCGGCCGAGGTCGGCGTCGAGCCGAGCGCCGACAAGCTCGCTCCCGCGCTGGAGTCGATCCGTCAGGAGTCGCCTGCCTGATGCTGCGAAGGCTGACATGCCGCTGGGTCGTGACGGGTGCCGTGGCACTCGCCGCGCTTCTGGCGTGCGCGCAGCCCTCGATCGGGGCGCCGGCGTCGGAGTCGACGACGCTCGCGCCACACATCGCTACGAGCTACGACACCGACGTCTGCGCGATGTGCCACCGCGCTCACAGTGCGTCGGGTACCGGCGTGTGGACGTCGGCGGTCGCCTCGGACGTGTCGGGCAGCGCGCTGCTCGTCGGGACCGCGACCGACGGCGACGTCGGCCTGTGCTACTCGTGCCACGGCGTGGACTCGCTGGGCTCCGCGATCGACGTGCAGAGCTCGTTCGAGGCGTCGTCGGGACACTCGCTCGATCCGACGGCCTCGGCGTTCGGGCCCTCGCCCAAGCACTGCTCGACCTGCCACGACAGTCACGGGACCGCGCGGGACGCGAGCAACACGCCGTATCCGGGCCTGCTCCGCGCGATCACCGCTACCGGCGTCGCCGTCTACCGCGGCAACGAGTACTGCGGCACGTGCCATACCGAGCAGCCCGGCAGCTCGTTCCACGGCCTGGGCGTGTTCAACCAGACGGCGCACGCGGCCAAGATCGTTCCGCCGGCCACGGGCACCGCTATCGTCTGCGACGCGTGCCATGACCCGCACGGTTCGTCGGTCGCGCCGACGATACGCACGATGATGGAGACCCCGTCGGTCTCGGTCGCCACGACCATCTCCGCCAACGACCGGACCTTCTGCTTCGCCTGCCACGACGGGAGCACCGCGACGTGGACCGGCTCGGCGACCTACCGCGCGGCTCACGCGTCGTCCAACGCGACGGTCGCGATTCCGGGCACGTGGGCGCCCGCCGGTTCTTCTCGGCGAGTCGGGGAGTGCCAGGTCTGCCACAACCCGACCGGCTCCGCCGACGCCTCGGGCGTCGTGATCCCGAGCCAGCTGGCCGAGGAGCAGCCGGCGCTCTGCTACGGCTGCCATGACGCGAGCGGTCCCGCGGCCTCGGACCTCGCGACGCTCGCCTACTCGCCGACCACCCCGGGCAACGAGGTGCTCGGCCTGGTGCCGGCCGCGGTCGAGTCCGCGGCCTACGGGCGCCTGCAGGTCTACTCGCGGGAGAGCAGCGCGGCGAGCACTCCCGTGGGTCCGCGCGATCTCGACCCGGTCACGGAGCCCGGCGGACTGGGCATCGGTGACATCGACGGCGACGGCGTGCGCGAGGCGCTCGTGACCGACGCCGTCTCGACGCGGCTCGCAGTGGTCTCCTCGGACTCGCTCAAGGGCGTCGCGACCAGGCTGCTGTCGATTCCGCTGCCGGCCGTGCCCGCGGCGCTGGTGTCGGTGGGCGACGTCTTCGTCGACGGCTCGGGCCTGCCCGAGATCGTGACCGTCAGCGCGGGCGGCGACGTCGACGTGCTGCGCTATAGCGGCGGCTCGCTGGTTCGGATCGCGTCGGCGACCGTGGGTGGTACGCCGAGCGGTCTCGCCACCGGCGACGTCACCGGTACCGCCGGCGCCGACATAGCCGTCGTCACTTCGAACGGTCTGTACATCCTGACCGAGAACGGCGCTGCGCTCACGACCACCGGCCCGTTCGGCACGGGCTCGCAGCCCAGCGGCGTCGCGATCGGCGACGCGTGGAACGGCGGGGGCAACGAGGTCGTCGTGAGCTACGCCGGAGAGGCCACCGACGTCCTGACCGTCTTCGACGGCGCAGGCGCGGTGCGAGGGAGCGGCGGAGGCGCGCTCGCGGCAGGGTCCGCGCGAGGCGTCACGGTGGGTGACATCTTCACCGGCGTGACGCCGTCCGGCACCTCGGGCGCTGAGATGATCGTCGCGTATGGCGGCGGCTCCGGCGGCAGTGGCGTGCGCGTGATCGAGCAGGCCGTGGGCGGCGGCTTCGGCACGAGCTTCGACTACTCCACCGGCGCGGGAAGCAACGCGACCGGACTTGCACTGGGCGATGCGAACGGCGACGGCGAGCGCGACCTGGCCGTCGCGACCGCCGGCGACTTCACCCGCACGACGGCCGGGGTCGCTCCGGCCATCCGGGTCTTTGAGCAGAGCGCGACCCACGACGACCTCGTTGCCGGGTTCACGTTGACGGCCGGTGGCGTCGAAATGGCGGGTGGCCGACCCGCGGTCGTCGTGGGCGACATCGGCGCGGTCGGTCCTTCTCGGCATGCGGACGGGGCGGTCGCGCACGCGCACGAGCCCACTGAGAGCGTCCCGTCGCCGCGACACGTCGAGTGCTCCGACTGCCACGACTCGCATCTGGCCTCGTCGGCCGCCTCCTCGACCGCGGCTCTCCCGGGAGCGCTCATCGGTGCCCGCGGCGTGCTCGTGACCAACGTCGACTCGGCGACCGTGAACCTGAGCGGGCCGACGACGGCGACCGCGGACTACATGGTGTGCTTCAAGTGCCATTCGCGCTGGGACCCCGAGGCGCCGCGCTCGATCGCGTCCGAGGTCAACACGAGAGGCGCGTCCTTCCATCCGGTCGAGGGACCTGCGCCGGCGACGAACGCGACCGGAACAACGCTCGTCGGCGGCGTGTCCGTGGGCGACAAAACGGCGTGCAACGCGTGTCACGGCACGTCGCTTGCGGGTGCTGTGGACGGGCCGCATACGTCACCCGATGCCCCGCTGCTGAAGTCGGCCTACTTCGGCACGGCGGTGGATGACGCGTCGCTGCTCTGCTACGACTGCCACCGCTCGACCGTGTACTTGACCGGCGCCGACGACAATCCAGCCGGCGGCACCGGGAGCGGGTTCTACAACGCAGGCGCCACTGCGCCCAAGAAGGCATTGCACTCGTACCACAGTTCGATGGGATTCGGCTGCGACAGCTGCCACGTGAGCCACGGGTCGTCGGACCTGCCGTACCTGCTCCGTGCGACGGGCTTCGCGTGGAGCGACCCGGCGGGAGCGGTAGACGGCGAGTGCTCTACCGCGTGTCACGCGGGCGGTGCGACGCACGGCTACACACGTTGATGAACTGAACGGCGCCGGATGACGGACGAGGCCGGCACCTCGGACCTCGGCGCAGAAGGAGACTGACCGACATGGGTAAGGGCACGTTCAAGGACCGTCTCACGCTGAAGAATGTGCTGTGGGTCGCGGGTGGGATCGTGCTGCTCGCCCTCGTGATCTTTGGCGTGGCGGCCATCTCGGCACCCAAGAAGACCACGCCTCCCGAGACGATCCAGCTGACGCCCGAGCAGCAGGCGGGGCAGCTCGCCGTGCAGGCGGAGATGGCGGCCAGCAAGGACGACACGGCGACCGCACGCACGCTCGCCGAGCAGGCCATCCGGATCGACGCCGCCAACGAGACCGCCAAGGCCGTCATCAGGAAGCTCGACGAGCAGGCCGCCGCCGCGAAGAAGCCGGCGAGCAAGCCGACGACCTCAGCGCCGGTCACCCCTGCGGCCGATGACCCCTACGTGGTCGGCGTCAAGGACGTGAAGGTCCTGCTCCCGGGCGACATCGCCGGTTGGGAGAAGGGCACCGTCTCGGCGCAGGAGGGTGAGGGTCTCGTGACCTACGAACCGGCCCCAGGGAACGCCGCGGGCTCGACAACGGTGCGCGTGACCTTCGCGGTGCACGACTTCAAGGACGGCGCGAAGGCGAGCGCCTTCTCCAACGAGACGATGAAGCGGGTGTACTCCAAGGATGGCGGCCAGGTCACGATCGGCACTGCGACGGCCTACACCGGCAGCGACGGCGGCCGGCTGGCGGTCGTGACGTTCCCGCGCGGCCGCTACGCCTTCGAGGTGCTCGTCAACGGCCAGCCAGGCGTACCCGCGCCGGAGCTGAAGGCGGTCGCCGCCAAGCTTGCGACGTCGTTGCCGGCCGCGCAGTAGGCGGACGGGCGACCCGCACATGAGCCGGCTCGCGCGCACGCTCGTCACGCTCGGCACCCTGCTTCTGGTCATGGCGGGCGTGACGCCACGCGCATTCGCCGAGGGCCCCAGTACCGCCCCGATGGTGGTCCTCCAGGAGGGGTTCGAGTCCGCGTCATCGACGACGTACACGCGCGTGCCGACCGTCGCCAACTGGACGAACGGGACCATCTACGGCATGTGGGACCGCGTGAGCTGGCGTGCCCATTCCGGCCTGTACGGTCTGTGGTGCGACGGGACCAATCCCAGCGCGTCGGTCGCCAAGACGTACTCCATGCAGAGCGGCGGCAGGGCGAGCTTCACGCTGACGCAGACCGCGGAACTCTACAGCTCGAACCTGGCGTTCTACTACTCGTACCCGTCGCGAGGCGACGCTGACGGCAACGGATTCACGCTGCTCTGGGGGCCGGGGACGCCGGGCGTGACCACCTCCTACTGGTACAGCGACCCGGGAGCGCTGACCGCTGTCGGTGCGTGGCGGGCACAGTCCTACGACCTGACCGCCGGCAACGGCACGCTGTCCCGCTCGAGCGGTGTGGTGACGTTCGGATGGTTCGACGCCCTCGAGGGCTACAACCCCATCCGGACGGTCGGCGAAGGCCCGACCATCGATGACGTCACGGTGACCGGCTGGCGGTACGGGCCGCCGCGCTCCTTCTCGGCGGCGCCGGTGACGGGCGGGGCCAAGCTCGCGTGGGCGACTCCGTACGCGTCGGTCAGCGAGTCGGTGACCGAGACGCGCGCGCTGGAGTACCGGGTCTTCCGGTCGCCCGCGGGCGCGGCGACGTGGACCGAGGTGGCGGGCTCGCCCTTCTCGGCGACGACGACCACCTGCGTCGATGGGGGCGCGGCGTCGGGCGGTGCGTTCGACTACGCGATCCAGGCGTGGGAACCGGGCGGCACCCGCTACGGCATGATCGCGACCGCCACCGTTGCCTCGCCGCGCGTGACGGTGACCGCGCCGGTCTCGGGCGTCACGATCGTCGGCACCGGCGCCACCGCTTTCGCGGGTACGGCCACACCGGCCGCGGGCACGACGATCTCGCGGGTGGCCCTGGAGCTCAGCCGCGATACCTCCGCCGGACCGGCCGAGTACTACAACGGCTCCGCCTGGGTCTCGGCTCCTGCAACCTTCGCCCCGAGCGGCACGACGAGCTGGAACCGCAGCTGGACGCCGCCCGCCAACGAGTACAAGCAGCACCTCTACACGCTCAAGGCGGGCGTCACCGACAGCGCGGGAATCTCGGCGACGTCGACGCCGGTGAGCTTCCGCATCGACTCGTGGCCCTACGCCGCGCCGGTCTCGGCCGTCACCTCGCCGAGCGCGGGCGCCACGCTCGTGGGCACGGGCGCCTTCACGCTCTCGGGCACCGCGGCCTCGACGAGCGGCCCGCCCGTCGCCGACGTGCGCGTGCGCATCGCCCGGGACGACAACACCTACTGGAACGGCGTCGGGTGGCAGTCGGGGGAGACCTCGGTGGCCGCCGCGGGCACCGGAACCTGGACGTGCCCGTTCACGCCGATCGCCGGCGAGTACAAGGCCCACACCTACACGGTCACCTCGTTCGCGAGAGACCTCCACGGCACCCCGGGGCCCTCGGCGAGCGTGACCTTCACCGTCGACTCGGTGCCGTACACCGCGCCGAGCGTCGCGATCTCAAACCCGGCCTCGGGCGGCGTGCTGACGGGCCGCACCCCGGTGACCTTCACGGGCACCTCGGGCGCTGCGAGCGGCCTTCCCGCGCCCACGCTCGGCGTGAGCGTGCGCGACGATGCGGGCCTGTACTGGACCGGCTCGGGCTGGACCTCGACGCCGACGACGCTGACCCCGAGCGGAGCCGGCGCCTGGAGCATCGGCTGGACGCCGAGGGCCGACGAGTACAAGACCCACCTCTACACGCTCTTTGTCTCGGCCACCGACGCCCACGGGCTCAAGACGACGGCGAGCTCGGCCTTCCGCATCGACTCGACGCTGCAAAGCCCGCCCGCGGTCGCCGTGAGCGCCCCGGTCTCGGGGGCCACGGTCGTCAGCACCACCGGCACCACGCTCGCCGGCAGCGCCACGCCGGTGGCGGGCACCTCGATCTCGCGCGTGGCCCTCGAGCTCAGCCGCGACACCGCCGCAGGCCCCGCCGAGTACTTCGACGGCTCGGCCTGGTCCTCGGCGCCCGCGACCTTCGCGCCGAGCGGCACGACGAGCTGGACCCGCGCGTGGACGCCGCCGGCCGACGAGTACAAGACGCACCTCTACACCCTCAAGGCCGCCGCCACCGACGAGCGGGGCTTCTCGGCGACGTCGACGCCGGTGAGCTTCTGGGTGGACACCTGGCCCTACACCGCACCGACCTCGGCGGTCACCTCACCGTCGGCGGGTGCGACGCTGGTGGGGACGGGAGCCTTCGCGCTGGCCGGCACCGCGACGTCGACGGCCGGCCCCCCGGTCGCCGAGGTCCGCCTGCGCGTCGCGCGTGACGACGGGACGTACTGGAACGGCGTCGGCTGGCAGCCGGGCGAGACCTCCGTCACCGCGCTCGGCGTGTCGGCGTGGGCGTGCCTGGTCACTCCGGTGCCGGGCGAGTACAAGAGCCACGTCTACACGGCGACCTCGTTCGCCCGCGACCTGCACGGCACCGTCGGCGCATCAGCGAGCGTGACGTTCACCGTGGACTCGGTGCCCTACACCGCCCCGAGCGCGACGATCGCGTTCCCGACGGCCGGGAGCGAACTGCTGGGCGCCGGACCCTACGTGCTGCGTGGTGCCACGAGCGTCGCGGGCGGACTGCCCGCCGCCACGGTCGGCCTGTCGCTGCTGCGCGAAGAGACCGGCGAGTACTGGACCGGCGCCGGCTGGACGTCGACTCCGACGACCGTGACGCCCTCCGGCACATCCAGCTGGAGCCTGCCGTGGACCCCGCCCCCCGCCGAGAACAACAAGCCGTACCGGCTGACGGTCTCGGCGAGAGACGCTCACGCTCTGGTCACCACCGCGAGCTCGTCGTTCATCGTGGATTCGGCCTCGCAGTCGCCACCTGACGTCTCGGTGGTCTGGCCGGCGGACGGTTCGGTGGTCGTCGGGGCCGGGAACGCCACGCTCTCAGGCACGGCGGTCCCGGTCGCCGGCGTCTCGCTCGCCGGCGTCAGCGTCGAGTTCACGCGCGACTCGGGCGCCGGCGTCGAGTACTACGACGGCTCGGGCGGCTGGGGCCCCTCGCCGACGACCTTCACCCCGAGCGGCACGACGAGCTGGAGTTTCAGCTGGCAGCGCCCGGTCAACGAGTTCAAGACGGTGCTGTACGGAGTCCGAGCGTATGCGACGGACGAGCGCGGCCTCGTCGGCACCTCGACGGTCACCTCGTTCCGCATCGACTCGTGGCCCTACGCCGCGCCGGTCTCGGCCGTCACCTCGCCGAGCGCGGGCGCCACGCTCGTGGGCACGGGCGCCTTCACGCTCTCGGGCACCGCGGCCTCGACGAGCGGCCCGCCCGTCGCCGACGTGCGCGTGCGCATCGCCCGGGACGACAACACCTACTGGAACGGCGTCGGGTGGCAGTCGGGGGAGACCTCGGTGGCCGCCGCGGGCACCGGAACCTGGACGTGCCCGTTCACGCCGATCGCCGGCGAGTACAAGGCCCACACCTACACGGTCACCTCGTTCGCGAGAGACCTCCACGGCACCCCGGGGCCCTCGGCGAGCGTGACCTTCACCGTCGACTCGGTGCCGTACACCGCGCCGAGCGTCGCGATCTCAAACCCGGCCTCGGGCGGCGTGCTGACGGGCCGCACCCCGGTGACCTTCACGGGCACCTCGGGCGCTGCGAGCGGCCTTCCCGCGCCCACGCTCGGCGTGAGCGTGCGCGACGATGCGGGCCTGTACTGGACCGGCTCGGGCTGGACCTCGACGCCGACGACGCTGACCCCGAGCGGAGCCGGCGCCTGGAGCATCGGCTGGACGCCGAGGGCCGACGAGTACAAGACCCACCTCTACACGCTCTTTGTCTCGGCCACCGACGCCCACGGGCTCAAGACGACGGCGAGCTCGGCCTTCCGCATCGACTCGACGCTGCAAAGCCCGCCCGCGGTCGCCGTGAGCGCCCCGGTCTCGGGGGCCACGGTCGTCAGCACCACCGGCACCACGCTCGCCGGCAGCGCCACGCCGGTGGCGGGCACCTCGATCTCGCGCGTGGCCCTCGAGCTCAGCCGCGACACCGCCGCAGGCCCCGCCGAGTACTTCGACGGCTCGGCCTGGTCCTCGGCGCCCGCGACCTTCGCGCCGAGCGGCACGACGAGCTGGACCCGCGCGTGGACGCCGCCGGCCGACGAGTACAAGACGCACCTCTACACCCTCAAGGCCGCCGCCACCGACGAGCGGGGCTTCTCGGCGACGTCGACGCCGGTGAGCTTCTGGGTGGACACGACGGTCTTCGCCGCGCCGACGGTCGCCATCGTCGGCGGGCCCTCGCAAGACAGCACGCTCACGCAGAGCGGCGCGACCGTGCTGTCGGGGACCGCGGTACCTTCGACTGGCCTGGGCATTGCGAGCGTGCGCCTGCTCATCGCGCGCACGGCGGCCGGCGAGACGACCTACTACAACGGCGTCGGTTGGCAGTCGATCGAGACATCGGTCGCTGCGACTGGCGGCTCTACGTGGAGCTACTCGTGGAACGCGCCGACAGCCGAGTTCGGCACGAGCTACTCGGTGACCGCGATCGCACGGGACGCCCACGGGCTGGAAGGCTTCTCGCCGGCGCGCGCATTCCGCCTCGACACCGTGTGGCCGCGCGTCGCGCCGGCGGCGTCGATAGCGAGCCCTGCGGACGGAGCGGTCATCGTGACGAGGGGACCGATCGCCGTCGGTGGCTCGGCGGACGCTCAGGCCGGATTGCCGGCGCCTGTGATCGGAGTTGGCGTTTCTCGGAGCAGGAACGCGGCGACCGAGTACTGGACCGGAAGCGCCTGGGTGAGCCAGCCCACGACCGTCTCGGCAGGCAGTGGTGGGGCGTGGAGCGTGGAGGTCGTGCCAGCGATGGACGACTACCGCGGCTACCTGTACCGCGTGGCCGTCCAGGCCGTCGACGCGCACGGGGAAGTCTCCGCGGTCGCGACGCGGTCGTTCCGTGTCGAGTCGGTCGCCGACACGTCCCCGGTGGTGGTCGTCTCCACGCCGGGCACGGGCCAGTCGCTCTCGGGCCGGCCGATCACGCTGGCTGGGACCGCCGCGGCACCCGCGGGGCTCAGCGTCGTCGCGAGCAGGATCGAGATCCGCCGCTCGGACTCCGGGCTGTGGTGGAACGGCGTCACGTGGGTCGACGGGCGCACCTCGGTCGCTCCGAACGGGCTTGCGAGCTGGGCGTACACGTTCTCGCCGCCAGACGAATCCGCCGACGTGAACCTCACGATCCAGGCGTTCGCCGCAGACGAACGCGGCCGAGAGGGAGAGTCTGCGGTCGTCGAAGCGAAACTCGCGGCGACCCCGCCACCGCCACCTCCGCCGGTGTTCTCGGCGGTCAGCGTGACGCGCTCGCCGTCGAAGTCGGCTGTCACCTACAAGCGCAAGAAGGGCGTCGCCAAGTTCACGCTCGCGGCCACGTTCGCGTCGGCCGGTGGGCCGCGCGTGGCGGGCCATCTCGTCTACCTGCAGACGAGCAAGAACGGCCGCAGCTGGAAGGACGCGTACGCGGTGCGCACCGACGGCTCGGGCAAAGCGGCCAAGACGTTCAAGATCAAGAAGAAGAGCACGCTCTACTACCGTTGGCGCTCGCCGCGTTCCGAAGCGCTCTACGTGCTCGACGCGTATTCGCCGTCGACCAAGGTCGTCGTGAAGTAGTGGCTGCTGGTGCGGGGCTTGCTACGAGCAAGGTCTCGCGCGTCTTCGCGGGCGGATCGACCGCCCCACGGCGCATCGGATGAAAGGCAGTGCCGTGAACCGGACCATTCTCGGCCTCTTCGCCGTCGTCGTCCTGGTCGTCTTGATGGCCGCTCCTTCGGTGGCCGCTGCGGCTGATCTCGCATCGTTCCAGCCGATGACGGTACTTCGGGAGGGCTTCGAGTCGACCCCTGCCACCTCGTATGCCGTCGACCCCACCATCACGTCGTACAACAACGGGATCACGTATGGGATGTGGGGCCCGGTCACGTGGCGCTCGCACACGGGCACTCGCGGGCTGTGGTGCGACGGCACGAACAGCGCGGCCGGCGCGATACGGACGTACTCGGCGCGCAGCGGCGGAAGCGCGAGCTTCGACCTGACTGCGACGGCCGAACTCTACAGCTCCAGACTGGACTTCTTCTACTCGCTGCCGTCGAGAGGCGACGCCGACCAGAACGGCTTCACCGTGGCTTGGGCGAACGCGGGTGCGGGAACCACCTACTACTTCCTGAGTTCGCCCGAGGTACTTACCGGCCTGGGCGCCTGGCGCCAACTCTCCTACGACCTGACCGCGGGGGCGGGCTCGCTCGCGCTTTCGCAGGGCGTGGTGCGGTTCGGGTGGTTCGACTCGCAAGAAGGTTTCAGCCCGGTTCGTACCGAGGGGGAGGGCCCGACGATAGACGACGTCACCGTGTCGGGGTGGCGCTACGGGCCGGTACGTGACGCGATCGCTTCGGGCACCACCACCGACTCGACGAGCCTGACGTGGAAGAAGCCCTACGCGAGGCCGGGTTCGACGAGCAACGAGAGTCGCCCCATCTCGTATCGGGTGTATCGCACCGTTGCGGGAACGAGCGACTGGCAGGAGGTCACGTCCGAGACCGTGCGCGCGGACGACCCTGCGGTCGACCAGTCGCTGACCGACCACGGATTGAGCGCCGGCACGCCGTACGAGTACGTCGTCCAGGCCTGGGAACCGGGCACCAACAACAACGCCTGGGGCGAGCCCGTGCATCTCGTCGTCACGACGGGCACCTCGGGCGCGACGACCGGCACGCTCTCCGGAACCGTCAACGCGAGCGGTGGAGGCGCCCTCTCCGGTGTCACGGTGGGCATCGTCGGCCACGGGAGCACCGGTACGACGCCCTCAGGCGGCTACACCATCCCGAGCTTGCCGCCCGGCGTCTACAAGGTCTCCTATTCGAGGCCGGGCTACGTGACCGCCGAGACAAGCGTCGCCATCACGGCCGGCAAGACGACGGTGCAGGACATGACGCTCGCCGCCGAGACGACCGCGCTTCGTGGCATCGTCACGCGCGCCGGCACGTCCGCCGTGCTCGACGGGGTCGTCGTGAGCGTCGGCGGGCTGTCGACGACGACGAACAACGCCGGCGAGTACGCCCTTGCCGGCTTGGGTGCCGGCACTCACACCGCAACGTTCTCGCGATCGGGATACGCTCCGAAGGACGTCACGTTCACGATCGCCTCCGGTGAGACGCTCACCCGAGACGTCCAGCTCGACCTGAAGACCGCCGCCACCGTCACCCGCGCCGACGGCCCCAACCGCTACTCGGTGGCCGTGCT
>CAZXWK010000010.1:28797-60471 GCA_964644675.1 uncultured Eubacteriales bacterium | reverse complement strand
TTGCACCTTCGAGATCGCCTTCGCGTCGGCTGATTTCTGCGAGGACCATGGAAGCGCGCAGAGCTCGATGGCGATTGCGCGCGTCCGGGGCGATGTCTGCAATGCCCATCCACCCGCTCGCAGCGCGAGGATCGCCCAAGGCCAGCAGGCTGGCAGCAACTTCAACTGCGGCGAGCCGATGCGATTCGAATATGTCGTTCACTGACAGATGTTCGTACGCACGCTCGGCCTCGCACAGCGATTCATCAACTCGACCCGCTGCCCGCAGGGCCACCGCAAGGTAGACACGATCCACCTGCGCGGAAGGCTCATCGCCGCACTCAATCTGGAGTGCGATGCCCTGCCGCATCATGGATAGCGCAGACGCATCTGCGTCGATTCCGAAACGCGCTGCGCCAAGTGATGGCAAGTACGCCCCGAGCAGCATGGGGAAGTCCTCGGCCTCGCACGCCCGAACGGTCTCGGTCAGTATGGTGATGGCGCGATCTAGTCTACCGAGCTCAACAAGGAAGACTGCCAGATTGCCCCTCAGCCGAAGGCGATCACTACTCATCATGTCAGCACTGTCGACGTGGACAGCACACAGTCGTGACGAAGTAGCGAAGTCACCAGATTCTAGCGCCGGCAGCGATCCCAGGAGGTGCCTGATACGACTCTCCGATATCTCGGACTGTCGTCCAGACTGCCGGATTCCCAACGCGGTCTGTAGTGCCGATCTCGCCTCGTCGAAGTCCAGTCTCCCGATGGCCACCATTCCGAACGCGACGAGGCTGCGGACCACCCCTTGACCGCTTGACTCGCCGGTTGGATCGGCAACCAGCGTCCTCGCCAGTTCTGATGCCGTTTCGAAGTGGCCTAGTTCGCAATGGAGAATGATCAGGCTCGCCAGCGCATCCGCGCGCGTGCGGGAGTCGCCGAGGTTCTCGGCTAGCGTCATTGCGGCGTTGGCGCGGGCGATTGCATCCTCATAGTCCCGATCCCTAAGCGCAACTGCCGATGAATGCAGCAGTAGCCGAGGTCGACCGACAAGGCGGGGAACCGGGATCCGCAGAAGAACGCGCCGAAGCGCCTCATGCTCACCCTGGCCGACGAGATCTGTGCCGTGGGCCTCCAGCCAGTCCATGAGCCCGTCGACGTCGTCGCAGAGGGAGAGTTGCATTGCCGCGCGAGCGTAGTCGCCACGATTGCTCAGTAGTCGTGCGGCGGCCAGCCGATGCGTCGGGTCTAGTGTCAGCTCTGGAATCGAGTCCTGCACCGCGGCAACGTAATCGACAACCAGGTCGTGAACAACGAACCTGTTGCCGGCGAATCGGCCCCGGGTTGCGCAGGCAACCAGCGGCAACAGATCCGAGATGCGCACGATGTCCCCTGCAGTGCAGGGGATGCCGACTTCGCGCACGTCGTCCGGCGTGCCGGCGCCGAGCGCAGACATCGCAGCAAGAAGACCGCGTTGGATCTGCGACATCTCTGAGCTGACAATGTGCCCAAGCCACACAGAGAACGCGTCCGAAGTGTCAGTTCGGGGTGACGTCACCCCCGAGTGCCACGCCCTCGTCTGCGCAAGAATCGCAAACAGCGCAGCCTGCCCGCCAGAGGCCTCCCAGAGTACCCGCGCGTCCCTCACCGGCTCGTCGGAGGAGTGAATGCGCCCCAGAATCTCCTCGGCCTCGCTGAGCGTCAGCCTTAGCTGCTCGGCACCCACAACGAAACACGAAGACAGACCGGGTAGCGATGCCGGGTGTCGCGCCCGTGTGGTCAGGACGAAACGCAGGCTGGGGCCGGTAGCCCTAGCCACTGTCGTTGCTACCTTGACCGCGTCACCTAGTGCCCCCTCAGGCACATCGTCAATCACGCATACGACCTGACGGTCTAGCGCATCCGCAAGCTCGCCTATCTCGCTCACTAGCCCAAGGTCGTTCAGAGTGTCGGCAGAGGCCGCCCTGTCGGCCTTTGGACTGCCGTTGGCACTGGCGAGCGCCTCACGGATGGAACCAAGAAGCCTAAGCTGCGTGACACCGAAGGCCGCTGACTCGATCCAGATGGTTCCGCCGATGGCATGCGCAAACTGGGCCGCAGCGACGCTCTTGCCGTAGCCAGACGGCGCCCACAGCAGACACGGTCGCGTACCCGCCATAAAGATGTGACTCGAGACTCGCTCACGGGGGACACACCAAGTCGCGTCCTGTGAGGATAGAGGGCTGCCATAGACGCGCAAGGTTCCACCTCTCGGCCTAGGGCGAGGGGGGCCCGGTCGCAATGACTGCCCAAGCGAGAACCGCTCGAGCGTGGAGAAAGTACCAGAATCAGAGCGGCCATATCAAGCCGCTACTACCAGTCGCTGAGCGTACGTTCCGAGTGGTCTGAGCTTGTGCCCTGGATCATGACGCCGACGAGCATGACTACCACACCCACTGCAAGAGCCGCATCGCCTGGACTCACCCAAAGCGCATGCGTGTCGCCACCCACACGCATGGAGTCGCCCAGCCATGCGAAGAGCGTTGCTGGATCCACTGCGTGGTAGAAACCGCCCGAGGCAGCCTCAGTCTGGAATGTCGTTGGCCGTCCAACCGGCATCCCAAGGTTCAGAGTCACCACCATCACGTTCATCAGGATTCCGGCGGCCGCAATCAACGCGCCAGGGGTGGACCTGTTCGCAACGAGCACGAGAGTCAAAGCGAGCGAGATGAGCACCCAGACCCAGATGGGCGCACCACTCGCCCGGGCGGTCAGTCCTGGTAGCCGGCCGCGGGCTATGCCCTGCAGTACGAACAGCGTGAGCAAGAGCCATTCGAACCGGAGCCTCAGATGCGCGACCCTGCGCAGCGACCCGCCACACAGAACGCCGAGCGCCAGACCGAGGAATACCGCGATGAGAGCTGGCACCTAGGGCACCGCCGGAATCCTGTATCCCAGCTCGAGCGCTGCCGCGACCGCGGCGGCCTTGGTTGACCTCGAGACGAGAGGCGCAACACGTTCGACACCGCCAGCCCTGTGTACCTGTGCAACGGCCGGCATTGCCAGGGAGTCGACGTCGCTTGAAAGCGCCACGATCATGGCCGCCAGCAGGTCACTGTCGTTCGTCTCGACGCCGTCGTCGGGGCGCTCCCCTGCACACACTCGCAGGATGGGCAAGATGTCCGAGAAGAACTCCACCTCGCCGAACATGGCTTGCACGGTGTGCGTATCGTGCAATGGATCAGTTGTAGCTCCGGCAGTGTAGGTTCTCTCGGACAGGACCTCGACGTCGTGAAGCAGGGCCGCATAGCTCAGCCGCTCGACGGCCGTCATGTCCATCCCAAGCTTCATCCCAATCGAGCGCGCAATCGAGGCCGTGCGCTCCGCGTGTCCTACCCGTCTTGGGTCCTCAGCTTCGGCCGCCTCGACAATGACCTCGACGGTCGTCCTGTAGGTCTCCCGAACATCAAGCAGCAGCGCATATGACTGCCGCATCAGCAACAGCAACACGACCACAGGTATGAGACTCCATACGCCCATGCCATCGAAAGTGATGATTAGGAAGACCGACGCCGACCACTGTGCAAACAGCAGCGGTGCTTGGAGCCGTGCGTTACCAGCAAGCAGCCGGCCGAGCGGCCGGCCAGTACCGACAGAGGTGACCACTTGCGCAACGACCAACTCGACAATCAAGAACGAGGCGGGAACCAACAGCGCGACCACAAACTGTTCCCCATCCCACGTCGGCAGACTCGCGAGATACCAAACCTCCAACGCGCCAACAACCAGTCCGAACCCCCTGGCAGCCATCGCCGTGAGGAGTCGCCTAGGTGAGCTAAGCCGTCGGCGCATGACGTGCGCAAGAACCAACGCGAGTAGGCTAACGATGACTGCCGGAATGGGTCCAAGAATCAGCAAGGCACCAGATGCGAGGGCGCCCCCGACTCCCATCGCATCGCCTCGAGGCAGCGAGATGTCAAAGAGGTCGAGAAGGATAGCCGCCGCAAGGAACCAGGCGGCAGTCGACCATACGATCTGAAGCTGTTCGCCCATCGCCAGCACCTCCTAGCTTCCTTGTGCGGCGGGGCTCGTGATGCCGGCAATCGGCTCATCACATGTCGGAGTGATGGCCCGGCCAATACGACTCTCAATGAAGACCCTGACCGTCTCCGGGTCGAACTGGGTTCCCGCGCCCCGCACGAGCTCAGCAACCGCCTCATCGTGAGACAGCGCCGGGCGATAGGCACGGGTTGTGGTCATCGCGTCATAGCAATCGGCGACGCTCAGGATCATCGCGAGTGGAGGTATGTCCTCCGAGTCGACGCCAGTCGGGTATCCGCCTCCGGCGTACCACTCATGGTGATTCCCGACGTGTTCCGCCAAGTCCTTCAGTGGTGGGATCCTTCGGATCATCTCGGCCCCACGCGTCGGATGCGCACGCATATCCTGCATCTCCTCCGGCGTAAGCGGACCGGGCTTGGTCAGTACGCCACCAGGAACGGACAGCTTGCCCAGATCGTGCAGAAGCGCAGCGTATTCGAGTCGTTCGCGAGCCTGCTCGTCGAGCCCCAGGCTTTCCCCGAGCGCCACCGCATACAGCGCCACCCGCTCGGAATGGCCTCGAGTGTACGGGTCCTTCGCTTCAAGCGCGCCCACCAATGATCTTACGGTGTCTGCGTATGCAGCCCTCATCGCTGCGTAGCGTTGGTAGAGCTGACGAGCGACGATCAGCGGGAACACAAACAGCGGCAGGGCCAGCACGTTGACCGCGAGCACCTGCGCCATCAAGAAGCCAACGAGCGCCAACGCGACTTGGGTGGGAATGAAGATCCCGGCTGCCGACAAGAACAATGCCCGGAATCGCTGCCCGGAGTACAGGCTCACACCCAGACTCACGAGGGCAAGGTTGACGATCGGCACAATGGTCGCAGCGCCCGCCATGCCGTAGAAGGCCGAGGGGAAATCGCTCGCGACCAGTGATCTGACAACCCCAGCCTGCTGAAGGACGGGTCCACCAAGCAAGACGTATATCCAGCCACCGAGGCACGCCAGCAGGACCTGTTGGGACAGATTGAACATGATGATTGACGCGGGCCTGCGTGCCCTTAGATCCGGAATCACGCCCGAGGACACTGCGGCAACCACGCCCGCCGCAGCAGGTCCACCGAGGATGATGGCGCTCATGGCGAGCGGGTACGCCAACGAGATGGTGAACCCCGGCAGAGTGAAAACGAATGTCTCGGAGACAGCCGCGGCGACCACAACCAGCGCGAGCTGATACGACCACTGTGGCGGCCAAGAGGACCACGACACGAGGAAGAGCACCAGCCCGGCCAGGACTGTCGTGCCCACAAGAAGCAGGAAGGGGCGCGGAGTGTGTGTGCTGGTTTCGTTCACACCCACACTCCCCGCCCCTTCCAACAATCTGGACCAGGCCGCGTCTCAACTACATGCGAATCCAAGCGCCGCCCGAGAGAACGATGGCGGCGAGTGACGCGAGAACCAGCATCATGCGCTTCATGTTGAGAAGACCCCCTTCGTAGTGCAGGTTTGGTCTTCTCCCATCCCGCTAGTGACGGAAGAACGCTGTCCGCTCCGCTCGTTTCAGTGCTGACAGTGTTCGGTCGATGGTTCACGGCGCCGGTCCAAACTGGGTTCGGCATTATTCGGTTGTCAGGAAGCCCATGCGGCGGTTGATCGCATCCAACGTCGCACGCACGATCGAATCGGCATCGTTCTGTCGCACCAGCGCAGAGCCCGAGAATGGCATCTCCCCAAACCCGCTCACCAGCGCAATACAGCTCACCGCAACCTTCTCGCGGCCGAGTTGGACGATTGTAACGTCTTCAAGTGCGAATGACACACTCGCGTCGGCGTACTGACTGACCGCATCGAGCGTCGCAAGTGCCACGAGCCGATTGCGCCCCGTCTTGCTCGCCGGCCCGCTCGCACTGCCCACGTACTCCTGACCCGCGATCTCGAGCACGACACTCGCCGAGGCCTGGACGCCGCTCACAGTCGCGTTGATCGAGCAGATGCGCGGGCGGGCCGCGGTGTTGCGGTCCGAGACCTTCGAGTCCTCCTTCACCGCATCTCTGCCGAGAAGCGCGATCGAGATCTTCTTGTGATCGACGGGGATCCCAAAGCGCGCCATCAGGCATGACTCGATGTCGCGCACGAGCTGCTTGGGCGCTTTGGTGGGAGCCGCCAGGACGTGGATCTCCGAAATCGATCCGTCAGGTGCGATGACTACGCGAGCGGCCTTGATCTCGCCGACCTCGGCCAGAGCAGCCTCGATGTGCTCGACCTTCACGTGGGATGCGCTATCCACTTGGGAGCTCCCCTGCTACGACGTGCTGCTGCGAATGGTGGTGCTGCTATGGCAACGCTACAACCAAGTGTGCGGCACGTCACAAACCGCGCCTACGCGTAACTCTAGGTTTACCGCTCACACGGTGTCAACCGCGCGCGATTCGCGCGCGCGACGCTCGAGTCGTGCGGCCGCCACCCCATCAACATGAGAAGGACGCCTTCGCGTCCTTCTCGGCGGGTCGTCTCTAGGGCCCGGAGATGGGCTACAGGACCGGCTCGATCAGACCGTAGTCGCCGCCGGTGCGGCGGTAGAGGACGTTGACGCCGTCGCTCTCGGCGTGACGGAATACGAAGAAGTCGTGGCCGAGCAGTTCCATCTGCAGCAGGGCCTCCTCCTCCGTCATCGGCTTCATCTCGATGCGCTTGGTGCGGCTGATGATCGGCTCCACTTCCTCCTCCGATGTCAGCTCGCTGATACCGGGAGCGGTCTTGACGACCACCGGGGCGTGCTTGCCGTTGCGGCGGCGGTCGACGACGCGGCTCTTGTACTTGCGCAGCTGAGACTCCGCCTTGTCGGCGGTCAGGTCGATCGCCTCGTGCATGTCGTCGGCGCCCTCCTCGGCGCGGACGACGTGACCCTTCATGCGCACGGTGACCTCGGCGACGAAGCGGTTGGTCTTCGAACGGTTCTTGCGCGCCTCGAGCACGACTTCGGCAACGACAGGTTCGGCGTCGTAGATCTTCGAAAGGCGGCCGAACTTCTCCTCGGCGTATTCGCGGGTGGAGTCGGTGACTGCCATGTGGCGACCGTTGACGTTGACTTGCATCGCGAGCCTCCCTCGGGTCCGGGTGTAGTAGGAAGATACCCGTCGATGGGTCGCCCGAACGCGACGCGACCGCCGGGTTCGAAGACCGGCGGTCGCGGTGTGCTCAGCGAAGTGGCGTGAAGCCGATCGTCGCCTACGTGATGTGCCCCAGGAAGTCCTTGGTGCGCTCGGACTTGGGGTTGTCGAACACTTCCTGCGGAGTGCCCTGCTCGTGCACGACGCCCTCGTCCATGAAGACGACTCGGTCGGCGACGTCGCGGGCGAAGCCCATCTCGTGGGTGACGACGATCATCGTCATGCCGCCCTTGGCGAGCTGCTTCATGACATCAAGAACGCCTCGGACGAGCTCAGGATCGAGCGCCGAGGTGGCCTCGTCGAAGAGCATGACATGCGGATCCATCGCCAACGCGCGTGCAATCGCCACGCGCTGCTGCTGACCTCCGGAGAGCTGCGCGGGGAACATGTCGACCTTGTCACCCAGGCCGACCTTCTCGAGCTCCTCGATAGCGTTCCTCTCAGCCTCGGCCTTGGACCGGTGCAGCACTTTCTGCTGCGCGAGCATGACGTTGCCCTTGGCCGTCAGGTGCGGGAACAGGTTGAACGACTGGAACACCATCCCGATGCGCTCGCGCACCTTGTTGATGGCGGTGCCACCCGCGGTGATCTCCGTGCCCTCGAAGATGATCCGACCTTCAGTGGGCTCTTCGAGACGGTTGATGCAACGCAGCATGGTCGACTTGCCGGACCCGGAAGGACCGAGGATGACGACCACCTCACCACGCTGAACGTCGAGGTCGACGCCCTTGAGCACTTCGAGGTCGCCGAAGTACTTGTGCAGGTTCTGGATGCTAACGACTGGTTCAGCCATCTCGGCTACCTCCCCTCTGCGTCGGCGTCGGTATCGGCGGCAACCTCCGGAGCGGGCGATTCCGTCCGAGTGAAGCCCTCCATCGCGGGCCGCTTCGGCTTGGGCGCAGCCGCTCCGCCTTGGCCGCCCTCAGCGAGGGCGAGCTTGGCCTCGAGGCGACCGACCCAGTTGATGAGCGGGATGGTCACGATGAGGTAGTAGACGGCCGCCACGACGAACGGCGTCAGGTTGCCGGTGCGGGAGACGATGCTGTTCGCGCGGTACATGAGCTCGATGACGCCCAGTGCCGAGAGGAGCGCCGTGTCCTTGAAGAGCAGGATGAACTCGCTCGTCATGGTCGGCAGGACCCGCTTCACGGTCTGCGGGATGATGACGTACTGCATCGACTGGCGGTACGACATACCCAGCGACGAAGCAGCCTCGAACTGGCCCTTGTGAATCGACTGGATACCCGCGCGGAAGATCTCGGTCAGGTACGCCGAGGAGTTGAGCGCGAGGACCGCGACCGCCGTCGCGAAGTCGTTGACGCGAATGCCCGCGATGCGGAGTCCGATGAAGAACACGAACATCTGCAAGAAGAGCGGGGTTCCTCGGATGATGTTGACGTAGGCGCCCGCGATCCAGCGCAGTGGCGCGAGCTTCGACATCTTCGCGAACGCCAACGCGAGACCGCCCGTGATCGCCAGCGGGAACGCGAAGATCACGAACGCGATGGACAGAACCCAGCCCATGAAGAGGAGCGGGATCGACAGCGCGATCAGCTGGGGCTTGAAGAACAGCGACAGGCCCTTGACCCCGTTGAACTCCGCCACCCACTGCTGCGTGTCGAGCCAGCGCGAGACCATCTCAGCGCGGGACGGCGTGATGAACGAGAACTTGAGCCCCGTGACCTCCTTGGTCACCCCGCCGGCGTCGTACGTCATCTTCAGGACGCTGGCTCCGCCCTTGATCGGCGGAACAACGTCGTACACGTAGATCCGCAGCGTGCTGTCGGGCGCGATCTCCGGGTCGAACTTGACGTCGATCGACTGTCCCTTGGTGATCGTCTTGACGTCGACCGGGACCCGCTTGAGCCCTTGGAGCGTCAGCGCCTCGACGCGGGCCTTCTCGAGGTCGAATCCCTCGGGAAACGTCATGCTCAGGGCCGTGACGGTGGCGTCGTTGGCCGTCTGCCCCTCGAACGTGAACCGGGTCGGCAGCCCGCCGACCTCCTCGTTCACGGTGACCTTCGCATTCTCGAGAGCGAGAGCGCTCGTCGGAGCCAGGAGCGCGGCCGAGACGAGCGCCGCCAGTGCCAGGGTCGCCAGCACGAGCGGAACGAGTCGGTGTCGCCTGAGTGCAACTTCCATCGGGATGCTTCCTGTCGGTCATACCTAAGACAGAGGCCCCCGGCCACGGGCCGGGGGCCTCGAGCCCTAGGTCAGGTCGCGCGCAACACGCGGCCTAGCGTTCTGCTACTGAGCCTGCGTGGTACCGAACCACTTCTCGTAGATCGTGTCGTACTCGCCGGACTTCTTGACGGCGGCAAGAGCCTCGTTGAGCGCCTTGAGGAGCTCGGGGTTCTCCTTGCTGACCGCGAAGCCGTACTGCTCGCCGGTCGGGATCTCCTTCGCGATGACCAGGCCCTTGGCCGGGTCCTTCACGAGAGCGGCGGTGACGGGCAGGTCGTTGACCACACCGTCGACGTTACCGGCCTGCAGCGCGGACAGCGCGTCGGTCGCGGTCTTGAACTCGACGATCTCGGCGCCCTTGGGCTTGAGGTTCTCAGTGGCCCAATCGAGACCGGTCGTACCGGCCTGGCAGCCGACCTTCTTGCCGGCGAAGCTGGACTCGTCCGTGTAGGTGAAGTCCTTGCGCACGGCGATCGACTGGTTGGAGTCGATGTAGGGATCGGTGAAGTCGATCTCCTGCTTGCGCTCGTCGGTGATGGTCATGCCCGACGCGATCATGTCGAACTTGCCACCGGCCTTCAGCGTCGGGATCAGGGTGTCGAAGCCCTCGGTCAGGAACTTCGACTCGAGGCCCATCTCCTTCGCCATGGCGGCGACGAGATCGACGTCGAAGCCCTCGGCCACGTCACCGTTCATCGACTCGAACGGCGGGAACGAGGTGTCGGAGCCAACGGTGAGGGTGCCCGGCGTGACGAGCTTGAAGTCCGCAGCGGGCTTCTCCTCAGTGGTGGTGGTGCTGGTGCTGGAGCTCGAGCCCGAGCAGCCCGCGAGCGCCACAACCGTGGCGACCAGGGCGAGCGCAAGCAGGAGCCCGATGATCTTGCGTGCCTTCAGCATCGTTCCCTCCTCAACATTCGACTGACTGGCGCGCCGATCCGCTCGGCGCTCAGCTTGACTACAGTGCATAAGCATACACCGTTTCTGCAAGCCGTAGCTGCGCATTTGGCATATTCAGTATGGGAAGCTGAGTATGCAGAAAGCACCTCGATGCATGATTGCGGCCGCTTCTATGCGATACGAAGCTGCGCCTACGGCGCGACCGTCGTCTCGACGGAATCGCTGGCCTCGCTGCTCGCGGGCGTCTCGAGCTTGGGCAGCTCGCCCACCCACTTCGCGCGGATGGTCTCGAGCACGCCGTCCGCGGCGAGCTCGTCAAGCGCCGAGCGGACCGCATCCCCCAGTTCGGTGTTGTCCGCAAGCACCGCGACGCCCAGCGGCATGGCGGGTTCGAGCTGCCCGGCCAGGTGCACGGTCGGCATGTCTCGGATGATGTAGCCACCCACGAGCGCGTCACCCGCCACGACCTGCGTCTCGCCGTTCATCAGCGCGGTGAGCGCCTGACGCAGCTCGGGATAGGCCTTGACGCCGTCCTCGTCGAACTCCGAGAGGAGCCGCCAGTACGCGACGGAACCCTGCTGCGCGGCGATCGGCGAGGCGGTGATCGCGCTCAGGGTCAACGACGGCTCGACCGAGGCGGTGCTGTCGGTCGCTATGAAGAACGCCGGGCCATCGGTCACGTACGAGCCCGCGAGCGACACGCTGGTCAGCGCGGCCTCGCTGAGCGGGACCGAGAAGACCGCGTCGACCTTGCCGTCAGCAAGCGCGGTCGCGGCGTCCGAGGGCTTGACGTCGACGACCACGACACTGAGGCCAAGCTTGCCGGCGACCGCGTTCGCGACGTCGATGTCGAGACCCGCCTGCTTGCCGTTGTCCGTGCCCGCGAACGGCGGGTACGACAGGTCGACGCCGACCCGCAGCTTGCCGCCTTCCTTGACCGCGGGAGGCGCGACCTTGGCGGGCACCTGCTCCTGCTTGGGCATCGGCTTGCAGCCGGCGGCAAGCGCGAGCAGCGCGACGAACGCCAGCACCAGTGCCGCGGCGCGAACGGTTCGGGTCATGCGTGCGGTCCCTTCCTCTGGGCGGGCGCTCCCGCCCGGCTGACCTGGTCTTTGGCCCCACACTCGCATACCGGGGCTTCCGCTTGATGCGATCTCACTACCGGCCCTCTCGCCCGCCTGCCGGGATGGCAGGACCGGACGGTACGACTTACCCCTAAGACGCGCCATGCTCGCGCGACGACCCGAGAGCCGCCGGCTTACGTGGGTCCTTTCGGCCGCGTCTACCTTGGACTAGGACGCTTGCGCGTCCGCAACCACAGACCCGGGCGGGAGCACAACGGATTCTAGCACGCGGACCTGCCGAGAACGCCCTCACCAGGCGCGCGCCACGGCCGCGACGCGAACCGAGAGCGCGCCCGCGTCGAGCAGCGTCGACGCCGCGGCGTCGAGCGTGGCGCCGGTCGTGAACACGTCGTCGGTGAGCAGCGTGCGGGAGGGCGGCGCGAGCCGTGGGGCGAACGTGCCTTCGGCGTTGGCTGCGCGCGCCGCCCTGCCCAGCGTCCGCTGGTCGCGGGCACCCGAGCGCACAAGCGCCTCGACGAGCGGCACGCCGAGCTGCGCGGCTATCGCGGCCCCGATCGCGCGGCCGTGGTCGAAGCCGCGTCGCCGGACGGCCGCTTCGGTAGCGGGCACGAACGCCACGCCCTGCGCCCATCCCGGCCACGCAGCCTCGACCTGCTCGGCAAGGAGGCCCCCAAGCACCGCCGCGAGTCGACGCTCGCCGGCGTCCTTGTGGAGCACGACGGCGCGGGCGAGCTGGCGGTCAAGCTCGCCGAGAGCGACGGCCGCTTCGAACGACCACTCGCGGTTCCAGCACTCGGTGCAGACCAGGTATCCGAACGGCGCTCCGCAGCGAGGGCAGGAGCCGGCCGGGTCGATGCGCGGGAGGGTGTCTCGGCAGGTGTCGCAGAGAACGGCTCCGGGGAGCTCGCATCCTGCGCAGCGCGTCGGGAACAGCAGCTCTGCGAGCCCGCCGAGCAGCTCGGGCAGGAGCGCGTGCATGCGACCCCCTCTCGACACGAGCGCCGAGAGGCTCTCGGCGCTAGCGGAACACCGCCAGCTGCATGAGCGGGAGCGTGATCGCCGACAGCGCCGTGGTCAGGAAGATCGCGGACGCGATGAAGTCGGTGTCGAGCCCGAATCGCTCCCCCACCACCAAGGTCAGCATCATCGCGGGCATCCCGGCCTCGAGCACCGTGACGCGCAGCGGCATGCCCGCTCCGAGCACCAGGAGCCCGAGACCGAGCGCGATCAGCGGCGCGACCAGCAGGCGGAGCGCAGAGAGATTGAGCAGCGCGAGCCACGAGTCACCGATCGAGCGGAACCGGAGCGACAGTCCGACGGACAGCATGATGAGCGGCGCCACCATGCTCGCAAGCAGACCCAACCCGTCGCTTACCATGGGCGGAATCGGGACCGGTCTGAGCAGGAGCGCCGCCGCGAGCGCCACGACGGCCGGGAAGGTGACGAGTTCCTTGAGCGGGTTGACCCGCGCCTCGTCGTTGGTGCCGTAGTGCTGGGCGACGAGCAGCCCCACGAAGACAAGCGCGCCGACCGTGCCGAACACGTCGTAGAAGATCGCCTCGGGCAACGCCTTGTCGCCGAGAAGTGCGGCCGTGATCGGATAGCCGATGTAGCCGGTGTTCCCCAGCGCCGTCGCGATGATGAAGCCGCCCGCGATCTCGCCGGGCAGGCGGAGCAGGCGCGCCGCGAGCCACCCCAGGCCGAGCATGGCCGCGAACACGAGCCACGAGACGGCGACGACCCTCCACAGGTCGGACCGCAGCGTCGCGCCATGCACCGCTCGGAAGATGAACGCCGGCAGGCCCGCGTAGATGATCACCGCGTTGATCGGCTTGGCGTCTTCTCGGCGGAGCACGCCGGTCAGACGCAGGACCGCCCCCACGCCGACGATGGCCGTGAAGGTCAGAATCGTCGTCGCGAGGGCGGTGGTGCTCATCGCGTCCTACGGCTCCAGGGTGTCACTCGGCGCCGGGCGGGCCTCGGCACCCTCGGCCATCCCGGGAGCACGGAGCTCGTCCGCCTTGCCGGTGAAGGCCTCAAGGCCGATCTCGTGAATGCCGCCCGAGCCCATGCACGTGAGCGCGAGCGGGGTGACGTAGCCGTCCTCGGCAGGGCGGATCACGCCTCGCTCGGTGATGAACGCCGTGACGAACTTGCCGGGGGTCACGTCGAACGCCGGGTTGAAGACCTCGGTGCCCGGAGGGGTCATCTTGAACCACGCGTCGAAGGCGTAGCCGCCGCCCTTGCGCTCGATGGTCATGCGGTGACCCTTGGAGAGCTTCATGTCGTAGACGCCGTCTTTGGTGAGCATGTCGAACGCGCGGTTGGCCTCGGTCGAGTCGGGCTCGAACGTGCCGGAGACCGTGAAACCGGTCAGCTCGCGCGGGTCGCGCTCCTCGATGACGATCTGGTCGCCGGTCTCCAGCGTCAGGTCGATCGTCGAGCTCGGCGCCGCGACGTAGAAGGGGATGCCGTGTTCGTGCGCGAGCACGGCGAGGCTGTACGTGCCGATCTTGTTCGCGGTGTCGCCGTTGGCAGCGATGCGGTCCGCGCCCACGATGACCGCGTCCACCCAGCCCTGCTTCATGACGAAGCCGGCCATGTTGTCGGCGATGAGCGCGTTGGGCACGCCGGCGAGACGCAGCTCCCACGCGGTGAGGCGGCCGCCTTGGTTGACCGGACGCGTCTCGTCTACCCAGACGTGCGCGACCTTGCCATCCTCGTGCGCGGTGAAGATGACGCCGAGAGCGGTCCCGAAGTACGCGGTCGCGAGCGAGCCGGCGTTGCAGTGCGTGAGCAGCTTGGCCTCGTCGGGCAGCAGGTCGGCGCCGAAGCGGCCGAGCATGCGGTTGCGCTCCTCGTCCTCGGCCTCCATGTTCCGGGCCTCCTGCACGACGAGCGCCTTGAGCTCGTCGAGCGGCAGGTCGGCGTTGTCGTGCGCCACGCGACGCACGCGCTCGGCGCCCCAGAAGAGGTTGACGGCCGTGGGCCGCGTGCTCATGACCGTCTCGGCGACGGAGTCGAGACCCGCGAGGTACTCGTCGACGGTGTCGAGTCCCTCGCTCTCGTTCTCGGTCCAGAGCGCCAGCGCAAGGCCGGCCGCGACGCCCAGCGCGGGCGCGCCTCGGACCGCGAGGCTCTTGATCGCCATGCAGACGCCCGACGCCAGGTTGCAGGCGAGCACGTCGCCCTGCAGCGGCAGGCGGGTCTGGTCGAGCAGGAAGACCACGGGGCGGCCGGTCGATTCGTCCTCGCCCCACCAGATGGTCCTGGGGATGTTCTCGATGCCCATTGGTCCCTCCACGTCGTCGGTCTCGGTGCCAGAGTATGGCGGGCGCTCCCCCTCGCCGCAACGGCGCGGCGCCTAAGGAAGCAGCGCGATGACCCGCCACTCGACCGCCTGGGTCACCGACGAGGTCCCGCCCAGTATCCACGCATTCTCGATGCTCTTCGAGTACGCCGAGAAGAACGCCTCGGTCTCCGAGCGAAGCAGGTAGCTCGAGTCCGTGAGCACGAGGACGCCGCCACGCTTGCCCAGGAACGTCCCGCCCGTCAGCGAGTCCGGGAGCTTGGCCGCGAGCCCAGTGTCATCGACCGGGGACCAGCCCCGTGCGATCAGCTGGTTCGCGATCTGGGAGGCGGCCGCGTACCGCCGCGACGTGCTCGCGAGCCGCTCGGAGGCACCGACCTGCCGGCGCACTCCTTCCGAGACGAACGTCGACGAGCTGACCACGTAGCGCGGCTTGCCCGCGAGGCGGCCCTTGAGCAGCGCCGAGACGCCCCCGGGGACCGAGTCGGTGCGCACGGCGAGCATCGGCATCGCCTGGCGGTACGCGGCCGGGCTCGCGACGAGCGCGTCGTAGAACGCATCGGGCTTCTCGGCGTTGACGATGAGCACGCCGGGCACCGCCGAGACACCCTTCACGTCGAGCATGCGGTTCGCGATCGCCGCGCTCACCGCGTAGCGGTCGCGACCGGCGAGCCGGTCCTTGGCCCCGGAGACGCCCTTGATGGCGGCGATGCGGCTCCACGTCTTGTCGGGGACCGAGGCCGTCCCGCCGACGATGTGGACGCGAACGCCGGGATTGCGCGCCGCGATCTCGGCGATGACCTGCGCCGTCGCCGCGGGGAGCGCCGCCTTGGGATCGGAGCGGACCAACAGCACCGGCGCGTCGTAGATGCCCGCGAGCCCGGCCGCCGACAGCGGGTCGGCTGCGGCACGATCCTCGCCCGACGCCACGATGACGTGCTTCACGCCGGTCCACGCGTGCGCGCCGGTCGGGTCCCAGCCGCGGCGGGCGAGGTCGGCGGCGACCTCGTAGCGAGTCGCGCCACCGACGCGCGTGACCGTGGCGCTCGCGGCGCGGATCGACCACCCGAGCGCGTACGCCCCGGAGCCGTCGATGCAGCGCACGGCCACGTAGTAGGTCCCGCTCGTAGGAGCCGCATAGCTCGCGTTTCGCGGATAGGAGCCGGCGAAGTCGGCGACGACCGGCCGGGACATGCTGACCGAGCCGATGCCGGGCGGGTACACCTCGACCGCATAGCTGGTACCGAACGGACCCGTCAACGACAGGTCGAGCGTCTCGCCCGCCACCAGGCCCACGCGGTAGACGTCGCGCTGGTCGACGAGCTCGGTGAGCGTGCCGGTCACGGGCGTCGAGACGAGCGGGGTGCCGGGCACCTCGGCATCGGGATCGACCGCGACTCCGCTCCGCAGCGTGTAGCTTCCGGCGCCCGAACTCGAGCGGACGTCCAGGTAGTAGGTGCCGGCGGCGGGCGCCGTGAACGTGATCGCGTCGGGATAGGTGGTGAACAGCGAACCGCCGATGGGCACCGACGCGTAGACCGAGGTCGCCCCGGGAGCGAACAGGTACAGGTCGAAGTCGGTCGACGCGTCGCCGAAGAGCTGCGCCGAGAGCGTCTCACCGGCCTGCAGGTCGACGCGGTACGTGTCGTCGCGATCCGCAAGGAAGTCGAGCGTGCCCGTGACGGTGGGCGTGAGGTCGAGACTGGTGGCGGGGACCGCGTCGATGTCAGGCGGGGGCGGGGCGGCCGTGAGCGACACGTCCGCTCGTACGCGCCCGTAGCCGAAGTACGGGTCCCAGCCGGGCGCGCCCAAGTCCCGGGCGTTGGCTTCGAGCCGCTGTTCCACCTCGACCGCGCTCGCGGTCGGGAACTCCGAGCGAACCAGCGCCGCGACACCCGACACGAAGGGGGTCGCCATCGAGGTGCCGCTCATCTCGACGCTCCCGCTCGGCACGAAGCGACTCGGGTAGGTCGACAGGATGTCGACGCCCGGGGCGGCGATGTCGACGCCCGGGCCCGCGTTGGAGAAGTCCGGGTGGGAGTCGTCGTTCGCGGTCGCGGCGACGCCGATGACCCCCTCGAAGCGGGCGGGGTACAGGGCTCCGCCCTGGCTGTGGTTGTTGCCGCTCGCAGCGCAGATGACGACGTCATGCATGCTGGCGTAGCTGACCGCGTCCCACAGGTACGAGTCCGCAGAGGCACTGCCGAGAGAGAGATTGATCACCTTGGCGCCCTGATCGACGGCGTACTTGATCCCGTCCGCGACGGTGCCGGAATCCCCGGAGCCCCTCGAGTCGAGCACCTTGACCGGCAATATCCGGCAACCGGGCGCGACCCCGGCGACGCCGATCGCGTTGTTCGTCGCGGCCGCCACGATCCCGGCTACGTGCGTGCCGTGCCCGTCATCGTCCTGCGCGGATGAATCCCCGTTGACGAAGTCCCAGTCGTGGGCGGTGTCGACCTGGCCCGCAAGGTCGGGGTGCGTCAGGTCCACGCCGGTGTCCACGACCGCCACGGTGACCGCGGACGCGCCGAGCGTGGTGTCCCAGGCGGCCTCCATGCCGATCTTCTTCAGGCCCCATTGGCCCGCGTACAACGGGTCGTCGGGCACGAACTGCGCCTGGTACCGGTAGAGGGGCTGCACCCATGCGACCGCCGGGTCCGCCTGGAGCTGCTCGGCGAAGGTCGACCGCGACTCCCCGGCGGGGACGTCCACGCTCGCGGCGTCCTTGGCTCGTTGCCAGCCGGAGACCTCGCCGCCGCCTTGGGCGACCTGGGAGCTGAAGCTCACCCGCTCGATCCCGCTCTGCGTGTCGTCGAAGACGACGAGAACGCGGTCGGGTTCGGCCGGCGCGAGCCAATCGACGGACGCCGTGGTCGACGCGGAGCGAGGCGGCCCCGCGACGGCATCCTTCACCAGGCCACCAGAGGGTAGTCCGGGAATCGGTGGCCGCTCCAGGACAGCGCCGGAGACGCGCGACGACGACGCCGGGGCCGCGAGGGACGCGGCCGGCGCGACGAGAGAGGCGCAGAGCGCGACCACCAAAGCGATTCGGAACGGCGAGCGCATAGGCAAGAGATCTCCTCGGCGGGGTCGGAACACTCCGAAGGAGTATTCCACGCGCGAGTGTGCAAGTCTCCCGCCAACGGAGAGCCGAGGCGATTCCTCGCGAGAATCCAGCCAGGAACGCGGAGGAGGCCGGCGCGAAGACCGGACCCCTCTGCGTTCTTGGTGCCTGGCCTACTTCACGGTGAACTTTCGCGTAGCGGTTGCTGCACCGGTGTGTTCGGCGTCCACGGCGTGCGTCGCCACGACCCGCCAGCTTCCCTTGGGCGAAAGCTTCACCCGGTACCTATATGCACCCGTCCCGACCGCGCCGGCCACCGTGGCTCGCTTGACGACCCTCCACTTGCGCTTGTAATAGCGCTGAATACTCAATGTCACCGTGGTGGAGGACACCGCATGCGTCGGAGTGATCGCTCCGCTGATATAGAACGCCTTGCTGCGCTTGACCTTGCTCGGCGTCGTCACTCTCACGGTGGGCGCCGGTGGTGGTGGTGGTGGCTGAACGACTGCGGTCACCGTGATCGTCACGACCACAGGATTCGAGAACGCCGCGCCATCGAAAGCCCGGTAAATGAACGAATCGACTCCCGACCAGCCCCCATGAGGCACGTAGCTGTAGCTGCCGTCCGAGTTCAGCCCGAGCGTCCCGTGTGCTGGACCGGAGACCAGCTGCGCCGTCAGCGCGTCGGCATCCACGTCCGAGTCATTGCCGAGCACTCCCGGCACGCCCACGCTCAGCGGAGTGTCTTGGGCGGTTGAAGCACTTTCGGCTGCCCCAACAGGTGCATCGTTGACGGGAGTGACTGTGATCCGCGCCGTCCCCGTGTTGCTTCCACCTTTGCCGTCCGAGACGGTGTAGGTGAATGTGTCGGAGCCGTTGTAGTTGGCGGCGGGCTGATACGAGAACGAACCGTCGGCACCGAGCGACAGCACACCGTGAGACACATCGACGGACTTGACCGCAACGATGGGGTCTCCATCAAGGTCCGAATCGTTCGCGAGCACGCCGGTGCCGGACGGAGCGGTCAGAGCTCCATCCTCGGGGACCGTGTAGGAATCGTCCGTCACAGTTGGCGCCTCGTTGACGTTTTCGACTGTGATTGTGAGCGCCCTGTAGCAGACGAGCTCCCCCGAATCGGTCGAACGTACTCGGACGCTATACGAGTTCTTCGCTTCGAAGTCGAAAGACGCGGCGGTCTTCAGCGCACCGCCGTCGATCCAGAACGACGCGTTGTCGGTGCTGCCGCTCCCCGGCACCAGGGCGTAGGAATGAACATCGCCGACATCGGGATCGACCGTGGACAGGGTGCCAACCGTGGTCCCGGACGGCAGGTGCTCCGCGACCGCGGACGAGGAGATCGCGATTGCCGTGGGCGGATCGTTTTCGGCGGTCACATTGAGGGTCACCGTAGCGGGCAGGGAGAACTCGAGCCCATCCCATGCCCGGTAGGTGAAGCTGTCGACACCGCTGAAATCGGCGTCGGGGACGTAGATGAAGTCGCCCTCGGCCCAGAAGTACGTGAGCACCCCGTGGGATGGGCCAACGTCCAGATATGCCTCAAGGTAGTCGAGGTTCGCATCGGTGTCGTTGGCGACGACGCCGCGCGAACCGGAGTAGAAGCCCGGGTCGTCCTCCGGCAATGTGAAGACATCCGATACAGCGACCGGCGGATCATTTGTGGGCGTGACCGTGATCCGCGCCGTTGCGGTACCGACGCCACCTTTCCCGTCGGAGACTTTGTAGGCGAAGGAGTCCGAACCGGTGAACCCAGCGTCCGGCTCGTACGTGAATGAGCCGTCCGCCTGCAGCACGAGCGTACCGAAAGAGGGCTCGGAGAGCGTCGTTGCACTACCAAGCACATCGCCGGCATCGGGGTCCCAGTCGTTGGCGAGCACCCCAGCGGCGGCATCCACAACGAGAATCTGATTCTCGGCGACGGCGTAGTCGTCATCGGCGGTGACCGGTGACTCGTTCACGTCCCTCACCGAAATTGCAAACGCCTTCTCGTAATAGAGCCCGCCCGGGTCGGTCGACCGCACCCGGATGTCATATGCGTCTTTGGTCTCGAAGTCGAACGACGCCGCAGTTCTCAGCGAGCTGCCGGAAATGCTGAAGGACGCATTGTCTCCACCACCAGTGCCGGAGACGAGTGTGTAGGTGAACGTGCCGCCAGAATCAGGGTCGGCCGTCGAGAGCGTGCCCACCGCCGTCCCGACCGGCTGGTTCTCATTGACATCCGCTCCTACAAGGGTGATGTCCTTGGGCGCCTCGTTGACGTCCGTGACTGAGATCGTGAACGCCTTCTCCACCGAGAGTCCCCCGGCGTCGGTCGTGCGAATGCGAACGCTGTGGGAATTCTTGACCTCGTAGTCAAGCGCTGTCGCACTCCTGAGCTCATCGTCCACAATCGTGAAGCTGGCGTTGTCGCCACTCCCAGCACCGGGCACGAGCGCGTACTCGTAGTCGGACTCGTTGTCGACGTCAGTGGTCCACAGGGATCCGATCGTCGTCCCCGCAGGTTGGTGCTCGGCGATGACCGAGTCAGAGAGCGTGATGTTGGTAGGTGGATCGTTGACCGGCACGATGGTGATGTAGATATTCGCGCCGGGGGTCGAGTAGTCCACTCCGTCGAACGCCTGGTAGTGGAACTGATCCTCGCCGTTCAGGTCCGTGCCTGGGACATAGGTGAGCGAGCCGTCCGGGTTCAGTGTGACCGCGCCATATGCGGGACTCGTCATCTGCACTGCGGTCAAGCCATCGCCCTCTGCGTCCGTGTCGTTGCCGAGCACGCCAGGTGCCGGCACGTTCAGCACCCCGTCCTCGTCAACCGAGTAGAAGTTGTCGACAGCAACCGGCGGGCTGTTCGGACCCGTCACCGCGATCGTGACCGTGGCCGGGCCCGAGGACATCGAGCCATCCAGCAGTCGGTACGTGAATGAGTCCCCACCCTCGTAGAAGCGGTCGGGCACGTACGAGAACGCTCCGGTCGCGGAGTTGAGAACGAGTACGCCATGGCTGGGCTGCGTCAGCACGTCGATGGTGACGCCGGGCTCGTAGGTGTCATTCGCCAACACACCAGGCGCCGCCAGTTGCAGCGTGGTCTCGGAATGGGTTTCGTACTGGTCGTCGGACGCGACGAGTGTGGTCTCGGCAAGCCAGTCCGTCCACGTCTCGTCGTTGTCTTCGTCGGACTGGTTCGCGCTTCCCTGTGTCCCCACGATGAGATCGTAGGGTTGCTGCCACTCCTCGCCGCCGGAAGCGACCGAGAAGTCTGCCGTCCATGCACCCGACGGCCCCGCTTGCACCTGTCGACCGATGCCTGAGTCGTCATAGATCCCGACCCAGACTTCACTGAAGGGCTCAGCGGTCCCCGATACGGTGTCTGCGGTCACGTCGACACTCGTCGCACCGACCGCCCGCACCTCGTGGAACTTGCTCGTCATGCCGTAGGAGACGGTCACCTGGTGACCGGGCACGATGTCGAACCACATCGCGTTCGCCGAGAAGACACCGTCCGCATCGGTCGGAGCTGTCATCTCGTAGTCGGGCGACAACGCGGTATCAGGGTCGTCTATGGTGATCGCCACTTCGATCGAGGCCGGCCACTCCTCTCCCGCCACGGCGTCGTAGCCGGCGTTCACTCGGAAGACGGGGTTGGCTGCTCGCCAGAACTCCTGCGTCCGGTCCCCGTCGTCATCGGTCTGGTTGGCCGCGCCCATGGCCCCCGGACCGATGTCGTACGCCCGCTGCGAAGGCTCCGGGCCTTGCTCCTCGGAGAAGTCGGCGGTCCACTCTCCCGAGGCGTCGGCGTACACCAGGCGCTCGGCGTCTTCCTCCCCGTCGGCCTGCGCTCGGACCCACACCTCGGAGCCCGGCTTCGCGAGGCCGGAGACGGTGTCTGCCGCCTCATCCACCGATCCAACGATGAGCGCGGTCACCTCATGCTGCTTAGTCGACGCGCCATCCGTCACTGCGACGAGCTGGCTGCCACGCAAGTCGAAGGCCGGCAGCTCGACCCAGAATTCCCCAAACTCGTTACAGGTAGCGGTCATCGAGAGGTCACTCGGCGCCGGAGTGCCTGGATCGTCCACCGTGATCGTCACTTCCGCGAATGCGGGCCAGTCCCACCCCTCAATGGCTTCTTGGGCTGGGTACGCTGCAAAGACCGGGTTCGCGACACGCCAGTTGACTTGGGTCTGATCTCCGTCGTCGTCCTCCTGGCACACATTTCCCTCGCTGCCGGGGACGATGTCATACGCCTGCTGCTGAGGTTCGGGACCCGCCTCCACCGAGAAGTCGGCGAGCCACGCGCCAAGGCCGTCCGCCTGTACGATTCGCTGCGCGCCCCCCTCGGCGAATGCCTCGACCCGAACGAAGGTGTTCGGGTCAGCCCTGCCCCAGATCACATCGGTGTCCGGATCGACACCCGAGACTCCGATCTTCTTGACCACATGCTCCTTCGTGGTGACTCGATCGGCGACGGTGACAAGTTGTCCGGGCGAGAAATCGAATCCTGCATCACTCAGGTCGAACGAGCCATTCTCGTCGCAGTCCACGACCCGGCCGAAGTCGGGCGATTGAACGGTACTGGGGTCGTCCACCGTCACGTCCACGCGCCCGCCCGCAGGCCACTCCCAGCCGGAGACGCGATCTTCGTTCGGGTCAACGCCGAACTGCGGTTTTGGCACGGTCCACGGCACCTGTGTCTGGTCGCCGTCCCCGTCCTCCTCGTACGCGATACCTTCCGTTCCGCGCACGATGTCGTAGATGCCCTCGCCTGGCTCAGAGCCTGCCGGAGTAGCGAAGTCCGCGGCCCAAACGCCGGTGACGCTGGCGACCACGAGGCGTCGGGGATCGTCATCGTCCCAGACGTGAACCCAGACCTCGGATCCAGATGCCGCCATGCCCGACACGACATCGGTGCCAGGATCCGCTGCAGTCAGTTCGAGAGGAGTCACGACCAAGTCCTTCTTGGTCGCCCCGTCGCCGGCTATCGCCGTGTGCCCCGCCTTGATGTCGAAGCCGATCGAGTCCAGCCAGAAGTTGCCTTCTGTGTCGCACTCAACGACCGTCTCATAGTCGGGATTCTGGGCCGTACCGGGATCGTCGATCTCGATGTTCACGCTTGCCGATGCCGGCCATTCCCACCCGCTCACAGAATCGTCGCGTGGGTTGACGCCGAGCTTCGGTGACGGCACGCGAAAGTCCACCTGCGTCTGGTCCTCGTCATCATCCCGCTGGTACGCGAAGACGAAGGTCCCCGGACCAACGTCCAGCGCCGGCTCCCAGGGCATCGGTCCCGCC
This sequence comes from uncultured Eubacteriales bacterium, assembly GCA_964644675.1. Classification (GTDB taxonomy): domain Bacteria; phylum Actinomycetota; class Coriobacteriia; order Anaerosomatales; family JAAXUF01; genus CAZXWK01. The sequence goes on along the minus strand of CAZXWK010000010.1, from coordinate 37,455 downwards.
GAGCTGAAGTCGACGGTCCACCCGCCCAGCGGACCGGTGGACACGTTGCGTTCCGAGCTGGTCCCCGTCTGGTCCTCGACCGCCAGCACCGTCACCGAGGAGTTCGGCTCGCCGAATCCCCAGATCTGGTCGGTGTCGACCTCGTATCCGTCAATGGCCAGCGGCAGTACCGTGTGGCCCTTCTTCGTGATCCCATCTCCAACCGTCACGTCCTGACCCGCGGCCAGATCGAAAGCGAGGTCGTACACGGCGAAGGCACCCGCGTCGTCCGACTCAACCGTGCGGGTGAAGTCGGGGTTCTGCGGCGTGATGGGGTCGTCAACATCAATCTGGATCGACGCATTGGGGAGCCAACCGTCCCCCCACATGTGCTCCGGCGGCTCGGTGGGACTCACCGCAAAGCGGGCCAGTGGCGCTGCGCCGACAGGCGAAGCCGGCATTGCCAACAGCAGCGCTACGAAGAGAAGCGCCAAGAGTGGCCGGGTTCTCTCCCAAGAGTAGGTCTGCCGAGACACTAGCGCGCGCTTGATCATGGCTCCCCCTCACAGCGGAGCCGAGGCGGTCGCTTGGCCTCGAGTTGTCCGGCATTGCGGGACGGCACACCCCGGCCGTCAGTTCCACTCTCCGCCGAATCCGGGTTGCGCCGGGATTCCACGGCGAGTATCCCGCTGGTTATCTTGCCCCCGGCAGTGGCCACCGAAACCCCGGCAGGCCGGCCGGTCAATAGAGCCCGACCGCACGCAAGAAGGGCCCGGCAACGCGCACCGGGCCCCTACGCTCTCACTCCTGCAGTTCCGCGCTAGACGGTGCCCTCGTTCCAGCTCGCGAGGTACTTCGCCTGCTCGGGCGTGAGCGTATCGATCTTGACGCCCATCGTCTCGAGCTTGAGCTTGGCGATGCCGTTGTCGATATCCTCCGGCACGTCGTAGACGCCCGGCGCCATGTCCTTGCAGTTGGCGACCATGTACTCGGCGGCCAGCGCCTGGTTGGCGAAGCTCATGTCCATGACGTTGGCGGGATGGCCCTCGGCGCACGAGAGGTTGACGAGCCGGCCCTCGGCCAGCAGGTAGATGCGGCGGCCATCGGCCATGGTGAACTCGTCGACCAGCGGGCGGACTTCGCGCGTGGAGACCGCCATCTCGCGCAGGCGCGGGATGTTGATCTCGGCGTTGAAGTGACCGGAGTTGCAGATGATGGCGCCGTCCTTCATCGCCGCGAACGACTCACCGTCGATCACGTTCAGGTCGCCCGTGACCGTGACCCAGATGTCGCACTCCTTGGCGGCCTCGACCGCCGGCATGACGCGGTAGCCGTCCATGACGGCCTCGAGCGCCTTCATCGGGTCGACCTCGAGCACGATGACGTTCGCGCCCATCCCGTCGGCACGGCTCGCGATGCCGCGACCGCACCAGCCGTAGCCCGAGACGACCAGCGTGCGGCCGGCGAGCAAGCGGTTGGTGGCGCGGATGATGCCGTCGAGCGTGGACTGGCCGGTGCCGTAGCGGTTGTCGAAGAGGTGCTTGGTCTTGGCCTCGTTGACGGCCATGATCGGGTACTTCAGCGCGCCGTCGGCCGCCATCGCGGCGAGCCGGATGACGCCGGTCGTGGTCTCCTCGGTGCCGCCGATGATGTGCTCGAGCATCTCGGGCCGCTCGGCGTGGATGCGACCAACGACGTCCGCGCCGTCGTCCATGGTCATCTGCGGCTTGTGGGCGATGGCCTCGTCGATGTGCTTGTAGTAGGTCTCGGTGTCCTCACCCTTGATGGCGTAGGTGCGGATGCCGTAGTGCTCGACGAGCGCCGCGGCCACGTCGTCCTGGGTCGAGAGCGGGTTGCTCGCGCACAGGACGATGTCGGCGCCACCGGCCTTGAGGGTGCGCATGAGGTTGGCGGTCTCGGTCGTGACGTGCAGGCACGCGCTGACGCGCAGGCCGTCGAGGGGCTTCTCGGCAGCGAAGCGCTCGCGGATGCTCGCGAGCACGGGCATGTCGGCATCGGCCCACTCGATGCGCGCCTTGCCCGCGTCGGCGAGGGTGATGTCCTTGACGTCGTAGTCCATGGGTGGCTCCTTCGGTATCGATCGGCTTCAGGGCCGCGGCTTCGGCCGCGCCCGGGGGTTGCTCAGGACAGCCGCGCCAGTATAGCAATCGCGAGGGACTGCATACGCTGTGCGGCGAGACGCCCGGCTTCGAGCACCTCGGCGTGGTCGAGGCCGACGCCGGCCGCGGCGTTGGTGACGAGGGAGATGCCGAGAACGCGCATACCCAGCGCTCTAGCGGCGATGACCTCGGGAACGGTGGACATGCCGACGACGTCGGCGCCGAGCGTGCGCACCATCTCGACCTCGGCGGGCGTCTCGTAACTCGGGCCGAGCAACCCGAGGTAGACGCCCTCCGGTACGAGCGCGACGCCCGTCTCGGCGGCGGCCTGAAGCGCGATCGCACGCAGCTCGGGATCGTAGGCGTCGCGCATCGGGACGAACGGGTTGCCGCCCTCCGGCCCGGGCCAGCCCACCAGCGGGTTGTCGCCCATCAGGTTGATGTGGTCGCTCACGAGCACCAGGTCGCCGACGCGGAGTGCGGGATCGATGCCGCCCGCCGCGTTGGTCACCACCAGCGTCGAGGCGCCGAGCGCGTGCGCGAGCCGCACCGGGTAGGCGACCTGTCTCGCCGAGAACCCCTGGTAGCGGTGTATGCGGCCCTGGAAGCACGCGACGCGGACACCGGAGATCGTGCCGAGCACCAGGCGGCCGCGGTGGCCGACGACGTGGCGCTCGGGGAGCGGGAATCCCTCGATCGCCTCGAACGCGACCGAGACGGCGTCTTCGACGACGTCGGCGAGGCCGGACAGGCCGGAGCCCAGGATGAGCGCGACCTCGACGGGCCCGGCTTCGGCGAGCGCCGGCGGGACTCCGATCTCGAATTCGTCGGTCACGGGGACCTCCTCAGGCGAGCTGCTCGTAGGCGGCGACGAGACGACCCGCCGCTGCCTCCCAGTTGAGCGACTCCTCGACGATCGCTCGCCCTCTTGTACCCATCTCGCGTGCAAGTGCCGGGTCGTCCTTCAGCCGCACGAGGGCGTCCTCGACCGCGGAGGCGTCCGAAGGGTCGACCGCGAGCCCGATGCCCTCGCGCTCGACGTAGCCCGCGACCCACGTGCCCGTGCTCACGAGCACGGGCAGCGCGCACGCCATCGCCTCCATCACCTTGACGGGCATGTGGATCGCCGCGTTGCCGACCGCGGAGTCGTAGAGCGTGTACACGCAGTCGCGGCCGCGGTAGAGGTCGGGGATCTCGTCGTAGCGGACGCGCCCGACGACCTCCACGCGCTGTTTGCCGGCGGCGTATTCGGCGATGCGCTGCTCCCCAACGCCGCCTCCCGCGAGGAACGCGGCCATGTCGTCGTGGCGTTGCACGATGTCGATGAGCAGCTCGAGCGAGGCGACGTAGCGCTTCTGGCCGATGTAGCAGACCTCGAAGGGCCGGTCGCCGCGCGGCGCAGGATCCGGACGGTAGCGGTCGAGGTCCGGCGCGTTGTCGACCACGACGACCGGGCCGCCAAAGCGCTCGCGATACCGGTCGAGCATCCCTGGCCACGCGAGCACGACGAGGTCCGCGCGCGCGAGGCCGCGCGCCTCGACGCGGTCGACTCCCGCCGCAACGAGCGGACCGACGACGGGCTTTCGCGGCACGACGCGCGAGGCGCGGTACAGCTCGTGGAAGTCGAGGACGAGCTTGGCGTCAGTCCCCTTCACCGCCGAGAGACCCGCCGGCACTGTATCCATGTCGTGGCAGTGCACGACGGCGGGGCCGAGCTCGCGCGCCCGCTCGGCGATGCCACGCCAGAAGTCGCGGTAGAGCGGAAGCGCTCGTGGACCGGCGCCGTGCTTCGCGCGCGGCCCGAAGCGCTCGATCGAGATGCCGGAGCGCTCTTCGAGCACGGGCGCATCGCCGGAGCGGTCCCAGGCGAGTACCGTGACGTCCCAGCCCGCCGAGATGAGCGCGACCGCCTCCTTCTCGACGCGGGGGTCGGAGACGAAGTCGTTGGAGAGCAGCATCACGACGCGCCGCGCGCTCACGGGCACAACCTCTCGTTCGACACGCCTCGCGCCGCCTCTAGGCGATCGCGCGGCGGCGCGAGTACTCGCGGATCGCGGCGATCACGACGCCCACGAACAGACCCGCGAGAGCGCCCGCCAGCACGGCCTGGATGAGCGCCATGCGCCGCGAGGACTGCTTGGCGGCGGCGTTGCCGTCGAAGGTGTAGGCGTTCGAGAGCCAGTCGTACTGGTCGCGGTCGTTCGCGAGCGCGCGCTGCAGTTCCCAGCGGTAGGACTCACGGGTCGCGGCGTCACCGCCCGCGGTCTTCTCGAAGTCGGCGAGCGCCTTCTCGTCCGCCTCGAGCAGTCCCCTCTGCGAGGCGAGCTGCTTCTCGCCGAGGGCCTTGCCGTAGGCGGCGACCGCCACGGCACCGGCCTTCGCGCCGGCCTGCGCCGAATCCCTCGACGCCGAGACGAACGTGACCGTGATCTTGTTCTGCGGATTGCCGCTGCCGAAGACCCGCAGCGAACCGGGAACCTCGGCCTCGCTCACTCCGGCAGCCTTGGCGACGGCGGCGATGACCTTCGGGTCGTTCTTCGCGCCGAGCACCACGTCGACCTTGGGCAGCCGCGGGTAGGACGAGAGCGCGATCGCGTCGACCGTGATCGCGGAAGCACCGGTATAGGAGACGCTCGTGCGCGCCAGCGTGAGACCGCCGGCGACCGCGGCCCCCGCGATGGTGGCCACCAGCACGATGACCCACGACCGCTTGACGACGTCCCAAGCGCTCGAACCCGTGTCAGACATCCGATGCCTCCTCGTGCCGTGCCATGCGGTTGGCGGCAACGCCGAACGCGATGAACAGCCATAGGTACTCGAAGTAGAGATAGTACTGGAACAGGGATTGTATCGAGAGGCTCACGATACCCGCGAGCGCCAGAGCCTCGAACGTGGTCCACCCGTTGGGGCGCTTGCGCCAAAACGTCTTGATCACGCCCCAGATCAGCACGAACTGCGCGATCACGCCCGCGACGCCCGTCTCGGCGGCGAAGGCGAGCGGGATCTCGTGGGGACGGATGACCGAGGACAGCGCGTCGGTGTAGCGGTACTTGGGGTAGAGCTGGTAGAACGCGGCGAGCCCGGTTCCGAACGCCCACTTCTCGACGAACATGCCCCAGGTCGAGACGAACATCCAGACGCGCGTCGCGTTCGAGGCGTCGCTCGCGACGTCGCCGATCGAGACGATGCGGTTGATGAGCGTCTGCGAGCCTTTGACCACGACCGCGACTCCCGCCGCTCCCACGAGCCCGAGCAGCCAGACGCGCCGACCGCGCGGCGCCGTCACCAGGACGATGAGCACGCCGACGGCCACGCCCACCATGCCGGTGCGCGAGAGGGTGAGCGCGAGTCCCAGCCCGATGATGCCGATGGCCACCGCCGAGAACCCGGCGCGAACCCACGAGCGCGCGTGCACCAGGAACGCGAGCGCCGTCAGGAACGAGACGACCAGGAAGCCCGCGAGGTAGTTGGGATCGTGGAAGAACGCGCTCGCTCGTACGCTCAGGACGCCGAAGTCGCTGACGTACCGAATGCTGCCGTAGTTGAATCCGGGGATCCACGACTGCGCCATCGCGAGGAGCGAAGAGACGCTCGCGCTCGCCATGAGCGTCCACGCCATGGCCTCGGCCGCCCACCGCTTCGACAGCGCGTTGGCGCACAGCAACGCGAAGGCCCAGAGGAAGATCAGGCGGACGATGGCGATCGTGGTCGCGCGCGGGTCCATCGAGAACGGGAGCGACCACATCGCCGCGAACACCATCGCGCCCATGCCCCAGTCCACCGCCGAGAAGGCCAACTTCTCCTTGGGACGCCACAGCCACGAGAGTGCCCAGGACCCCAGACTCATGACCAGGGCGACCTGGTACCACGTGATCGCGACGGGCTTGGAGATGATCTGCCCGTAGACGTCGAGCGAGTTGAGCGCGATCGCCGCGCAGATGCCCACCTCGTAGCGCCATACGATGACCGCACCCAGCCCGATCGCTCCGGCCACGGCGGCCACGCCGTAGACGCCCGCGCCCAGGGCCGCGACACCGGCGACGGCGCCGAGCACCAGCGCGGCCCCCACCCAGAGCCAGACGTTCTCGGCGGGCAGGCGCAGCGGCGGCGTGCGGCGTGCGGGTGCGGTCGCGTCCGTCATCGCGCGGTCACCGCCTCGTCGAGCTCGCGAGCCAGCTCGCGCGCGAGCGTGCGGCGCTCGAAGCGCGAGAGCACGGCGGGCTCGGGCGTCGGAAGCGTGCCGGCGGCGGTCTTCTCGGCGAGTCGGCGCAGGGCGTCGGCGACGGCAGCGGGGTCGTCGGGGCGCACGACCTCTCCCGCCCCCGCCTCGCGGACGAGGTGCGCCGAGACCCCCTCCGGCGGACCGACGAGCAGCACGGGCATTCCCATGCCGAGGTACTCGAAGACCTTGCCCGGGTAGACGCCGGCGGTGCCGTCGAGCGCGGCGAGCGTCAGGACGGCGACGTCGGCCTCTGCGACGATCTCGAGCGCCCGGGCGTGCGGCTGATAGCCGAGGAAGCGCACGGCGTCGCCCAGGCCGAGCGATTCTGCGGTCGCGCGTGCCGCCGGCGCATCGGGGCCGACCACGTCGAGCGTCACCTCGACGCCCTCGGCGCGCGCGCGGGCGATGCCCTCGAAGAGCGACGTCGGGTCCGTGGTCGCGTAGAAGCGGCCCATGAAGGCGAGGCGCAAGGCGAGACCGCCGGAGTGCGGACCGCCCACCTCGCGAGTGGGCCGCTCCGGAAGATCGGCGGCGTCGTAGCCGTTGGTGATCGTCACGGCGCGAGTCGCCCCGTAGCTCCGGGCCTCGTCGGCGAAGGAATCCGAAGCGGCGGTCACGACCGCGGCGCGACTCATGACCTCACGTTCGAGGCGCTCGTCGCGCGAGCGATGCCAGCTCGTCGGGAGGGTGCGTCCCGGATAGCCCGCCCAGGCGTCGCGCAGGTCTGCCACGTAGGGGATGTCACGGCTCGCTGCCACGCGGGCGCCCGCGACCAGCGTCGAGTGTGGCGGGCCGGACGCGAGGACCGCGTCGAAGTCGCCAAACGCCGGGTCGGCGGCGGTCTTCTCGGCAGAGCGCGCCCAGCGCACGGCGCCGTCGGGGACCGCGATCCAACTCGCGATGCGCGCCGAGAGCGGGCGGCGGGCGGGAGTGCCGGCGTTCGCCGGCGCCGAGGACGTCTTGGCGTTCGGCCGGGAGGCCTGCCCGCGGCCCCGCTTGAACGGCGCGAGCACGCGCGCAACCGCGGTCGCGACGTCGCGGTGCGGCAGCCGCGTCACGGGCACCCCGTCGACGTCGGCGAGCAGCGAGACGTCCGTGGGCCTGCCCTCGATGAGACTCGTGGTCACCACGGTCGGCTCCCAACCGAATTCGGGCAGGTAGCGGCAGAACTTCGCGATCCTCTGGACGCCACCTCCGCCTGCGGGCGGGAACTCGTGCACGAGCACGAGCAAGCGTCTGGGCGTGGAGGGAGGGGTCATGCGCACATGATAGCGCAGCGACCCCCGCACCGACCCCTCCGTTGACCGCGCGTCACTCTCGCCGAACGTGGCTCGGGGTGGTGCCCGGCAGGCCGCTCGAGCGCGTTTACGCCGCTCAAGCCGAGTGTTACGCTCTGCCCTGCCGCGACCCGGCGAGACGGCCGAGCACGCCGACCGGGGGCCGAAAGGAGCGGACGACCCATGCCCGACACCCCCGCACGCCTCAAGGTCGCGGTGGTCTCCCACATGTACCCGCAGCGAGGTCGCGAAGGATACGGCGTGTTCGTGTCCGAGCAGACCCGCGCGCTCATGGACGCGGGAGCTTGCGTGACCTGCGTCGCGGTCCCCGTACCGCGGGCGCCCTGGCCGCTCCCCGCCCTGAGCGCGACGTGGCAGCGCTATGCCGCCGCCGAGCACGAGCGGACCGACTTTGGGTCCGTGCCCGTGCGACTGCCGCGCTACACCTCGTTCCCGCGCAAGGCGTTGCGCACGATCTCGGCGAGCAGCGCCTCGCACGCGATCGCGCGGGACGCGACGCTCGCTTCCGCGCTGCGCGACTCGGACGTGATCCTCGCGCACAGCGCGCTGCTCGACGGTCGCGTGGCGCGAGACCTGGGAACGCGTTTCGGCAAACCCTACGCGGTCGTCGTCCACGGCGAAGACCTCTACCAGAACGCTTCGGTCGAGGGCCTGCGCTCCTCGATCGCCGCCACGCTCGGGGGCGCGGCGGCCGTCGTCGCCGTCAGCGGGGCGCTCGCCCGCGGGCTCGCCGAGGCGTTCGGCGAGATCGGAGAGGTCAGCGTCGTGCACAACGGAGTCGACACGGAGCGGTTCGCGCCCGCGGCCGCAGGCGCGGCGTCCGACGCCACCCCCGCTGCGGGACCGCTGCACATCCTCACTGCGAGTCACCTGGTGAAGCGCAAGGCGCAGGCATACCTCCTGCGCGCGCTCGCAACGCTCGTCTCGCGCGGCATCGACGCCGTCCTCACGATCGCGGGCGACGGTCCCGAGCGCGCCTCGCTCGTGGCGCTCGCGCGCGAGCTCGGGCTCCAGGACCGCGTCTTCTTCCTTGGCTCGT
>CAZXWK010000010.1:26637-28697 GCA_964644675.1 uncultured Eubacteriales bacterium | reverse complement strand
GTGGCGCTCGCGCGCGAGCTCGGGCTCCAGGACCGCGTCTTCTTCCTTGGCTCGTACCGCAACGAGGAGCTCCCCGCCCTCCTGCGCGACTGCGACCTGTTCGCCCTGCCCAGCTGGGACGAGGCGTTCGGCGTGGTCTACCTCGAAGCCCTCGCGTGCGGCGTGCCCGTCGTCGCCGCCGACGACGGCGGCGCGCCGGAGATCGTCACCGACGGCGCCGACGGCTACCTGGTGCCGCCGCGCGACGACGCCGCACTCGCCGAGGCGATCGCGCGATTCGCCGCGCTCGACGACGGCGCTCGGACCGCGATGCGCTCCGCCGCCCGCGCGACGGCGCTGCGCTTCACCTGGGACGCGAACGCCGCGGCGCTTCTCGGCGTGCTCGAGGAGGCGGTCGCGGCGAACCGCACTGCCGCCGAGGAGGGGGCCCGATGAGCGCGGTCCGCGTCTGCATGCGGGTCAACAACCGCTTCACCCACGACGCCCGCGTCAAGCGCGAGGCCGACGCGCTCGCCGCCGCCGGCTACGACGTGACGGTCGTAGCCGACCTGCGCGACGGGCTTCCCGCCGAGGAGCGGGTGGGCGACATCACGGTCAAGCGCGTCGGCAAGACGAGCCGCATCCCGTACTGGAGCCTGATCGCGCCGCTCAAGGCCGAGCGCGCCGACATCTACCACGCGCACGACATCGACTCGCTGCTCCCCTGCCTCGCGGCAGCGCGGCTCGCAGGCAGGCGCCCTGACGGCCGCCGGGCGCGGGTCGTCTACGACAGCCACGAGCTGTGGAGCGGCCATGCGGCCGACAAGGTCCACGCCAAGCGCCAGCGCCTCGTGCGCCAGGAAGGTCGCATGCTGCACCGGGCCGACGCGCTGATCACGGCCTCGCCCGCCTACACCGACGAGATCGTGACGCGCTACGGCTACACCGGCCCTGCCGTGACGCTCCTCAACGTCCCGCGGACCTTCACCGACGAGGAGCTCGCGCCGCACTGGGCGAAGCGCGACGCCGAGACGGTCGTGCGGGTCTCGGCGGTCTCGGTCTTCCAGCACGGCCGGGGAGCGATGGTGCTCATCGAGGCGCTCGAGTTCCTGCCCGAGGAGTTCGTGGTCGACCTGGTCGGCCCGATCCCCCAGCCCGACTACGAGGCGATGATGCGCTCCGCCGCGCAGCCCTTCGGCGAGCGCGTGCGGTTCGTCGGCCCGGTGCCCGCCACCGAGGTCGTTCCCACCCTCGCCGAGGCGCACATCTCGGCGGTGCTCATCGAGCCGCTCTCGAAGAGCTACGAGCTGACCGGGCCCAACAAGCTGTTCGACTCGATGATGGCGGGCACGCCGGCGGTCGCCTCGGACATGCGCGTGATCGGCGAGGTCACCCGCGCCGAGAAGACCGGCGTCGTCTGCGACGTGAGCGACGCGCGGGACGTGGCGCGCGCGATCCTCGAGGCCGCCGAGCGTCAGCGCGAGCTGCGCGCGAATGCGCGTGCGGCCGCGACGCGGTACAACTGGGAGGTCGAGCAGGGTAAGCTGCTCGGGCTCTACGAGAAGCTGCGCTGATCCGGGAGGACCGTTGTCGAGCACCGAGCCCACCCAGGGCCCGTTCGAAGAACAGGAGCCGTTCGATCCCGTCGAGCTCGAGACCGAGCCCGAGGAGCTCGAGTTCGCGCGCGAGACCGAGGCGGCGGCCGTAAGCGGGGCAGCGGCAGCCGCTGGCGAGCCCGCTCCCGCAGCCGCGGCTGCGGAGCCCCCGGCCGAGGGCGAGGCCCCCGCACAGCCCAACCTGCTCGAGAAGGCGCTGAAGGCCGCCGGCTCGGACGCCGCGCGCTACCTGCCGGTGCGCTTCGTGCCCGCGCTCACCTCCCTTGTGACGACGCCGCTCTTCACCCGCGCGATCGACAAGGCCGACTACGGCGCGTTCTACCTGATCAGCTCGTTCACCTCGCTGCTCGCAGCGATCTTCATCGGCTGGCTGCAGTCCTCCTCGATCCGCTTCTACTGGCCGTCGCGCAAGGCGGGGAAGCTGGACGGCTACGTGTCCACGATCGTGTGGACCGGCATCACCTC
>CAZXWK010000010.1:0-26537 GCA_964644675.1 uncultured Eubacteriales bacterium | reverse complement strand
ATCGGCAACCTCATCGTGGCGCCGTTCATCCTCAAGGACCTCTCGAAAGAGGGCTCGCTCGACCCGCGTCACTACGACCGCGGGATGCTCTCGGAGCTCCTCTCCTACGGCGTGCCGCTCGTCCCGAGCGCGCTCGCGGGCATGGCGCTCGTCTTCCTCGACCGCTTCATCGTCCAGTTCTTCCGCGGCGCGGCCGAGGTCGGCGTCTACTCGGTCTCCTACACGCTCGGCGACAAGATCATGCAGCTCGTGACGATGCCGCTCCTGCTCACGATGATGCCGTCGCTCATCGAGGCTTACGAGCGCCACGGCCAGAGACTCGCCGAGGGGGTCCAGACGCAGTTCACCCGCTACTTCGCGGTCCTGACGCTGCCGCTGCTGGTAGGCATGGCGGTCGCCGCGCCGGCGTTCATGCAGGTCTTCACCGGGCCCGACTACCGCAGCGCGGCTCCCGTTCTGGGCGTGGTCGCGGCCGCCTCGATGCTCGGCTCGTTCGCCCAGATCGCCGGGGCGGGTCTGGGCATGCACAAGAAGACCAAGCTCATCATGGCCGACACGCTCATGGCCGCCGGGCTCAACATCGTCCTCAACTTCGCCCTGGTTCCCCGGTTCGGCTACATGGCCGCCGCGTACAACACGCTCGCGTCGTACGGCCTGCTCCTGTTCGTGACGTGGCTGCAGTCTCGGCGCTACATGCGCTGGATCATCCCGTGGGGCGAGCTCGCCCGGATCGCCGCCGCATGCCTGGGCATGGGCGTCGCCGTCTGGGCCGTCGAGCGGTTCCTGCCGCTCGGTCTCGCGCTGCTGCTGGCGCAGGTCGCTCTCGGCATCGTCGCCTACGCGGTGCTGCTCTTCGCGTTCGGCGGCGTGAAGCCGTCGGAGCGGGCCTTCGTCGGCGAGCTCGCGAAGCGCGGCCTCGGGAAGATCGCGCGCCGGTAGGCTCAACGCGCTCGTCGGCGGTCTCCTTCGGCTGCGGCCGCGAACGCCGCTCCCGCGCGCTTGCTCTACAATCGTCGCGACCGTCCCTATCCCGCGCAGGAAGGCCGCCGCAGGTGCGCATCGCCGTCGTCACCATGTCGAAGAGCGTCCACGCGCGCCTCTACGTCGAGTTCCTCGCGAACGCGGGCCACGACGTCACGGTCATCACCAACCGCGACGAGTTCTCGCCCGGACTCGACGTCCGCACGGTCAACACGCGCCCGCTCAAGGGCCGGCGCTTCAAGCTCCCCGACCGCGTCATCGACGGCCTGCGCGACCGCAAGCTCCACCGCGCGCTCAAGGCCGGCGACTACGACGTCGTCAACGTCCAGATGCTGCTCGCTGACGGAATCGTCGCGTGCCTGGTCTCCCCCGCGCCGGTCGTCGTCACGCTCTTCGGCTCCGACGTCTACCTCCGCGACCGCCTGCCGCAGGCCTACCTCGACCTGATGCCGAAGGCGCTGCGCCGCGCGACCACCGTGCATGCCTGCTCGGAGCACATGGCCGCCGAGCTCCTCTCCCTCGGGGTGCCTGCCGAGAGGATCGAGACCTTCCAGTACGGCGTCGAGCCCGACCGCTTCCGCCCGCTGGTACCGGCGAGCGAACGAGAGCCCGTGATCGTCTCGGCCAGGGCGCTCCGTCCGCTCTATCGCGTGCACCTGCTCGTCGAGGCGATGCCCGCCGTCCTCGCCGAGAACCCCGCAGCACGCCTCGCGATCTACGACACCGGCGACGAGGAGCCGCGCCTGCGCGAGCTCGCCGCTTCGCTCGGCGTAGCTGATCACGTCGAGTTCCGCGGCCGGGTCACGCCCGACGAGCTCGCCGCGGTGCTGGGCCGCTCGGCGGTCTGGGCGTCGATGGCATCGTCGGACGGCACGCCGATCTCGATGCTCGAGGCGATGAGCGCGGGCGCGTTCCCGGTCGTGGCCGACCTGCCCACGCTGCACGAGTGGATCGAATCGCCCCACGGGCTGTTCGTGGAACCTGAGCCGGCAGCGGTCGCGGCGGGGATGATCGAGGCCCTGCGGCTCGCGCCGGCCGGCGCGCACGTCGAACCCAACCGCCGCATCATCGAGGAGCGCGCCGACCGCGCCACCAATCTGCGCCGCTTCGAGAGCCTGCTCGAGTCCGCTGCCGAGAAGGGCCGCGCGGACCGCTGAGGTCGCTCAGGCCCGAAGGCCCCCCGGCCGCAAACAGGACCTGCGCGCCCGGCCGTCGATCGTCGCGGTGACCCTAGTCCGCCGCGATCGCGAGCGCCTGGGCAGCCTTCGCCGACACGCTCGCGGTGCCGCCGATGATGGTGAGCGACTTGACGGTCGCGCGGTTGGCCGAGAGGTAGTTCACGGTCGCCGGCGATGCCGATCCGGTCGCCGTGAGCAGCAGCGGGCGCTTCGCCTTCGCCGAGAGGACCCCGCCCGTCACCGAGTCGGGGAACTTCTCGCCGGTCGAGATGTATGCGCTGTCGAGCGAGTAGCCGAACGAGCCCACGCACCACTGCGCTGCCGCGACGGCCACGTCGTACCGCGTCCCGCTCGTGCCGAAGCGCCGCGTCGGGGCCTTCTCGCCCGTGACCCCGAGTACCGGGGCCAACGCCCCGTTACCGATGGTCGCCGGGCCACCGAACACCGCGGTCTCTCGTGCACCCAGATCGCCCAGGACGAGCTGCGAGCCGCCGGGCAGGCTGTTGGACGCGACGAGCACGACCGGGCGCCCGGACGCCGCCGACACCGAGCTCGCGACCGCCGCGTCCGTCCACTTCTCGCCCGAGGCGATCAGCACCTTGCTGCCGTCAGCGCCGAGCTCCTTCATCTTCATCGCGACCGATGCCGCGGTGCCGTAGCGGTTGGTTCCGTATCGGGCGTTGCCCGCCAGGCGCTCGACCGAGTTCGCGGCCTGCATGACCTGCCCCAGCTGCGAGACGACGCCCGCGCTGACGCTCGCAGGCCCGCCGACGACGTAGACCTTGCTGGCGCCAAGCGACTTGAGCCGCTTGACCTCCGAGAGCGTGGTCGGGTCGAGCGACGTGCCGCGCGTCATGAGCACCGGGCCGCCGGCGACGCCGGCCAAGCCCGAAGCCGTGAGCGCGTCGGGGAACTTCGTATCCGTGCCGTTCGCCACCACGATCGCCTTCGGCGAGCTTCCGGCCGGGAACGAGCTCTGGCTCACCGCGACGGCGGTCGTGTAGCGATCCCCGTAGGCGATACGGCCGGTAGGCGCACCGACGTAGAACTTGGTGCTGCGCAGCCCCAACTTGCTGCGGAAGGTGTCGCCCCACACGTTGGTCGTCGCACCGTTTGACCACGTCACGTCGACGCTCTTGACGTGCTCGCTCACGCCACGGTTGAAGCTCAGCGCGACCACGTAGACCGAGGAGCTCGCGCCCGACGGCCGCCCGATCTTGTCGGCGATGGCCTTGCCGTCGAAGACCGACGCCGAGGACCACGGGTCGTTGCCGGGGCTCACGCAGTACGGGTCGGGCACACCCCGGTAGTACGGGAGCGCCGCCGAGCCCTTCCAGACGTCCTCGATGTTGGCGGTGTACCCGCCGGACGAATCGCCGAAGTAGGTCCGGATGATCGTGCCGTTGTAGGCGACGAATCGGCCGGCCGTAGAGTCCACGGCGCTGTTCGTGGCCACGGTCTCGTCGTAGGTGGGCGCCGAGCGCGAACCGTGGCTGTGCCCGCAGTAGACCTGGCTCCGGGTGTCGCAGTACAGCTCGGAGGGCGCGCCCGCGGTGGCGTAGCTGCGCGCCACGATCGCCTGCGCCTTGAGCGCCTCGGCGTTCCACGTGGAGATGCTCTCACGCGGCACGACGCCGTACAGGTACTCGCTCATCGACACGCGATTGAGAAGCTTGACCTTCGACGACTTCGAAGAGAGCACCATGGTCCCGCGATACCTGACGTAGGCCCGATCGTAGTAGCCCGTACCGTCATCGACCATCGTGAGCCCCGGCGCGCCGCCGACCGGCGTCACGGTCACGGGCGACGCGAGCGGCCCGGCGACGAGTGCGCCGTTCTTGTCCTTGACGACGATGGTGTCGCCGGAGCCGGTGAAACTGTACGGCGCGGCGGCGTCATCGAGGGTAAGCGATCCGTTCACCGACATCTGGGCGCCGAGGTAGCCCGGGCGCAGCTTCCACGTCGCGTTGGTGTAGCCGGCGTTGCCGCCGCTCGCGTAGTTCGCCGCGGGATCCACGTTGACGAGAATGGTCTTCTCGGAAGCGGTGATGACCGTCGTGCCGGGGTAGTAGTAGGCCGCGATCTGCTCGCCGCCCCACCCTCGGTCGGCGTAGCCCTTCGCGCCCCACTGGGACAGACCGATCCCATGACCGTTGCCTCGGCCGCTGAACGCGAAGGTCGGATATGCCGCGGCGGCCGCGGCCGGGAGGGCACAGGCGACTCCGGAGACCACGGACGTGGCCAGCGCGAACGAGAGCACGCGCGAAGCGAGGGATCGAGCCAGGCTGCTGCGATGCATGAGTGCGACTCCTGTCGGTGGCCCACGGGGATCCGGGCCGGTACGACGCGCATTCTAGCACGCGCGAAGCGGCCTCTGAGCGGCGGCGATGTAGAGTTTCGGTTAAGCCGTCCGGGTCAGTTGCCCGGCGTCACCTTGACCAGGTAGAGCATCCCGACATCGCCCTGCGGCCTGATCCGAAGAGTGCCCTTGTACGTACCGCCCTTCGCGACGACGCGGGCGACGTCGGGGCCCACGAACACCATCGCGTTGCGATCCTTCCAGTCCCGGTCGATCGACTTCGCTGCCGCGTCGAGAGGCTTCGCCGAGTCGATCCGCACGACGAGCCGTCCTCCGGCCTGTCCGGTCGCCCCCCACCCGTACGGGCGGAAGACGACCGCGTAGTCGCCCGACTTGAAGCCCTTGGGCACCACGACCATCGCCACCGAGTGTTCCGGCGGCGCCGAGAGCGTCGCCAACGCGGCGCCATTCTCCGCAGGGGCCTTGGGCGCGCCAGACTTGGCTCCGGGCGGCGTCGCGGACGCGGTCTGCGTGACCTGGCCTTGCGCGACGGGAGCGGTCACCGCCTGACCCGCCGAGCCAGCGCCGGTGCCGGTCCCACCCTGGCCGCTCTTCTCGGCGTCGGTCGAAGTCGCGGCGCCTGGCTTGGCGTTCGAGCTGCCGCCGCCCAGCGAGCGCGCGACCAGGAAGCCCCCCACCGCGAGCGCGATGACGAGCACTCCGGCGCCCACGGCGATCGCGATCGTGCGGTGCGCCGCGCGGTCGTGGCGCGCGGTCGTCTCTCCCAGCATCTCGGCCACCCGGTCGGCCCCGGGCTTCGAGAGGTCGACCGCGTCTTCGGGCCCCGCGCTGGGCATGTCCTCGTCGGGCAGCTGGTGGTCGTGTGCAGGCATCTGGTCCCCGGTCGTCTCGTCGTGGCGTGGTCGGCACGAGCCTGAGAAATCGTACCATTCGCCGAGACGTTCGCGAGCGCGGGGACCGCCTCGACGGCAACGGCCGTGACAGGCACGCCGGGTGCCCCGTGGGCGCTTGGGGGCGGTCACCCTGTGCTACCCTGTCGGAGCGCGCCGCATGCGCGATCGACCTGCTCAAACCAGTCTTCAGGGGGCTTTCCATATGGCCAGAGTCACCGTCGTCGGCACCGGCTACGTCGGACTCATCCAGGGCGTCTGTCTCGCCGATGTCGGGCACGACGTGACCTGCGTCGACGTCGATTCCGACAAGGTGTCCCGGCTGTCGCAGGGCATCCCCACCATCTACGAGCCCGGGCTCGAGGAGCTGCTCCGCTCGACCATCGAATCGGGCAGGATCCGTTTCGCGACTCCCGATGCGGGATGGGCCGACCTGATCGGCGAGGTCGTCTTCGTCGCCGTCGGTACTCCCATGGCCGAGAATGGCGCCGCCGACCTCTCCTACGTCCGCGGTGTCGCGAACACGCTCTGCGAATCCGCGCGCGAGCCCTTCACCATGGTCATGAAGTCGACCGTGCCCCCGGGGACGGGCACCGCGCTGCGCGACCGGCACCTGTCCTCGGCACTGGTGGAGATCGGCTACGTCTCCAACCCCGAGTTCCTCCGAGAAGGGCACGCGATCCACGACTGGTACCACACGGACCGGGTCGTGATCGGTGGGGACGACGCGCGCTCGATCGACGTGGTCGCCCAGCTCTACGCCTCCCTCGACGCCCCGATCGTGGTCACCGACGTCGCGTCGGCGGAGACGATCAAGTACGCGTCCAACGCCTTCCTCTCCACCAAGATCAGCTTCATCAACGAGATCGCGAACCTGTGCGACGCGGTCGGCGCGGACGTCGACGCGGTTGCCAACGGCATCGGCCTCGACACCCGCATCGGCGAGGCGTTCCTCAAGGCCGGCATCGGCTACGGCGGTTCGTGCTTCCCCAAAGACACCCGCGCGCTCGACTTCATCGCAACGCTCAACGGCTACCAGTTCGACCTGCTCAAGGCGGTCATCGACGTCAACAACCGGCAGCGGCTGTTGCCGCTGATCCACCTGACCCGCGCGCTTCCGGACCTCTGGCGCCGCAAGGTCGCGATCCTGGGCCTCGCGTTCAAGCCGCTCACCGACGACGTGCGCGAGTCTCCCGCGCTCGATATCATCCCGCTCCTCATCGAGGAGGGTGCGCAGGTCACGGCGTACGACCCGGTCGTGGGCGAGATCGATCTCGACGGCGCGACGCGCGTGGACTCGGTCTGGGAAGCGCTCGACGGCGCCTCGGCGGTCGTGCTCGTGACCGAGTGGAGCGAGTTCGTCGAGCTCGACTGGGCCAAGGTCCGCGCTCACCTTGCCGACCCCGCCATCGTCTTCGACGGCCGAAATGCCCTCGACCCGGCAGCCGTCGAAGCTGCGGGTATCACCTACATGGGCGTGGGCCGGCCGGGAGCCCACCGCAACCAGGCGTAGTCGGGCGGCGGCACCGTGCGGATCCTCTACATCCACCAGTTCTTCGCGACCCGCGAATCCTCGCTCGGGCTCATCCGCAGCTACGAGTTCTCTCGGCGATGGGTGGAGCAGGGCCACGAGGTCACCGTCATCACGTCCTCGTCGCGCCTGCCCGAGGAGTTCTCGGCCAAAGCGCTGGTGGACGGCGAGGTCGACGGCATCCGCATCCGCAGTGTCCGCGTCGGCTACAGCAACTACATGGGACCGGCGCGGCGCATCTGGTCGTTCCTGACGTTCATGTTCGGCGCGACGTGGCTCGCGGTCACCGCGGGCAAGCACGACGTCGTCTTCGCGACCTCGACGCCGCTCACGGTGGGCATCCCGGGCTGGCTCGCGGCCGCGCTACGCAGCACCCCGTTCGTGTTCGAGGTCCGCGACCTGTGGCCAGAAGCCGCGATCCAGATGGGCGTCATCAGGCGCTACGGGCCGATCGGCGTGGTCGCGAAAGCCGTCGAGCGGTTCCTCTACCGGCGCGCCCACGACGTCATCGCGCTCTCGCCGGGCATGGCCGCGGGCGTGGTCGGCGAGGGTATCGATCCCGACCACGTGCACATGGTCCCCAACTCGAGCGACCTCGACCTGTTCTCTCCGGGTCGCAAGGACTCGGCGCTCTCGAAGCGCTACCGGCTCGCCAGGAAGTTCGTCGTGGGCTACGCCGGCGCGATCGGGCCCTCCAACGACGTGGAGGGCAACGTCCCCGCTGCCGCGCGCATCCTCCTCGAGCACGGCCGCGACGACGTAGTCTTCCTCATCGCCGGCGACGGGAAGAGCAAGCCGGTACTCGAGGATCTCTGCGCCGACCTGCCCAACGTCCGCATCGTCGGCAGCGTCCCCAAGTCCGAGGTACCGCGGTTCACGCGGACCGCCGACGCGCTGATGGTTCTCTTCGCCGACAAGCCCATCCTCGCCACCAACTCGCCCAACAAGTTCTTCGACGGGCTCGCGACCGGCAAGCCGATGATCGTGAACTCGGATGGCTGGACGCGCGAGATCGTCGAGGATGGCGAGGCGGGCATCTACTTCCCCGCGGGTGACGGAGCCGCGCTCGCCGCCGCGGTGGAGCGCCTCGCCGACGACAAGGCGCTTCGCACGCGCATGGGCGCCAACGCGCGCAAGCTCGCCGAGAAGTGCTTCGCGCGCGACCTGCTCGCGGCGGCTGTGCTCGAAGTGCTCGAGAACGCTACGACTGCACGCGACTGAGATGCGCGATGGCCGCCTCGGCGGGCGGCCATCGGAGTACTCGGTGGATTCAGCGCGACACCGAGCGCGCGCTACTGCGTCTTCACCGGTGCCGCCGGGACCTTGCTCACGTCCCAGTCCTTGCCCACGATCACCAGCACGTCGGTGTCGAACGCGTACATCGCACGGCTCTGTACCAGCTTGGTCTTGGGCGGCATGTAGGTCGCCACGGTCTGCGCGGGGCCGATGTCGGTCTTGTAGATGATCATCGTCTTGTCGTAGACGTTCTGGTTCGCGTTGCCCACGGTCGGCACCTGGAAACCCTGGGCCTTGAGGATCGATGAGGCCTGCTTGGCGGCACCGGTGATCCCCGAACCGTTCTGGACGGTGACCGTGATCTGGGACGGCTTCTTGGCCGACACCGGGAGCGCGCCACCGCCGGGGCCTACGGTCGTCGTCGGGCTCGCTGACGAGGTCGCGTCGAACGCTCGGCCGGCCTTGATGTCGCCCACGAGCGACTTGAGCCGCTTGGTGTCCGGGTAGACGAACGGGGACTTCCACTCACCGGTGACCGTCGCGGTGTAGACGCGCGAGCCGCCCGCGTCCTTGAGGGCCTGAGCGGTCTTGATCATCTCGACGATCGACATGTCGGTCATGATGTAGGGCGCGACCGAGTTGATCACCGACGGGATCTTCACGACGCTGCTCGACTTCTTCATGGTGTCGGCGAGTGCCTTGAAGAAGAGCTGCTGGTTCTTCATGCGCTGCCAGTCCGCGTCCACGTAGTCGCGGCTTCGCACGAAGGTGAGCGCGTGCTCGCCATCGAGCCGCTGGTAGCCCGCGTCGATCTTCGCCGCCCGGTGGTGCGGGCTCCGATCGGCCTTCTTGTCGTTGATCGCCTTGGGCACGTCGACCCACACGCCGCCCAGACCGTCGACGGCCTTCTCGAAGGCCGTGAAGTTGACCTCCATGTAGTGGTTGATCTTGAGCCCCGTGAAGTTCTGCACCGTCTTGATGGTGAGCTCGGGCCCGCCGTAGAAGTGCGCGTCGTTGATCTTGCGCTCGCCGTGACCGGGGATCGCGACCTTGGTGTCGCGCGGCAGCGAGAGCAGCCACACCTGCTTCTGGACCGGATCGACGTGCGCCAGGATCATCGTGTCGGTACGGAAGGCCTTCTCCCCCGGTCGGCGGTCGACGCCGAGCAGGAGCAGGTTGTACGGCTCTTGAGGCTTGGCCTTCTCGAGCGCGACGACCAGCTTCTCGCGCTGGGTCACGGTCCCGTGCATGACGCCCGCGATGTGCGACGCGTACGCGTACACGCCGAGGGCCGCGAACACGACGAGGGCCGCGAACACTCCCGCGACAACCAATGCGATGCGCTTGGTCTTGGCGCGCCGCCGGTCGCGCTCGACGCGCAGTCGCGCGGGCGCCGTCTCGAGCGACCCGCGGCGACGCGAGGTGGGGTCGGACAGATGGTACGACTCCTCGCCCGACGCGATCTGGGCAGCCGTCGCTCGCTCGCCCGGCGTCCTACGACGCTCGGCGGGAACGCGCCGCTTGCCTTCATCGATGGAACGACGACGCCTCGGGCCCTGCCCGGAGCTTCCCGTTCCCCGACTCTGTGAGTGCTTGCCCATCTCTCTCCCGTGACGCCTGTGCCGCCTGTCAAGGCGGGTCGTTCACCTCTGTATCGGAAGCTCACCTTGTGCAAGGGGCTTGCCACTACTAGCCCGTCCTGCGCAGGACGGTTCCGGTTCGTAACCTAGCGCGGTCAGCCGGTCTCTTCGCCGGCGCCGACCGCCGGGACCGCCGAGCCGGGAACCACCGTTGCCGAGGGCGCGACGTGCGCGCCCGGGAGCACCCGGCAGCCGCCGCCGATCGTCGCGTTCGGGCCGACCACGGCCCCTTCTCCCACGAACGTTCCTGCGCCCACGCGGGCGCCATCACCCAGCGTCACACCGGGCTCGATCACGGCGACCGGCCCGATCCGCACGTTGTCGCCGGCGTTGCAGCCGGCCGCGACCACGGAGCCCTCGCTGATCGCGCAGCCGACACCAAAGACCGACGCCGCGGCGAGCACCGCGTTGCTCCCCACCGAGCACTTCTCGGCGAGGCGGATGCCGGCGATCTCTTCGGTCGTGGGAGCGTCGGCAGCGAAGGCCCGCTTGCCCACCACCGCGCCGTCTCCCAGCACGCACCCGTCCTCGACGACCGCGGAGTCGTGGATGGTGACGTGATCGCCCACCAGCACGTTGTCGCCGACGCTCGCACCGTGGCGCACGTGGACGCACGTGCCGGTGATGACGTTCTCGCCGATCGTGACCGCGTCGTCTATGAGCGCGAACGGCGCCGGCTTGAAGTTGTCACCGATGACGGCGGTCGGGTGTACGTAGGCTGCGCTGCTCATCCTAGAGGCGCACCACCTTGGGATCTTCGACGTTCTTGAGGGCATTGCGCGTGTCGAACACGAGCCGCGCGGCGTCGAGGACCAGCGCATAGTCGACGTTCGCGTGGTCGGTCACGATGAGCACCGCATCGGCCGCGTTGACCTCTTCGACCGTCAGCTCGACGCGCGGCACCTCCACGCCCTCCACCGAGAAGCTCGCCACGTAGGGGTCGTGGTAGACGAGGTCGGCCTCCTTGTCGAGCAGCAGCTCGCCGATCTTGATCGCCGGAGACTCGCGCATGTCGTCGATGTTCGCCTTGTACGCGACGCCCAGCATGAGGATGCGGCTGCCGGCGAGCGGCTTGCGCACGTCGTTCAGTGCGGTCATGAGGCGCTGGACGACGTAGTACGGCATCTGCTCGTTGGTCTTGCCGGCGAGCTCGATGAACTCGGTGTGGATGTCGAACTCGCGGGCCTTCCACGACAGGTAGAAGGGGTCGATCGGGATGCAGTGGCCGCCCAGGCCCGGGCCCGGGTAGAACGGCATGAAGCCGAACGGCTTGGTCTTGGCCGCGTCCACGACCTCCCAGATGTTGATGTCCATGCGCTCCCACAGCATCAGCAGCTCGTTGACGAGCGCGATGTTGACGCAGCGGAAGATGTTCTCGAGCAGCTTGGTCATCTCGGCGGCGCGCGTCGAGGAGACCGGGACGACAGTGTCGAGGTAGCGCTCGTAGAACGCCTTGGCGACCGCCGTGCAGGCCGGCGTCACTCCCCCAACGACCTTGGGCGTGTTCTTGGTCTGGTAGACGGGGTTGCCCGGATCCACGCGCTCGGGCGAGAACGCGAGGAACAGTGTCTCGCCGGTCACCAGGCCGCCCGCCTCGAGGATGGGCTGGATGACCTCCTCGGTGGTACCGGGGTAGGTGGTCGACTCGAGCGTCACGAGCGTGCCCGGCTTCAGGTGCGGGGTGATCGAGGCGGCCGCGCTCTCCATGTACGAGGTGTCCGGCGCCTTCATCTCGTCGAGGGGCGTCGGCACGCAGATCGCGATGCAGTCGCATTCGGACGCCCGCGAAAAGTCGGTGGTCGCCTCGACGAGCCCCGCCGAGACCAGCTCCGCGAGCTCGTCGGTGGGCACGTCCGGGATGTAGCTCCGGCCTGCGTTCACCTCGTCGACCTTGCCGCCGCTCACGTCCATGCCGATGACGCGATGACCGACCTTGGCCATCTCGACGACGAGCGGCAGCCCCACGTAGCCCAGGCCGACCACTCCAAAGACGGCCGTGCCGTCAGCGAGTCGCTGTTCGAGAGTCATGATTCGGGAAGTCTCCGTATCCGTTCGGGGATCGTGCGCCAGCGCCGTTCTGCAGGGTGCGGGCGCACCCGGCGCCAGAACCCGCCTATTTTATCGCAAACATGAGCTCGCCCGAGCAGGCGAGCTCCCCGTCGACCGAGGCGCGCGCCTCGCCGAACCCGATGGGTCCCCGAGTCTTGGTGATCGCGCACTCGAGCAGCAGCGTCTCGCCCGGAACGACCTGGCGCTTGAAGCGCACCTTGTCGATGCCGCCGAAGAACGCGAGCTTGCCGCGGTTCTCGGGCAGCGACAACAGCGCGACGGCACCGACCTGCGCGAGCGCCTCGACGATGAGCACGCCGGGCATGACCGCGTACTCGGGGAAGTGACCTGGCACCCAGAACGCGGTCGAGACGACGTCGAGTTCGCCCTTCGCCGAGACACCCGGCTCCATCTCGAGCACTCGGTCCACGAGCAGGAACGGATCGCGATGCGGAATGATGGCCTCGATGGCCGTGCGGTCGAGCATGGCTGGTACCCCCTGAGGTCGGTGCGGCCGGCGCGGGCTAGGAGCCGGTGCGCTCGATGTCGGCGCCGAGCGCCGCGAGCTTCTCGACGAACCGCTCGTAGCCGCGGTCGATGTGGTAGACGTCCTCCACCTTGGTCTCGCCGTCCGCGCACAGCCCGGCGATCACGAGCGCCGCCCCGCCGCGCAGGTCAGGCGACTTCACGGGCGCGCCGGAGAGCTGGCGCACGCCCTTCACGAGCGCGTGATGGCCCTCGATGCGTATGTCGGCCCCCATGCGCGCGAGCTCGTCGGCGAACATGAAGCGGTTCTCGAAGACGTTCTCGGTGATGATGCTGTTGCCTTCGGCGATCGACATGAGCGCCATGAACTGCGCCTGCATGTCGGTCGGGAAGCCGGGGAACGGCAGCGTCTGGACGTCGACCGGCCGGACGGGACCCTTGCGCTCGACGGTCACGCCGTCGGGCAGCCGGTCGATCGTGCAGCCGGCCTGCTCGAGCTTGGAGAGGACGAGCTCGAGGTGCGCGGGGTCGAAGCCGAGGACCGTGAGGGGGCCGCCGCTCATCGCGCCGGCGACCACGAACGTGCCGGCCTCGATGCGGTCGCCGACCACGCGGTGCTCGACGGGATGGAGCGCCTCGACGCCCTCGACCGTGACGGTAGCGGTGCCGCCGCCCGTGATGCGCGCGCCCATGCCGTTGAGCAAGTCGATCAGGTCGACGATCTCGGGCTCACGCGCCGCGTTCTGGATGACCGTGGTGCCGCGCGCGACCGCGGCGGCCGTGAGCAGGTTCTCGGTCGCGCCCACGCTCGGGAAGTCGAGCGTGACGTCACCGCCGTGGAGGCCGCCTTCCGGGGCGATCGCGTCGATGTACCCGTGGCCGGTGCGTATCTCGACGCCGAGCTCCGCGAGGCCGCTGATGTGCATGTCGATCTTGCGCGAGCCGATGTTGCAGCCGCCGGGCATCGCGACGTGAGCCTGCCCGTAGCGCGCGACGAGCGGGCCGAGGACGGAGATCGAGGCGCGCATGCGCGCCACCATCTCGTAGGGCGCCTCGAAACTCGTGACCTGCGTCGCGTCGATCTCGATCGAGTGGTCGGCACGCCGCACGCCGACGCCCAAGCCTCGCAGCACCTCGGCCATGACCTCGACATCCGCGATATCCGGGACGTTGGTGATGCGCGAGACACCCGGGGCCAGGAGCGATGCCGCCATGAGCTTGAGCGCCGAGTTCTTCGCGCCTTCTACGCGGACCTCACCGGTGAGACACCGGCCGCCGCGAACGATGATCGATTCCATGTGTGTCAGGATACCGTACCCCTCGTCGTGCCCGGCGTGCCGTCATGCAGCCGTGACCTGAAGCGAACAGCGGGGGCGGACCCGCATGCAGCGAGCCCGCCCCCGGTCGTACCCGTGTGTGGTGCTTACGCGCCGCGCTTCTCGGCGACCTTGATCTGGACCTCGGCCCAGTTGAGGTCGCGGATCATCGCTTCCCGCTCGTCCTCGGCATCGACCGGGAGCTCGGAGAGGCGCTCCTTGATGAACTCGGCCGACTCCTTGGCGCGGACGGGGTCGATCTGGGAGACCGGTACCGCGGCGTCGGCGAGGACGATGACCTTGTCCTCGTGGACCTGCAGGTAGCCTCCGTTGATCGAGAAGAACTCCCAGTCGCTCGCGTTGTCGCCGTAGCGCAGGCGGACCTCACCCGGCGCGAGCGTCGTCACGATCGGGGCGTGCAGCGGCAGGATGCCGATCTCGCCTTCGGCGGTCGTCGCCACCACCATCTGCACCTCGTTGGTGTAGAGGATGGACTCCGGCGTGACGATCTCGCAGAGGAGTGTACGGGCCACAGTGGCTCTCCCTTAGACCGTCGCGGCCATCTCGGCGGCCTTCTCAAGGGCCTCCTCGATGGTGCCGACGTAGCGGAACGCCTGCTCGGGGATGTCGTCGCACTCGCCGCTGGCGATCATGTTGAAGCCCTTGATGGTGTCCTCGAGCTTCACGTACTTGCCCGCCATGCCGGTGAACTGCTCGGCGACGTGGAACGGCTGGCTGAGGAACTGCTGCATCTTGCGCGCACGCGCGACGGTCAGCTTGTCCTCCTCCGAGAGCTCGTCCATACCGAGGATCGCGATGATGTCCTGGAGGTCCTTGTTGCGCTGCAGGATGCGCTGGACCTCGCGGGCGACGCGGTAGTGCTCCTCGCCGACGACGCTCGGGTCGAGCGCGCGGGAGGTCGACTCGAGCGGGTCGACCGCCGGGTAGATGCCCATCTCGGCGATACCACGCGAGAGAACGGTGGTCGCGTCGAGGTGGGTGAACGCCGTGGCCGGCGCCGGGTCGGTCAGGTCGTCGGCCGGGACGTAGATGGCCTGGACCGACGTGATCGAACCGGTCTTGGTCGAGGTGATGCGCTCCTGCAGGTCGCCCATCTCGGTCGCGAGCGTGGGCTGGTAGCCGACCGCGGAAGGCATGCGGCCGAGAAGCGCGGAGACCTCGGAACCCGCCTGGGTGAAGCGGAAGATGTTGTCCACGAACAGGAGGACGTCCTGGCCCTGGTCGCGGAAGTACTCGCAGGCGGTCAGGCCGGCGAGGCCGACGCGCAGACGCGCTCCGGGAGGCTCGTTCATCTGACCGTACACGAGGACGGTCTTCTCGATGACGCCCGACTCCTTCATCTCGTTCCAGAGGTCGGTGCCCTCACGGGTGCGCTCGCCCACGCCGGTGAACACGGAGGTACCGCCGTGCGCCATGGCGAGGTTGTTGATGAGCTCCATGATGATGACCGTCTTGCCGACGCCCGCACCGCCGAAGAGGCCGGTCTTGCCGCCCTTGATGTAGGGCTCGAGCAGGTCGACGACCTTGATGCCGGTCTCGAAGATCTCGGTCTTGGGCTCCAGCTCCTCGAAGGTCGGAGCCGGGCGGTGGATCGGGTAGGTCTGCTTGACCGCGATGGGAGGGCCGTCGAGGTTCTTGCCGACGACGTTCCAGATGTGGCCCAGCGTCTCCGGGCCGACCGGCATCTGCATCGGGGCGCCGGTGTCGACGACCTCCATGCCACGCGTGACGCCGTCGGTGGAGTCCATCGAGACCGCGCGGACGATGCCGCCCTCGAGGTGCTGCTCGACCTCGAGCACGAGGTCGATCGGGCCCATCTCGGTGGTGCCCTGAAGCGTGAGCGCGTTGTAGATCGCCGGCATGCTGTCCGCCGGGAACTCGGCGTCGATGACCGGGCCCACGACGCGGATGATGCGTCCAACGTTCATAGCGGAATCCTTCTCTGTAGCTGCCATCTAGCCGTTGTTCTCCTGTGCGGCGGCGCCGCCGACGATCTCGGCGATCTCCGTCGAGATCGCGTCCTGACGGGCGCGGTTGTAGCTGCGCGTCAGGGTCGTGATCATGTCGGACGCGTTGTCCGTGGCGGACTTCATGGCCGTGCGGCGTGCGCCCTGCTCGGCCGCGGCCGACTCCAGCATCGAGCGGTAGATGAGCGCCTCGACGTAGGTCGGCAGGAGGTCGGCGAGCACCTTCTCGCTCGAAGGCTCGAACAGGTACTCGAGGTTCCGACCGCTCGCCTCGACACCGGCCTCGGCCGAATCGAGCACACCGCGCTCGATCGGCAGGAGCAGGTGCATCTCGGGAACCTGGTCCGCGACGTTCTTGAAGCGGTTGAACAGCACGTAGACCGCATCGACCGAGCCCTCTTCGTACTCGCGCATGACGTGCTGCGCGATCCCCCGGGCGTCGGCGTAGCTCGGCTTGTCGGAGTCACCGACGAGCGAGAGCGCGGGCTCGACACCACGGTAGCGGAAGTAGGAGAGCGCCTTCTTGCCACACAGGATGAGCTCGACATCGAGTCCCTGCTCGGCGAAGTCGGCGAGCGTGCGCTCGGTCATGCGGATGATGTTGCTGTTGAACGCCCCGGCGAACCCACGGTCCGAGACGATCGACACGACAGCGACGCGGCGGCGCTCCTCGCGCACCTCGAGCAGCGGGTGGCTCACGTTCTCCACGTAGCGGACCACGTTGCCGAGCACCTCGGCCATCGCCAGGGCGTACGGCCGCGCGTTCTCGATGCGCGTCTGGGCCTTCTTGAGCTTGGCCGTCGACACCATCTCCATGGTGCGCGTGATCTGGCGCGTCGACTGGACGCTCCCGATGCGGTTCTTGATGTCGCGAAGGGTCGCCATCTACGGATCCCCTACTCGGCCGCGTCGGCGTCGGCGGCGTCCTCGGCGGATGCCTCGGTGCCCGTGCCCTCGGCCGCGAAGATGCCCTTGTACGCCTTGATGGCGCCGGCAAGAGCCGCCTCGGTCTCGTCGGAGATCTTCTTCTCCTCGACGATGGCCTTGACGATCTCGGGGTAGCTCGAGGTCACGTACTCGATCAGACCGTCACGGAACGGCTGGACCTGCTCGACCTCGAGGTCGTCGAGGTAGCCCTTGCCGCCCGCGAACAGCGCGACGACCTGGTTCTCGACGGGCTTGGGAGCGAAGCGGCCCTGCTTGAGCAGCTCGATGAGGCGGACGCCTCGGTTGAGCTGGTTCTGCGTGGCCTTGTCCAGGTCCGAGCCGAACTGCGCGAACGCTTCCAGCGAGCGGAACGCCGCGAGGTCGAGACGGAGCGTACCGGCGACCTGCTTCATGGCCTTGATCTGCGCGTCTCCACCGACTCGCGACACCGAGATACCGACGTTGATGGCCGGACGGACGCCCTTGTAGAAGAGGTCCGAGGTGAGGAAGATCTGGCCGTCGGTGATCGAGATGACGTTGGTCGGGATGTACGCCGACACGTCGCCAGCCTGCGTCTCGATGATCGGCAGGGCCGTCATCGAACCGGCGCCGAGCTCGTCGTTCATCTTGACCGCGCGCTCCAGCAGGCGGCTGTGCAGGTAGAACACGTCACCCGGGTAGGCCTCGCGTCCCGGAGGACGGCGGAGGGTGAGCGACATCTGACGGTAGGCGACGGCCTGCTTGGACAGGTCATCGTAGACGATCAGGGTCGCGTGGCCGGGGTTGTCCTTGCCCGCGGGCTGCCCGTTCTCGCCGGTGTACATGAAGTACTCGGCGATGGCGGCGCCGGCCATCGGGGCGATGTACTGCAGCGGAGCGGAGTCCGACGCCGTCGCGGAGACGACGACCGTGTACTCCATCGCGCCGTGCTTCTCGAGCGTCTCGACGACGGTCGCAACCGTGGAGGCCTTCTGGCCGACTGCGACGTACACGCAGACGACGCCCTTGCCCTTCTGGTTGATGATCGTGTCGATCGCGATGGCCGTCTTGCCGGTCTGGCGGTCGCCGATGATCAGCTCGCGCTGACCACGGCCGATCGGGACCATCGAGTCGACGGCCATGATGCCGGTCTGCATGGGCTCGTGGACGTGCTGGCGCTCGGTGACGCCGACGGCCTTGTGCTCGACGTTGCGGTAACCCTCGGCGTCGATGGGGCCCTTGCCGTCGAGCGGGTTGCCGAGCGGGCCGACGATGCGGCCGAGGAACTTGCGGCCGGCCGGCACCTGGACGATCTTGCCGGTCGTCTTGACGGTGTCGTTCTCCTTGACCTTGATGAAGTCGCCGAGAAGAACCGCGCCGACCTCGCGCTCGTCGAGGTTCAGGGCCATGCCCATGACCTTCTCGCCGGACGAGGTCTCGAACTCGAGCAGCTCGCCGGCCATCGCGCCGCGCAGACCCTCGACGCGGGCGATACCGTCGCCGACCTCGGCGACCGTGCCCACCTCGCGGGACTCCACGCTCGTGCTGATTGCGTCCAGCTGTGACCGCAGGACCGCATCGATGTTACTGGCGGTGATCTCCGCCATTTACGCTTCACCTCCAGTTGGTGCGGTCGAGAGCACCATGCGGGCGTTCTCGAGCTGCGACGCGATGCTCGCGTCGATACGGTGCCCATGGGTGCTGATGACGATGCCGCCGATGATGGACGGGTCGACGCTCTCGCGGAGCACGACCCCCTTGCCCATGTCGGCGGCGAGCTTTGCCGTGATCGACTCGCGGAGCTCGTCGGAGAGCTCGACGGCGGTGGTCACGTCGACCGCGACCACACCTCGCTTCTCCTCGGCGACTTCCGCATATGTCTCGACCACGCTCGGCAGCAGGTCGAAGTCGCCGCGCTCCACCATCACCGCGACGCTTCCGACCAGCGCCGGGTGCAGGCCCGCCAGCACGCCACGGATGGAGTCCGCGCGCTGGGCGGGCGGGACGGCGTCGTCGGTCATCGCATCGCGAAGCGGCGCGTGGCCGCGCGCGAGACGCAGGACCGCGTCGAGCTGTGACGCGACGACATCGACGGATCCGTCCGCCTGAGCGGCCTCGAACAGCACCTCGGCGTACGTCGTGACGACCTGCTTGGCGAGTGAGCGGCTAGTTGGCATTAAGGCTGCCCGCCTCGCTCACGTACTTCTCGATGACCTTGAGCTGCTCCTCGCGGTTGAGCTCGGTGCCGATCAGCTTGCCGGCGACCGAGATCGAAAGATCGGCCACGGACTTCTGCAGATCGGCGATAGCGGCGCGCTTCTCGCCGTTGATGGCCTCGCGCGCCTTCGCGATCATCTCGTCGTACTCGGCCTGCGCCTTGGCGGCGGACTCGGAGCGAGTCGCCTCAGCAGCCTGCTTGGCCTGCTGAAGGATCGTCCCAGCCTCCTTGCGGGCCTCGGCCATCGTCTGCTTGTACTCCTCGAGCAGGTGCTCGGCCTCGAGCTTGGCGGCCTCCGCACGCTCGAGCGACTCGCGGATGGTGACCGCGCGCTCGTCAAGGGCGCTCGTGATCGGCGGCCACACGAACTTCCATGCGACCACAAGGATGATCAGGAACGAGATCGTTGCGGGGATCAGCTCCCCAAGCTTCGGTATGAGTAGCTCCACGCCTGGTACCTCCGATTCGGCCTAGTGGTTAACTAGCCGCCGATCTTGGTCCAGAGCAGGATGGCCATGACGAAGCCGAGGATGCCGAGGGCCTCAGCCATACCGGCGCCGACGAAGAAGATCGTCTGGACCTTGCCGGCGACCTCAGGCTGACGGGCCATGGCCTCGGTGGTGCCGCGGGCAACCATGGCGATGGCGAGCGTCGCACCGACGACCGCGATGGCGTACATGAAACCGATGGCGAGAAAATCCACTTTCGTCCTCCTTGGTTGTGGTGGGTCTCGTTCTTGAGACCGCCCTGCAACTTCAGCCGGCATCCTGCCGGACAGAAACCGTTCCTAGTGCTCAGCTACCGCCAGCGAGATGTAGACGGTGGTGAGCAGCGTGAAGATGTAGGCCTGCAGGATCGCGACGCCGATCTCGAGGAGGTAGAGCGCCGTGAGCAGGAGCATCCACGCGATCGCCGCGAAACCGCCGATGGCGATGTTCGCGACGCCCGTGCCCTCGATGCCCTGGATGAACTGCTCCGCGGCGATCGAGCACAGGATAGAGAAGATGCCGAGCACGATGTGCCCGGCATACATGTTGGCGAAGAGACGGATGGAGAGCGTGAAGGGGCGGATCAGCATCGAGATGACCTCGATGACCCAGATGACCGGCCACAGCACACCCGGCACGCCGTGCGGCACGATCCCCTTGAGGTAGCCGCCGACGCCCTTCTTCTGCATGCCGTAGACGTTGAACATCACGAACGCGATGACCGCCAGCGCGACCGTCACGCCCATCGTGCCGGTACCCGGCTTGCCGCCCGGGATCGTGCCGATGATGTTGTTGATCGCGATGAAGAAGAACACGGTCCCGAGGAACGGGAAGTACTTGGTGCCCTCGGGGCCGATGTTGGCCACGGCCACGTCGTTTCGCACGAACTCGACGAGCACCTCGATGAGGTTGTAGAAGCGGCCCTGCGGGATGACGGCGGCCTTGGAGCGGGCCACGAAGAGGACCGTGAGCGTCACCACGACGGCGACGAACATGAAGACGAGATAGTTGGTGAGCGGGACCGGCGTGCCTTCGAGGCTCTGTGAAGAGAGGAAATGAAGTAGATGCTCGATCTCCGCTGCGAAGTTCTCCACCCTCAGGTCTCCCTTGCTAGTCGCGGAACGACTCTCTCCAGAGGCTGACTACCGAGACGGCCAGCCCCAGGACGAACCCTGCCGCCAACGAGACTCCGAAGTAGAAGAACCCCGTCGGCGCAACGTACACGTACGTGATCAACACAGCCGAAGCCACAAGCATCCCGCCCGTCATGAAACCCATCATGACGGCGATGCTTCTGTAGGCATCGGATGACGCGGAGAGATTCCGGCTCCACGCGGTGGCCCCGATCAGGGCCGCACCGACAAAGAACCCGAGTGCACCGGCGATCCACGGTACTGCCAGAAGTTCGCGTGGCGCCACGGTTCTTGCGGTCCCCGTTTCCCTACCCTCGTCCCCTGACTCCCACCGGGAGCCAAGAGCCAGCCTTGCGGCCGACAAGCAGGGTCATAGTACACGACCCGTTGGAGGGCAACAAGCTACATTCAGCTTAGTTTCGCCGCGCGTACGCGTTACCCTTCTCGGCCGCCGGCATCCGGGCCGTCGTCCGGATGGTGAGCCGCCTCGAAGAGGCCCAGCCAGTAGGCCATGAATCCGGTCACCACGAACAGCGCGACGAACGCCAGCGCCTTGATCGGACCGGCCGCCCAGCGCACCGCGTAGCCACCGATGGCCAGGGCGATGCACCACACGTAGATGATGACGACGGTCTGCCGCTGGTCGAAGCCTCGGCCCAGCAAGCGGTGGTGGATGTGCCCTCGGTCGGCCTCCTGGATCGGCCGCTGGTGCAGCAGGCGCCGAACGATCGCCGAAGCCGTGTCGAAGATCGGGACGCCGATGATGAGCAGCGGCACGGCGAGCGCGATGGCCGCGGTCGACTTCATGACACCCATGAGTGAGATCACCGCAAGCGTGAAGCCGAGGAAGAGCGCCCCCGAGTCGCCCATGAAGATCGACGCCGGGTGGAAGTTGTAGCGCAGGAAGGCCACGCAGGCCCCGATGACGGCGGCCGCGAGCGCGGCAGCGTCGAGGCGGTTGCCCTGTGCGGCGAGCACCAGGAGGCTCGCCGCCGCGATCGCGGTGACCCCTGCAGCCAGACCATCGAGGCCGTCGATGAGGTTGATGACGTTGGTGAACCCGGCGATGTAGATGAGCGTGAGTGGGATCGAGAGCAATCCGAGCTGCAGGAGTCCTCCTCCGAGCGGATTGCCCACGTACTCGATACGCAGCCCCGAGGCGACGGCGATACTTGCGGCGATGAGCTGGCCGACGAACTTCGCGCCCGGCGACAGACCGGCCAGGTCGTCGATCAGCCCCACGAGGAATATCACGACCATCGCGAGCAGCACGCCCAGGACGCGGACGCGCGCGGTCCCGCCGTCCACGATCGTCCCGCCCCATCCCAGCGCGTACTCGCCGAACGCCTGGGTCGCGACGGCCGCGACGACGCCGAGGAAGATGGCGACGCCTCCCAGGCGCGGGATCGGTCGCGTGTGCACGTCGCGCCCGCTGGGCGCGCGGACGAGCCCGCGGGCGAGCGCGTAGCGCCTGACGAGCGGCGTCGCGAGGAACGTGACGACCGCCGCAACGAGCGCGAGGAACAGGTAGTGGCGCAGGCTCACTGCTCGGCGACCTCGAGACGGCGCGGCACGACTCCGGCTTCGGAGAGGAGCTCCTCCGAGAGCGGGTCGGGGTAGGGGTCGCGGAAGACGATGTCGACCACGCCCGCGTTGAGCAGGATCTTCGCGCACAGCACGCACGGCTGGTGCGTGCAGTACGCCGTCGCGCCGTCCATGGCGATCCCGTGCTTGGCGGCCTGGATAACCGCGTTCTGCTCGGCATGGATGCCGCGGCACAGCTCGTGGTGACTGCCGGACGGAATGCCCCGCTGTTCGCGCAAGCATCCGACCTCCTCGCAGTGAGCGAGGCCCTTGGGCACGCCGTTGTAGCCGGTCGCGAGGATGCGCTTGTCCTTCACGAGCACCGCGCCGGTGTGGCGGCGCAGACAGGTCGAGCGGCCGGAGACCTGCTCGGCGATCGACATGAAGTACTCGTCCCAGGACGGTCGCGGCATCGTACTCTCCCCTGCCGCTACTTGGTGCCGAAGATGCGGTCGCCCGCGTCGCCGAGACCGGGCACGATGTAGCCGTGGTCGTTGAGGTGCGAGTCGATCGCGCACGTGTAGATGTGCACGTCGTTGCAGCACTTCACGACCTCTTCGATGCCCTCGGGGGCCGCGATGATGACGAGCAGGTCGATGTGCTTGGCGCCGCGCTGGCGGAGCAGTTCGACCGCCGCCGAGGCGGAGCCGCCCGTCGCGAGCATCGGGTCGACGATGAGCACGTCGCGCTCCGCGATGTCGTCCGGGAGCTTGCAGTAGTACTCGACCGGCTCGAGCGTCTTGGGGTCGCGGTAGAGCCCCACGTGGCCCACGCGGGCCGCCGGGATGAGCTCGAGGATGCCGTCGACCATGCCGAGACCCGCGCGCAGGATCGGGATGACCGCGACCTTCTTGCCGGCGAGCACGTAGGAGGTCGTCTCGGTGATGGGCGTCTCGACGGTGGTCTCGGCGAGCTGGAAACCGCGCGTGGCCTCGTACGCCTCGAGCATCGCGAGCTCCTTGACCAGCTCGCGGAACTGCTTCGAACCGGTCGAGGTGGAGCGCAGGATCGTCAGCTTGTGCTGCACGAGCGGGTGGTTGACCACGGTGACGTTCGGATACGGGCTCGGTGCCGGCATGGCGGTGAGGCTCCTCTCGGGGGTGGACCGGTGCGGGACCTAGAGTTCCGGGTAGAGCGGATGCTTTGCGAGCAGGGCGTCCACCTGCGTCTTGATGTCGGCCAGCCGCGCCGTGTCGTCGCGGTTGAAGACGGTCTGCGCGATCAGGCAGCCCACGGTGTGAGCCTCGCCTTCGGTGAAGCCGCGGGTGGTCATCGCCGCGGACCCGACGCGAATACCACTCGTGACGAACGGGCTCTCGGGGTCGTTGGGGATCGCGTTCTTGTTGGTGGTGATGCCGACTTCCTCGAGGATCCGCTCGGCGTCCTTGCCGGTGACGCCGGCGGGGCGCAGGTCCACGAGCATCAGGTGATTGTCGGTGCCGCCCGAGATCAGCCGCAGGCCGCACTCGACCATCGCCTCGCCCATCACGCGAGCGTTGATGACGACCTGGTCGATGTAGGTCTTGAACTCGGGCTTGAGCGCCTCGCCGAAGGCCGCCGCCTTGGCCGCGATGATGTGCTCGAGAGGGCCGCCCTGCAGCCCCGGGAAGACCGCCTTGTCGAGCTTGGTCGCCCACTCCTCGGTGCAAAGCACGAAGCCGCTTCTCGGACCGCGCAGGGTCTTGTGCGACGTCGAGGTGACGAAGTCGGCGTAGGGCACCGGCGAGGGGTGCGCGCCGGTCGCCACGAGGCCCGCGATGTGCGCCATGTCGACCATGAGCACGGCGCCGACCTTGTCGGCGACCTCGCGGAAGCGGGCGAAGTCGATGACGCGCGGGTACGCGCTCGCGCCGGCGATGATCATCTTGGGCTTGTGCTCGACGGCGAGCCGCTCGAGCTCGTCGTAGTCGATGGTCTCGGTCTCCATGTCCAGGCCGTACGGCACGACGTTGAACCACTTGCCCGAGAAGTTGACCGGCGATCCGTGCGTAAGATGCCCGCCCATCGCCAGATTCATGCCAAGGACCGTGTCGCCCGGGTCGCAGACGGCGTAGTAGACGGCGAGGTTGGCCTGCGCTCCCGCGTGGGGCTGCACGTTCGCGTGCGCGGCCCCGAAGAGCTCCTTGGCGCGGTCCCGCGCGATGTTCTCGACCACGTCGACCTTCTCGCAGCCGCCGTAGTAGCGCTTGCCCGGGAGTCCCTCAGCGTACTTGTTGGTGAGCACGGTCCCGGCGGCCTCGAGGACCGACATCGAGACGAAGTTCTCGGAGGCGATGAGCTCGATGGTGCCCCGCTGGCGCTCGAGTTCGGCGTCGATCGCCGCGGCGAGCTCGGGGTCGGTGCTCGGGATGTACTTGAGTGCCATGCTCAGCGCTTCCTTTCATCGGTGGTGCGTGCCGGATCGTGCGTCACTGTATCGCCCTCACGGGCGTCGGGTCTCAGTCGGAGCAGTCGCCGTTCTCGGCGGCGGAGATCTTGTCGACGCGCGCGCCGTGGCGCCCGCCCTCGAACTCGGTCTCGAGGAACGCCTTCACGATGAGCTCGTTGGTGCCGGCGGGCACGAAACGCCCGGAGACCGTGAGCACGTTCGCGTCGTTGTGCTGGCGCGCGAGCTTCGCGAACTCGGGATCGGTGATGCTGGCCGCGCGAACGCCGGGCACCTTGTTCGCGGCGATGGCCATGCCGATGCCGGTGCCGCACACGAGCACTCCGAACTCCGCCGAGCCATCGGCGACCGCGTGGCCCACCGCGAGCGCCAGGTCGGGGTAGTCCACGGGCTCGTCGGCCGAGAACGCGCCGACGTCCCACACGGTGTAGCCCCACTCCGAGAGGTGCGCCTTGAGGTGCTCCTTCTGGTCGTATCCGGCGTGGTCGCTCCCGATGACGACTCGCATGCTCGAGCCTCCCCTGGGCTGTGGCTGGCGGTGAGTGTGCCGATTGTACCGCAACGGTGTCGGCGAAAGAGCGCCGCGTTCGTCGCCGAGAAGACGCGACGGGACCCGGCGCCGTGGGGCTGCCGGGTCCCGGATTCGAGCGGTGGGACGTCGCTACTCGGCGGCAGCGGGCTCGACCGCGGCGGCCATGATCAGATCGCCCGGGACGGCG
The DNA here is from genome assembly GCA_964644675.1 of uncultured Eubacteriales bacterium. GTDB lineage: Bacteria > Actinomycetota > Coriobacteriia > Anaerosomatales > JAAXUF01 > CAZXWK01. Next base: position 1,488 of record CAZXWK010000010.1, on the reverse strand, counting down.
CCCTCGCGGACGACGACCGGCTCGGAACCGGTGCACAGGACGACCGTCGACGCGAGCTGGTGCTCGGTCTCGCCGCCGTCGAGCGCCATGTCGGCGTGGGCGATGATGCGCGGCTCGACCTCCTCGAACGACCCGGGGGCGGGATTGCCGTGCGTGTTGGCCGAGGTCGTGAAGATGGGACCGCCGGCGGCCTGGATGAGCTCCATGACGACCTCGTGCTTGGGGCTGCGCAGGCCGATGGTGCCGTCAGGCGCGACGAAGTCCTTGGGGACCCGCGAAGAAGCCTTCACGACGAGGGTGACCGCACCGGGCCAGAACGCCTTGGCGAGGTTGTGTGCGTACTCGGGCACGTCCACGCCCCACGTGTCGAGCGCATCTTCCGTCTCGACCAGCAGCGGGATGGGCAGGTTCGCGGGCCGTACCTTCACTTCGAAGATCTCGTGCGGACCGAACTTCGAGTCCGCAAGGGTCCCGAGGCCGTACACGGTCTCGGTGGGGAACACGACGATCCCGCCGTCACGGAGCACCGTGGCGGCGAGGTTTATCACTTCTGCGTTGGGGTTCTCCGAATCGATGTGGTACGTCTTCGACATGCCAGACCGCCTCCTTCGTCCCTGCCCTGGTCGGAAGAGGGGCCGCTTAGCGGAGCCGGGCGGTCACGATACGGTCGCGGCCGGCGAGGTCCGAAACGACCCTTACGTCTTGATACCACTTATCGGCCTCATCGCCTGCCAAGCGCACCATTCTTTCGTCCAATTCCACGCCGAGAACCCCGCCCGGTGCGAGCCAGTCGCGCGCGTCGGCGAGGATCCGGCGGTAGACCTGGAGCCCGTCGGCGCCGCCATCGAGCGCGAGGTGCGGCTCGAACCCGGCGACCTCCGCAGGCAGCTCCGGCACGTCGGCCGACGGCACGTACGGCGGGTTGGCGACAACGACGTCGACCGTGCCGCGCAGCTCGGCAGGCAGCGACGCGAACAGGTCACCCTCGCGCGTCTCGACGCGATCGGCGACGCCGAGCCGCTCGGCGTTCTCGCACGCGACCTCGAACGCGATCGGCGACAGGTCGGTCGCGAACACGCGGGCCTCCGGGCACTCCTGCGCGATGGCGAGCGCGACGCATCCCGAGCCGGTGCACAGGTCCACGACGACCGCCTCGCCTCGCGCCTCGACGGCCGCGCGTACGGCGGGAAGTACGGCGTCGACGAGCACCTCGGTCTCGGGCCGCGGGATGAGGACGCCGGGGCGCACCTTGACCACGATGTGGCGGAACGCCACCTCGCCGGTCACGTACTGCAGCGGCTCGCCGGTCGCGCGGCGCTTGACGCCCTCCCGGAGCGAGGCCCGCTCCTCGGCGGTCAGCGGACGGTCGAAGTACGCGTAGAGCTCGACGCGCGAGAGTCCGGTCGCTGCCGAGAGGAGCCACTCGGCGCTGAGGCGAGGGTGCTCGTCACCCTTCTCGGCGAGGTAGGAGCGCGTCCAATCGAGCGC
>CAZXWK010000009.1:0-60718 GCA_964644675.1 uncultured Eubacteriales bacterium | reverse complement strand
CTTGCCCTCGTAGAGGCCCGACTTCTTGAACGTCGGCCAGCCCTGCGCGGTGGCGCTGGGGTCGGTCGACTGCGTCGCTCGACCGTTCGGGGGCATCTCGGCTTCGCGGTATGCCTCGGGCGAGAGGATCATGAACTCGGCAGCGTTGCGATCGCCAAGGTAGAACAGGTATTCCGAGAGGGCCCGGAGGTCGGTGTCGGACAAGAAGCCGAACTCCGGCATGATCGACATCGGCGAGAACTCTCTCGGCTTGCGCAGGTGGTCGATCTCCCACTGCTGGCTGCGCTTGCGGCCGATGTAGGCCAGATCCGGACCGGTGCGCTCCGATCCGAGCGTCATGGGATCGTCGTAGTTGTAGTCGCCGCCCTGCGAGACCGGCCCCATCGCGTTGTCCACCGCGCGGACATACTGGGTGTGGCAGTAGTTGCAGCCATTGCTGTAGAAGAGCTTCCGACCGTACTCCTGTTGAGGCGTGTAGGCGTGTGCCACGATCGTCGTCGGCGGGTTCCAGACGGCGACGGGAGTGAACACCGCGACAGCGACCACGGCGAAGAACACCGCGAGCCCGCCCCAGAGCACGACCTTGAACGTCATCTTCACGATGCATCACCGCCCACAAGTTCGCCGGCGTGTCGTCTGAACGTCGGCTCCGGCGTCAGGTCGGGCTCGACGTAGGGTCGGCGCACGGCGATCGTCGCGAACACGTTGTACGCAAACATGACGAAGCTCGTGACGATGAGCGCGCCACCCATGATCTTGAGCGCGTTGAACGAGCGCATGCCGGCCAGAGTGGTCCACACGGGAAGGCCGAGGTGCGTCCACGCGGCGCCCTGGTACAGACCTCCAATGAGGAATCCCATGAAGAATGCGGCGAAGCCGATGACGTACAGGGCGAACTGGGCGCGCGCGAGGCGGCGGCTGTAGAGCCGGCAACCCAGGACGCGCGGAACGATGTAATAGGCGCCGGCGATGCACGTCGACGCGCCGAAGAACATCAGCGCGAGCATCGCGTGGCCCGGTATGTAGGTCGAGAAGTGCGTGAGCTCGTTGATGCCACGAAGTGCCTGGTTCGACCCCTGGAACGAGACCAGCACGTAGGCGGCCCATCCCGTCAGTGCGTACAGGAGCGGGACGCTCGATCGGACGTGCGACCAGTTCCCGCGCATGGTGAGCAGGATGTTGAGGCCGAACGCGAACACCGGGATCACCATGCCGAAGCTCTCGGCGACCGCCACAGTCTTGAGCCAGTACGGGATGGGTGCCCACAGCAGGTGGTGTGCGCCGACGCCGGTGTAGAAGAAGATGATGCCCCAGAAGGCGATGAGCGACATCCACATGCTGTAGAGCGGGGTACCGGTCTCCTTCGGCACGATGTAGTAGATCACGGCCAGCAGGCCCGTGGTGAACCACAGCCCTAGCACGTTGTGACCATAGAACCAGTTGAAGATCGTGTCGTTGATGCCGAGCAGAGCGCCGGTCGGCGGGTTCCACATCACGTTGCCGATGAAGTACACGATCGGGAACAGGATGACGGTCGCTGTGATGTACCACAGGCTCACGTAGAGCTTGGGTTCCACGCGTTTGTGGATGGTCATGAGGATGTTGAACGCGTTGAGCAGCAGCATCGCCATCACCGCGACGTCCACAACCCAGATCATCTCGGCGTACTCACGGCTCTGAGTCTGGGCGATGAGGATAGCTCCGATCCCCACCGCCACGGCGACGTTCCATAGGATCACCGTGACGTTACCCACCAGCTCGCTGTAGATCTTGCGCCCGGTGAGCCGGGGCACGATGTAGAGCCAGCAGCCCATCATCGCCCCCGAGAGCCACGCGAAGAGCACCGTGTTGGTGTGCGCCTGCCGCAGCCGCCCGAACACGAGCCAAGGGATCCCCGCCGCGAAGTCCGGGAACAGGTACTCGATCGTGAGCAGCAGTCCGAACAGGGTGCCGATGACGAGCCAGACCGCCGCCGAAACGATGAAGTTCGTTGCGGCGCTGTTGTCGCGCCTCAGACTCAGCATGTCTTCCCTCCGTCCGGTGGACGCGTCTGCGCCCACTTCTCCGTGCTCCGGAGACCCGACCTTCCGGTCGCTCGGCCTCTCCGCCCGCTAGCCCCACCATTCGTCGGCGCTCCCGCTCCCTCTCCCCAGAGGTCGCGGGCACGCTCACGGCCCGGGCGGACCGTCACGAAGCGCGGCGGTGTCGAGCAGACGCCTGACCTCATCGTCAGTGGTCTGCTCGAAACGGCTGTAGAACTGGCCGACCGCCATGAATCCTGCAGGGACGTCGAGCGTGACGAGCTCGTCCACAAAGGGTTCGATCGCGCGCACCGCGCTGGCCGATGCGACGGGGATAGCGAGCGCGATGAAGGTCGCTCCGCTGCGGCGCAAGTACTCGACGGCGGCCCGTGCGGTCAGTCCCGTCGCGAGACCGTCATCGACCACGATCGCCTGGCGCCGGTCGAGGGAAAGCGGCGGTCTGCCTTCCCGGAAGCGCTCGAGCGAGCGGCGCACCTTCTCGAGCGCGGGCCCGGACAGAGCCTCGACCTCCGCCTCCGAGAACCCCGATTCCGGGTTCACGAGCACCTCGCCGTCAGCGGTGACGGCCCCGACAGCGAACTCGGGGTTGCCGGGCGCGCCCACCTTGGCCGCGGCGACCACGTCGAGCGGCACTCCGAGGATGCGCGCGACCTCGGCAGCCACGACCACGCCACCGCGCGGAATGCCGAGCACGACGCCCGTCTCCCACTCGTTTGCCTGGCGCAGCTCCTCGGCAAGTCGTCTGCCCGCATCCACCCTGTCGGAGAACAAGCCCCATCGCCTCCTCAGGGTGTTTCTTACCCCCGTCGAACGGCGACGTGATGTTCGGGCGCCGAGACGCGCGCGCTAGCTCGGCAGCAACGACTTCATGTTGTTGTAGATGATCCTGGCGGCGCGCTCGGGCATCAGCCGAGCCAGGCGGTCCATCGCCTTGGCGTCAGAGCCAACGCATACCCGGTATGCGTCCTTCTCCATCGCGTCGAGGATGATGCGTGCGGCGGCGTCCGGCTCGATCATCTTGAACTTGGGGGCTTCCCCGTCGGCTGGCATGTTCGCCGGGGCGCCGACGCCGGAATGCGCGCTGATGTCGGTGTTGGTCGCGCCCTGGAACACGACCGTGACCGACACGTTGGTATCCATGAGCTCCGAGTGCAGGCCCTCGGTCAGGAGCTTGACGGCGGCTTTCGATGCGCCGTAGATGGTCTGCCCCGGCACGGGCAGGAAGCCGCCCATGCTCGACATGTTGAGGATGTGCGCCGAGGGCCTGGCGAGCAGAAGCGGCAGGAACGTCTTGGTCATGTAGACCGTGCCGTTGAAGTTGACGTTCATCACGCGGTCGATCGCGTCGTACTCGAGGTCATTGAACAGCACGAATGGCTGGATGATGCCCGCGCAGTTGATGAGCCCGTCGACTTGCCCGTGCGCCGAGACGATCGCCTCGGGCAGCGCCTCGACCGCCGAGCGGTCGGTGATGTTGGCGACGTGCGTGGAGAGCTTCTCGCCGGCCTTCGCGAGCTGGACGGTCTCCTGCAGCGCGGGCTCGCTCAGGTCGATCGCCGCGACGCGCGCGCCCCGTGCGAGCAGCTCGAGCACGAGCTGCCGTCCGATCCCGTTCCCGCCTCCGGTGACTGCGATGGTCTTGCCGCTGACCTGCATGTCGTCCCCTTCCGTCGCACGCCGCGGACGCACCGCGGCGCGAGGTGTCCGGCCCCGCCCTGCCCAAGATAGCGCGCGCGATGGGTCGTGACGACCAGAGCCCGGCTATGGCCCGAGCTCCGACTCGCTGACGCGCGGCACCGGCACCCGTCCGCGTCGCCCTGGGCCTGGAGCGGTATGAACTCACCACACACTGAACCTCGGAGGTCCCCATGGCCCAAGACACTCATCGTTCCCAAGCCGAGCAGCCCGAGGTCGGGCAGGCGGCTCCGGCGCTCGAGGCGCCGACGGCGACCGGCGGTCGCTTCTCGCTCGCCGAGCGCGCGGGACACTGGACGGTCGTCTACTTCTACCCGCGCGCCAACACCCCCGGTTGAACGCACGAGGCGAAGGACTTCCAGGAGTGGAAGTCGCGGTTCGAAGCTGCGGACACGGTCGTGGTCGGCGTCAGCGCCGACACGCCCGCCATCCAGCTGAAGTTCGTCGAGAAGTTCGGGCTCGAGTTCCCGATGGTTCCCGACCCCGACAAGACGATCATCGAGGCGTGGGGCGTGCGCAAGGTCTTGGGCGTGACCGCCGAGAGGACCACCTTCCTCATCGGCCCCGACCTCAAGGTCGCCCACGTATGGAACAAGGTGAAGGTCGACGGCCACGCCGAGGACGTGCTGCACACGATCGAGAGGATGGCTGCCGAGCAAGCCTGATCAGCGAAGCTCGCAGCGGTCGAGCGACACTCGCTTCGCCCCCGGAACGGCCGAAGCGAGTGCGTCGGCCGTCTCGGGGTGACAGGTGAAGAACAGCACCTGCCGCAACCGGGCCAGCTCGGCGATCGCCGCCACGGCACCGGCACGCCGTTCGGGGTCGAAGTTCACGACGACGTCGTCCATGAGCACAGGCAGCGCCGCGCCCGTGGCACCGAGCGAACCGATGAGTCCGACGCGCAGCGCGAGATAGAGCTGCTCTGCCGTCCCGCGGGAGAGCCGGTCAGTGGTGCGCACGGCCCCTTCCGCCGACACCACCGAGACGCCACTGCCGTCGAGCGGCACTCGCACGTCGGTGTAGCGTCCCCCGGTCATCGCCGAGAAGACCCGCCCCGCCGTACGCACGACCTCGGGCTGCCGCTCGCGCTCATAGCGCTCGCGAGCACGGTCGACCAGGCGGACCGCGAGCGCCGCGACCAGGTACCGATCGGCTGCGTCCGCCGCCTCCACGCGCGTCGATTCGAGCTCCTGCCGCACGAGCGCCATCGCGCCGTCCCGCCCCTCGTTGTCGAGCTTGCCGCCGAGTTCTGCGTGCTCCCGTGCGAGATCCTCGTACTCGTCCCGAACTCGACCGAGTTCCTCACGTACGCGCTCGATGAGCGCACCTAAGGCCGGGACTGCCGTCACGAGGTCGAGTTCGTGCCGCGCGGCGACCTCGGCGATCGTGGCGTTGGCGGCATCGAGCCGCTCGATCAGGCGCTGGCGAGCGACGCGCTGGCCCTCTACGTCGCGGGCAAGCGTGTCGCGCTCGGCCTGTGCGGCACGGGCGGTCTCAAGGTCGCGCTTCGCACGCGCCGCCAGGGCCGTCGCCTCGGAGAGTTGCGGTATCTGGCCGGCACTCTCGTCGTAGCGACGCACGGCATCCACGAGGCGCAGCACCCACGCCTCGGCGAGCTCGCGCTCCCGGGCGGCGACACCACGGTAGCGGTCGGCCTCGCCGAGGAGCCGGTCGCGCTCGGCGAGTTCGTCGAGAAGCGTGCGCACCGCGGCGGGGTCGTCCCCGTGCGCGTCGAGCGAGCGTGCCGCAAGCCACGTCTGCCACTCGGCCTGCGCGGAGCCGAACTCCGCCTGCGCGGCATCCGCTATCGCGCGCTGCGCCACGGCATCGGCGCGCTGGCGCGCCGCATCCGCCGAGAGTGGACGTTCTGCGGCACCGACCGCGCCTTTGCGCGCGAACGCGAACACGAGTCCCGCGACACCGCCGAGCACTACCAGCGACCCGAGGACCGCCGCGAGCGGCTGGCGCACAAGGACGCCGATCGCGACGAAAGCGATGCCTATCACGACCGCGGCCGCCGAGAAGGCCACGGGAACCGCTCGTGACGCCGGGGCGGACACCGGGACGGACTCCTCCGCGATCTGCTCGGTCCCGGCGGCGCGCGCCTCGGCCTGACGCGCGGCGTCCTGTGCGGACTCCGCCTTGACGCGGAGTCCGTTGAGCCGGTCTCGCCAAGCCTCGACCGCGGCACGGTTCTCGACGCTGGCCGAGGCGGCGACCGGCAGCTCCGCGGAGCGAGCTCGTCGCTCGGCATCCTCGGCTTCGTTCTCGGCGATGGCGGCCGCCTCGACGCGCTGCCGGAAGCCGGACGCCTCGTCGAGTACCGCCGTGAGCTCGGGCTCGACGGCGAGCACGCGCTCGTTCACCTCGATCATCGACAGGCCGCGCTCGGCATCGGCGATGGCCGCGTCGGCATCGGCGAGCTGGCTCGCGAGCACATCGAGCTCGTCGCTCGCAGCCGAAAGCCGTCCGGCGTCGCGCTCGAGCAGCTGCCGCTGAGCGTCGAGTCGGTCCCGCCGCTCCCTCAGGGGGCCGATCCGCTCGGCGAGTTCGCTCAGTCGCGCCTGCTCGCCCGCGTACGCGGCGGCCTGCGACTCGAGCTCGGCGGCTCGCGCCTTCAGTTCGCGCACGCGAGCGGCGAGCGTGTTCACGAGCGGCTTCGACGCACGCGGAGCGTACAGCTCGCCGGCGACCGCCTCGAGCTTCTTGCGCGCGTCCATCGGGTTGACGGCCAAGCCCGTCCCGGCGGCGTAGAGCCGCGAAACGATGTCGGCGTCGTCGCCGCTCTGGATGAGCGCCAGTTCGTCGAGCCCGAACCCGAACACCACGCGGTAGGTCTGCTCGCTCACGCCGCTCACAAGCTCGCCGAGGAGCTCCGGTCGCTCACTGCCGCGCCGTGCCGAGACCGTGACCGGGCCGCGGTTCTTGCCGTCGACGCGCTCGATCGACCACTCGCCGGTCTGGTCGGCGAACACAAGTCGCGCCGCCCGCGGACCGGAGGCGGGCGCGTAGCCGGGCTCCTTGGCTCGGCCGTCGGGGAAGCCGTAGAGCACGTGGCGCGTGAGTGCGGTCATGGTGGACTTGCCCGACTCATTGGGGCCGAGCACCACGGTCAGGCCGTCGCCGAGTTCGCCGAGGCAAGCCCCCTCCAAGGCGCCGTAGCGGATCGCTTCGATGGCCGACAGTCTCATCGGACCTCGCCGCCCAACAGCTCGTCGAGCGCGATGTCGCGTGCGCGCGCAAGCAGCTCGGCCGCGGCCGTCCCCGGTTCGTAGCCGGGAAGCGTCGTGGCGACCGGCGCGGCGATCTCTCCCAACAGGGAGTCGAGCAGGGCGGGATCCGCCTCGAGCTCGTCGGCGACGCGCACCGCCTCGGCGGCGAAGTCGGCGCCATCGCGCACCGCGGCCAGGTCGAGGGTGGCGGCGGTGCGGTCGTCGATGCGGTCGACCCACACCCAGGGGTCGCCGGTGGAGTACTGGAGGCGCAGATCGTCGAGCAGTTCGCCGAGCAGGCCCGGGCGGCCCAGGTCGCCGTGCGCGTCAGTGCGACCGGCGAGCGTGAAGCGGGCCACGACGCTGCGACCTTCGCGGGCCGCGAGTTCCTCGCACGCTTCTGTCAGCCGAGAGCGGACGTCCTCGACGTTCGCCGCGTGTGAGACGTCGAGGTCTGCCCGAGTCCATGCGATGGACGAGGTCTCGACCGGTTCGACGGCGATGGTGCCTGCTGAAGACACCTCGACCGCCAGACACCCGTGCGCGCCGGTCTCCTTGGGGTTGATGCCTTGCGGGCTGCCCGCGTACGCGATCCACGGGTTCTGAGCGAGGACCTCCTGCTTGTGGATGTGTCCGAGCGCCCAGTAGTCCATGCCGGACGCGCGCAGGTCGTCGAGTGACGCGGGGGCGTAGGGGTCGTAGTCGGCATCGCCACCCACGTTGGCGTGAAGCACGCCGATCGCCACGGGGTCGCTTGCCTCCCGGCGGTAGTCGAGCGCGAAGTTGGTCGTCTCCGCGGCCTTGGCGAAGCTACGGCCGTACACGGCTGCGACGAGCTGGCCGTCCCGTACCACCTCGACGCGACCGACCCGGTCGGTCGGAAAGACGTGGACGTTCTCGGGAAGGGAAAGGCCCGCCGACCATCCACTGGCGGGGTCGTGATTGCCGTGTACCAGGAAGACGTCGATGCCATGCTCGGCGAGGCGGACCATCTGCTCGCGGAAGCGCAGCTGGGCGCGCAGGCTCTTGTCGCGTGCGTTGTAGGCATCGCCCGCGATGACAACGAAGTCGACCTCGCGAGCGATCGCCGTGTCGATGACGCGCCGGAACGCGTCGTAGGTAGCCTCCCCAAGCGCCCGGCCGATGCTCTCGGACGCTGCGGTCAGGCCCGCGAACGGTGCGTCGAGATGCAGGTCGGCGGTGTGGATGAAGGTCACGCGGTCGCGCACGGGCAAGCCCCTCCTCGGTGGTCACGTGCCCATGCTAGCAGGACGCCCTGACACCGGGGCCGGGCCCCTCGGCCTACCTCGTCCCAGCCTGCCGCCAGCGTGTCGCGCGCCGCTCCACCGCGTCGAGCGCCTCGTAGAGCACCACGCCGAGTAGCGCCATGCCGATGATCCCGGCGAACATGGCGGGGTAGTCGATGCGTCCCCACGCGTCCACGATGTACCAACCGATGCCGTTGGTCCCCGCGATCGACTCGGCGAGGAAGAGCACGGCGATCGCGGTGCCGGTGCTGACGCGCAGCGCGGTGAAGATGTCAGGCAGCGAGGCGGGCACCACCACGTGACGGTAGACATCGGTGCGCGTCGAGCCGAGCGAGCGAACGGAGAGCACGCTCGCTTCCGGGACCGCCTTGGCGGCGTCGCGGGCCGTGACGAGGATCTGGAAGAAGATGATCAGCGCGATGAGCGCGATCTTGGGGGCGTTGCCCAGGCCGAGCAGCACGAGCAGCACGGGCAGGAACACTACCTTGGGAATCGGGTAGGTGATGAACATCAGCGGCGCGGCGACGGCGTCGGCCCGGGGCGAGCGCCCGAGCCACAGGCCCAGCGGAACCGCGACGATCGTGCCGATCCCCATGGCGACGATCACGCGCGCGCCGCTGATCAGGATCTCGGGCCAGATCGCGGGCCACTGCTCGACGAACGTGCGTATCGCGATGAGCGGGCCCGGCAGCGCCGGCGAACCCACCGCCCACGCGAGCGCGGCCCACGCGAGCAGCAGCGCACCGAGCGCGCCCACGTAGCCGAGCGCCTTCCGGCCCCAGGCGTTCACAGCGCGTCACCGACCGCGAGCGGGGCGTCGGGAGCCGGCCCCCGCACGTCCGCCCCGGCCACCGCGCCCTCCTCGGCGAGGATGCGGCGCAGCGCGGTGACGGTCTCGAAGTAGGGCTCGGTGACACGGTAGCCGTCGGAGCCCATGCCTGGGTTGTCCACGATCGCTGCGACGCGTCCGGGGCGCGGCGACATCACCACGACGCGCCGGCCCAGGAAGACCGCCTCCTCGATCGAGTGCGTCACGAGGACCTGCGTGTGGCCGCGCCGGCGCCACAGGTCGAGCAGCACATCCTGCAGCTCCTCGCGCATGAGCGCGTCGAGCGCCGAGAGCGGCTCGTCCATGAGCAGCAGATCGGCGTCGAGCGCCACCGCGCGGGCGAGGGCGAGACGCTGCCTCATGCCGCCCGAGAGCTCGCTCGGGTATGCGTGCGCGAAGTCCGCGAGCCCGACCCGCTCGAGCGCCTCGGCCGCGCGACGTCGGGTCGCGTCGCGTCCGGTGCGGCGGATCGTGAGCCCGAGCGCCGCGTTGGCCTCGACCGTCTTCCAGGGCAGCAGTCCGAAGTCCTGGAGGATGAGCGCGGTCTCGCGGCGCGGACCGGTCACGAGCTCGTCGCTCACGCGCACCTCGCCCGCCGTCGCCGAGAGGAGCCCGGCCGCAAGTAGGAGCAGCGTCGACTTGCCGCAGCCGCTCGGACCGATCACGGCGACCGGCTCGCCGGGCTCCACGACCAGGTCGAGCGCGTCGAGGGCCCGGACCGCGCGGTCCGAGCCCTCGTAGACCATCTCGACGCGCCGATAGGCGAGCGCGGGTGTGGTCGGCATCGCGTGTTCTGCTCGGCTACTTGCCGAGCGACGCGGAGACGAGCGAGTCGTAGGTCACGTCGCCCTTGAGATAGCCCTTGTCCTTCATCCACGTCAGGACCGCATCGACCTGCTCCTTGGTCGGCAGCTGGGCGGTCGGGTACGTGTTGACGACGTAGGTGCTGGCGAGCGCCTCCGGGAGCCGCGCCTTCTCGACCAGCAGCGGGCGGTACGACTCCGGCGACTTGTTGATGTCGTTGACGGCGAGGTCCCACGCCGCGAGCACCGCCTTCGCAGCCGCGAGACCAGCCTCCGTCTCGAGGTACTTGTCCGAGAAGACCAGCACCGTCTGCGAGAGGTTCGCGGTCGCCGAGGTGTCGGAGGCCACGATCTTCGCACCGCCCTGCTCGGCGAGGGTGAGGAACGGCTCGGGGAGCGCGGCGGCCTGGAGCTTGTCCGACATCAGCAGCTCGAAGCGGACCGGGACCTTCTTGACCTCCTCGACCTTGACCGAGGAGGAGGGGACGCCCGACTCGGACATCAGCCCATCGAGCACGTACTCCTGGATCGTCGCCGAGGACGTGCCCACCGGCACGTTCGCGAGCGCCGTGAGCGTGGTCACCGTGCTCTTGGGGCCGACCGCGACGCCGAAGCGTCCCTGGCTCTGGTCGGCGCCCAGCATGATCGTGGCGATCGTATTGGGCTGACCGCCCGCCTCGAGGTTGGCGGCGGCGATGATGTCGCCCATGTACGCATCGATCGCGCCCGACGCGAAGGCCGCGTCGCGCTCCTGGGCGGACTGGAACATCACGATCTCGAAGTCGGTGATGCCCTGGGTGGCGAAGTATCCCTGCTTCTCGGCGACCCACAGCGGGAGCGAGTCCTCGGTGGGCAGCGTGCCGATCTTGACGGCGGCCGGCTTGACGGTGGGCTCGGCGGGCTTCTCGGCGGTGGTGGACTGGCAGCCGAAGCTGAAGAGCAGCGCGCCGGCGAGCGCGACGGCCGCGAGCGCGACGAAGAGACGTGAGGTGCGGGTCATGCGGGGTGCCCCTTTCATACGGTGGTGTCTGAGCGGCGCGCTACCGGGCGCACGCCGCCTTGCGGAGTCGGAGTTCGTCTCGGACCGGGATGCCCGAGAAGCCAGGGGTGGCGGCACCGAACTTGTCGGCGATCTCGCCCACGCCGCAGTCGTAGAGCGAGAAGCCGTGGCGCTGGTAGAAGTAGAGCTGGGGGATGTCGTCGTTGGTGACCGCGGCGCGCAGGAAGTTCAGACCGCGCGAGACGGCGAACTCCTCGGCCGCGGTCAGCAGCGCGGAACCGACGCCCTTGCCCTGGTAGTCGGGGTAGACGCTCAGCAGCACGATGCTCGCCTCGCCCCGGTCGATCGCGAGCGACAGCAGGCCGACGAGCTCGTCGTCCTTGACCGCGACCACGTTGACGCCCGAGAGCACGTCGAAGGTGCGCCCGAACACGTCGACGTCGGTCTCGCCCAAGGCGCGCTCGCAGATGAGCTCGATGCCGGGAACGTCGGCGTCGGTCGCCTTGCGGACCGAGAACTCGACCCGCTCGGACACGGTGTGCGCCGCGCACGTGACGGTCATGCGCGCCTCGCCGAGCGGCAGGTCCTTGCCGCAGCTGGGGCAGCGGTACTGCGGGAACGGCAGTTCGAACGCGTCGTTCATCACCAGGGAGCTCCTTCGTCGACCGTCCCCCGACGGGGACACGTAAGCAAGTTTATACCGCCCGGCTCCGACGTGGGCGACCGCGCGCCGTATCGACTCGGTTCGCGTACGCGCGTTCGGGCTATCATCTCGGCATGGAACGCATACCCCTCCTCGCCGAGAACCCCGACGCGCTCGCCGCACTGAGCCTCGCCGAGGTTCTCTACACCGATCTCGACGGCACGCTGCTGGGCTGGGGCGGCTCGCTGCTGGTCGGCGGCGACGGGCAGCCGTCCCTCGCGACCGCGCAAGCGGTGCTCGACGTCAACGACGCGGGACTCACCGCGGTCATCACGACCGGGCGCAACCGCATCCAGTGTGCCGAACTCGCCCGGCTTCTGGGATGGCGCGGTTTCATCGCCGAGCTGGGCTGCGTGATCGTCCCCGACCGCGGCGCCGACCCGATCTACTTCACCGGCGACTGGCCCGACGACACCGTCGGCCCCGGCGAGACGCCCTTCGAGCTCATCGAGCGCGAGGGCGCACTGCGACTGCTCGAGCGCGAGTACCCCGGCAGGCTCGAGCCGCACGCGCCCTACCACCTCAACCGCGAGGCGACGGTGATGCTGCGCGGCTACGTCGACCTGGAGGAGGCGCAGGCGCTGCTCGATACGCTCGACCTGCCCATCGACATCGTCGACAACGGGATCGTCCACCCGCTCGTCACGGGACTCGACGAGCTCCCGGAGATCCACGCCTACCACCTGATGCCGGCCGGGGCGCGGAAGCAGCGCGCCGTCGAGCTCGACCGCGAGCGACGCGGCCTGCGTCGAGAGCAGGCCGTAGCGGTTGGTGACTCCGCGGGTGACGTGGACATGGCCGACGTCACCGGGCTGGGCATCGTCGTAGCCAACGGGCTCGAGGACGGGGCGGTCGTCGAAGCTGCGCGGGCGCGCGACAACGTCTACGCCACGAGAGGGATGCGCGGAGACGGCTGGGCCGAGCTCGCGGGGCTGTGGGTCGCGGCTCGCGAGGCGTAGGGCCGCGCCGTCCGAGCGCGCGGAGGTGCGGCGCGGCGCGGAACGGGAGGCGTGCGGCTCCCGAGTCGAACCTAGTCGCAGTCGCCGGACGCCGCGCAGCCGACCACGGCGACGTTGTCGTCCGACTCCTGGAGCCAGACGGTGGTCGCCCGGGCGACCACCTGCGTGACGCTCAGGCCCAGGCGGGCGGCTTCCTTCTCAAGCGCGGCGTAGCGCGCGTCGTCGAACTCGACTTCGATCGTCTGCCCCATGCCGGTGTCCTCCTCGGTCCCCGATATCCCCGGTGCGCACTAGTTCGCGGTGTAGTGTACCGCTCCTGCCTCGCCGCGCGGGTCTGAAGCTGCCTGAACCGTGTTGGCTTGCCACCCCTGAGCGGCGGGAATACAATGCGAATGCTCGGCGGCCTGCGCTGCCGTGCGTTGACACTCGCAGAAGTCAGCTCCGTCCGTTATGGTGCGGCTCCTGTTCGAACACAGGCCACTGCCCGGAAATGTCGAGAGACGCCAATGGGTAGAACAGCCCTCGCCGGCTTAAGGCGAAGGCTAAGGTGGCTGGGCTCGCGGAACCCTACGATTTCCGCAGGCGGGGCTCGACCCCGCCGCGTCGGCGACACCACGCGCCGCGCGCCCTACGTCGGACAGTGCTCAAACCAATGACGAGGGACGTGAGCGGTGAGCACCGTCCGACGGCCGCACTGCGCCGCCGTCCCTCTGTGCGAAGGCACCACACCGCCGCCCCTCGTCCGCCTCGGACGCAGGGGCTTTTTCGTTGTGTCGGTCCTGTTGCCGGAAGACAAGGGTCTTCGTGAAACCTCACAGTCCGTAGACCCTCGAAGCGCCTCCCGATCCTGTCGGCGGCCCTCCGAGGGACCTTCGCCAGACAGCCCGCCGGGCGTGACCGGCACGGCCTCACGCAGCCGTGCCCGCACCCGTGAGGGAGGGAGATGCGCATGCTGTACCTGTCCCAGATGCTGGGAAAGCCGGTCGTCGACGCCGCAGGCGACGAGATCGGCACCATCAACGACATCGCGATCGCGACCGGCGAGGTCTTCCCGCGCGTGACGTCGCTCGCGTTCAAGGGTCCCGACAAGACGCCGTTCATGCTGTCGTGGCGTAAGTACGTGGACCACATCGACGGCGACCGGATCACGCTCAACGTCGCGGCCAAGGACATCCGATTCAGCTACCTCCAGCCCGACGAGGTGCTGCTCCATCGCGACCTGCTCAACAAGCAGATCGTCGACACCCAGGGCATGAAGGTCGTCCGCGTGAACGACCTCAAGCTCTCCGAGTCCCGCAACCAGCTGCGCCTGCTCGGTGCCGAGGTCGGAGCGCGCGGCATCCTGCGCGGCATCTCCCCCGCGCTCGAGCGCGCCGTCGCCGGTGCCGCGAAGCTCGTCGGCACCGAGCTGCCCGAGAACCTCATCGCGTGGAACTACATGGACCTGCTCGACCGCGACCTGTCGCAGGTCAAGCTGTCGGTCACCCACAAGCGCCTCCACGAGCTGCATCCCGCCGACGTCGCTGACGTCCTCGAGCAGCTCTCTCCGTCGCAGCGCGCCGCGGTCTTCGCGCACCTCGACAACGAGTCCGCCGCCGAGACGATCTCCGAACTCGAGGACGAGCTGCAGGCCGACGTCATCGACGACCTGTCCGAGCGCCGCGCGTCCGACCTGCTCGCCGAGATGGACCCTGACGACGCGGCCGACATCATCGCCGACCTCCCCTACGACAAGGCCGAGGCGCTGCTGCGCCTCATGGGCGTCAAGGAGTCCGGCGCCATCCGCTCGCTGCTCGGCTACAAGGAGAAGACGGCGGGCGGCATCATGACGCCCGAGGTCACCACGGTCACCGAGGACATGACGGTGCAGCAGGTCATCGACCAGCTGCGCTCGGAATCCGCCGAGCACGAGACCATCTACTACGTGTACGTCGTCGAAGGCGACTCGCACCTGGCCGGCGTCATCTCGCTGCGCGACCTGCTGCTCGCCTCGCCGTCCACCACCGTCGCCGAGATCGCGAAGCGCGACCTGTTCGTCGCCCACGTCGACGACGACCAGGAGGACGTCGCGGAGCAGATGAGCAAGTACGACCTGCTCGCGCTCCCCGTGACCGACGAGAACGGCAAGCTCATGGGCATCGTCACCGTCGACGACGCCCTCGACGTCCTCGAGGAGGAGGCCGACGAGGACCTCGCGCTCGCGACCGGCTCCTCCGAGCACCACGGCCCGTCGGCGAGCATGCTGTGGTGGCTGTTGCGCCGCAACGCGTGGATCATCGTCTGGGCCGCCGTCTCGGTCGCGGTCGTCGCCTTCTACCCGCGGATCATGAACGCACTCGGTTCCGCATCGGTTCTGCTCCTGCCGGCGCTCGCGGTCCTGCCCATCGTGCTTCGCACCGCCGAGGACGTCTCGCAGCGCGCCGTCGCCGAGATGATCGAGGAGACCGAGGAGGACGAGCGGCCCACGCTCGTGGCGAGCCTCGCGCGCAACGGGCTGTTCGGCCTGGGCTTCGGGCTGCTGACCGGGCTCTTCGTGTTCACCGTCGCCGAGCTGCTCCGCGTGCGCCCCGCGCTCGGCATCGGATTGGCCCTCTCGGCGGGTATCGCGGTCTTCCTCATCCTGCTCGGCGGGGTCGCCGTCACCGGCTACGCGCGCCGGCGCATGGATGCCGAGAAGCGCATCTCGAGCACGGCGCTCGGCGTGTCGACCATGCTGCTCGCGACGGGCGCGTACTTCGCGGTGGCGGTCGGCATCGGCACGATCGCGGTCAGGTACTAGGACGACGCGCCGGTGACCCCGACGACGACAGAGAGCACGCCCAAGCGCAGCCGCATGCGGCTGCTGCCGCTGCTCGCCGCGCTGGGGCCCGGGATCATCGCAGCCTCGGCGGGCAACGACGCCGGCGGCGTCGCCACCTATTCGCAGGCGGGCGCGACGTACGGCTACGCGACCCTGTGGATGATCTTCGTGATGACGTTCTCGCTCATCGTCGTGCAGGAGATGGCCGCGCGCATGGGCGCGGTGACCGGCAAGGGCTTCGCGGCGCTCATCCGCGAGCGCTTCGGCGTGAGGCCCACGCTGTTCGCGATGGTGTGCCTGCTCACCTCGAACGCCGCGACTTCGGTCGCCGAGTTCGCCGGCATCGCGGCGTCGCTCCAGCTCTTCGGCGTCTCTAAGTACATCTCGGTACCCGTCGCCGCGCTCACGGTGTGGCTGCTCGTCGTCCGCGGGAGCTACCGCCGCGTCGAGAAGCTCCTCCTCGCCCTGTCGAGCGTCTTCCTCGCCTACGTCATCGCAGCGTTCATGGCCAAGCCCGACTGGAGCGAGGTCGTCAAAGCGACGTTCGTTCCCACGTTCATCCCGACGCCCGCGTTCACGCTGCTCGTCATCGCGACGATCGGAACCACCATCGCGCCGTGGATGCAGTTCTTCGTGCAGAGCAACATCGTGGACAAGGGCGTCACCGCCAAAGAGCTCCTCTACCAGCGCGTGGACGTGGTCGGCGGCGCCATCTCGGCCAACATCATCGCCTGGTTCATCATCGTGACCACCGGCACCGTGCTCTACCCGCTCGGCATCCACGCGACGAGCGCCGAGCAGGCCGCTCAGGCACTGGCGCCGGTCGCGGGCGAGTACGCGAGCGCGCTGTTCGCGATCGGGTTGTTCGGCGCCTCGTTGCTCGCGGCATGCGTCCTGCCACTCACCGCCGCCTACGCGATCACCGAGGCGTTCGGCTTCGAGCGCGGCATCGACCACACGTGGGCCGAGGCTCCCGTCTTCAACGGCATCTACACGTTCGTCATCGTCTTCGGCGCCGTCTTCGTGCTGCTCCCCAAGGTTCCGCTCATCACCGTCATGGTGCTCTCGCAGGCCGTCAACGGCGTGCTCCTGCCGTTCCTGCTGATCTTCATGATGATCATCGTCAACGACAAGCGGATCATGGGGCGCTACACCAACGGTCGGGTCTACAATGTCTTGGGCTGGGGCACGGCGGTCGTCGTGATCGGCCTGACCGTCGCGCTCTTGGGGATGCAGGCTCTGGGGATGGGATAGATGGCGTCGCAGGACTCTCATCGCACGTCGGACGGGCTTGCCGAGGACGCGATCTCGGCGGCGAAACGTGCCGCCCGCGCTCGCGCGCGACAGGCACGCGACGAGCTCGACCGCGCCGCGTGCAAGGAGGCGTCCGCGGCCGCGGCCGACTGCCTGCTCGAGCTGCCCGAGCTCGCCGACATCGGCGTCGTGCTCGCCTACGCCGCACTCCCCGCCGAGATCGACCCGCTTCCCGCGATCTCGCGCCTGCGTCGCCGCGGCGCGAAGATCGCCTACCCCCGCATCGAGTCACCAGGCGTCCTGGGCGTGCACTACGTCGACCACGAGCTCGACCTGATCGCCGGCCCGTTCGGCCTCGCGCAGCCCAGCGAACACGCGCCACGCGCGCCCTTCTCGGCGATCGACGCGGTGATCGTGCCGGGCGTCGCGTTCGACCTGGGCGGCAGCCGGCTCGGATACGGCGGCGGGTACTACGACCGCCTCCTGCCGCTGCTGCGCTACGACTGCGTGCGCATCGGACTCGCGTTCGACGGGCAGGTGCTGGCGGTCATCCCCGCCGAGGAGCACGACGAGCTCGTCGACGTCGTGGTCACGCAGACGCGCATCCTGCGCTCGCCCGCCCGCCGCGCGTTCTAGCGCGCTGCCGCCAGCTCGTCGAGCGTCACAAAGACGAAGCCTTGGGCCTGCAGATCCTCGATGATGCGCGGAAGGGCTTCTATCGTCTGCTGACGGTTCGCTCCCCCGTCGTGCATCAGGATGATCGAGCCGGCCTTGGCGGGGCCCTCGGCGTTTCTCACGATGCGTGCGGCGCCGGGCTTGGTCCAGTCACGCGTGTCGATACTCCAGAGCACGATGCGCACGTCGCCGAGCTTGCGCGCCTGCTGCCACACGCGGCTGTTGAGCGCGCCATACGGAGGCCGGAACCACGTAGGGCGCTGCCCCGTGGCGCGCTGGATCGTATCGGCACCCAGCGCGATCTCCTTGCGGATGACGGCCGGCTTCTGCTTGGCGAGCTGCTTGTGCGACAGCGAGTGGTTGGCGACGAGATTGCCCTCGTCCTTCACGCGCCGAGCGAGTTCGGGATGCCGCCTGACCTGCGTGCCGAGCATGAAGAACGTCGCGTGGACTCCGTGCTGCTTGAGCACGTCGAGGACCTTCTCGGTCTGGCCGGGCCACGGGCCGTCGTCGAACGTGAGCGCGACGAGCTTGTCCGTCGGTGAGGGAGCCGTCCGCTCGACGAGCTCGGGCTGCATCGGCTTGAGCGTCCTGACCGAGAGCACCGTCCCCGAGACCTTGCCCTTCCGGACTTCCTCGAGCCCCGCCACACCCGCCGAGACGAGCTTGAGTACCGGGCCCGTCCCCGAGTCGATGGTCGACGGCGCGACCTCGCGCTTGACCACGACCGTCGGCTCGAAGACGTCGCGACCGGAGCGCGTCACGATCACGTCGCCCTCGTAGACCCGTTGATCCGCTGCGGCGGGCCGCCCGTTTCGCAACACCACCGCAGCCTCACCGCCGGCCGTCGCGATGACGCTCCCCTTCACCGAGAGCAGGTTGCCGGGCCGGTTCTTGAACAGCCCGTCGGCAGCCAGATCGCCGACGTCGGACCCGGAGCCGACCGCCACCTGGCGGCCGTCGACGGTCAGGTGCACCGGCTTCGCCGGCGAACTCAGCAGCACGATGCCTGCCGCCGAGACCAGCACGACCGCGGCGGCCACCAGCCACGGGAACGAGTGTCGGTGACTGGCCGTTGAAGATGCGGGCTCGGGCACGTGTGATGGACTCCTTCGCAGGTTCTCGGAGCGCGGAGCGGGGCCTCGGCGACCTCGCGTCAGAGCGATATGCGTGCCACGCGGGCACCCGACAGGTCGATGAGGTCGTCGAGGCGCACCTGCACCATCGACGACGGCGTGCCCGCGGCAGGATAGACGACCTCGAAGCGCATGAGCGAGTCGTCGGCGAACACGGGCAGCTCGTGCGGGAGGTCGAACGGCGACACGCCACCGATCGCGTACCCCGTCGCCGACCGCACGGTGTCGGCGTCGGCGAAGCGCGCCTTCGCGCCGCCCATCAGCGTGGCGAGCGCATCGGCGTCCCCTCGGCGATCGCCGGCCACGAGCGCGAGCACGGGAGCGTCATCGACCACGAACACGAGCGACTTCACGATCTGGCCGAGCTCGCAGCCCATGGCGTCGGCAGCCTCCTGCGCGGTCTTGGTGGACTGCTCGAACTCGTAGAGCTGCTCGTGGAGCCCGTGGCTCTCGAGGAACGAGAGCACGCGCTGCTTCGAGCCGCCCTTCTTGCGGCTTGCCTCCGGGTTCGCGCCCGAGCTCGAGCGTGCGTTCGTGTCGACCATGCGGCTAGCGTCCTCCCGTCCAGGAAGCGGGCGCCCTGCTGGGCACGCGCAAAGGGAATCTCAGCGACTCGAGAACGAGCTCGAGGTTGTCTTGCCAGAGGACCAGCGACTTGAGGTCCAGGCGCAGCAGCGGGTAGAGCGGATCCGGCCGCGAGACCGTGAACCCGTTACGCAGGAGGAACGGCAGGCTGAGCATGGGCATGTCGTCGAGACGCGCCGCCTGCTCGGCGAAACCGAAGGCTTCGACGCGCCGATCGCCGCGCTGTACGAGGTCGCGCAGCGCCGCGCGGAGCAGGACGCTTCCCAGACCTCGGTGGCGTGCGTCCTGAGAGATGTGCAGGCACGTGATGAGCGGGATGGTGCCGTCCTGCGGCGCCGCGGCGAACGTCTGCGATTGCGGCACGTAGACGCTGGGTGCGTACTTGATGAAGCCGAGGACTTCGTCGTCCTCGTAGGCAACCGTGCCGCACTCGCCCCACTCGTCGGTCACGCGGCGAAGCCATGCGCGCTGCAACTCGGCGTCGCAGACCGAACCGCAGCGGCGTTCGCGCTCCCCGGAGCTCTCCCAGAATGCACAGCCGGAGCACCCCGTCGGAAGCCGATCGAGGTCCTCGAGCGTGAGCGGTCGAAGTCTGCGCGACATGGTAGGCGGCCGCTACTTGTCGTCCGGTGGACCGGCGGCGTCGGCGATCTGCTTTGCGATCGACTTCAGGAAGCGGCCGGTCTTCTTCGCGGTGTCGCTCTTCGCGGCCACCTTGACGGCCGACTTGCCGTACGCGGCCGCGGTCTTTGCGGCCTTGCCGGTCGCGACCGCCGCCTTGGTCGCCTTGTCCTGCGCGATCGCGGTGCCCTTACCCGCGGCCTGTGCGGCCCCGCCCTCCGTCTCGACCCGCGCGGCGTCGTCGCTCACCCGCACCGCGTCGCCGTCGAAGGCGCGCACCATCGTCGCGGGGATGTCGCGGACGCCGAGCGTGACGTCCGCCGTGAGACCGCCGGTCAGCCCCAGACCGTTGAGGCGCCCGTCCTCCTCGTGGAAGAGCCCGTCGCGCACGTAGCCCAGCTTCTTGCCGGACTCGGTGAGGACGGGCATGCCCACCCAGATCACCGACTTGTCCCAGCTGATGCCGAGCCGCTTGGCGGCGGCCCCGCCCCACGCCTTCTCGCCGACGACGTGCACGCGGTCGTCGGTGATCTTGACGCTGTCGAGCGCGACCATCAGGTCCTTGCGGCGGATCAGGAAGAGGATGTCGGGGCGCTGCACGGCGAAGCCGACGACGCGAGGCTCGGCGGGATGGAAGAGCACGTCGACGACACGGCCGACGCGCTTGCGCGTCCCGTTCTTCTTCTTCTCGCCGTAGACGACGAACCTGTCGACTTCGCGGAGCGAACGCACGCGGAGCACCTCTCACACAAGGACCGGCCCCCGTATGGGAGCCGGTCCTGAGCGTACCACGATACGAGCCGGTCGCTAGACCTCCGGGACCTCGGGAGCCGCATCGGCGACGGCGTCGGCCACGTCTTCGGCTGCCTCGGCTGCTTCGTCGGCCGTGACTGCGGCCTTCTTTGCCACGAAGTCGAGCGTGTCCTGCGCCTTGCCGTGCGCGGCGTCGATGCCGCCCTTGGTGGCGCCGGCGGCCTTGTCGACGACCTCTTTGGCGGCCGGGGCCGTCTCGGCGAGCTTGTCCTTCGCCGTGGTCGCCGACTTCGCGACCTGCTCCTGCAGGCGACCGCGCGCCTCTTCGATCTTCGCGCGCAGGACCTCGCTCTTCTCGGCGGCGCTCTCCTTGCCGGTCACGACGGCGTCGGTGATCTTCTCCTTGCCGGTCGCGTAGAAGTCCTCGGCCTCGCCCCAGTACTCGCCGGCCCTCTCGGCGATCATGTCGCGCGTCTCCTTGCCGGAGCGCGGCGCGAAGAGCAGGCCGAGCACCGCTCCGACCAGCCCGCCGAGCAGGAACGCCCCGAACACCGAACCGCCACGCCTGTAGTCGCTGTACATCCCCAAAGCACCTCCGTCGTCGATGCGTCACTACTCGATGGAGCAGCCCGGCCACCATCGCGCCGGGCCCTGCCAGCTGTATACCCGAATCACGAGCCAGAGTCGCCGCGCGCGAGCGCGGCCTCGATCAACCTTGATACCACATCTTGGAAGGTCATGTCTGCGGCTTCGGCGGCCATGGGCAGCAGCGAGGTCTCGGTCATGCCCGGCGAGGTGTTGCACTCGAGTACGAGTGCCCTCCCCTCGGCGTCGACGACGAGGTCGACCCGGCTCACGTCGCGGCAGCCGAGCGCGTTGTGGACGTCGCGCGCGACGTCGGCGGCCGCCCGACCCACGTCGGTGGTCACGCGCGCGGGCGCGAAGAAGTCCGCCTCGCCCGGCGTCATGCGCGCCGTGAAGTCGTAGAGCTTGCCGGTGGGCACGATCTCGACCGCCGGCAAGACCAGCGCGTCATCGCCCTCTCCGAGGACCGAGATCGCAAGCTCGACGCCCTCGACCCAGTGCTCGATGAGCGCCGAGGTGTCGTAGCTGAGCGCGGTGAGGAGCGCGTCGGCGAGCCCTTCGGGGCTGTCCACGCGGCGCAGGCCGAGCGCCGAGCCCTGGCGCGCCGGCTTCACCGCGACGGGGAAGCCGCCGACCGCCTCGGCGATGAGGTCGAGCGCCGTTGCCGCACCCATCTCCTTGAACGCGTCGGCCGTCAGCGTCACCCACGCGGGCGTCGGGATGCCGTGCTCGACGAACAGGTGCTTCGCGACCGACTTGTCCCACGCGAGCGCACTCGCGACCACGCCCGGGCCGGTGTAGGGGATCGCGAGGAACTCGAGCAGCTCTTGGATCGTCCCGTCCTCGCCGTACTTGCCGTGCAGGGCGATGTAGGCCGCGTCCGGCCGCTCGCTGCGCAGCGTCTCGACCAGGTCCGAGGTCACGTCGAGCGCGAGGACGTAGTAGCCGGCGGCCTCGAGCGCGTCGGCGACTCGGCGTCCGCTTGCGAGCGACACCTCGCGCTCGAGCGAGCGTCCGCCCATGAGCACCGCTACCTTCTTCTTCACGCCGCCCCCTCCTCACGCGTGCGCACTGCGGGCAGGGCCCCGGCCGCGATGAACGCGCGGTAGAGCTCGAGCCGGTCCTCGATGACCTCGGCGAGGCGCCGGATGCCCTCGGCTATGGAATCCGGCGAAGCGTAGCAGAACGCCAGCCGCATGCAGTTCTTGCCCCGGCCGTCGGGGTAGAAGCCGTCACCGGGCGCGTAGGTCACGCCGAACTCGACCGCCTCGGCGAGCATCGAAGCGCAGTCTACGTAGGGCGGCAGCTCGACCCAGATGAAGAAGCCCCCGTCCGGCTTGGACCAGTGCGCCTCCGGCGGGAAGTGCTCCTCCAGCGCCGCGTGCATCGCATCGCGCCGCTCGGCGTAGGTGCGCGTGAGCTCGGCGAGGGTCCGGCGCCAGCGCGTGCCCTGGAAGTAGCGCTCGGCGGTGACCTGCGCGAAGTTCGAGCCGCACAGGTCGGCGGCCTGCTTCACGAGCAGTACCTTCGCGAGTATCGGCGCGGGCGCGATGATCCACCCCAGCCGCAGCCCGGGCGCGAAGATCTTGCTGAACGTGCCCAGGTAGATGACCTCGTCGTCGAGCGACCGGAGCGGCTTCATGTGACCGCCGTCGAAACGAAGTCGGCCGTAGGGGTCGTCCTCGACGACGGGGATGTCGTACTCCCGTGCGAGCTCGAGCAGCCGGCGACGGCGCTCCGGTGACATCGTCACGCCGCCGGGGTTCTGGAAGTTGGGGATCGTGTAGATGAACTTGGCGCCTCGGGGACCGAGCCGCTCCAGCTCCGCCTCGAGCAGGTCCATCCGCATGCCGTCCTCATCCATCTCGACACAGTGGATGTCCGGCTGGTACGCCGAGAAGGCCTGCAGAGCCCCCACGTAGGTGGGCCCTTCGGTGATGACGACGTCGCCGGGGTTCAGGAACGTCTTCGCGAGCAGGTCGAGTCCCTGCTGCGCGCCTGCGGTGATCAGCACGTCGCTCGGCTTGATGCGCACGCCGATCTCGGCCATGAGCTCTGCGACGAGCGTGCGTGTCTGCACGCGCCCGTCACTGCCGCCGTACTGCAGCGCCGCGGTCCCTTCGTGCAGCACGGCGTCGTGCGCCGCGTCGGCGACGGCCTTCGCCGGCACCAGGTCCACGGCGGGCATGCCGCCCGACAGCGAGATCATGTCGGGTCTCGACGCCGCCGCGAACAGGTCGCGGACCGCGCTGCTCCTCACGCCGGATATGCAGTCCGCATACCGGTCGTGCCATCGGTCGAACACGATTCGTGCGGTACCCATGTCGTCCACCTCGCAAGGGGAGCGTTCCCGCTCCCGTGCCCGGAAAACACAACACCCCCTCCGCCTGATTGGGCGAGGGGGCATTCGCGGTACCACCAATCTTCGTCCCGCGCGGTGCCGGTGCGCGCCGCCGCGAGACCTCATTCCCGGGATACCGGTCCGGGGCCGACCCGCTTCCCTCGACGATCGCTCGCCGCTCTGGCGGGGGACATCGGAGGGGTGGCTGGCCGCTCGCGCGACCTCTTCCCTCACGTCCGTGGTGGTCTATCCAGTCCCCGCTCGTCCCGGCCGAGGTGTGCCGAGCACTCTAGCAGCGTAAAGCGCCGCAGGTCAACGCCGAGACTGCCGCCACGCCCACGCCCACCACACGATGATGAGCACCTGCACCACGAGCCAGCCGCCACCCGCGTAGAGCAGGAGCGCCCGCGAAGCCTCCACGTTGCCGAGCCACGCCGCGTACGCCGAGAGCCCCACCGCGAGGATGAACGATTCCACCACCGCGATGATCACCGCGATCTGCACGAATGCGCGCCTGCTCGCGCGGCGCCGCGCCGCGACGAGCGCCGCGATCGCGAGCAGGCCCGCGAGCACCTGCCCGCACACCATCGCGCCCACCACCGCGAGTGCCCGCGGGCTCACGGGCGCGGCTCCCGCGATCGGGCCGCACGCAGCCGCGCCACGGCCACGTCGACATCGGGCGCGGACGGTCGCGGGGCGCGGTTGCGTGCGGCCCCCGCGGCGGGAGCCGCGCCCGCGTCCGGACCCGGGAGCGAGTCGAGCGCGGGGGCGAGCAGCCACTCGGCGATGGCGTGCGCCTCGCGCAGCGCCCCGATCGCGACCAGGTCGTCGTCGTAGGCGAGGCGCACGCGGAACACTCCGCGCCCGTCGGCCGCGAAGTCCCACCGGGTCTCGCCGCGCAGCGAGCGTGGAGAGCCCGAAAGCGCCATCAACTCGAACGCGAGGTGCTCGAGCAGGTGCGGGGTCTCGGTGTCGGCGAGCTCGGCGAGGATGCCGTGCGCGCTGCCGTTCTCGCACGTGTGACGGCGCAGCCCCGGCAGCAGCTCGGCGGCGTTCTCGGCGAGTCCGGGCACGGCGGAGGTGCGCATGGCGCGAGGGTCGCAGACGCGGACGAGCGCCTCGACGCGGTCATCGCCCACGTCGACGCGCTCGATGGAGAGTGCCTTCACAGCGCCGGCTGGGTGCTCTAGAGCTGGTCCAGGTCGACCTGCACGACCCGGCGCGCGGCGCGAGTGCCCAGGTAGTACGCGAGTGAGGCGGCCACCACGACCACGCCCAACGCCACCAAAGCCGCGCGCGTCACGTTCTGCTCGTACACCTCGTGTACGAGCTCCTTCGACTCCACGACAGCGAGATTCTTGACCGTCTCGACACGCTGCTTGATCTCGTCGAGCGACACGCGCTCCTCGGGCGGTACGTAGAGCGGCTGGTTCTTGGCGGCGGCGTCGGCGCCGAGCTTGGGGTCCGGGGTCATGTCTGGATGCTCCTCACTTTGAGGTAGGTGAAGACGCCGGCGCCGATCAGTATCAGCGTGCCGACCAGGGCGAGCGCGGCAGGCCATCCCAGGTAGTGCGCAAGCACCAGCAGGACGGCGACGAAGATGAAGCACAGGCCGATCACGAGCAGCGCGGCGGCGGCGAACGCGAATGCGATCAGCATGCCCAGCTGCTGGCCGGGAAGCACGACCTTGTCGCGCATGAGCTGCGCCGTCTCCTGGCGCAGGTAGTTCACGATCATCTGCAGGAGGTCGGCGACCGCATCGATGATCGTCTCGCGTTCGGGGGCCGGCTCGCCCTCGGCGACGCGGCCGGAGGCCGGGGTCGATTCGGCCGTAGGCGCATCGGCGGGGCCCGCCGAGGGAGCGGCAGCCGCACCGGGCACCGGGCCGGCCGCCGGGCCGGGCCCGCTGACGGGCGGTTCGCTCGGCGAGGGTGCCTGCGCCGGGTTCTCGGCGGGGGTGCCGCCGGTGGCGCCGGGCTGGCCTTCGTCGCCTGATGACATCGGATCCTCCTGAGGAGCGCGGGTTCGTCCCCTGAAAGATACCCCAAATCGAAGGCGGCGCCGGGTGGGCCCCGGCGCCGCCGATATGGTCGATCTCAAGTGCCCGCGGGTTCTTCCCCCGGCCTCCGCGGGTACTGCGCTCCTAGTACCAGCCGTACTTGTAGCTGTGCGCGAGCGCGGCGCGCGGCGTCTTGTAGCGATACTTGATCTGCTTGATGGCCATGTTCGTGTTGAAGTACGGGTCGCGCCACTTGTTGCGGTTGTACTTGGTGAGCCGGATCTGGAACAGGCCCACGCACGTGCCGGTCACGCAGTTCGCGTTGTAGCCGCTCTCGCGCTTGGCGAGCACGATGAGCGCCTTGGTGTCCGCCTTCGACATGTTGTGCTTGGCGGCCACCTTCTTGATGATCGTCACGTTCTTCTTCTCGCGGGCGAGCGCTGGGCTGGCAGTGACGGCGAAGACGGCCATCGCCAGGAGCAGGATGACCGCGACCGTCGTGATACGTGCACTCGTTTGGTACCTCACACACACCTCCGTAGTACGGGAACAGAGCGGACGACGGCACGGAGGCGAGGAGGCACAAGGCCACCAGGGACAGCTGAAACGGGAATGAAGGCTAGCTGCCTCGCATCCGGCACGAACCGCGCGACTTACGCCGTCGTCGTGTGCCAGAGAAGCGCTATGCTCTTTGGCTTGGACCTGCTTCGCATGTAGTCGGTCGTACGTGTCCGCAGGTTCGCGGGCCCTTCTGGCCGATCCGACCGGTCTTCGATCGTCGGCATCCGCTGCGCAGGTCCCTCGGCCGTCCCGGTCGTTCTCCGGCCGAACGCAGTGGAGCCACGTACAGGCAACACAAGGCGGAAGTATAACAAACCCGTTGCCAACCTGACAAAAACCGAGCTGACGTCGGGCGTATCCACTGCCGCCCCCGCGTGATGCGTTCAGAAGCTCCGCCCATGCGTACGGAATCGCCCTGACGCGCTCACTCTATGCGTTTCGGCATCTCGGCGGAGCGACTTGAGCCTGCGGCGCCGGCTACTTCGCGGTAGCGGAGGCCTCCCGGGCGGCGAGCGACTCGAGCACGCGGCCAAGCTCGCCGACCTTCTGGCCGTACGTCGCCCAGTCGCCGGCCTTCTGCGCCTCGATCGCGTCGAGATAGAGCTGGCGCGCCGCGGCCACGTCGGATCCCGACGCCCCGGTGCCGCCCCCGGTCCCCGTCGCGCCGCCGGGCTGGTCGCCCGAGACGCCGCCCGGCGTCGCGGTGTTCTCGGCGGACTGCTGGCCGAACACCTTGAGCAAAGCCGACTCGAGATCGTGCTCCATCTCGACCTTGTCCGCATAGACGACGATGACGCGCGTCAGCTCGGGGATGGCGGTCTGCTCGGCCTGGAGGTAGAGCGGTTGGATGTAGACGATGGAGTTCTTGATCGGGATGACGAGCATGTTCCCGAAGATCGCCTGGCTCCCCCGCTGGTTCCACAGCGAGAGCTGCGGCGAGATGGCCGCGTCCTGGTTGATCTGCGCGCTCACCTGCTCGGGACCCAGGACGACGCGCTCCTTGGGGAACAGGTAGACGGTCCGCTCGCCGTACTTCTCGGGATCCGAGTTCGCAGCGACCCAGCCGATCATGTTGTCGCGGTTGCGCGGCGTGTAGGGCGACATGATGTAGAAGTGCTCCTCGGTGCTGCCGGGCAGCGACATGAGCACGAAGAACGGCTGCATCGTCTTGCCCTGGCGCTCGCCCGGGATCTCCCACTGGTCTTCCTTGTTGTAGAAGACCCGCGGGTCGGTCATGTGATACGTGCGGTAGACCTCGGCCTGCGCCATGAACAGCCCCTGCGGGTATCGGAAGTGCTCGCGGATCTCCGACGGGATCTTGTCCCCGTCGACGACCAGCGAGGGGAACACGCTCCGCCACGCCTTGAGGACCGGGTCCTCGGGGTCGAACGCGTAGAACGTGGTCGACCCGTCGAACGCGTCGACGACGACCTTGACCGAGTTGCGCAGGTAGCGCAGGTTGGGCGACTGCGGCGTGCCTTCGGAGTACGGGAACCACCGCGAGGTCGTGTACGCGTCGACGACCCACTTGATCCGCCCGTCGACCAGCACGGGGTACGGGTCGTTCTCGAACTGCAGCCACGGCGCGAGCGCGTCGAGCCGCTCGTTGAGATCGCGCCTGAGCAGCACCCGGCTGCTCGGCTTCACGTACTCCGAGAACAGCACCTGGCTCGAGCCCAGATGGAGCGCCCACGCAAGCCGCCTGGGCAGCGAGCCGATCTCGACGCCACCGGTGCCCTTGTACTCGTAGTAGGCGTTCTTCTCGCCGAGCGGGTAGTCGAACTCCTTGATGCCCGTGTCGACGATGACGTACTGGTCCGTCGCCTCACCGTAGTAGATGCGCGGCTGCTCGGTCTTGAGGTTGGTGGTCGTCCGCGGCGGCACGTCCCCGATGATGAACTTGGGCATCCCGCGCGGGTCCGCCTCGTTGACCGGGCTCATCACGAGCCCGAAGCCGTGCGTGTACACCAGGTGCTGGTTCACCCACGTGCGCGCGGTCTCCGGCAGCAGGTTCGAGTTCATCTCCCTCGCCGAGACGAGCACCTGCTGCTTGCGCGGGGGCTCTCCCGTCGAGGTGTCCTCGATGACGTAGCGGTCGACGTCAACGTCGGCGAACTCGTAGTACGGCCGGATCGACTGCAACTGGGCGTAGCCCTGCGAGACGATCGAGGGGTCCCACAACCGCACGTTCTGCAGAGTCTCGCGATCGGCGACGACGTCGGCGGCGGTGAGGTCCTCGGTGGCGGGGAACTTGAGGCCCTTCACGTCCGTCAGCCCGAACGCCTTGCGCGTCATGTCGATGTTGCGCTCGATGTAGGGCGTCTCGGCGGCGGCCTCGTTGGGAGCGACGATGAACTTCTGCGTGAGCGCCGGCCACACGGCGCCGACCAGCACCGAGATCGCGATCCACGCGCCCACGGCGATGAGCGGCAACCGCCAGCCCTGGTAGCGGATGTTGAGCAGCAGCGCGATCGCCGTCAGGACCGAGACGACGATGAGGATGCGGTACGCCGGGATCTGCGCGTGCACGTCCGTGTAGCCCGCGCCGACGATCTGCCCCGTCACCGAGAAGTTCAGCATCCAGATGCTGAGCCAGTAGCGGAATCCCCACGCGAGCACGATGAACGCCATGAGCACCGAGAGGTGCGCCTTGACGTGTGGAGCGAAGCCCTTGAGCCGGGCCCACGGCTGGATCGCGCCGTCGATCAGGTGGACGGCGAACGTCAGGAGCGTCGTGAGGACCAGCAAGCCCATGAGCCAGTCGGCGATCGCGTTGAGCGCCGGAAGCTGGAAGACGTAGAAGCCGACGTTCTTGTTGAACTGCGGGTCGTTGTAGGG
The DNA here is from genome assembly GCA_964644675.1 of uncultured Eubacteriales bacterium. Lineage (GTDB taxonomy): Bacteria > Actinomycetota > Coriobacteriia > Anaerosomatales > JAAXUF01 > CAZXWK01. The sequence continues at coordinate 32,059 of CAZXWK010000009.1, read as the reverse complement.
GAACGGGACCGCCGCGAGCGCGAGGCGGAAAGTCTGCCACTGCTGCGACATCCCGAGCCCGTTGAAGAACGCCAGGATGAGCGAACCCCACAGGACGGCCCGGTCCAAGATCGGTCCCATCTTGCCCCGCAGCGCCTCGAGGAAGACCTCGAGCTGCTCGGGGATCCCCTCGGGCATGTTGATCGGGACCGCCTTGGGGGCCATGCGCCGTGCGACGCGCAGGTTCGCGTAGATGAACGCGAACGAGAGCAGCGCGAACACCGCCCCCGTGGCCAGCTGCGAGACGATCCGGGTCACGAAGACCGAGCGCTGCCCCAGGTCGGTGAACCAGAGCAGGTCGATCCACACGCCGGACACCCACTCGAGGAACGGCAGGCCGATGAAGAAGAATGCTGCGACGACCGCCGAGACGATCCCGACGACGCGCGACCGTGGCTGCGTGGCCATGGGGGCTCCTTACGGTGCGATCAGACGTAGTCCTCGACTTCGATGTTGAGCAGTCGCGGGTCGAGGCACCCGTTGACGGTGAGGTCGGGCCGCTGCACGAGCTCGACGTCCTCGGGGGTGATGAAGGATCCGTCCGGCGCCGTCACGATACGCACGACCGGCTTGAACGGGTCCTCGGGAGAGGGCGCGAGCACGATGCCGACGGACGCGTCCGAGAGGCGGACGACCGAGCGCGGCGGGTAGAGCCCCATCAGGCTCACGAACAGCCGCACGAGCGTCGGATCGAGGGCCGACCCGGCGCTCTTCGCGAGCAGCAGCATCGCCTCGTCCTGCACGCGCGCCGCCGAGTAGCTCCTGCGCGAGGTCATCGCGTCGTAGGAGTCGGCGACGGCGACGATGCGACTCGCGAGGTGCTGCTTGCGCCGCGGGTTGCGCGTGGGGTAGCCCGTCGCGTCCCAGCGCATGTGATGCTCGAGGATGACGACGATCGCCGCCTTGTCGATGCCGGGCAGCAGCGCGGTCATCTCGGCGCCGCTCACGGGGTGTTGGCGGACGTTCGCCCATTCATCGGGGGTGAGCGGGCCCGGCTTGTTGAGGACCTCCAGCGCCACGGCCATCTTCCCGATGTCGTGGAGCAACGCGCCCGCACCGAGTGACGACAGGAAGCGGTAGTCGTTGGTGATGCAGGAGCCCAGCGCCAGCGAGAGGATCGCGACGTTCGCCGAGTGGTAGAACGTGTACTCGTCGTAGTTCTTGAGCCCCGTGAGCTGGAGCATCGCGTAGCGGTTCGACAGCACGTTGTCGACGAGCGAGCGGACGACGCCCTTGATCTTGGTCGAGCTCACCGGGTGGCCTGCTCGGAAGAGGCGGTCCATCTCGCGCATCAGCGCGACGGCGCTCCCGAACGCGGCCGCCGAGCCTTCGACCGTCTCCCCGTCAGCCAGCTCGCCGTCGCGGGTCTGACCCAACGCCCGGATCGCGCTGATCTTCACGTCCGGGATCTCGGCCTCGGCGACCATGTGCTCGATGCCGCCGTTGCGCTCGACCTCCTGCGTGTCGGATGCGAGCAGGACCACGGCGCGCGCGAGTTCGGGCTTGGTCAGCCCGCGGACGAAGATGAGCGATCCGACACCGATGGCGGTCAGGTCGCGTATCAGCTGGTCGAAGAGCACGCTCTCCTCGGCGAGGAGCTTGCTGCCCAGCAGCAGCTCGCCCTCGAAGAACGCGAACTGCAGGTCGACGCCTTCCTCGTGGTAGTAGTGGATCGCGTCGTGGAGCAGCGCCACGCCCTCCTGCACGGCAGGGTGGTCGGCCGGGTAGAAGCGCGCCGCCCGGCGCACGGCCGAAAGCCTCGTCAGCACGTCCCGCGCGCGCTTGGTCTGCTTCGCCGAGTACAGGATCGTGTCGCCGGCGTCGCTGATGGAGACGTCCTCACCCGACTCGGCCTCGGCTTCCCGAACGGCGCCCTCGACCGGGGCGGTTGCCGCGGGCTCGAGAACGGCGTCCTCCGCCGAGACGAGCACCGGCTCCTCCTCGGGCGCAGCGGGTGCGGCGCTCTCGACTGCCGGCTTCGCGGGTGGAGCGGGGACCTCGGTCGCCTCCCAGCCGAACGACTCGGAGGGCGGGTTCTCGGGCGCCTCGTGAGGCGTCTCGGCCGGCCACGCGAAGGCGTGCTCCTTGATCTCGGCGAGATCGGCCTCGGTGGGATCGGGTGCCGACATGGGCTCGGCGGGAGGAGCGGCGTCGGGGCCTGCCGGTGCGGCCTGTTTCGCGTCCACGTCGAACTCGTCGGTCATCGCGCACCTCCCCGGAGCTTGATCGCGGCGATCGCCGACTCGGCGGCGGCCCTGAGCTCGCGCGTCTTCGACGCGCCGATGATCGAGCGCTTGCCCGCGAGCGCCTCGAGGGTGGGAAGCGCCTCAGTGGCGCCGAGCCTGCCGAGCGCCTCGATCGCTTCCACCCGCGGGCCCATGTCGCGGTTGCCGCGACCCTCACCGCGGGCTACCCACTCGAGCGTGGGAACCGCCGGGCGCACTCCAAGCTGTCCAAGGTAGCGGGCGGCGAGCTGGACGTTCTGTGCGTCTTCGTCCTGCAGCGCCGCGATGATCATCTCGAGCGCGAGGCGGTCGTTGATGCCGGCGAGGCTGCGGATGGTCTCGCGGCGCACGCGTGGATCGGGGTAGCGCAGTGTGCGCTCGAGGTAGATGAGCACCGACGACGAATGCGTCGACCCCAGGATGCTCACGACGTTGCGCACGAAGTACCAGCGCGGGTCGGTGACGTGCGACCCAAGCTCGCCGACGTAGTTGATCGCCATCGTCGACAGGAGGTCGACGAGTGACTTGCGCACCGCCATGTCGCTCTCCTCGGCGAGGTACTCGAGGAGCGGATTGACCGCCGCGGTGCCGAGGGTCTCGATGAGGCGCACCGCGGCGTCGTAGTCCGGCGTGCCCGGCTTGTAGAGCCGGATTGCGCGGGCGAGGGCCCGCACGTCGCTCGGGCGGGCGAAGCGGTCGATCGCGCGCGTGAGCCGAACGCGCTGCTCGGGGAGCAGGTCGGCGCTCTCGGCGGCGACCCCCAGCGACGCGGCGGCGTCGGCCGCGGTCTCGATCTCGCCGCGCTCGATGAGCAGGCTGAGCGCGTCCTCGAGCATCGCCATCGTCGAGCCGAACTGCGCGGGACGCGTGTCCATGCCGACGAGCGAGACGAGCGCGGTGATGACGTCGCCGTCGGTGATTCCGCGGTGCGCTTCCTCCTGCACAGCCAGGATCGCCGCGTCCTCGTACTCGTCGACCGCCATCACGGGCGCGTAGTCGAGCAGCTGGAAGATCGCCTCGGAAGGCCGCGTCCGAGGACGGGCCGACGGAGCCGCTCGCACCGTGATGCGCTGCGGCACGGCCTGGTCGATGATCGCCGCCACCCGCTCGTCGCTGAAGCCCGCGCCGAGCATCTCGGTGGCCGCGATGTTCACGATGTCCTCGCGGTCGGCCGCCGAGATGAGCGCGAGGTTGCGGATCGCGCGGACCAGGCCCTCGCGCGTCTGCTCGCCGCTCGCGTAGCCCGCCACGAGCATGCGGCAGATCTCTTCGACGTCCATCTGGCGCACCACGGCGGCGAGGGAATCCGAGGTCCGCGCCTCGGGCAGCACGGCGTCGAATAGCAGCTCCCGCCTGAGGTCGGCGTCGAGCTGCCAGACCGCATCGGCGAGCGACTTGAGCAGCTCGTGCTTCTCCTCCCCGCCGATCTCGACGGCGAGCTGGGCGAGCTCGGTGAAGCGGTTGGACACGCCGGCGATCCCCAGCATGCCCAGCTCCGACTCGTACGTCTGTTGCAGGTAGTCGCGGATGGCTCCGGAGTTCCCGATGATCCGCGCGATGGTGAGCTTGTCGCGCTCGCGGCCCGCCCACGCGCCGGCGAGTGCCTCGTCGATGGACGCGCGATCGCGCGACAGCGGTGCATCGGCGTCGCCGAAGGACTCGCCGACCTGGGCCTCGACCAGCGTGACCTGCACTTCGGTCACGGTGATGGTCGCGACGCCCTGCTCCCAGAGGCGCGCCTCGAACCCACCGGCTGCGTCGACCTCCTCGGGCGTGTACTTCAGGATCGTCAGGAACGCGATGATGTCGCGCGGCTCGGCGCCCACGTGAAACCGCACGTCCGCGAGCTTGCGGAGGTACAACTCGTAGGCGAACGCCGCGAACGAGGGCTGGTCCGGGAAGACGGGAGCGCCCTCGTACGTCAACCCCGACTTGCCGACGATGAGTCGCAGCTCCGGCTGCTCCTTGAGCGCTTCGCGCAGGACGGCGGCACAGTCACGAGCGGTGTCGCGGGGAATCGCGCTGGACGGCGGGTAGAGAGCCACCGCCTTGTTGACGACGACAAGCTGGCGCACGAAGCGCTCGACGATCGGGGGTGCTTTGGGCCGAGTGTCATTGGCCGGAACCACCGGTACTCCTTCACCGACCTCGCTTGTCGCCGGGCGGCGACACGCTGTTCATTATAGGGGCTATCATGCCCCCATGAGCAGCCCCGACCCCACAAGCCGCTTCGGGTCCGACGATCCCGCACTCGTACTGGTTTCGCAGTCTCCCAGGCGGCGTCGCCTGCTCTCCTGGCTCGGCCTCCCCTACCACTCGACCTCGGTCGACACGCCCGAGGAACTCAACACGCCGCTCGCGGCCGACCCGTCGGCGCTGGCCGCGTCGCTCGCCGCCGAGAAGGCACAGGCCGCACGCGACGCGGGACTGGGCGAAGCGGCACCGGTACTGTGCTTCGACACGATCGTCGTGCTCGATGGCGAGGTGCTCGGCAAGCCCGCGGACGAGGCCGATGCCTGGCGCATGCTCCGCGCACTGGCGGGCCGCACGCATCAGGTCGTGACCGGCGTCGCCGTTCAGCTTCCACGCCGGGAGGTGCCCGACCTCTTCTCGGTCGTCACCAACGTCAAGATGAAGGCGCTCACCGACGACCAGATCGCCGCCTGGATGGGAGTCGGGGAGTTCATGGGCTGCGCTGGCGCCTACAACATCGAGGGTCAGGTCGCCGAGGTCGACGAGGACGAGTGCTACCAGAACGTCGCAGGCCTGCCGCTCTGCCACCTGTACGCGGCGCTTGCCGGCGACTCGGACACGCTCGCGGCGCTACCCTGCGCGCCGGCGGTGCCGGTGGCGGCGTGCGACGCGGCGCTCGGCCGGAGCTGCCGCCTGGGCCCGCGCGTCACAGCCGCCGTCTCGGAGTAGAGGCCAACGCACGCAGCGGCATCCCGCGTGCGCGCCCGCTCCTCAGCCGGCGCGGCGCGCCACCACGATGACGCTCTCGTCCGCGACCTCGTTGAGCGGCGCGCCTTCGTGGTTGCCGTACGCCTCGACGTCCTCGAACCCTGCAGCAGCGAGTTCGTCTCGGAGGAGCTCGATGGGCAGCGCGGTGTGGGCCGAACGCCGAGAGGCGACGTCCCACTCGCCCGCGGGCGAGCGCGTCAGCGTCACGAAGTCGAAGTCGAGGTACTCGGCGCCCTCGGGGTAGCCGATGACGCGGAGGAAGACGCGCGTGCCCTCGGGAGTCTCGCGCACGATCGGCGGGATCGCCGCGGGCTTCGCCGCAAGGAGCCGCGCGTGGTTGAGCAGGTGCAGCACCACGACGCCGCGGGGCCTCACGACCGCCGCGAAGTCGGCGAGCGCGACGCGCAGCCCCTCGTGCCCGTCGACGTGCGGCAGCGCGTTGCCCGTGCAGACGAGCGCATCGGCCGGTCCGAGCCCGCGCGACGCGAGCTCGCCGAAGCCGGCGCGCACGAGCCGCAGCTCGCCCCCCGCCTCCTCGATCGCGCTCGCGGCCGCGGCCACGTTGCTTTCGGCCTGGGCGAGCATCGAGTCGTCGGGGTCGACGGCGTCGACCGCAATCCCCCACTCGGCGAAGGCGATCGAGTGGCGAGCGCTTCCGGCGCCCACGTCGATGACGCTCGAGACGCCGACAGTCTCGAAGATGCGGTGGAAGAAGGGGAGTTCGCGCGCGAGGCGCGCGTCCCAGTTCACGAAGGTGTCGTAGTCCGACGCGGGGGCGACCTTGGGCTCCTCGGCGGTCATGACGTCACGCCCCTTCCGCAAGCAGCGGCTCGTCGAGACGGAAGATGCGCGACGCGTTGCCGCGCATGATGAGGTCGCGGTCGCTCTCGGACAGCCCCAGCTCCTCGATCGTGCGCTCCTGCATGTAGCGGATCCACGTGCGGTATGGCGCGGTGGTGCCCGAGTCGGTCCCGAAGAGGATCCGCTCGGGACCCATCGAGGTCAGGCAGCGTTCGAAGACCTCGGCGAGCGTCATCTTGGGGACGTAGTAGTCCATCCAGTTGTTCGTACCGCTCGTGTCGACGCACACGTTCTTGCACTGGTAGGCGAGGCGCAGCACGCTATCCAGCCAGCCGGCCCCGAAGTGCGCGATGACGAACTTGAGGTCCGGGTAGTCGCGCGCGACGGGTGACAGGTCGATAGGGTCGGCGTTGCGCAGGTCGCCGGTCGGGTCGACGGTCACCCCGTAGTGGACGATCATGTTCGCGCCCAGCTCGTTCGCTTTCTCGAAGAACGGCCGGCACGCCGGGTCCGACAGATGGTAGCCGCGGTTGACGGGGTAGAGCTTCACTCCGCGGAAGCCGGCCGCCATCTCGCGCTCGAGCAGCTCCCCGGCGCCGGGATCGCGCGGGTCGACGTTGCACAGCGCGTGTACGCGCCCCTGCGACGCGAGCAGGAAGTCGCGCGTGTACTGGGAGTCGGGGAACACCGAGACGATGAGCGCCTTCGCGACGTTCGCGGCCTCGAGCCGCTCGGCGTACCAGGCCGCGCACTCCTCGGCAGGCATGTCCGGAAGGGTCTGCGCCATGCCACGCCGCCGCCACTCCCCGCTCTTCGCGGCGTCCTTGAAGCGCTGCGGCGTCTCGGGGCGCTCGATCATCTCGAGCATGAGCGGCAACGTGAACAGGTGCACGTGCGCGTCGATCGCGTCGCCGGGACGCGTGGGAGTTGCCGCTTCGTTCGTGGGCATGCGCGGGTCCTAGCTGGTCGGGGGGACGGGCGGAGGCGGAGGCGGGTTCTGCACGCCCGCCGAGAAGGGCTCCTCGGGCATGACGATCATCGCGAAGATGTACAGCACGAAACCCGGCCCGAAGCCCGTGAGCAGCGTGAGGAAGACGTAGAGGACTCGCAGCACCGTCGGGTCGATGGAGAGGTAGTCGGCGATGCCGGCGAGCACGCCACCGATCATGCGGTTGGTCCGCGAGCGCGTCAGGCGCTTGCCCGACGTCGTCGGACGCCAGTCGCGGCGCGCCATGATGATGAGCAGCACGCCCAGACCGATGATCGCGAGCGGCCAGCCGATGCGCGCGATGACGTCGAGCACTTGGCGCAGCGGCTCGATGAGCGGCGCGAAGAAGCTGTTGAGCATCCACCACGCGCCCCACACCACGAGCCCGATGCCCAGGATCACCAACCAGTCGGAACGCTTGTCGCCGTGGCTCATGGGAGCCTCCTAGTATGTGTCGATCGAGACCGAGCCGATGCCGGCCTGCGTCTTGATCCGCCAGACCTGCTTCGCCGAGTCGACGCCGTCGGTCTCCCAGCCACCGTCCACGCGCACGAAGTCGCCGCCGACGCTCGTGCCGACAAGACCGTTCGAGGTCTCGATGCGGGCATCCGCGTCCTTGGGGACCAAGATCCGCACCGACGAGATGCCCGCCTTCACGAGCAGGCTCGACTCGTCCACGCCGCTCGGAACGTCGCCCAGCTTCACGACCACCGAGCTCACGCCGGTCGACAGCGTCAGGTCGCGCACCTTCACGTCCGAGAAGTCCGCGTCTAGGCTCGACGCGCCCGTCTGCAGGTCCGCGTCCCACACCGCCGTGTCCGAGAGCCGCACGTCCGTGCGCGCGGCGACGCTGCCGGGGAAGACCGCCGGCCCGGTGCTCGAGTCGCCGACGCCCACCTCGACCTTGGCGCTCGAGCCGGAGCGGTTCACCGAGAAGCTCGGCTTGCCGTAGGGCGAGACTCCGTCGACGGCGACGAGGTCCGTGCCGCTGTCGAACCCGATCTCGCCCGCGCCGCCGCGGTAGACGAGCGCCGCCTTCGTGACGCCCTTGCCCTGCTCGGAGTAGGAGAACGCCTGGCCCCCCGTGCGCATCCAGGCGCCGGGCACGATCACTCCCGTCCCGCCGGTCCACGCGATCGAGACCGCATAGAGCAGCGTCGCCCAGATCACGAGCGTCGCCGCGAGCCTCAGCCAGGTCTGGCCGAGCCCCGTGCCCAGGATCGCGAGTCCCGCCGCGATGACCAGGAGCGGCCACAGCGTGATCACGGTCCACCACACGCTCCACGAGATGTATCCCGTCGTACAACCGAGCAGCACGATGCCGAACAGGATGGTGCCCAGGCCGTCGAAGACCCGCTCGATGCCCCAGCCCTTCTCGCCGGGCGTGAAGAGTTGCACGATGCCGCCGATGACGATGATGAGCGGCCACATCGCCCACCACTGGACGTCGAGGCCGGGCGCGAACTGCCCGACCAGGAAGACCGCGCCGATCACCACGAGCAGCACGCCGAAGAAGATCGAGCCGCCGTGACCGTGGTCGGCCCGGTCGTCGCGGCCGCGCGAGGCCCACTCGTCGGCGCGGGGGCCGGGCGAGGGCGGTTCGCTGCCCATCCCGCCAGACACGGCCGCGCCCGGCGCAGCCGTGTCCTGCGCGCCCGGCGGCTCCTGCGGGATCGGCGGCGCGGGCTTGGGCTTCGGCTCGGGCTCTAGAGCGCTACTCTCCCCCATGCCCGGTTCGGTCGGATCACTCATCGTCTTCCTCCCCCTCCTCGCGAGGCGGTCGCGCGGGCGCGTTCACGCGTATGCGTGCGATCCGCCGACGGCGCATCGTCTGCACGCGGAAGCGGTAGCCCCTCTGCTCGAGCAGCTCGCCCGGAACGGGTATGTGCCCGAGCTTCGCGAGCATCCAACCTGCGACCGTCTCGTACTCCTCGGACTCCTCGACGGGAAATCCCCGGCCGAGCGCCTCTTCGATGGCGAGCCGACCGTCCACGAGCCACTCGCCGTCGCTCACCATCTGGATGAACCGGTGCTCGCGGTCGAACTCGTCGGCGATCTCGCCCACGATCTCCTCGACGATGTCCTCCATGGTCGCGAGCCCCGCGGTACCGCCATACTCGTCTACGACGATCGCCATCTGGTTGTGCGATGCCCGCATCTCCGAGAGGAGCGGCAGGATGCCCTTGGTCTCGGGCACGAACTGCGGCTCTCGCATGTGATCGGTGATGGGCGAGGTGCCCTCACCCCGCGCGAGCGGGCGGACCAGGTCCTTGAGCAGCACGATGCCCACGATCGTGTCGGCGTCCTCGTGGAAGACCGGCACGCGCGAGAATCCGGTTCCCTGCATGAGGTCCGCGGTCTCGGCGACGGTGGCGGTGTCCTCGGCGAGCATCATGTCGACGCGCGGGACCATGATCTCGCGCGCGACCGTGTCGCCGATCTCGAAGATCTCGTGGATCATCCGCTTCTCCTCGTCGAGCAGGCTGCCCTGCTCGGTGACGAGGAGCTTGATCTCTTCCTCCGAGACGCCAGGGCGACCCGACTGCCCGCGCATGCCGAAGATCACCGAGGCTGCGTTGGTCGAGATGGTGAGCAGCCACACGAGCGGCGCGAAGAAGCGCTCGAGCCAGAGCACCGGTCCGGCCACGGCGATGGCGACCTTCTCGGCACGGAGCAAACCGAGGCGCTTGGGCACCAGCTCGCCCATGACGAGCGTGACGTAGGAGATGGCGAGCGTGACCAGCAGCACGGCGACTCCGGGCGCGATACGCGCGAGCCACGCCATCCCCATCGAGGTCAGCCAGACCTCGAGCGGTTTCGCGAGCACCACGGCGCCGACGGACGCCGCGAGAAAGCCGATGACCGTGATGCAGATCTGGATCGTGGAGAGGAGTCGCGTGGGGTCCTCGATGAGCTGGAGCGCGGTCCTCGCACCCTTCGAGCCGTTCTCGGCGGCCTGCTGGAGCGCCGCGCGGCGGGCGCTGATGAGCGCGATCTCGGCCGCGGCGAAATAGCCCTCGACCGCGATGAGGACGAGGATGAACAGAACCTGGACACCGACCTGACTCATGGGACTTAGATTACCAGCACCCGACAGCGGGAAACCCAGACCGCGTTTCGCGCCCGCGCGCGATACGCAACAAGGTGCTTTACCACTCGCCCCACAAGCCCGATACACTAGGCGCTGGAATGTTTTCGCAGGTGAGAAGCGTTTGCCCGCATGCCCACAAGGGCAGAGACGCCGAGGGGGGTGCCGATGCTCCAGGACGCCGAGACACGCAAGCTCGAAGACGTGCTGCGCGCGATTGCGACAGCCGCTCGTTCGCTGCGTCTCTATCCCCCCGCCAGCCCCATCCCGCGGCAGTCGGTCGAGACCGTCGTGAGCGCGCTCGAGGTGTACTTCGCCGACGGCGCCCCGGTGCTCTCGCTCGCTCTCGCGCGCGAAGGCTTCTCGATCGACGGTACGCCCGTGGGCACGCAGATCCCCGGTGCCCGCGAGCTCTCCGACGAGCTACGCACTCACGGCGCGGCCGAGATCGACCTCATGCCGGAGACTACGGTCGACGAGCTGCTCGCCTTCCTCTCGATCATGGCCCGGCCGGCCGACGAAGTGCGCGCGGAAGGCGGACTCTCCGCGCTCGCGGCGGCGGCCGGGGTGGAGAACGTCCGCGTCGCCGACGTGCAGCTCACGGTCGTCGACCAGTCCGCGTCGGCGTCGGGTGCCGACGTCGAGGAGTTCCTGCGCGACCTGTCGGCCGATGCCGACAAGCTCGGAGCGTGGTACTCATCGGCGGCAACGGGCGACCCGGCGGCGTTCCAGGAGGGCCTGCTCGAGCTGATGCGCGTCGCCGGTCCCGAAGGCCGCACGCAGCTCCTCGCGTCGCTCGCCGAGACCTTCCGCCAGCAGGACTCCGACGGCAAGGACGCGCTGCTCGCGCTCGCGATGGACCCCGGCGGCGTCCGCGAGCTCGCCGGTCAGATGTTCACCCACCTGGAGTCGGGCGAGATCGCCGGCTCCGTGCTCGAAGGCGTCTTCGGCAAGAACATGCTGTCGCTCTCCAATGCGCTCACCAAGCTGCCGCTCGAGTCGGTCACCGCCCAAGTCCGCGCGGAGGTCCAGTCGATGCTGCCGGACACGGGCCACACCGCGAAGGAGGCGGACTTCCTCGACCACATGCTCGAGGTCCGCTCACTCGCCACGCCGGAGCCGTCGCTGGTGGACGCGGACCGCACCTACCGCGCGGTCGTCCAGGCAGCGACCATCCGCGACGAGGACGTTGCCCGGGCACGAGGAGCCGTCGCCGCATCGGCTGGCTCGCTCAACTCCGGGAGCGTGCGCACGATGCTCTCGCTGCTCGACCAGCAGCAGGACTTCGAGCTGTACTGCGCGTCGGCCGACAACCTCGCGAGCATGGTGCCCCGCCTCATCGAGCAGGGCGACCTGGTGCTCGCGTCGCGCGTCATCACCGAGCTCTCGAACCGCCAGGCCGCCGCAACCGGGCCATGGCCCGAGCTCTCGGCCCGCCTGGAGAGCGCGCTGCAGACCGCGGCGGGCCCGCGCTCGATGGCGGCGCTCGTCTCGGCGGTCATGCTCAACCCACAGCACGTCCCCGCGGCGCAGGAGATCGTACGCTACGCGGGCGACACCGGCGGACCGGCACTCATGGCCGAGGCCATTGCGCAGAAGGACGCCGGACTCGTCGTCGCCGAGCAGCTGCTCGGGCGTCGCGTCATCGACCTGCTCAACGCGGCCGCACATTCCGCGCAGTGGTTCCAGCTCGGACCGGTCGTCACGCGCCTCGCCGCGGACGGCGGCCCTCACTCGGTCGCGACCATCGAGGCGCTCATGCGCCGGCCCGACGAGCAGTCGCGCCGCGAGGTCGCAACCGCACTCGCGGCCGCGGGCGGGCCGATCGCGACCAAGCTGCTGCCCGCCGCACTGCGCGACTCCAGCCCCGAAGTCGCCATCGTGGCGGCACGGGCGATCGCGCGCAGCGGCGCGCCCGGCTCGGCGGCTCTGCTCGCCTCGCGTATCGCCGAGATCGACATCGACAACGCCGACTACCTCCTGGGCAAGGAGCTCATCGGTGCGCTCGCGCGCACGCCGGATCCGGCCGCCGACGAGGCGCTGGCGAAGCTCGCTTCACGGCGCGCCATCATCAAGCGCGGACACTTCGCCGACGTCCAGACGCTCGTCGCCCAGGCCCAGCAGCTCCGTGCGCAGGGAGGTGCCGGCCGATGACCACCGCATCCGATGTCGTCGTCGCGCTGGGCGCCGCGCGCCGTGCCGTGCAGCTCTACCCGCCCAGCCACCCAGCCTTCGGCGAGGCGCTCGAGGCGCTCGAGAACTCGGTGCGCGAGACGTCTCCCGGCGAGCCGTTCGTGCTCAATCTCCACCAGGGGCGCTTCTACCATGGCAGCATGGTGCTGCCCGACGACGTCCACGGCATGGCCTCGGTCGCCGAAGCGTTCGAGTCCCGCGCGATCGAGTCGCTGACCTTCCAGCCCGACTTCACTTCCCAAGACGCGCTCGGTCTGGTCGAGGTGCTGTCTCTTCGCCCCGGACCCGACCTCGACGTGGACCGCGAGCTCGCGGCGCATGGCGTCACGCGCGTCACCGTCGCGTTCGTCGAGCAGGTCGCGGGCGAGGGCGACGAGGAATCCCGCAAGGAACGCGACCGCGTGCGCGAGATGGATCACGCGATGTACCAGCGCCTGCTGAGCGCCATGCGCTCGCTCGAGGCGCAGCTCGCGGCGGGCGGAGGGGTGGACCTGGCGCAGACCACGCCGCTCGTCACCAACGTCATGAAGCGCCTCATCGACGACCCCTCGGCGGTCCTCGGTCTCGCGACCGTGCGCGGGCTCGGCGAGCGCACGCTCTTCCACTCCCTCAACGTGATGATCTACGCGCTCGCGCTGGGCAACCGTCTCGGCCTGCCCGACGAAGGGCTCGCCTCGCTCGCGACGGCCGCGCTCCTTCACGACGTGGGCAAGTCCGCGTTCGACCAAGGCGACATGATGCAGGCCGAGAGGATGCGCGCGCTGCACCCGCAGATCGGCGCTGAGATCCTGCAGCGTCTCGCGCTCGAGGACCCGGCGCCCATGCTCGTCGCCTACGAGCACCACATGAACGTCGACGGCACCGGCTTCCCGGAGCGAGAGGCCGACTACATCGCGCACCCCTACAGCCGGATGGTCGCCATCGCCGACCGCTACGAGAACCTCACGAACCCGTCCCCCGGCCGAGAAGCCCTCACGCCCGATAAGGCGATCGTGCAGGTGCTCAGGGAGGCCAACACCGCGCTCGACCCGTTCTTCGCGCGGCTGTTCGCCAGCGCGCTGGGCGTGTTCCCGATCGGCTGCATGGTGCGCCTCTCGGATCACTCGGTGGGGGTCGTCGTGCGCTCGGGCGAGGACCCGCTCGCCCCGGTCGTCAAGCTCGCCTACGACGAGCGCGGCCTTGAGGTCGCCGAGCGGGTCGAGGTCGACCTCGCGGTCGGTGAGGTGCGCATCGTCGAGGTCATCCCTCCCGAGGCCCTCAACGTAGAGGTCTCGGACAAGCTCTAGCCCCCGGCGGCGTCGCCGGGCGACTTCCCGATGCGGTGAAGCACGAGCGCGATGAGCGCGAGCCGACGGCCGCGGTCCTGGCAGGCCTCCACGAAGCTGCCCACCTGCTCGCGCAGCTCGGGAGTGGGCCGATAGCGGATGAGCCCGCCGGCGGACTGCAGGATGCGGCCGTCGCAGAGCGCCTCGATCTCCGGTTCGATCTCCTCGACCCGTCGCCCCAGACGCGACGCCAGTCCCGCTGCGTCGAGGACGGCGTCGGGGTTGCGGTGGAAGAACACGAGGATATCCCACGCCAGCAGAGACCTGACGTGGCGCTCGACGAACTGCATGACCGTGGGTCCGAGAACCCCTTCGAGGTCGTACAAACTCGACCCGCCTTCGGTGTCGCCGTCTCAGCGACCGAGGCCGCCTGGAAACGGCCTGTGTGAGCCGTCGCCTCACGCATGATTCTAGTGCAATCCCGCGGCCCCGAGATACCACCTGTGACGAAACCCCGTGACCGTATCGGTAGGAGTCGTGAGCGGTCGGATACGGACGCTCGGCGGCCGTGGTGACGACGCCGCGCATGCTCCCTTGCCCGGAGATCCGATCGTGAAGCGGCTGCGCTCTACAGCCCCATGTCGCAGATCTTCTGCATGCTCGCCGCAGCGAAGTACAGGATCGCCGAGACGACCATGGGCAGGACGATCAGGAAGAGCATCGCGCCCCACGCGCCCGGAGGCCACGAGGCGACGATGCCCCACACCACGATCGCGATCGCGCCGATAGCGAGCAGCAGCGCGGCCAGATTCTCGTAGAACAGCCCGACCACGAAGACGATGATGAGCCCGCCGGAGAAGATCAGCCCGTACGCAGTGGCCACGCCCAGCGGCTGCCCCTGGTAGGCGTACTGCGCTCCGAATCCCATCCAGAACGTGAAGACGATCCCGAGAATGACGAAGAACCGCGCCATGATCCGCTGGAAGTTCAGCGTGTCCATCTTGCAGGTGCGCGCCATCAGTTCCATAGGAGTTCCCCCTTCGGTCCGCGACCGGTCCGCAGACGGTTCGAGTCTGCTGGAAATGTTCCCGTTCGCGATTCACCCGTACCCTCGCGAAAGCGGTGGCGGCGCTACTTCCCCGCCGAGAACAACTCCACCATCCGTCGCTCACGCGGAACGTCGAGGTCGTCGAGAACGCGAACCATCGCGTCCACCATCGCCGGCGGTCCCGCCACCAGGAACGGTCGGTCGTCGGCGTGCGGGTCGAGATAGCGACGGACCATCTCGGCGGTTATGAATCCGCGCTCGCCGGCCCAGCTCTCGCCGGCGCGCTCGAACGCCAGGACGGTTCGCACGCCCAGATCGTCCATGCCGAGGAACTCCTCGGCGAAGGGGACGCACGTCTCGTCGCGGTTGCCGTACATGAGAAGCGCATCGTCGAAAGCGCGAGAGCGCTGGCGCGCGTCGCGCAGGATGCTGCGGACCGGAGTGATGCCGACGCCGCCGGCCAGGAATGCGATGCGCGCCACCGAGTCGGGAAGCGTCAGGCGCCCACCGGGGCCAGCGAGTTCGACGGTGTCGCCCTCCGAGAGCTCGAGCAGCGCGTTCTTGAACGACGAGCCTGAGAGTCGCGTCGTGATCTCGACGTAGGGATCGCCCGGCGCCGAGGAGATCGTGAAGGTCTTGACCTCGTGCCCGGCGGACGTCGCGAGCCCGACCCTCGCCCACTGCCCCGCGCTGAACGCGAACGCCTCAGGGCGGGCGAACCGGAACGACGCGGTATCCGGCCCGCACGTATCGCGCTCGAGGTACGCGACCTGGTACCGCTCGGACATGACCCACCCTTCGCTCCTGTGACCGTGCTGGGAACATACCCCTTGCTCGTCCACTCGCGTGCGAGGCGCCCAAGCGCGCGGCACACGCGGGTCCGACGGAAGGACGCCCATGCGACACGATCCGCGAACGCACGTCCGACCGGCGGGACGCGATTCTCGCCCGGAGCGGCGCGGCGCGGTCTGCTCGGCGGTGCTGGTCTGCGCGGCCATGCTCCTGGCGACCACCGGATGCCGGGGCCTGAACGTGCCGTCGGCCACGCCCATCCCGCCCGCAGCCTCGGCACAGAGTCCTGTGCCGACGGCGACGCCGCTCGCGTCGGTCGAGGTGACCGAGTACAAGGGCAAGCGGCTCGACCGCATCGCAGATGAACCCGACAACTCCATCAAGGGCCCGCAGCAGATCGACCACGCGAGCTACCGGCTGCGCGTCGGCGGGAACGTGACCTCGCCGCTCGCGCTGTCGTACGCCGACGTGACGTCGATGCCGTCGTACCAGAAGGCGACGACGCTGAACTGCATCGAGGGGTGGAGCGTCACCTACGTCTGGCAGGGAGTCCGTCTCGAGGACCTGCTCCAGCGCGCAGGCTACGACGAGTCTTCGACCGTGGTGATCTTCCGGAGCTACGACGGCTACTCGACTTCGCTGCCGCTCGACTACGTGCGCAATCGCGACATACTGCTCGCCTACCGCATGAACGGCTTGGAGATCCCGCCGGCGAACGGTTGGCCGTTCCAGGTGGTGGCCGAGGACCGGTTCGGCTACAAGTGGGCCAAGTGGGTCACCGACATCGAGGTCTCCGACGACGAGGGCTTCCGCGGGTACTGGGAACAGCGCGGTTACGACAACAGCGCGACCATCCCGGGCGCGAAGGACTAGCGGAAGATCGCGCGGATCTGGTTGAACGTGGACTCGGTCACCGAGACCGGGCCTCCGTACACGTCGCACTGGCGGATGTCGCCGGCGTGGGCCGTGAGCGTGTTGGCCGTCACCCGCGTGAGCGGCTGCGAGTCGGTGAGCAGGATGACCCCGCCTTGCGCGCCGGCCGCGACGCCACCGCACAGCGCGTCCGAGAACACCGTCCCCTTGGCGATGCCCACGTACTCCCAGCTGTTCGTACCGCCCGCCACGCCTGCCGATGCCACCGTGGCCGCGGTGTCGTAGCGCGTCGCCCCGCCCCAGCGCGTGACGCCACCGGTCATGGCGCCCAGCACCGCTTCAGTCCTGGGCGAGACCGAGGCGGTGCCACCCGCGATCGCCGCGCTCCCGTAGCGGTGCCGGCTCAGGGCTCCGTAGGTCGCCGGCGGCATGGCCTTGGGAAGCACCAGCAGGATCGGCGCCTTGTTGCGGTACGCGAGCGGGCCGAGCGACAGGGCGTCGGGGTAGATGTCGCCGCGCGCGATGTAGACCTTCGCCGTGCTACCCGTGAGCGCGTAGATGCGCTCGGCGATGTTGGCCCCCACGTCGTAGCGGGTCGCTCCGCCGATGCGCTCCACCTGCAGGCCCATGCCCCGAAGGCTGCGCAACACGCCCTCCGAGACCGTGGAAGGCCCGCCACAGACGATCGCCTTGCGGGCGCCCATGGCCCCGATCTGCTGCGCGATCTGGGGCGGCACGCTCTTCTGCCGCACGAGCAGCAGCGGCGCGCCGAGACACCCGGCGAGGCCGGATGCCGAGAGCGCGTCGGGGAACTTCTCGCCCGACGCGATGATCACGTACTCGGGGTTCCGAAACGCCATCTGCGCGAGGCCGACGGAGACGTCATAGCGGTTCTGGCCGCCGATGCGGCGGACGTTGGTGCCGACGTTTGCGACGACGCGTGCGCCGACCGTGACTTGGCCGGCGACGCTCGAGGTCCCGGTATAGGTCGCCGTCCCCTGGGTGGTGACCGTCGCTCCCGCGCCCGCGACGGGAAGCGCGTTGAAATCGGTGCGCACGACTCGCTCCGACACGGGGCCGGAGATCCCGTCCGGGGACACGAGGACGGCACTGATCGTCTGCTTGCCCTCGGGCATCGGCACGGGCCCGCGATAGCGCCGCCACGCTCCGGGCGCCGCGCCGAGACGGTAGTAGATGGTCCCCGGCCCCTCGGGCAGCAGCACCGCCGAGACGGGCACCACCTCGAACCCTTCGGGACCGACGGCGGGCGCTGCGGGGAGCATGATGCGGACGCCGGCGTCCTCGGGCGCGATCGTCGTCGCACGCGATGCCGATATCGCGACGGCAGGCACCGGCGGCATGAGCACGCACGCGACCAGGGACGCGGCCACGAGTCGCGACCCGAGCGTGCGGTTGAGGTGCCACCTTCGCATCTGCTGTCCGGCCTTCAGCGGGGGTAATGCGCAACAGAGGCCGTGATCCGGCCCCTATGGCAACTGGTCGGCATGGCTGAAGGTGCGCTTTACCCTGTCACGGCAAGCGGCGGCGACGGACGGCACAAAGGGGGCGACGAGCGGAGGCCCGGTCGAAATCAGGCGGGAATGATGACGAAGAGCAGCACCGCGAGGAAGTGAGTGATGCTTCCGGCGAGCACCCAGAGGTGCCAGATCGCGTGCATGTAGCGCACGCGCTTGAGGACGTAGAAGACGGTCCCCACGGTGTAGCAGAGGCCGCCCGCGACGAGCAGCCAGATGCCGCCCGGCTCGAGCGCAGCGACGAGCGGCTTGATCGAGAAGATGATCATCCAGCCCATCCCCAGGTACACCGCGGCCGAGAGCCAGCGCGGCCGGTACGTCCAGAACGCCTCGGCGATGATGCCGGCGATGGCGAGTCCCCAGATGATCCCGAAGACGACGAGTCCCCCGCTGCCCCGCAACGTCACGAGACAGAACGGCGTGTAGGTGCCCGCGATCAGCAGGTAGATCCCGCAGTGGTCGAGGATCTTGAAGACGTGCTTGACCCGCTCCTGCGGGAAGCTGTGGTACAGCGTCGAGGCGGTGTACTCGAGGACCAGCGAGATCCCGTACACGATCGAACTCGCGATCGCCCACCCGTTGTGGCTCTGTCCCGCGTAGACCAGCAGGATCGCGAGACCGGCGATCGAGAGACCGATACCGAGACCGTGGATGATGCTGTTGGCGATCTCCTCGCCCAGCGTGTACGCACGGACCTTGCTCTGCCCCATGGGGGCAGGCGCGGCGTCGACCGGTTCCGTCGCGCTCATTCCTCGTCCAGCTCCAGATCGGGTTGGGCCGGCGCGGTGACCGTGCACTGCATGACCCCGCCGATCGCGAAGCATTCGGCCGACGGGTCGTTCACGATAACGGTGATGTCCTTCGCGTGGATGCCGGGACGCTCACCCAGGCGCGCCACGATCGCGTCGAACATCCGCTCCTTGAGCTCGGGGCCGCGCCCGGGAAGCATCGAGACCTCGATGATCGTGAGGCGGTCCGTGCGGATCTCCGGCGCGTCGATGTCGTCGGACGGCGTCTCGATGATGCGCTGCATCACGCGGTCGTCGGACACGCCGAGCGACTCCGTGATCGCGGCGCGCACGCCGTGGAGGATGTCCCGCTTGTAGGCGGTGGACTTGCCGGCTTGGATGTCGATGCGGACGATGGGCATGATTCGCTTCCCCTCGTGCGGAATAGGAGCACTATACCAGCCGGTCAGATTGGGAGGTAGACATGGACGTCGTCCGGTCCCGCATCGTCGTCGACGGGCGTGTACAAGGAGTGTACTTCCGGGAGTCCACTCGCCGCGAGGCGGCGGCGCTCGGCGTCGCCGGCTGGGTGCGCAACCTCGATGACGGACGTGTCGAAGCGGTCTTCGAGGGCTCGCCCGAGGCCGTCGCCCGTGCGGTCGCGTGGTCGCGCCAGGGGCCGTCGAGCGCGGTCGTCACCTCTCTCGACGAGGTCCCGGAGAAGGCAGAAGGCCTGACCGGATTCGAGATCCGCTACTGACGGCCGCTCTGCCACGCGCGCAGGTCGAGCCGCAAGTAGCGCAGCCCGAGAGAGGCGTGCGTCTTGTCCTCGAACTGCTCCGCGTCGACGAAGCCCACCTGCTCGTACATCGAGACCGCGACGGGCATCTCGGCAGGGACCGTGGAGATCAGCGCGGCTTCGTAGCCGATCTCGACCGCGGCCTCGAGCGCGCTTTCGAGCAACGCGCGGCCCGCGCCCGAACCTCGGCAGCAGTCGCGCACGAAGAGCCGCTTCACCTCGCACTCGGTGTCGTTGTGGCGACGGACGCCGATGCAGCCGCAGACGGCCCCGCCGCGCTCGCGCGCGAGAAAGAGCCGGCCGGACGGCCGGACGTACGGCTCGGGAAGCGACGCGATCTCGGACGGGATCGTCGAGGCGGTGATGAACGAGGTCAGCCACTCGGCGTACTCGACGAAGAGCTCGCGGACCTGCGAGATGCCGTCGACGTCGTCGGCGAGGACCTCGGCGATCAAGACCTCAGACATCGGACGCCTCGATGGGGTCGGCAGCCGGCTCGGAGGTGGGTTTCTTGCCGGCGGCGCCTCGCGTCTGCACGAGTACGACGCCCGCGACGGCTACCAGGCCGCCCGCGACCGTGAGCAGCGCCGGCACCTCGCCGAGCCACACCCACGCGATCGCCATCGCAAGCACCGGCGACAGGTACAGGAACGCCGAGAGGATCGAGGCCGGCATCCGCGCGAGCGCGTAGCTCCACAGCACGTAGGCGATCGCCGCCGGGAAGATCCCCAGGTAGATGACCGCGAGTGTCGCCGACGGCGCGGCGTTCGGGAACTGCCGGACCAGGCCCGGCGCGAACACGAGCATCGGGAGAGTGCCCGCCCAGATCGCGTACGCCGTGAACTCGATCGCCGAGTAGTGCCGCAGCGGCTTCTTCGAGACGATGAAGTATCCCGCCGTCGAGAGCGCCGAGATCAGGATCAGCAGCGCGCCCGGCTCGATCGCCAGACCGCCACCGCTCTCGCTCACCGAGATGACCGCGACGCCGGCGAACGCGATGAGGATGCCAAGCCACCCCAGCCCGCTCAGCCGCTCGCCCAGGAACACCGCCGAGAGCAGCGCCGTGAAGACCGGCCCGGCAGCGATGATGAGCGACGCCGCGCCCGCGTTGACCGACACCTCGCCGAAGTTGAGTGCGACGTGGTAGATCGTGATGCCCAGGACGCCGGCGAGCGCGATACGCCCCAGGTCGCGCCGGTCGGGCATCCGCATGCGCGTGACGAGCGCATAGAGCGCGAGCACGAGCGACGCGGTGCCGAAGCGCAGGAGCGCGACCTCGCCGGGACCGTAGCCATCGGGGCCCATGATCCCGTTCGCGTCGATGCGCATCCCCGCCCGGATGCCCGCGAACGCCGAAGCCCACAGCACGAGCGTGATCGCGATGGAGAGCCAGGTCTTGGGGTCGCGCTTGGTGTCCACGAGGTCCTCTCGGCGGTCCAAGGTTGGGGCGGCGCGCGAGCTTCGTCCGGCGCGCGTCTCGCAGTGTAGCCCCGCGTCGTGCGGCGCGACATCCGTATCGTGCGCTCGAACCCGGACGCCGCTGCCGGGCGGCAGCGGCCCGCGTCCTACTCGAGCCTGAGCCGCGACAGCCCGATCGCGAAGAAGACCGCCGCCATGGTCAGCAGAACCGCCGTCGGCAACAGCACGGCCTCGACCCCCAGCCCGCGGGCCACCGTGTCCTTGAGGCCGAGCATCGCCCATCCCGTCGGCGTGAGCAGCGCGATCTTCTGCATCGCCGGCGACGTGATCTCGAGAGGCCAGTAGCACCCGCCGAGCATCGCCATGGCGGTCGACAGCACGGGCACCAACGCCGAGAGCTGGTTGCGCGTGCGCACGAGCACCGAGAGCATCACCCCGAGCCCCGTCGTCGCCAGCACGAGCGAGCCGAGCACGAGGATGACTGCGAGCGGCGCGTTCCCCCAGTTCACGCCGAAGACCACGACTCCGAACCCGACGAGCATGAACGCCTCGAACGAAGCGGTGGAGGCGACGGCGGCCACCTTGCCGCCGACGATCTCGGCGCGGCTCGCTGGCGTCGCGAGCAGGCGGCGAAGCGTGCCCAGCTCGCGCTCCTCAAGGATGCCACCCGCACCCCCAAGCGCGACCATCGTCACGAAGAAGACGGTGAACCCCAGCGAGTACTGCGTGTTCGCCGGAGCCGAGAGTTCCGCCCCGTGAGTCTTGGAGACCCGCACGAACTCGGACGTCACGCCCACCGGAGGCGCCGGGTGCCACAGGCTGTCGGCCTTCGCGTACAGCATCCGGAAGTCGGGCGCATTGGCGGGGTAGGCCCCGCCGGTCCCCAGCGCGAGCGCGGCGGCGGCCGTGTGAGCGGCCTGCGCGTTGGTCGCCACCCGCGCGCCCGCGCCCTCGACGATCTCCACGATAGCGCGCGCCTCGGCCGCGCCCGGGTCGCGAAGCGTCTCGATGCGGGCGGTCCGAGCGTGCTCGACGTCCTCTCCGAACCCCTTGCCGATGATCACGGCGACCGGCGCGTCACCGGCGCGGACGCGACGCCGCGCCTCGGCTTGGCTCACGGCGACCGCGCGGTAGGCCGCGGTGTCGTCGAGCGTCTTGATGACAAACCGCGAGTACACGCTGCCGTCGGCGTCGGAAACCGGGATGTCGGTCACTCGGGCCGAGCTGCCCGACGCGCCGAACGCCATCCCGAACACCCACGTGAGCAGCAGCGGCAGCACGATGATGCTGACCAGCTCGCCGCGGTCCCGAAACATCTGCGTGAAGTTGAGGCGCACCATCGCGAGTACGCGGCTCATCGCTGGTGCTCCGTCCGCCAGACGCCGAAGGCGAAGAAAGCGACCGCGAACCCGAGCAGCGCGGCCGTCGGCCCCAAGACGCCCGGCACGCCCGCGCCCAGCACCTGCACGCGGCGCCACCCCTCCATCGTCCAGCCGACCACGGAGAGGTAGCGCACCCACTGCAGCCACGACGGCAGAATCGCCACCGGGAAGAACGCCCCGCCGATGAGCGCTTGGATCTGGATCACCAGCGGACCGATCCCGCCCACGGCTCGCTCGCTCGCGGCGATCGAGGCGATCAGCGTCGCAAGCCCCGTGACGGCGGCGATCTCGGCGCACGCCACCAACGCGATGGCGGCCGGCGCGCTCCCCCACTCGACGTGGAGCACGAAGCGCGTGAACACGTAGAGGGCGAGGAACTGACCGAAGCCCAGCACGAAGATGCCGAGCATCTTGCCGCCGACCACTGAGGCACGCGGCGTCGGCGAAGCGAGTACGCGGTCCCAGGTCCGCTCGCGCCGCTCGCGAATCGTCGAGAACGCCCCGAACATCGCGCCGAACATCAGGAACATCGCTGTCATGGACAGGCTGTAGTAGTCGAGCGTGTCGAGCTTCACGGCGCCGCTCGCAACGCGGTCCTCGACCTTGACGCCGTCGAGCGCATCGTCGCGCGCACCGCGGCCGACCGCGAAGCCGGTGAGCGTCCCCGCGCCGCCCGCCTGCGTGAGCAGGGGCGAGTGCGACTCCTGCGCGGCTTGCATCGTCGTGCGCACGATCACCGACACGGCCGCATACCGGGTGGCGACCGCGCGCACCACGCTCTCCCAGATGCCGCCGCCGGTCCCGGAGCCCGGGTCGATGAGTACGATGAGCCGAGTGCTCCGCCCGTCGCCCAGGTCGCTCCCGAAGCCCTGCGGGATGACGAGCGCCGCCGCGAGCTCGCCCGACGCGACCCGCTCGGTGGTCGTCTTCAGGTCGCGGCTGCGCTCGATGCGGAAGATCGAGGTGATGCGGTCCGAGTCGAGCAGCGCGTCCTCGAGCTGCGCGGCCTGGTCGTCGGCCCGGCTGAAGGCGAAGAGCCGGCTGTCGAGGTTGACGACTCCCACGTTGATGCGGGTACTGCCGCCCGCGCCGAGGCCGCCCAGCGCGGAGCCCAGGATCACGATGAGGATCGCGGGCATGCCCAGCAGAATGCCCATGGCCGAGGGGTCTCGCAGCCAGATGAGCAGGTCTTTCAGCGCTATGTCGAGCGCCTTGCGCATCAGTCGCGCAGACCGCGGCCGGTCAGGTGCAGGAAGACCGACTCGAGGTCGGGCTCGGTGACGTCGATGCTGCGTACGTGCGCGCCTGCGCTCGTGACCGCGGCCACGATCTCGCCGAGCACCGGCCCGGCCTCCGGCACGAGCACCTCGAGTGTGCCACCCACGAGCTCGGCGCGACTGATCGCGGGGAGCGCCTGCACCGCGGCGAGCGCCGCGGTGGCCTGACGGCTCGGCGCTGCTACGGCTTCGCGCAGGTCGTCGTCGGCGGCCTCATCCGCGGGCGTGTCGCCGACCGCAGCCGCGCCCTCGCCGATCGCTCCCGCTTCGCCGATCGCGATGCGCACGCGATCCTCGTCACCGACGAGGCTGCGGAGCTCCTCGAGCGTGCCCTCGGCGATGACCTTGCCGTGGTCGACGATGGCGATGCGGTCGCACAGCGCCTCGACCTCTTCCATATAGTGGCTCGTGTACAGCACGGTCATGCCGGCGCGGTTGAGCTCGCGCACGGTCTCGAGGATGTGGTTGCGGCTCTGCGGGTCGATGCCGACCGTCGGCTCGTCCATGAGCAGCAGCTTGGGCCGGTGCAGCACGCCCGCGGCGATGTTGATGCGCCGCTTCATGCCTCCCGAGAAGGTCTCGATGCGCTTCTTGGCCTGCTCCTCGAGGCCAGCCATCGCGAGCCCGTAGTCGACCGCATCGGCGAGCGCCTTGCCGTGCAGCCCGTACATCCGGCCCCAGAAGCGCAGGTTCTCGGCGGCCGTGAGCGTGGGATAGAGCGCGATCTCCTGCGGGACGACGCCCAGCACGCGCCTGACCGCTGCAGAATCGCCGCGGACCGAGTGGCCGTCGACCAGCACGTCGCCCTCGTCCGGCGCGAGCAGGCACGAGATCATCGAGATGGTCGTGGTCTTGCCCGCCCCGTTGGGGCCGAGCAGCCCGAAGACCGAGCCGCGACGGATCTCGAAGCTGACGCCGTCGACCGCCACGAAGTCGCCGAAACGCTTCAGCAGCCCGCGCACCTCGACGATCGCGTCGGTCACGGTCTCGGCCGGGGCCACCGGAGCGCCTTCGGCGCGCACCTCGGCGCTCACCGTGAGCCCGTCCCGGCGCGCCGCGGACCGACCGTCTCCATGCCATCGAGCAGGCTGAAGAGCAGTGCTCGGCAGACCGGGAGCCGCTCGTCCATCTCGTCCTCGATCTGCGTGCGCGTCATCTCGTAGAGCCCGCCGCCACGCAGGTCACCGGCACACGCCTGCATGAGCTTCTCGAGCGCCTCGGCGGTCCACTCGAGGTGGAACTGCAGGCCCACGACGCGCCCGTCGAACACGAACGCCTGGTTGCGGCAGCCGTCACTCGACCACACGGGGTCCAGCGCGAGCGGCATCTCGAACGTGTCCGAGTGCCACTGCCCCACGACCACCGCCTCCGGCCACGCCGAGAACAGCGGGCTTTCCGCTCCGCCGGCCGTGCGGTTCACCGCATACCAGCCGACTTCGCGGTACGCGCAACGCTGCACCTTGCCGCCCAGGACCTCGGCGATGATCTGCGCTCCCAGGCACACGCCCAAGACGAGACGCCCTGCCGCGATGCACTCGGCGATGAAGCGGCGCTCGGCGGGGAGCCACGGAGAGGCGACATCGTCATCGGCGTCCATCGGCCCGCCCATCACAACGAGGAAGTCGACGTCGTCCACCGACGGGTACTCCTCGGTGAGGGCGAGCGAGCACTTGAGGGTATGCCCGCGCTCTTCCGCCCACTCGGCGATGGCGGCGGGCCCCTCGAAGGGCACGTGCTGGATGACGTGCAGGTGCATCTGCGCTCCTCGGCTCAGTGGAGAACCCTCCCGGTGATACTACAACCCCGGACCCTGTCTCCCATGTTTCGCCTGCGTGAACTCTCGGCCGATAGGGCGGCAAGTTGGTGACGGCGGGACCAACGGGTACTACGATGGTGCGATACGTTCCACGGCCCGCGGGGCGGGCGCCGGACGAGGGAGCACAGCAATGCACGTGGTCATCGGCGGGTACGGCCGTGTCGGCCGCTACATCGCGCACGAGCTCGAGGCCAAAGGGCACTCGGTCGCCGTGATCGACCGGAACTCCGACGTGTTCGAGGAGTTCGAGGGGATCAACGGCATGCGCCTGACCGGCGAGGTCTTCGACCGGGACACGCTCATCAAGGCGGGTATCGAGCGCGCCGACGCGTTCGTCGCCAGCACGAGCGGCGACAACAGCAACATCGTCGCGGCCCGCGTCGCCCGCGAGCGCTTCGACGTCCCGCTCGTCATCGCGCGCATCTTCGACCCCAAGCGCGCGAGCATCTACGAGCGCTTCGGTATCCCGACCGTCTCGGCGGTTCAGTGGTCCGCGTCGCGGCTCCTCGCGATGGTGCTCGAGCCCAAGGCGCGCAGCGACTTCGCATTCGGCCAGGGCGAGGTGTTGCTCGTCGAGATCCAGGCGAACGAGGCGATCGCCGGCAAGCGCGTACTCGACATCGAGCTGCCGCGCGTGCTCTCGGTCGTCTCGGTGGAGCGGGACGGCCGGGCGCTGCTGCTCACCGACATCGACGTCGTCGAGTCCGGCGACCTGCTCTACGTCGCCGTCGACCGAGATTCCATCCCCGAGCTGCGCGAGATGCTCGGCATGAGCCAGGAGGCGCAGTCGTGAAGATCATCATCGTCGGCGCCGGCAAGTCCGGCCTCTACCTCGCGCAGGAACTCAAGCACGAGCACGACGTCAGCCTCATCGAGAGCCGCTTCGACCGCTCGGACGTCGTCGCGTCCATGATGCCCGACATCACCGTCATCCACGGCGACGCCTGCGAGACCGACGTGCTCGAGCACGCCGGCATCGGGTCCGCGGACCTCGCGATCGCCGCCACCGGCGACGACGAAGACAACCTGGTCGTGGCGATGCTCGCGAAGCACTTCGGGTGCGAGCGTGTGTTCGCGCGCATCAACCATCCCAAGAACGAGTGGCTGTTCACCAAGGAGTTCGGCGTCGACGTGCCCGTCTCTTCGACCTCGATGATGCTCTCGCTCGTCGAGAAGGAGGTCGGATTCGGCGACCTCGTGACGCTGCTGCGTCTGCAGGCCGACAACGTCGCCATCGAGGAGATCACGCTGCCCAAGACCGCGACGGCCGTCGGCAAGACGCTCATGGAGCTGAGCCTGCCCGAGAACTGTCACGTGATGGCGATCATCACCCCCGAAGCCGGACTGACCATCGCCAAGGGCGACACGGTCCTCTCGGCGGGCGACGAACTGCTGCTCATCTCGGACGGGCACCACGATGCCGAGGTCTGCGCGGCGCTCGGCGTGACCGCCGACGCGATCGTCATGCCCCTGGAGCACGAGGGCGGCGAGCCTACCTAGTCGACGGCGCGTTCGCTCTTGATGACCTGCTCGGGCTCGTCGTCGAAGTCCGGGTGGTACGGCACGTCCGTGACGATGACTCCCTCGGTGCCAAAGAGCTGCTGCTTGATCCAGAACGACGTCTGGTCGTGCAACATCGCGTCGGCCGCGTTGGTCGGCGCGTACTCCGGCAGGATGACCGTGACGACGTGGTCCTTGTTGGGGCGCGGGATCTTCTGGACGTAGTCGACGAGCGGTCCGATGACCTCGCGGAACGGGGATTCGATCACGGTGAGGCGGATCCCCATGTCGGCTTCCTCCCACCGCTTCCGGAACGCGCTGCCGCCCTCACTGCTGACGTCGATGTAGAGGGCCTCGGTGCTGTCAGCGCGTAGGGTCTTCGCGTACTGCAGCGCTCGGACGAGCCGCCGATCGATGTCCTTGACCAGCACGACAACGTGGTTGTGTAGGCGGTTGTACGCCTGCCAGTTGAGATCGCGGATCTCGTCGGGCGAGAGCGCCAGCTCTGCACGCACCATGTCGTAGCGGCGCTTGACCCACATGAAGTAGGCGACCATCACTGGAACGAGGATGAGGACGATCCACGCCCCCGAGCCGACCTTCGTCACGGCGACGACCATGAAGACGATGCCGGTGGTCACCGCACCGACCGCGTTCACCGCTGCCGAGAGCTTCCATCGAGGCTCGTCTCGGTAGCGGAACCAGTGCACGACCATTCCCGACTGCGACAGAGTGAACGACATGAAGACGCCCAGCGCGTAGAGCGGGATCAGCGCGCTGGTCTTGCCCTGGAACGCGACGATGAGGACGGCGGCGGTGCCGGTGAGCAGCAGGATGCCGTTGCTGTGGACGAGGCGGTAGCCCTTGTCCTTGAGCTGATGCGGAAGGAAGTCGTCGCTCGCCATGAACGACCCCAGCCGAGGGAAGTCCGCGTAGCTGGTGTTCGCAGCGATGACGAGGATCGCCATCGTCGCGAACGAGATCAGGTAGTAGATGAAGCCGGTACCGAAGAGCTGACGTGAGAGCTGGCTGATGACCGTCTCGGTCTCGACCTCGCGGACGCCTGCCGTCACGGCGAGCCAGCTGATCCCCAGGAAGAGCGTGAGCAGGATGCCCGCCATCCAGGTCAACGTCTTCGCGGCGTTCTTCGAGACGGGCTCGCGGAACGCCTGCACGCCGTTGGCGATGGCTTCGACACCCGTCATCGCCGCACACCCTGACGCGAACGCTCGCATGAGCAGGAACAGCGTCATCGCCTGCACCGGCTCGATCGCGTCGTGGGACGACGGGACCTGGATCGCCGCCGCACCCTTGGTGAAGACCGTGAAGAGGCCCCACAGGATCATGCCGAACAGCGAGACGATGAAGACGTAGGTCGGGACCGAGAAGACCGCACCCGACTCCTTGACGCCTCGCAGGTTGCCGACCATGAGGACGGCGATGAAGAACAGACAGATCGGCACGGTCCACGGCAGCAGCTTGGGAAACGCGGACGTGATTGCCGCGGTTCCGGACGAGATGGAGACGGCGACGGTCAGCACGTAGTCGACCAGAAGCGATGCTCCGGCCACGAGCCCCGCGAAGTCACCGAGGTTCTCGCGCGCGACTATGTAGGAACCGCCGCCACTCGGATACGCGCGGATCGTCTGCCGGTACGAGATCGAGACGACGATGAGCAGCACGCCGATGGCGATCGCGATCGGCCAGGTCAGGTGAAGGAAGGCCGCACCGGCCAGCGAGAGCATGAGGATGATCTCGCCCGTGGCGTACGCGACCGAGGAGATCGCGTCGCTCGAGAAGACCGCGAGTGCGATGGGGTTGCTCAGACGCTGGTGGCGAGACTCCTCGTTGTGGAGCGGATCGCCGAGGAAGATGTTCTTGACGCGACTGGCCATGTGCGGAGCAGCCCCTCATGAAGCCCAACGCGCGCCCACAGGCGCGCGGGGGTGCATCCCACACCCCTGCCCGTTCGGTATCTGCACAGGATAGTGTCAGTCGTCGCGCTCGGGGAAGCCCCCGTGTTCGGGCTGGCTCCACACGCCGGTGGCGCTCGTGCCGTTCGGGAAGTCCTGGAGCGGGTCGGCGGCGTCGTCGCCCATCGCCTCGAGGATCTCCGGTATCTCCTCTTCGGGGAAGCCGTCGAGGCGCAGCGCCTCGACTTCGTCCTCCTGCAGCAACTTCTGCTGGTCGGCCCACAGCTCGTTCTCGTCGGCCGCGCCCGAGTCCTCCTCGGCCTCGGTGCCCTCCCGCGACTTCCCCGCCTCGCGCTTGGGCCCCTCGAGCACGAGGTGAGCGTCCGCCGCATCGGGAAGCTGCTCGCCGTAGGTGAGCGGGATGTCGTCGATCGTTCCGGGCTCGTGCGCGCCTTCGCCGTGGGGATCGCTGACGTAGTCGTCGGGGGCCGGAGGCGGACCCTGATGGCCAGTGCCCACCGGATGCGCGTCCGGCTCCGAGAAGACGCCCTCCTCCCTGTCGAGACGCTCGGTCACGGGGTCCTGCTCGCGCGCGAGCAGGTCATCATCGGGGTAGTCGTCCGAGAACATGCTGGTCACCTCGTCCTCGATGGCCCGTCCGGGGCCGGTCGGCGCGTGTCTGTCGTGCCCTCGCACACCGTCTTGTTACCCAGCGGCGCCCCCCGTCACGCCGTCACTACTGGTGACCGCGCGCCCTCGAGCCCGTCTCCCAAGTCCGCCGAGACCCGCAGCTTCGGGCCGCCATGCTCAGCCGTTCGCGTTCGCTTCTGCGCCGTCCGCCGACGATACGCACCACTCGCGTCGACTTCGCTGAGTTCTCGCAGCGCGCCGCGCAAGCTGTAGCCATGTTGGAATGCCCGGCCGACCGATGATTCGGACCGGGGGCACACCGGGGGACCGGGAAGGAGTGGTTGGAATGGCGAACGACAAGACGGCCTCGCCGTCGATGGGATGGGTGGTGACGCTCGCCGGCCTGGGAATCAACCTGGCACTCGGCGTTCTCTACACGTGGAGCGTCGTCACCGCAACGCTGACCAAGACGTTCAAGGTCGATCAGGCTGGAGAGCTCGTGAAGGGCGCCGACGGCCTCTTCATCGCCGTCACGAAGTCGCCCACGGGCGTCATCGAGAAGTCGACGAAGATCTCTGCCGCCGTGCTCTCCCAGAAGGCGTACGGCTGGACGGCGCTCGACGCGCTCATCCCGTACGCGATCGCGCTTCTGGCGTTCGGTATCACCATGGCCTTCGCCGGCCGCCTGCAGGACAAGTACGGTCCGAGGATCGTCGCCACGGTCGGCGGCATCATCGTCGGTCTCGGCATGATCATCTCGAGCTTCACCGACTTCTCGGCCACCGGTAACCACATGCCGATCATCCTCGGCTTCGGTGTCATGACCGGTATCGGCATCGGCATCGCGTACGCGTGTGCTACGCCGGCCGCGGTCAAGTGGTTCCACCCGTCGAAGAAGGGCCTCATCACCGGCCTCGTCGTCGCCGGCTTCGGCCTCGCGTCGGTCTACACCGCGCCGCTGACGAGCTACCTGATCAGCACCCAGGGCCCCTCGGGCATGTTCCGCACGCTGGGTATCGGCTTCCTCATCGCGATCGTTCTGCTCGCGCAGCTCCTGCGCAACCCTCCGGCGGGCTACGTCGCGCCGGTGCCTGCCAAGGTCGCCAGCGCCGCTGCCGCCTCGGGTGCCAAGCCCGCGCACGTCACGCGTGACTACACGTGGCAGGAGATGGTCAAGACTCCGCAGTTCTGGCTGCTCTGGTTCATGTATGCCTGTGCCGCGTTCGCCGGCCTCATGATCGTCGGTATCGTGTCCAAGGTCGCGACCGACTTCTTCGGCCCGACCGGCACCAAGCTCGCCGACCCGAACTTCGCCACGGCGACCGCGTTCGGCCTCGTGCTCGGCAAGGCCTACTGGTTCACCGTCGCGCTCGCCATCGGTAACGGCCTGGGCCGCCCGATCGCAGGTATGGTGTCCGACCGTGTCGGTCGCGTCCCGACCCTGATCGGCGTGTTCCTCGCGCAGGCCGCGCTCGTCGGCTTCGCTCTCGGCGCATCGTCGTCGATGACGATGCTGCTCATCGTCGGCGCCCTCATCGGCGCGATGTACGGCGCGAACCTGACCCTGTTCCCCGCCACCACCTTCGACTTCTTCGGCCTGAAGAACGGCGGCGTGAACTACGGCATCGTCTTCACCGCATGGGGCGTCGGTGGCTGCATCGGCAACTACCTCGCCGGCTTCGCCAAGACGATGTGGGGCTCGTTCACCCCGGCCTACTACATCGCTGCTGGTCTGTGCGTGCTGGGCGCCATCCTGGCTGTCGCCGTCAAGGCCCCCAAGACGGCCGACGTGGATGCCCCCGAGCCCGCCGCCGCCGCCGCGTAGACTCCGAGACCCCGGTCACCGGAGCACCGATCGTCACGAGGGCCCCGTCCACGGACGGGGCCCTCTTCGCGCGCCCATGCACGAGGAGTCCGAGCGCGAATGCGTCGCAGACGCTAGACTTGACGGGTCGAACGCGTGCCTTCGCGAGTCCCGGACCACCGGACAGCTCCCGCGCACCCGCTCCTCACCGTGCTCCATCCTGTCCGGCATACACGAAGGTGGACGGAACCATGACCAAGGCTCGCATCATCCGCTTCCTCGAGATCGCCGCGATCGCGATCGTCGCGTTCGCGATCGTCTTCGCTCTGGGGGGCTGCAAGAAGTCCGCAGATTCCTCTGAGACCCCGCCCGGCGCGCTTACCGCCAAGAGCGCGCTGCCGCTTGCCATGTCCGAGATCTCGAGCGGAGCGCCCGACGCCAAGCTGCTGCTCGTCCAGAGCCGCGACATCATGACGGCGACGTCCACGCCCGTCTGGCAGTTCCTCATCGGCTCACCCAAGAACAACACCATCTACGCCGTGACCGTGGAGAGCGGCGAGGCGACGAGCCAGCTCTACGGCACCGCCGACCTTCCCAAGGAAGAGTGGGACGCAGTCCCCGGCGTCGACGAGTGGAAAATCGATAGCGACGAGGCCCACAAGAAGGCGCTCGAGGTGCTCAAGGACGGCGACGCCAAGACGCCATACCTCATGGGCTTCGTGACCTACGTGCCCAAGGCCAACGCCGACACCAACGTGAGGGCTGGCTGGTGGAACATCTCGTTCGACCCCAAGAAGATCACCAAGGCCACGACCAACACGGTCGAGGTCAACTACAACAGCGGCGAAGCGGTCGTCGCCAAGTAGCCTCGCCTGCCGAGAAGACAGAAGCGGGCCCGCAGCCTTCCGGCTGCGGGCCCGCGTGCTTCCTGGTGGAGACGAAGGGGCTCGAACCCTCGACCCTCGGCTTGCAAAGCCGATGCT
>CAZXWK010000008.1:22382-62720 GCA_964644675.1 uncultured Eubacteriales bacterium | reverse complement strand
TCGCGAACAGGCCCCGCTGCACGATCAGCTTGGGCGAGAACCTCGCGGACAGGCTCGCTCCGCCCAGCGCGAACACCAGCAGCGCGATCGAGAGCGGCAGTATGGTCTTGCCGGTCTCGAGCGAGTCGAAGCCCAGCACCGTCTGCAGGTAGAGCGGCAGCACGAAGAACGTCGCCTGGATGATGAAGGACTGGCAGAGCAGCACGATCAGCCCCGCCTTCATCGCGGGGATACGCAACAGCTGCAGGTCGGCGAGCGGGTCGTCGCCGCGCTCCTTCACGCGTTCCTCGTGGCGCGCGAACAGCACGAGGATGAAGACGCCGATCCCGATGAGCCAGAGCGTCGGCGAGATGCCGAGCGGCGCGAGCGGCTGACCATTGACGACCGGCACGCCCGCCTTGGGCGTGATCCAGCCCCACTGGCTCGAGCGCAGGATGCCGAGCACCGCCGCCGCCAGACCAGTCGCCGAGAGGACCGCGCCGAGCGTGTCGAGCTTGGCCTTGCGTCCGACGGTCGCCGGGATCAGGCCGAGGAAGAGCATCAGGCCGAGCACGACCACCGTCTCGCCCGCGAACACGTAGCGCCACGAGTAGTTCGCGGTCACCCAGCCGCCGATCAGCGGACCAGCCGCCGCCGACGCACCGGCGACCCCGCCCAGAATCCCGTAGGCGAGCGCGCGTTGGCGACCCTGATACGTGGTGGCGATGAGGGCCGCAATGGCGGGGATGACGAGGATGGCGCCGAAGCCCTCCACGAACGACCAGCCGACGAGCAACACGTTGAGGTTGGGCGCGATCGACGTGATGAACGACCCCAGGCCGTAGATGATGAGGCCGATCCAGTACGCGCGCTTGGCGCCCCACCGGTCGCCGAGCTTGCCTCCCAGGAGCATGAAGGCGGCCATCACAAGCGTGTACATGGTGATCGCCGACTGCAGGCCGACGACGGTCGTGTTCAGGTCGGCGACGACCTGCGAGATCGAGACGTTCATGACGGTCGTGTCGAGCACCATGATGAACTGCGCCGCCGCGAGCATGCCGATGACGCCCCAGCCTGCCTGCTTCTCCACGCCAGCCGTCTTGCCAGCCATTCTCGGCTCCGTTCCGTGAGTCGGTTTCGTGCGCTGCTACCCGTTCGCGTGCGCCCGCCCCAGCAGCTCCCTGACCCGACGCGCCGCCGCTCGCCGCGAGGACGCGACGTAGCCGATGAGCGAGAGCCCCGTGAGGCCCAGGTACAGCGCGAGCGACAGGCGCACCATGCCGCGCCCGTGGTTGGGGCCGAAGAAGATCGAGAGCGCGGTGACGACCCCGATCGCGCCGCCCGCGTAGAGCAGCCAGCGTGGCTTCGACGTGCGATCGACGCTGCGCGCCATGTAGATGTCGGCCGAGCCTCGGAGCAGCGCGTAAACGGCGACGCCCACACCGAAGAAGCGCCTGGCCAACGCCGGGTCGGCAAAGAGGGCAGATGCGAGCACGAGCCCGGCGATTCCCGCGAGCAGCGTGGGCAGCGCGGTGGTGGTGAAGGTGAAGCGGGTGCCGGCGGTCTTGTGCTTCATCCCGAGCGCCCCGACGATCGCCGAGAGCGATGCGACCGCGATCCACGCGGCGAACCCGAACGTGAGCAGCTGCTGCGGCACCGGGTTCAGCGCGACGATGACGGCGGCCGCGGCCAGGTTCAGCAGCCCGGCGCGGAGGAGGGCGTTCTCGACGCCGAGCGTCGCGCTCAGCAGCGGGCTCTCGGCTGATGCGCCGGGCGTCGGCGTGTCCGAAGCTGCCTGCGCGATCCCGTCGGCATCGTCGGGCGCGATCGCCCTGACTGCTTCGGCCGGGCGGTCGAAAGGCAGGCCGCGCGAGCCGTCCACGACGTCGAGCTCGAACCCTTCTCGGCGATCGCAGACGCGGCCAAGGTAGTCGACGGGCACGAGTTTGTCGTCGCGCGGCACCACGAAGCGGACCGGCGACGTGACCTGGCCCAGCAGCGCGTCGGCATCGGTCGGCAGCGTGGCGTTCTCGAACGAGCGCAGCACCGGCACGAGCCGCGCCTCGACTTGCGCCGACCCGCCGCCCTTGGTCCGCTGAACCTCGGCGAGCTTCTCGGCGGTCTCGCGCATCGCGAGCATGCGGGCCGAGCGCTCGTCGTGCGCGGACACGTCGTCGAGGCCCGTCCCGGGCTCGAGCAGCGACGGCGAGAACGCGACGACGCCGGCGCACCGCGCGGGCACGGTCGCGGCACACTCGAGCGCGACGAGCGCGCCGAAGCCCTCGCCCGCGAAGGTGACGGGACGGTCGGAGCCCCACAGCTCGCTCACCGTGCCGAGCACCGCCGCGGCGTGGTCGGCGAGCGTGTAGTGCAGGCTGAGCGGTGCCCGCGAACCACCGAAGCCGAGCAGGTCGATGACGGCCACGTCGCGTGTCCGCGCGAGCGCCCGAGCCGCGGGCATCCACGCGCCCGACGGGTTCTGCAGGCCGTGCAGCAGCACGAGCGGCGCGCCTGCGCCGGCGCGCCAGACGACGTTCAGCTCGCGGACCTCGTCGCGCATGATCTCCTCGGCGACGCGCTCCGGCATGTTCCACAGCACCATGTGGTCGGCGGCCAAGCCGGTGATACGGCGGATCTCGAGGTCGGGCTTGAGCCGCTGCAGCGCCGGCGCCTGACTCACCTTCACGATCGCGTCGCGCACGCCGATCGCGTGCACGACCGGCATCGTGAGCTTGGGTAGATCGTCGACCCACGTCGCGGTGCTCACGGTGTTCTGCAGGTTCTTGCTCATGACTTCCCAGTGCGTGGGGATGTCAGCGGCGTGGAAAGCGTCTTCGAGAGGCTGCTCGGCGACCCCGGTCGCGAGCTTGTAGATGAAGCTGTCGCTCTGCTTGCTTCGCGCGAGAGTGTCCCACAGCTTCCGCGAGCCGAGCTCGTAGAGGTAGCGCAGACCGGTCCCGCTGAGCTTGAGGTCCTCCGGCGGCAGGTAGAACGGCGCGTCGAGCAGGAAGAGCCGGCGCAGCCGCTCGGGATACGTGGACGCGTAGCGCAGAGCGATGTCACCGCCGAGCGAGTAGCCGACGAGCAGGAACGGGTCGTCCACGCCAAGGTCCACGAGCGTGTTCTCGATGACGAGCACATGCTCGTCGGCCGAGTAGTCGATGTCGAGCGGCTTGGGGCTCTCGCCGAAGCCGAGCAGGTCGAGGGCGACGAAGCGGTAGCCCGGCCCGATCGTGTCGATGACGGTGCGCCAGTCGCCTGCGTCGGAGTTGATACCGTGAAGGAACACGATGACCGGGCCGGTGCCCTCATCGATGCGCGCGTACAGCCTCAGGCCGGCGACGTCGGTCACCGCACTCCCCCCACTCTCGCGGTCCTCGACCGGCTCGCTGCGGATGTCGGGCCGTGCGTTCGAACCCCGTGCCGGTGGCGCTCGCGCCTAGCCCTCGGCGCGAATCTCCGAGATGCCCCCCAGGTACGGACGCAGCACCTCGGGCACTTCGATGCTCCCGTCGGCGCGCTGGTAGTTCTCGATCACGGCCGCAAGGGTGCGCCCGACCGCGAGGCCGCTGCCGTTGAGCGTGTGAACCAGGCGCGAGCCCTTGAACTCGGCCGGGTCCCGGTACTTGATCGACGCCCGGCGTGCCTGGAAGTCGGTGCAGTTGCTGCAGCTGGAAATCTCTTTGTAGCCGTTGTAGCTGGGCAGCCAGACCTCGATGTCGTAGGTCTTCGCCGCCGAGAACCCCATGTCACCGGTGCAAAGCACGATGACGCGGTACGCGAGACCGAGCTTCTGGAGGATCCGCTCGGCGTCGGCGAGCATGCCGTCGAGCGCGGCCATCGAGTCCTCGGGCCGCGAGAACTTCACGAGCTCGACCTTGTCGAACTGGTGGACGCGGATCATGCCGCGGGTGTCTCGGCCGGCCGAACCGGCCTCCTCGCGGAAGCACGGCGTGTACGCGGTGTAGCGGCGCGGCAAGGTCTCGCCCTCGAGCACCTCGTCGCGGTGGATGTTGGTGAGCTGCACCTCGGCGGTGGGGATGAGGTAGAGCCCCTCGCCGGTCTTGTAGAGGTCGTCTTCGAACTTGGGGAGCTGGCCGGTGCCGGTGAGCGTCTCGGCGTTGGCGAGCGCGGGCGGCGCCCACTCCTTGTAGCCCGCCTCCGCGTGGGTATCGAGCATGAAGTTGATGAGCGCCCGATTCAGCCGAGCACCCATCCCGCCGAGCAGGACGAACCGCGACTCGGCGAGCTTGACCGCACGCTCGAAGTCGAGGATTCCGAGCGCCGGGCCCAGGTCCCAGTGCGCCTGCGGCTCGAAGTCGAAGGTTGGGGGCGTGCCCCAGCGGCTGACCTCGACGTTCTCGGTCTCGTCGGCACCCACGGGCACCTCGTCGGCGGGAAGGTTGGGCCCCGTGAGCAGCAGCTGCCGCGTGTCGGCGTCGACCGCCTCGAGATGCGCCTCGAGACCGGTGATCTTGTCGTTGACGAGCCGCACCTCTTCTTTGGCCTGCTCGGCTTCGTCGCGCTTTCCGTCCTTCATGAGCGCGCCGATGGCCTTGGACGCCTCGTTTCGCTTGGCCTGAAGCCCCTCGACTTCGCCGATCAG
Source organism: uncultured Eubacteriales bacterium (assembly GCA_964644675.1). Taxonomy (GTDB): domain Bacteria; phylum Actinomycetota; class Coriobacteriia; order Anaerosomatales; family JAAXUF01; genus CAZXWK01. The sequence goes on along the minus strand of CAZXWK010000008.1, from coordinate 58,135 downwards.
CCTGCGGCGCTCCTCGTCGAGCCTGCGGAACTCGTCGACGTCCCAAGACGCTCGGCGACCGGCCATGGCTTTGCGCACGACTTCGGGGTTCTCTCGGATGAAGCGGGCGTCGAGCATCGCGATGCCTCCAGAAGCGTTCCGGACGGGGGCGAGAGCTGGACGAAGTATAGCCGAAGCACCGCCGCCGACGCCGTCCCGCCCGCCCTGCGCGGACCGGTGATACCCGTCACAACCTGCAGGAAACCCCCGCGAAAGTGCGAACAGAAGGCTGAACTTCGCTAAATGGGACCCTGCTGCGTGCCGATAGAGCCTCAACAGGGATCAGAACGCCGGCTGATCGGCGGTGCGTCATCATCACAAGTGAATCTAGCGAGAGAGACCGCCTCCCCGCAGAAGGCGGGATCAGCGCGTCGGCGAGCGCGTCGCTTTTCGCCGCCTTTGAAGAGGAGCTCGAGCTCAAGTCGACGCTCCTCGACAGCATGCTCGACGGCGTCATGGCGCACACCATCGACGGGCTGATCGTCTACGTGAACGCCCCCGCGTGCCGCATCTACGGCATCAGTCAGGACGACTTCGTGAACCTCGAGCCCTGGGGCTGGGTCAGGGCCGGCATGCGCTCGTCCGTCAAGGACCGGCTCGACGCGATCCGGCACAACGGCGGTCTTGTCTTCGAATCGGCAGGCCGCTCGGACGAGACCGGCGAGGTGCTTCCCACGGAGGTCCACGCGCGGGTCATCGAGACCCCCCAGCACGGCGAGATCGTCATCTCGGTGATCCGTGACATATCCGAACGCCACCGCGCCGAGCGGCGGATGAGACACCTCGCCTTCCACGACACGCTGACCGGCCTGCCCAATCGAGTCACGCTCGAGGACCGGATGCGTGCGGCGCTGGCAGAGTCCGACCGGCACGGAGACAACGTGGGCATGGTCTACATCGATCTCGACGACTTCAAGCCGGTCAACGACACGCACGGACACGGCATCGGCGATCAGGTGCTCTGCTTGGTCGCCGATCGCCTGGTATCGGGCGTTCGCGAGGGCGATACCGTCGCCCGCTTGGGCGGCGACGAGTTCGTGGCGCTGTTCCCTCGCGTGGCCGAGTGCGAGGACCTGGCCCTCATCGCCGCGGGGCTCGCGCAGCGAATCAGCGAACCGATCGTCATCGAGGGCCACGAGATCCGCGTCACCGCGAGCGTCGGTCTTGCGTGCTACGAGCAGGGCGAAGCCCCCGACGAGCTGCTCACGAGGGCTGACCACGCCATGTACCGCGCAAAGCAGAGCGGCCTCGAGGGCTGGGACGAGTTCCTCTCGGTGCAGCCCTAGGTTCGCCTTCGGCACTCGTGCGGAACCCGCGGTGAGCCCATCACCCCTCGGGGGCATAAACGGCACAGATGCATCCGTTCCGGCTCCGCCGCCGCACTGAGAGAGGATCGCTCATGCCGACCCCCCGCAGTTCGTCCACGCGCAAGACAACGACCCGGAGCACGTCGGCCGCCCCTGCCAAGCCGCCGGCGGCACCCGCGGCAAAGCCGGCTGCCGCTCGCCCCGCGGCCGCGCCCGCAAAGCCAGCGACTCCTCGCCACACCCTCGCGTCCACGAACGCCCGCATCGACGCGCTCGAGGCCAAGCTCGAGGCCGCTCTCGAGGCCCTCAAGTCAGCGGCCGAGAAGCCCGTCGCAAAGGTGAAGGCGGCCAAGTCCAAGAAGAAGACCAAGAAGAAGTAGCGCTTATGTCCGGATTCGGCACGGCGCTTGCGCCTGACGAAACCTGAACCGTCCGCCTGTGCCGGCATGATCCTTCATGCCAGGCGGTCCGGAAAGCCTGTGAGGCCATGACACCCAACTCAGATCACCCCCTCTTGGCGAAGATGACGCCGGATGGACAGCTGTGGCTGACGCGATTGGCGCTCGAGAACTCCCTCGACAGCATCCTCATCCACGATACCGAGGGGCGTCTCGTCTACTTCAACCAGGCAGCCGCGGACGCCCTCGGGCTCTCCATGCGCGACTACGCGAACCTCGAACCCTGGGGCTTTGCGGGCGACTACGCCAACGTCGAGGAGCGTGAGCGGCGCCTGCAGGCGATCAAGGACGCGGGATCCCTCACGTTCATGTCGCAGCGCGCCCTCCCCGACGGCTCCGTCGTCTACTTAGAAGTGCGGACGCGTTGGGTGGAGACGCCCGGTGGCCCCCTTGTCGTCGCGGTCACCCATGACATCACGGAGCGCATGACCACCAAGGCCGCGCTCGAGTACCTCGCCTTTCACGACTCGCTGACCGGCCTTGCGAACCGAGCGCTCTTCGACGACCGGCTCGAGCAGGCGATCGCGGCCGCACGGCGGCACGGCCACGTCATGGGAGTCGCCTTCATCGATCTCGACGACTTCAAGGAGATCAACGACGAATACGGCCACGACGTCGGAGACAGCGTGCTCATGGCCCTCGCGGATCGGCTCAGCGAGGCGGCTCGCGAGGAAGACACCGTCGCACGGTTCGGCGGCGACGAGTTCGTCATCATCTTCCCCAGGTTGTCCTCGGCCGACGACCTCAACACCGTCTGCGACAAGGTCAGGGCGCTGATCAGCCAGCCCGTCGCCTTGGACGACCTCGTCATAGACGTGCACGCGAGCCTGGGCATCGCCTACTTCGAGGACCGGGACGACGACGCCCGCTCGTTGCTCATGCGCGCCGACATCGCGATGTACCGCGCGAAGCGCAGACGGCGTCAGCTCGGAGTCACCCGGGCCGACGCTTCGATCTGACGCAACTCGCCCCGCCCGCATCTCGGGTTCCCGTCTGCCACCGCGAAGCTCTCCCCACCTCGGCAGCCACAGCTCGCAGAGGGTAGACTGACCTCATGGTTCCCACGTCGACAGACCCCCCGCGCCCGGAAGACGACCTGCCGATCTCGCACCTCGCGCAGGCGCCTTTCAACGCGCCCCTGCTCACCCGGGAGATCTCCGAGCGCCTGTCCGCCGACGAGCAGTCGGGCTTCTTCTGCGCGCTCGTCGACTCGGCGCCCGACGCGATCATCGCGCACAATCCCGACGGGCGGATCCTCTACGCCAACCGGGGGGCCGCCGAGCTCCTGGGCTACTCGGCCGAGCAGCTTCTCGAACTGCAGCCCTACGGCTGGCTCGCGCCGGAGGTGATGTCGGGCGCCCCGCGGCGGATCGAGACGATCCTGCACGACGGCCGCCTGACGTTCGCGAGCCGAGCGTTGCGCAGCGACGGCTCGACCATCCCGACGGAGGTGCGCTCGCGCCGCGTGGACACCTCGTTCGGACCTCTCATCGTCGCGGTCATCCGGGACGTCACCGAGCGCGTTGAAACGCAGCGCACGCTCGAGCACCTCGCCTACCACGACCCGCTCACCGGCCTCGGCAACCGGGCTTGGCTCGACGAGCGGCTCGCTGTCGCGATCGCGGACGCCCGGCGCTACGGAGACCTCTTGGCCGTGGCGTACATCGATCTCGACGAGTTCAAACCGGTCAACGACCGCTACGGACATGCCGTCGGCGACGACGTGCTCGTCGAGACCGCACGGCGTCTGCGGGAGTGCGTCCGCGAACAGGACGCGATCGCGCGTCTCGGCGGCGATGAGTTCGTGCTTCTGCTCCCGCGTCTCGCGTCGCACGCCGAGATCCCCGCGATCGCCGAGCGAATCGTCGGGTCGATCGAGCAGCCCATACTGGGTGCCGGCGAGGAGCTTCGCATCAAGGCCAGCGTCGGCTTCGCCTACTTCGACCCCGAGCACGACGATGCCCGGTCGCTCATCGTGAAGTCCGACATCGCGATGTACTCGGCGAAGTTGGACCCGGCGCACCCCTGGCTCGTCTACGAGGACGGCATGCAGCTCCCCGACCACAGGCCTCCGCGGTGACCTACATCGCCGCCGAGCACCCCGTGGAGGCGATCGGTCCCGCCCGGATCGACATGCTGCGTGCGCTCCCGGACCTCGCGATCGGCGCGATCGCCGGCCGCGACTCGCTCGCCGCCGTCGTCGCCGCGGTCCGCGAGGGGGGACACAGCGCCATCCTCCCCACGAGCGTGGCGACGGCCACCGAGTACGGCGACATGGACGCGCCACTGCGCGCGGTCGGGCACCTGCGCTCCCTCGTCGCCGGTGAAGCGGACGTGCTCGATCCCGTGCGCATCGGCTCGCCCAAGCTCTGGACCGCCCTCAACGGACGCGTCGCCGCCCAAGTCGCTGCGCGGTGGGGGCTGTACTCGCCGTGCCTCGCGTGCCATCTGTACGTCCACCTGGCACGCGTACCGCTCTCGTGGGCGCTCGGCATGGTGCCGATCATCACCGGCGAGCGCGACGATCACGACGGCCGGATCAAGCTCTCTCAGACGACCGAATCCATCGACGCCGAGACGCGCGTCCTGGCCGGAGCCGGCGTCGAGCTGCTGACCCCGATCAGGCACGCGAGCACCACAGAGATCGACGGACTTGTCCGGGGCTGGCGCGAAGGTGGCGACCGGCTCTACTGTGTCATGAGCGGCAACTACCTCGACGCCGAGGGAAACACGATCGTCGACCGCGAACGCTACCGTGCGTACGTGGCCGAGTTCTTCGAACCCGCGGGGGCGGCGATCGTGGACGCGTGGCGACAGGGAGATGCCGAACCCGACTACGAGGCCGTCGTGATGTCCGTCCTGGGCTAGGTCCCCGGGTCCCGCTGCAAGGAGACGCGACATGGTAGTGAGAAGCCGAAACGAGCTCGACCGCGAGTGGGCGAAGATCCGCGCCGAGCACACCCACGACCGTGACGGCGCGAACAACTACGGGTGCTTCAACGTGGAGACGAGTCGCAACTGCAACTACGTCTACAACTCGAGGGCCTGCATCAACTGCCACAACTCCGACTCGCTCATCGAGTGCGTACAGTGCGTCGACTGCCGCGACTGCGCCTACTGCGTGGGTCTCAACGGCGCGCGTTTTCACATCCTCAATCGTGAGTACAACGAGGAGGAGTACTACAACCAGCTCCGGCTCCTCAAGATCGACTGGGAGGTCCACGCGGACGATCCCCTGCTCGAGGACTGGGGATTCGGGGCACCGCCGATCGGCTGACGCTCCAGCCGGACGCGAGGGGGGACGCGTGGCCCGGATCGAGATCTCGGACAACTTCGTCGAGGCGGCCGCCGCGCTCGACCCGCGCGACGTCAAGCGCACGGCCGCGTTCCTCGACAAGCTAATCCACGAGCCGGACGCGTCCGGCCTGCACGCCGAGATCGTACGGGACGCGCACGACCGCTCGATGCGATCGATGCGGGTCACCAAGGACATCCGCGCCATCGCGCGGATCGACGGAGACCACGTGCTGCTACTCTACGTCGGGCAGCACGACGACGCCTACCGGTGGGCGCGCGACCACTGCGTGGAGTGCCATCCGGTGACCGGGGCACTGCGCGTCGTGCCCGCCCCGCAGACCTGATCCGGAGGCCGCTGCGCCGACGGAGGCGCGCCCGCGGGCCCCGGCGTCGTTTCGCGCGGATCGAGTCCTGGGTACGTCTCCTAGGAAGGGAGGTGTGCCCGATGCAGGCGACAGTCGAGCTGGGCTGTGTGCTCACATGCTCGGCCGCCGATTGATCGTACAACCGGCTCCGGAGTTGAACGGCGCCGGCCGTCACCGTTGGTGACGATCATCCTTCGTGCGACACATTCACGACCGAACATGTCGCCTCGGCCTCGACGGTTCCGATGGTTTCGCAGTGCCTCGTGGATAGTTGACGCTTCAACGACTCCCGCCATTGAGCGGCGAGCGGGGTCACCGTGGGTGACCACGAAGCGCACGCGGACTGCATGACGTACCGTCCGAGGTAGGCAGCACACCGAAGGGCAAGACGGCGGCGCGGCCCTCGAAGGCGGCGCCGCTGTCGTCTCGGCGGGTATCGGTCCTACTGATGCTCCGAATCAGGCAGACCGCAGATTGCCGCCCCGTACGCGCCGACGACCTGCGAGTCGGTCGACCCGCCGTCGGCTCGCGGCTCTCCCGGCACCACGACGACGCCGCCGAAGCCGCCGCGGATGAGCGCGACCATCGCCGGGTTCTTCGCGACCCCGCCGGCGAACACGAGCGGCCCCGACGCCCCGACGCGCTTCAGCGAGCTCATCGTCCGCTTGGCGATCGACTCGTGCAGACCGCGGGCGATCGCCGAGCGGTCCTCGCCGCGATGCACGAGCCCGGTGACCTCGCTCTCGGCGAACACGGTGCACATCGAGGTGATCGGCACGGTCTTCTCGGCGGTCATCGCGGCGGTGGCCATCTCCTCGAGCGAGAATCCGAGCGCCTTCGCCATCACCTCGAGGAACTTGCCGGTGCCGGCCGCGCACTTGTCGTTCATCTCGAAGTCGACTACCTTGCCGTCCGCCCCCAGCGCGATGACCTTGGTGTCCTGGCCGCCGATGTCGAGCACGCTCGCGGCATCACCGAACAGCCGAGAAGCCCCTACCGCGTACGCGCGGATCTCGGTGACGACGTCGGCGCCGAACGCCGTGCGGGCCGAGTGTCGTCCGTAGCCGGTCGCGACGATCCGGTCGTGCGAGCCGCGGTCGACGAAGAGACGCGCGGCGCCCGCGGGGTCGTAGCCCGAGTCAGCGACGGCGGAGTCCAGGATGGAGCCGTCGTCCGCGAGCCAGACCGCATCGACGCTGCGCGAACCGATATCGAGACCCAAGACCGTCACGTACGTGCTCCCTGCTATCGAAGTGCGGCGGGGCGCTCACCGTAGCCGCCCCGCCGCCAGAATACCGAACCGTGTGCTAGCGGACGCTCGCGGCTCCCCTAGACCATCTCGAGGAATGCCTCGACGCGCGTCGAAAGCTGGCCGATGTCCTCGGCCGAGTAGTCGGTGTCGATCTTCATGACCGGGATGCCGGCTTCCTGCAGCGTCTTCTCGACGGTGAACGCCTCGGCCTGGTACGTGGCGCAGAAGTTCAGGGCGTAGTCGATGACGCCGTCCGCGTTGTACTCCTTGGCCATCCGCACGATGTCGTCCATGCGGCCCTGGTTGGGCGTGAAGCACGCGCAGTTGATGTCCATGTACTTCTCGGCCAGCGCATCGAGCATCTCCTCGACGGTCTCGCCGTCCTCGGGTACGAGGGTGTCGTAGTAGCGCGAACCGGTGCACATCTCCTCGCCGACAACGACGCCGCCGGCCTTCTCGATGATGTCGTGGAGCTTCCAGTTGGGGAGCGCCATCGGGGTGCCGGTGATGAGAATGCGCTTGGCGCCCGCATCGGCCACGCCCACGCCGTCGGCGACGCGCTGCTCGAGCTCGTCGGCGAGCTTGTTCATCATCTGGGTGTAGCGGGGCACGTCGTCGTAGAAGGCGACCTGCGTGGCGAGCAGCGCGTCCTTGCCGCTGATCGGGGCCGGCTTGGCGGCACGCGTCGCGGCGATGCGCTGCAGGGCGCGGCGCTTGTCGTTGACCTCCTTGATGGCGGCCTTGAGCGTCTCGGCGGTCAGCGCCTTGCCGGTGAGCGCCTCGACCTTGCCGCGGAACTCGTCGAGTTCGCCGCGGTAGAACGCGACGTCCTGCGGCCGCTTCATCTGCGGAAGCTCCATGACGTAGACGTTGCGCATCTCGCCGAGCAGCTCGTACGCCTTCTTCTTGCCGTCGCACGTGGTCTCGCCGACGATCAGGTCAGCCTCGCGGATGTAGGGGCAGACGCTCGTGAGCTCGAAGCCCATGAACGACTTGATGAGCGCGCAGGTGTTGCGCGGCATGATCCGCTCGGCCTCGTCGTAGCCGAACTCGGCGCCGGCACACAGGCCGACGCACCAGCCGCCGGCGGCACGGACGATCTCCTCGGGAACGTACAAACAGAACGTGCCGACCACCTTGCCGCCGGTCGCGCGGAAGTCGTGGAGCTCCTTCACGCGCAGGCCGTGAACCTCGCTCATCACGAAGTCGAGGTAGCCCATGCCTTCGGGACGGTTCTCCTGGGTCAGGAACGCGTCGCCGTACATCTGCCCCACGGCGCCAAGCAGCGCGTCGTGCGTGGGCAGATCGAGGCCGAGCTCCTCCCACATCGGGTGGTAGTCGACTACCGTTGTGTCGTCGCTCATCGGATCTCCTTTCGCGGCACGTAGGCCGCCGCACTGATAAGTTGCGCGTATGACGCGCATTCAGTATGCCGATTTCTCGCCTGAGACGCGATACCGTTCGTCAGCTCGGCGACCGCCCGCAGCAGCTGCCCGAAGCGGCTGGGATATACTCACGGTCAGGTGGACTTTCGATTCGCGGAGGGGGAAGCACGATGTCCGACGAGCCCGTCCAGCCTGTCGCCGAACCGGCGCCGGAGGCGGACGAACCGCAGCTCGATCCTTCGAGCGAGGAAGACCGGGACCGCGGCGATCGCCGCAGCCTCTGGGGACTGCTCGCCCTCATCGCGGTCATCGTCATCATCGTGCTGGTCTTCCTGATGCTCCGCGGATGCGGCGGCAACGAGAGCAAGGGTTCCACCGACGGCGGGGGCAAGGAGATCGTCTCGGTCACGGGGCTGCTCGCCGTACCGGGCTCGGTGTCGGTGTGGGTCGCCCAGGACACGCCCATCGACGGCGTGCTATCGGTCGCCGGTGTCGCCGATGCACCCGTCACCAACATGGGCGGCGGCCGCTTCGTCGTGACCGTCCCGCTCGGCTCGGAAGACGCGATCGTCGACAAGCTCAAGAAGGTCGAGGGCGTCTACGACTCAGGGCGCGTCTACACCCGGCGCTAGACGGGTCGCCCGCGGGTCCTGCGGTCGCGACAGCTACGCCTTCGGGTAGCTCCCCAGCACGCGCACCTCGCGCAGCTTCAGGCGCAGGCAGTCGAGCGCCGTCTTCACGTTCGCGTCCTCGACGTGGCCCTCGAGGTCGACGAAGAACATGTAGTCGCCCAGCTGGCGCTTGGTCGGCCTCGACTGGATCTTGGTCAGGTTGATCTCGCCGTAGGCGAACTCCGAGAGGATCATCAGCAACGCGCCCGGCTTGTCCTGCTTCATGAACAGCGCGAGCGACGTCTTGTCGCTCCCGGTGCGCTCGCGGATCCCTCGGCCAATGACGACGAATCGTGTCTGGTTTCCCGCGTAGTCCTCGACGCCGGACTCGAGCACGTCGGCGCCGTAGAGCTCGGCGGCGATCGAGGGGCCGACGGCCGCGACGCCGGGACTCGCGACCGCGGTGCGCACCGCCTCGGCGTTGGAGTTGGCGGCGACGACCGGCCGGCCGGGGAGGTTGCGCTCGAGCCAGCGCCGGCACTGCCCGCTCGCCTGCGGGTGGGCGACGACGGACGTCACCTGCGCCATGGTCGTCCCGGGCGCCGCGACCAGCGAGAAGTGGATGTCGAGCACGAGCTCCTGCTGGATCTCGAGCTGGCTGTCGAAGACGAGCCCGTCGAGCGTCGCCGAGACGGAGCCCTCGATCGAGTTCTCGATGGGCACCACGCCGGCGTCCGCGCGTCCGCGGTCGACCGCCTCGAAGACCTCGGGGATCGAGGAGCACTCGAACGGCTCGACGTCGTCGATGGCGAGCCGGAACAGCGCCTCCTCCGAGAAGGTCCCTGCCGGTCCGAGGAATGCGTAGCGAGCCATGCCCGTCTCTCCGTCCTAGTCCCGGCCGTCCGCGGCGCGGATGGGCGTCTTCACTCGGTTCTTCCCAATGCTCTTCGCGTTGTAGAGCGCGTCGTCGGCCTCGCGCAGCAGCGATTCCTTGTCCCACGCGTGGGTGGGATAGGTGGCGACGCCGATGCTGACCGTGATCGAGCAGTTGCGCACGCCGTCCTGGTCGGCGAACTGGTGGCGCGCGATGGACTCGCGAATCTTCTCGGCGACGATGTAGGCGCCGGCGCCGTCGGTCTCAGGAAGCACGACGGAGAACTCCTCGCCGCCGTAGCGCGCCGCGAGGTCCACCTCGCGCAGCGCGTTGCGCAGCAGGTCGCCGAATTCCGAGAGCGCGACGTCGCCCGCGATGTGGCCGTGCGTGTCGTTGAAGCCCTTGAAGTCGTCGGCGTCGATCATGAGCAGCGAGACGAACTTCGAGTAGCGGGACGCTCGGCCGATCTCCTCGTCGAGGCGCTGCTGCAGGTGCCGGTAGTTGGCGAGTCCGGTCAGCTCGTCGGTGATCGCGAGCCGCTTGGTGAGCTTGTAGAGCCGCGAGTTCTCGACGGCCACGACCAGCTCGCTGGCCACCGCGCCGATCACCAGACGATCCTCGTCCGAGAGCGACGCCATGTCCTCGGTGCTCGCACAGAACAGCACCATCATGTTGAGGTGGTCGAAGACCGGCGCGCACGAGAACGGCGTGCTCGAAGCGTCTTCGAAACCGCGGACGGGGGGCTGCCCAGCGACGGGGCCCAGAGTGCCGACACTCGCCGAGAACAGCGTCTCGGACTTCTGCTTGTCGATGACGAACAGGCAGCACGATTCGACGCCGATCGCCTTGGAGACGATGTCGAGCACGACGGGGCCGACGCGGTCGAACTCGAGCGATGAGTGGATGATCTCGGTGATCTCGGACACCGCTTGGAGCTCGGCGACGCGGCGCTGGAGCTGGTCGTTCAGCGCCTCTCTCGCGGCTGCCTCGGCGAGCGCGTCGGCCTGCCGCGAACGGTTCTTCGCGACCGAGTTCGCGACCACGACCCCCGTCGCGACCAAGGCGACCGTCTTCAGCGCGTAGACCAGGATCTCGCTGAGACCGAATACGTGCGGGGGCACCTGGCCCACGACGTAGGCGAACGCGATCGCGAGCGACGCGAGATAGGACGCCCTCTGGTCGAGCACGAGCGCGTACATAGTCACCATGAGCACGCATACGGGATAGAACGCGTCGCCCACGGGATAGAACGCGTAAGAGAACAGTGCGATCGCGATGAGGTCCGGCGCAAGCACGCCGAGCATCGCCCGCGAGGGTTGCACCTGCGTGAAGTGGATGGACGCGCCCAGCCCGAGCCCATCCAAGATGAACACCAGTAGCGCGATGCCGTAGATCAGCCGATACGCCGAGAGCGCCGGAGTCACGAACTCGAGGTAGAGGACCAGCAGGAGCCCCGTGAGGACGAGACGTGCATATGCATATGCACGCTCGTCGTCGTTCAGTCTCCTGCGCACGAAGCTGGCGCTCACACACACTCCCGTCACGCCCGGCCGAGACGGGGCGGGGTCGCCCGGTCGTGGTACAAGTATAGCCGAGCCCCCGTGCTCACCTGCCCGTTCCCCGACACATGACTCGGAGACCGATGGACCCCGACCGTCTCATCTCGCTCCTGCAAGCGGTATCGCTCGGCACCGTCTCGCCCGACGAGGCCGCACGCCGGCTCGAAGTGCTCCCCTTCGCCGAGGTAGAGGCCGAATCCGGAGGTACCGACGCACGCGTCGACCACCATCGCGCACTGCGCACCGGCTTCACCGAGGTCGTGTTCTGTCAGGGCAAGACGCCCGCGCAGGTCGCAGCGATCGCCGAGGAGATCCTCGCGCACGGCGACGTGCTTCTCGCGACCCGGGCCACGCCGGAGCACTTCTCGGCCACGGTCGAGATCGCGTCCGATGCCCAGTGGCACGAGGCCGCGCGGCTCATCGTCGTCGACCGCCGAGCAGTGCGGCCGGCTGACGGCCACATCGTAGTGGCGACCGGTGGCACGGCCGACATCCCCGTCGCCGAGGAGGCCGCGATCTCGGCCGAGGTCATGGGCTCGCGCGTGACGCGCCTCTACGACGTGGGCGTCGCGGGCATCCACCGGCTTCTCGCGCACACCGACACGCTACGCTCTGCGCGCGTCATCGTGGCAGTCGCCGGCATGGAAGGCGCACTGCCCTCGCTGGTCGCCGGGCTCGTGGACGTACCCGTCGTGGCGGTACCCACGAGCGTGGGCTACGGCGCGAACTTCGGCGGCGTCTCGGCGCTGCTCACCATGCTGAACTCGTGCGCCGGCGGCATCGGCGTCGTCAACATCGACAACGGCTTCGGAGCCGCCGTGCTCGCAAGCCGCGTCAACCGCCCGCCGGCGCGGTTCGCGAACGGCCAGGACGGCGCGCCGGATGCCGGCACAGGCGACCCGCAGGCGGCCGACTCGTGATCGGCTACCTCGACTGCTCGACGGGCGTCTCGGGCGACAAGTTCCTGGGCGCGGTCCTCGACGTCGGCGAGACGAGCGGCGACTTCACCGCCGAGCACCTTCGCGCGATCGTCGCCTCGCTCGCGCCCGAGGCGCGGGTCGCGGTCGAGCGCGTCGTCTCGCGAGGTGTGACCGCGGTCGGCGTGCGCGTGACCGCGGCGCACGAGCCCCACTCGCGGACCTGGGCCGACATCGAGCGCCTGATCCACGCCGCTGACCTGCCGGAGCCCGTGCGCGACGCGGCCCTCCGGACCTTCGAGGCGCTCGCGGAGGCCGAGGCGGCCGCACACGGGGTCGACCCGGCGGACGTGCACTTCCACGAGGTCGGCGCGATCGACTCGATCGTCGACATCGTCGGCGTCTGCGCGGGGCTGCACGCCCTGGGCGTGACCGAGCTCGCCGTGAGCCGCATCGCGGTGGGCTCGGGGACGGTCGAGACCTCGCACGGCGTGCTCCCTGTCCCGGCTCCCGCGACCGCGGCGCTGCTCGTCGACGTGCCGGTCGTCGCGGGCCCCGCCGAGGGCGAGCTCACCACACCGACCGGCGCCGCCCTGGTGACGACGCTCGCCTCGGGCTATCGGATCATCCCGCCGATGACGCCGCTCGGCATCGGCTATGGCGCCGGCACGCGCGACATCGGCTGCCCCAACGTCTGCCGCATCATCCTCGGCGATCCCGCGCCGCCGGACCCCGCCCTCACCGCCGAGACGGTCACGCTGCTCGAGAGCAACGTCGACCACCTGTCGCCCGAGGCCGTCGCGTTCGCCGCCGAGCAGCTCCTCTCGGCGGGCGCGCTCGACGTGTGGCAGACGCCGATCGTGATGAAGAAGGGCCGGCTCGCGGTCACGCTGAGCGTCCTGTGCGCCGCCGAGGCCGCGGAGGCGCTCGCCTCTCGGCTCGTCGCCCTGACCGGCACCCTGGGGGTGCGCCGGACCGAGCTGCCGCGTTTGGTGGCCGAGCGCGAGGTCGTCGAGGTCGAGACCGAGTGGGGACCGGCCCGCGTGAAGCTCGGGGCCGGACGCGCGCGGCCCGAGCACGACGACGTCGCGGCGATCGCGCTGCGCACCGGGTTGAGCTACGCGCACGTGGCCGACGCGATACGCGCCGCCGCCGAGCGGTCTGCGCGCGACCCGCAGTAGCCGCGTACGCCGCACGACCGACCACGCGACGCTCCCGGACCCGAGACGAAGAACGACCCGCGAGACGATCGTCTCGCGGGTCCCGTCGGCTGCTGCATGTTTGTGTGGCGCCCGCAGCCGAGGTGGATCCGGCGCCCGGGGCCCTGCCTTCGGCGTTTCACCGGGTCCCTGCCCTTCTATTCGGCAGGCCCGGGGCGGGACATGATGCCGCGAGTCGTCGAGATTCCGTGAATCCCGTGACGCACCTCACACCGCGAGCGTTCAGGCCACGAACCAGTGGCCTTCGTCACCGGTGAGGAAGCCCTCGGCCGCCAGCGACTCGAGCACGTCGCGGACCTCCGAGACCTCCGGAGCGTCCCTGCCGGCGGCCCGCTCGGCCACCGCGAGCTCCGCGGCGTAGTCGCCGGTACCGAGCCCCGGCTCGGCCATCACCGCGCGCAACAGCCAGGCCCGCTTCTGGCGCCGAGAGCCCTCGAACCGTGACTGCCGGGTGTGGTGCGCGCTGCGCCGCGAGGGGTTGGGAAGCGTGCGCTTCAGGTGCGCCCCGTAGTCGAGCAGCGCGTAGTACCAGTCCCGCGGCGGGATCCCCTGCGCCTGGGCCTGCGCGACGGCGGCCTCCACGAGCGGCACGATGTCGCGATCGGGCACGCCGTCGCTGTCCGAGAACAGCTCGTGGAGGAAGACCGCCCGCACGTTCGTCTCCAGATAGACCGCCGGCCGGCCGAACGCGAACGCGAGCACGCCGGCCGCAGTCGCCGGGCCGATTCCGGGCAACGCCCGGAGCTCCGCCTCGTCGTCGGGAACGCGCGGCTCGCCGTCCAGACCGCGAGCGGCGTGTTCGGCGACGATCGTCTCGGCGGCGCGCTTCAGGGCTATGGCGCGGCGGTTGTAGCCCATGCCCTGCCACGAACGCAGCACCGCCTCGAGCGGCGCGGCGGCGAGCGCGTCGAGCGTAGGGAAGTCGGCAAGCCAGTCCTCGTAGCGCTTCTCGACGCGCGAGACCTGCGTCTGCTGGAGCATGACCTCGCTCACGAGCACGTCGTAGGGGTCGTGCGTGCGCCGCCACGGGAAGTCGCGATAGAGCTCGCGGCCCTTCTCGGCGACGGTGGCGACGAACGGAGCGAGATCGAGCGTGTCCGTGGTGTCTCGGCGAGTCATGCGGGCATGGTACCGCGCCGGCGGCGCGGGCGGCAGCGAGGCGCGCTACACGTTCTTGATGTAGTAGCGGCAGCCACGGGCGTCGGGGCAGTCGGAGGGGATGTCCCCGCGCGTGAACGACCAGCCCTTGCCCTCGACGAAGCAGGAGCAGTAGACCGACTTCTCGTGCTCCTTGAGCCGCACGTCGTACTTGTCTTCTTCGCTGGGGATCTCGCGCCACCACTTGCACTTGCCGCGTACCGGAGCGAAGGGATCGTGTTCTGGCACCGCAACACCGCCGTCTTGCCGGTCGGACGGCTGTCCGTAGCGCTCATTCTACTCCCGAGTTCGGGTACAGTGACCGAAGCAAGCTCATCATCAATCGGCCTCGAGGAGGCATCCCCTATGGCACCCAAGAACGGCGACACCGTGCGCGTGCACTACCGTGGCACGCTCGCAGACGGCTCGGAGTTCGACAGCAGCGCCGGGCGCGAACCGTTGGAGTTCGAGGTCGGCACGGGTCAGGTCATCCCCGGATTCGACGCCGCGGTACTCAAGCTCGAGCCCGGCGAGAGCGTGACCGTCACCATCCCGGCTGCGGAGGCGTACGGGGAGCACCAGCCCGAAGGCCTGCAGACGTTCCCCCGCGACGCGTTCCCGCCGGACGCCGATCCGCAGGTCGGATGGGCCGTCGAGCTGGGCGGCCCCAATGGCGAGCGCGTTCCCGCGACCATCGCCGAGGTCACCGACGAGGAGATCGTGCTCGACTTCAACCACCCCCTGGCGGGCCAGGACCTCACCTTCGAGATTGAGCTCGTCGAGGTCACCGAGGGCTGAGCGAGTTCGCACTGACGGCTGCACGCAGAAGGGCTCCCGGGAAACCGGGAGCCCTTCGTTCGTCTCGAGTCCGAGCGCTGGCTACGGGCGCACGATGATGGGCGTCTTCTTGGTGATCCAGCGGTAGATGAACTTGGCCTTCTTCTCGGGGCAGCGCACGCAGCCGTGGCTGACCGGCTGGCCGACGGGCGCGATGATCTTGCCCGCGTGGTTCACCGGGATCGAGTGGAACGCGATGTTGTGCCCGTGCGGGCCGACGGTGAACACGGTCTGCCACTTGAAGGTGACCGCGCCGTTGAAGCTCATCGACGCCGGTCGCTTGAACTTGTAGTAGTACTTGCCGCGCCGAGGGAGGGTTCGCGAGGTCGAGCACCTGAAGGTGTCGATCTCACGCCCGTCCACGTACAGGTGGATGCGCTGTCGCTTGCGGTCGATGTAGATCGCTTTGCCCTTCTTGGGCACGAACTTGGGCGCGATCGGCCGGGTATCGACCGGAGGCGTCTCGACCGTCGCCGGCGGCTCCACGGTCGGGCTCGTCGGCGAGGTCTCGGCCGACACCACGAGCGTCGGCGCCGCGGTCTGCGCACACGCGACCACCGGCCACAGCATCACCGCCGAGAACAGCAGGGCGATGGTCATCACCCTCAGATACGCGGTCGTCCGCATCGCGGTCCCCTCTCGCTGCGTGCTGATTCGCCTCGTTGCTGCGTAGTCTACACACGACGGCGGAGCGGTAACAGTTGTTGCAGAGTCTCGGCAGGAAGTATGCTGATGGACGCACGACTCGTACGGATACACTCCGAGTCCGACCGACCTACCGCGGCAGGCGCGCCGCCACGGTCACGGACCTGCAGGGTATCGAGGGAAACCTTGATGCCTCCCGTGTTTGGAAAGGAGAGTACATGCGCCCCCATGACCTCGCGCCCCGTGCGCGGCGGATAGCTGTCCTCGCCCTCGCCTGTCTCGTGGTCTTTGCGCTCGCGACTTCGGGCTGCAAGTCTCGCAACGCCCCCATCGTCGTGAACAACGACACCGCGGTCGATTCGACCGGCACCGTCCAGGCGTCCGACACCGTCGAGGTCACCTCCTCACCACAGCCGGCCGAGAGCTCCGTCCCCACCGTGGTGATCATTCCGGCCGACGGCCAGGTTCCCGAGGCCCCGCCGACGGGACCCAAGGGGTTCTGGCCGGACAAGGTCGGCTCCTTCGCCACCAGGTTCGCGAAGCCCGTCTGGTACCCGAAGACCCTGCCCAAGGGCTACAAGGTCGACTCGCTCGACGTCGTCGAACTCGAGCCGGGTGCGGGGCTGGTCTGCGACATCGTCTACATCAACGGCGATAAGACGCTGCAGTTCACGCAGGGCAGCCCGGTCTCCCGGGACTACGAGATAGTCTCGGCGGGCAAGACCCCTTGGGGGAACAAGACCGCTGACGTTGTGCACGAGGACCCCGAAGACCCGACGTCGCCCATCGCGATCGTGCTGGTCGACGGCGGGAGCCTTCTCGAACTGTACGGGGACGCGACGGCCGCCGAACTCAAGGCCGTTGCCGCAAGCATGACCCCGGTGAAGTAGCGCTCGTTGACAGGTGTTTCACGCGTCTCGCCGAGACGTGCTCCGAGCCCGGGCCGACCTACCGCAGCACGCGCCTGCCACGGTCGCCGGGACGGCAGGGTCGCACGGGAAACCGTCCGGCCTCCCACTTTGGAAAGGAGACTGGTATGCGCGAAGGAGTGAGGGCGCCGATGATTCGGCGAATGGCGGCCGTCATGGTCGTCGTGGCACTCGTGGCACTGTTGGTCGCGCCGGTCACGGCAGGAGCGGCGTCCGCGCCGCGGTCGACCCTGCGGATCAGCACCCGCACGATGGCGAAGCCCGCGTCGTTCACCATCAGCGGCAAGGTGGCGTCGAAGTACAAGGGCAAGAAGATCTACGTCGAGATCCGCAAGCCCGGCCGCAGTCACTGGGATCAGGTGAAGGTCGCCACGATCGGCAAGACTGGTCGCTGGTCTACCAAGTACACGCCGAAGCTCGGCGGCAAGTTCTACATTCGCGCTCGCTATGGCGCGACCGGAAAGGGGCTCTCGCGCACGACGAGCCTGACCGTGCGGCACGGCACCGGCAAGAAGACGCAGATCCTGCTCGCATCGACGACGTCGACAAAGGACTCCGGGCTCTTCGAGCGGCTCGGCCCGGCATTCCTTGCGGCGTGCCCCGAGTACACCCTGAAGGCGACGTTCGTCGGCTCCGGCGCGGCGATCGCCCTCGGCGGAACGGGTGACGCCGACGTGTTGTTGACCCACAGCCCGGCAGCCGAAGCCGACTTCATGAAGGGCGTCGTGGCCGGCAAGCCGTCCGCCTACCGTGGTTTGACTCGCAACAAGGTCATGTACAACGACTACGTTCTCGTCGGTCCCAACGGCAATCCGGCGGGCGTCTCGAGCGGGGCGAATGCGAACGCCGCATTCCAGTCGATCGCCACGGCCGGCTCGACGTTTTGGTCCCGCAACGACGGCAGCGGCACCAACTCCAAGGAGAAGGAGATCTGGAAGGCCATCGGCAACCCGCAGACAGGGCAGCCGTGGTACCGGGCATCGGGCACCATGGGCATGGCTCAGGCGCTCGCGACGGCGAACGATGCCGCGACGTCCGGCTACACGCTGGCAGACCGGGCGACGTGGCTCAACGCCACCTCGCTGGGCATCGTCAAGAACCTCAAGATCGTGAACTCCGGTGACCCCGTCTACTTCAACCAGTACGCCGTCATCGAGGTGAAGGGCGCGCGGAACTCCGAGGGCGCGCAGGACTTCAGCAACTGGATCCGCTCGCCGCAGGCACAGGCGCTCATCAAGACCTACGGGGAGTACACGTACCCCGGCCAGGTCATGTTCGAGCCCAATGCGGGTCCCTATCCCTGGTAGCCAGTAGTGCAACGACCGGCCCGGCGCACCGTTCAGGCGGTGCACCGGGCCGGTTCCACGCCGCGAACACTCCGCGGTGCTACCCTCGGTTCTATCCAGCCGCTGTGACAGGACGGTGCGCGCCACATGCAGGTCTATCTCAATGCATTCGCTGACGCGTTCAACCTCCTCCGGACCGCCGACTCCACGGTCTGGCAGGTCATCGTCCTGTCTCTCATCGTGTCCGGTTCTGCGATCGGGTTCGCGACGCTCGTCGGGGTCCCGCTCGGCTACCTGCTGGGGATCAGCCGCTTCGCAGGGCGAGGCGTGGTGATCGTGCTGGTGAACACGGCCATGGGATTCCCGCCGGTTGTCATCGGTCTCTTCGTTTACATGGCCCTGTCTCGGACGGGGCCTCTCGGCGGGCTCCAGTGGCTCTTCACGCCGCAGGGCATGGTTCTTGCGCAGGTCATCCTGGCTACGCCGCTGGTGATCGGCGTCACCGCCGCCGCGATTTCCGCAGTCCCCCGCGACCTGCGCTTCCAGCTCCGCGCGCTCGGCGCCTCATCGCTGCAAGAGGGCTTCGCGGTGCTGAAGGAGGCGCGCACCGGCGTGCTGGTGTCGATCATCGCCGGCTTCGGCGCGATCATCTCCGAGGTCGGCGCGGTATCGATCGTTGGCGGCGGTATCGAGGGCTACACCGACGTCATGACGACGGCGATCATGGCCCACGTTCGGCGCGGCGAGTTCCCGCAGGCGATGGCGTGGGCGATGGTCCTGATGGGGATCGCGCTGATCGTCAACGTCGCATTGACGACGATCCAGAACACCGGGATCTCCTATGAGCGCTGATGGCGTGAGCCCGATCGACCAAGCGGCGTCGGTCGTCCGCGGCGTGGACCTCAAGGTCCGCTACCGCGGCAAGACCGTCGTCGACGTCCCACGCTTCTCGCTCCCCGAAGGCCACACGTACGTGCTGCTCGGCGCGTCGGGCGCCGGGAAGTCGACGCTGCTGCGCGTGCTCGGCCTGCTCGAACGGCCCAGCGAGGGCCACGTGTTCTTCGACGGACGCCCCGCCGACCGGCGGAGCCTCGCCACGCGTCGCATGATCGCTGCGGTCTTCCAGAAGCCCTACCTGCTCCGCGGTACCGTCGGCGCCAACGTCGGCTACGGCCTCAACCTGCGCCGCGTCCCCGCGAAGGAGCGCGACGCACGCGTCGCGGCCGCTCTGAAGCGCGTCGGCATGGGCGGCTGGGAGGAGCGCTCCGCGCTCACGCTCTCCGGCGGGGAGCAGCAGCGGGTCGCGCTCGCGCGGGGACTCGTGCTCGAGCCGCGGCTGCTCCTGCTCGACGAGCCGCTCAGCTACATGGACCCGCTGCTCAAGCGCCAGCTCAGCCTAGAGTTCGCGCAGATCCTCGCCGACGAGAAGGTGACCGCGCTCTACGTCACCCACGACCAGGACGAGGCCGCGGTGATCGCCGACCGGATCGGCGTCATGCGCGAGGGCCGCCTCATCGCCGAGGGCGATCCCGAGACCGTGCTCGCGCTGCCCGAGGATCCGTGGGTCGCGTCGTTCCTGGGCACCGTCACGCCCATCGAGGGCACCGTCACCGCTTCCGAGCAGGACGTCGCGCGCATCACGTGCGGCGGGGCGGACATCTACGCAGTGAGCGATCTGCCGGTGAACACGCCGGTCATCCTGGGCGTGCGACCGGAGGACGTGCTGCTCTTCGAGCCCGACGTCGACCTGCCGCGCACCTCGGCGCGCAACGTCCTGGGCGGCACCGTCACTCAAGTGCACCCGTCAGGAGTCACCGTGAGCGTCGTGCTCGACGTGTGCGGCGTGCAGCTGTCCTCGTCGGTCTCGCGCTCCTCGGCATCGTCGCTGGGGCTCGAGCCGGGTGCGGCGGTCACGGCCGTGTTCAAGGCGACGGCGGTGAGGGTCGGTCGGCGAGCCACTCCCGGCTAGGAGGTCGCGATGGCGGACAGGACGATCGAGTACGAGCGCGTATGGACGGTCTCAGAAGTGCTCGGCCTAACGATGCCCACGCCCGAGATCACCGTCCGCGAATACCTGGTCGCCGCCACGGCGCGCGAAGGGATGAGCGCTCAGCTCGCCGACTGGTCGGAGCACGTGAGCGCGTTCGACGCCGACTGTGACGCCATCGTCCAGCACCTCATCCGGCCCGAAGACGGCGAGCTGTGCCTTCGCGTGTGGGTCCGACTGCACGCGTTCGACCCCGGGGAAGAGATCTCCGAGTAGCCGAGAAACCACTGCGAGCGCGCGACCGAACGCATGTCCGGAAGCGTTGCGACCCGAGGCCCCGTGCCGGCAGAGGTGCGCGGCGGGCCTACTCGGCCGGCTTCACGGGAAACGGCAGCTCGAAGACCTTGGCGTCGACCGGTCCGCCGATCTTCACCTCGTCGAAGATGCGGCGCGAGACCGACAGCTCACCCGGCGGAATCTTGCCGTTCTTGTCCGGCTTGTCGCCCTTGGTGATGACGCCGACCACGTTGCCGTCCTTCACGAGATAGATGACCTCGGTCGTGAGCCACGCGTTGTCGGCGCCGGAGATGTCGTCGAGCTTGTTGACCTTGTAGACCATGCGCGTCGCGCCGGTCTCGGGGTCGACGCCGTCCTCGACGGCCTGCTCGGTGGGCTTCGAGAACTCGAGCAAGTACCGATCGACGCTCGCGACCGCGGGACCCACGCTCTTGTCGGCATACTCCACGAAGTACGCCTTCTGGCCGTCGGGCGACTGGATCGAGCGGATCAGCGTGCCGTCCTTGTACAGGTCGTAGCGGAACTTGCGCCCGTCGACCCAGAACTCGGACTTGAACGCCCACGTCTTGCCGGTCTCGTCGGTGGTGGAGACGGACCCCTTGCCGGTCTTGACCGACGCGTCGAGGAACTTTGCGAGCGGTGCGCTGGTGGTTTCCGACGAGGACGACGCGCTCGACGAGCCGCCCCCGGCCTTCGCCGAGCAACCCGCGCCAAGCGCGAGGACCGCCGCGAGCGCGACGAGCGCGAACAGGACAGCGACACGTGACCTCATGGCTCCCCCGATCCACGGTGACTCCTGGTGCGGATTATGCACCGCGGCCGACGCGCATGTCTCCTGGTGCGGGCGCTCACGCGCCAGCCCGTATGCGCGCTAGAAGCCGCCCCCGGCTGCCGTGTGGCTGTGGCAGCTCGTACAGTCGGTCGCGCCCAGCACCGTGGTGTCCGCTCCGGTGCGCGCATCGTGCGACGCCGGATCGAAGTCGTGGCAGGTCGCGCAGAAGAACCGCAGGTCGTAGCCTTGGGGCGATCCGAGGCCCAGCTGACCGGCCGGAATCGTGTAGACAAGGGCGCCCGCCGAGGAGGTCGTTCCGTCCGAGGACTTCACGCTGGCGCGCAGTCCCAATGCGTTCGCGCTGCCGTGAGGATCGTGGCACGTCGCGCACTCGAGCGTGGCACCCGGCACGTAGCCCATGTCCGCCCTGAGTCCGGCAGCCGTCGCGCTGGCGTCGGAGGAGACGCCCTCGCCGTGGACGCTCAGGCCCCATCCGCTCGCGATGTTCGGGAGCACGGTGGCGCCGCCGGCGCCGGTCACGGCATCGGCCCACGGCGCCGTCTGCGCGGCGGTCGGGAGTGTCGCGCCGCCGTGACAGCTCAAGCAGAACGCGGTCTGCGAGCCGCGAGCGGCGGTCCACGCGTTGCCCGGGCCCGGGTTGCGCGGGTCGGTGAGGGGCGTCTCGGCGGTGACCGAGTGCGCGTCGTGGCAGTTCTGGCAACTCATGCTCGCGCCGCTGCCCTGACCCGCTGAGGTCACGGGGTGCGTCGCACCCGCGCCGGTGTTCTCGGCGAGTGTAAGGCTCGTCCAGACGTCGGGTCTCGCGGGATCGGCGCCGGGCGTCTCGTGGCAGGTGAGGCACGACATCGGCGCGGCGTACGTCGTCAGGCCAGGGTTGTTGGAGGCGTGCGGCTCGTGGCATGCCAGGCACGTCACGCTGGAGCCTGAAACCTCGGTGGTGATGGCGCTGTGCGCCGAGCCCTCGAAGCCGCTCAGGTCGCCGATGCGCGGGATGGTCGTGGTGGGGCCGTGGCACTCGTAGCACACGGCGTTGCCGCTCGAGACGCCGTTGACGCGCAGGAGCCCCGCGACCGGGGTGGTCTCGGACGTGGTGGGTCGGTGGCACGTGCCGCAGGTCAGCGGGTTGCTCGGCGCGTTCTCGGTCCAGATGGGCATCCCCGAGACGCGATCGGCGGCGTTCAGCTCCGCCGACGTGTCAGTGCTCGCGAGCCGGGAGTTGGTCGAGTGGCAGCCCAGGCACAGCGTGTTCTCGTTGTGGCCGCCTACGCTCAGGATCGTGGGGTTCTCGGCGCCGGGTGCGGTCGGGGCGTCGTGCACCGAGTGGCACACGTCGCACGTCCGCGACGAGCCGTCGGGGTTGACCACGTGCACGTCGGTGTAGAGCGAGCCGGCCTTCGGAACGGCCCTGCGCTCGGCCGAGCTGCTGCCCACCGTGCCGGACCCGTCGATGGCGGCGACCGTGTAGAAGTACGCGCGCCCGTTGACGACGCCCGCGTCGATCACGCTGGGGTGAGCCGCGGCCGCGACCGCGATCGTCGCGGTGACGGAGCCCAGGCTCCGGTCCGAACGGCTCACGACGTATCCCGAGACGCTCGCGTTGTCGACGGGCGACCACGTCAGCAGCACCGACGCCGAACCCTCCACCGCCGAGAGGCCCGTCGGGCGCGGCAGCGGACCGGTCACAGGAGCGGTGCGATCCCATGCGGCAGCCGACGTGTCAGAGAGCGACGACTCGCCGCGGGCGTCGACGGTCGAGACCGCGTAGTAGTAGCGCGTCGAGCCGCGCAGGTCGGAGTCGATGTAGGTGGCATCGGCCGCCGCGGGCTTCTCGGCGATGACGGCGTAGTCGACGCCGTTCTCGGAGCGCCAGACGCGGTAGGAGACCGTGCCCGTGGTGTCGGTCACGCGCTGCCAGTCGACGAACGCGTAGCCGGCCTGCGGCGCGCGCGCGAGCACGGCGGCGGGAGGCGCGGGCAGCGGGGCCTGGGCGCCGGCCGACTGGAAGTCGAGCGACTTGACGCCATCGTCGGCGGTCGACGTGGTGACGTCGGAGATCGACGGCGGCGAGACCGGATCGGGCAACGGGGCCCCCGGGACCGTGGATGCGAGGATCGCGCCCCACTCTCCGCCGACCCACGCGTGGCCGCCGTCGGAGGCCCAGACGGTCCGGAGATCGCGGGTGGTGGTGCCCGAATGCTGCAGCACCCACGTGTCGCCGCCGTCGAACGTGCGCACGATGGTGCCGCCGGTACCGGCAGCCCAGCCGTTGCGCGCGTCGGCGAAGTGGATCGCGGTCAGGTCGTAGCCACCCGGCAGCGCGGGGTTGGCGGGGGTGCCGAGTCGGGTCCAGCTCACGCCGGCATCGGTGGTCTTGAGAATGGTCGCGGAGTCGCCGGCAGCGAACCCGGTGGTGGCGTCGATGAACGTGACCGCGGACAGCGTCCCGGTCGCGTCCGGTGTCGAGACGCTCGTCCAGTGGCGCCCGCCGTCCGCCGAGCGGAACAGCGCCGCCGAGTCACCCTTCGCGCGTGCGGCGGTGGCCCACGCGGTGTTGCCCGCGACCCACAGCGACGTCACCGTCTGGGTCGTCGGGAGCGCGGCCGTATCCCACGTTGCGCCGGCGTCGGAAGTGACGCGAATACGACCCTCAACGCCACCTGCCAGAGCGTGGTCGGCGTCTACCGCGAACAGCGCGTTCAGGCGCTCGGTCGCGTCGCCGGTGTCCTGCGCGGCCCACGTGGTGCCGGAGTCCGCGGTGCGGCGGATGACGCCCGCGTCGCCGGCGAGCCACCCGGTGGTCGCGTTGGCCATCGAGAGCGCCCGGATGTCGGTCTTGACGCCGGCCTCGAGTGAGCGCCACGTCACGCCGCCGTCGTCGGTCCAGAGCAACAGGCCGCTGTCGCCGGCCGCCCAGCCCTTGGTGGCCGAGACGAACCGGACCGCGTTGACGTGCGCGTACCGTCCGGGGACGGTCGGGGTCTGCCAGGTCTTGCCGCCGTCGGCCGTGCGCAGCGTCGCGCCGGCGTCGCCGGCGACGGTGATCGCGCCGCCCGGGTGCACGCTCGCCGAGCGCAGCGCGACGCCGTCGAGCTTCTCGGCGCGGTAGGTCGTCCACGTCGCGCCGGCGTCGCTCGAGGTGAGCACGGTGCCGTCGGCGCCGGCCGCCACGACGGTGGAGCCGTCGGCGTCACACGCGACCGCGAACAGGTCGACCGGCGTGCCGGGGACGTCGAGTGCGGTCCACTGGGAGCCGTCGGTGGTCTTGAGGATCGTCGTTGTACCGGATGCCGAGCGGCCGACGGCATAGCCGAGCCGCGTCGTGCGGGCGGCGGTGACCGCCGTCAGGTCGGCGCTCGTCGATGTGTCGATGACGTCCCAGGTCCCGCCTCCGTCGGCGGTGGCCAGCAGCACGCCCCTGGCTCCGGCGGCGAAACCGTGACCGGCGTCACGCATCGCGACCGCCGCGATCTTCGCGGTCGAAGTCGTGCTCGCGGCCTTCCATGCGCCGCCGCCGTCAGAGGTGCTCCACAGCGCGGGGTCGCCCGCAGCCGTGTCGCCGACCGCCACGCCGTGCGTCGCGTCCGCGAAGTCGATCGCCGCGATCGCACCGGCGCCGGTGATGTCTCGTGCGGTCCAGCCGGAGCCGCCGTCGGTCGTCTGGCGGACCGTGCCGCCGGAACCGGCGACCCAGCCGGTCTTCGCGTCGACGAAGGAGACGCCGCGAAGCGTCGCCGAAACGCCCGCGTCGAGCGCGTCGAACGAAACGCCGCCGTCGGTGGTCTTGAGCACGACACCCGAAGAGCCGGCGAGGAACCCGTTGGACCCGTCGGCGAAGTCCTGAGCGAAGATCGCGTTGCCCTGCGGGAGAGGATTCTGCCAGTACCAGGCCTTGTCCGAGGAGGGGCCGGTCGAGACGAGCGCCCACGCGGTGAGCGGGACGCCGGCGAGGATCACGAGCGCCGTGATGGCAGCGCGCACCGAGGCGCGGGGGCGCCTGGAGACGGCCTTCTCGGCCGGTATCCGGTGTGTGGTCGACGCGTTCAGCGGGGTCCTCTTCCTTGGCAGGGGACGCACCCGGCAGCACGTCTCCCTCGCGCGTGTGAGCGAATACTAGCCCGACTAGCCGTGGTGCGCGGAAAACACACAACTCCACCACACTGGAGTGCGGTGACGCCGCAGGGGTTCTGACGAGGACGAAGCCGGTTCCGCGCGCCGGACTTGACGTTCATCAAGTCGCTCCCATCTGTGATGGCGGCACACTTCTCCCATGCGCGTACGCACGAACCTCGCCATAGACGCACTCGCCCTCGCGGTCTACCTGGTGGCGACGAATCCCGTCACCACGGGCACCGCCGCGCACGAATGGCTCGGCCTGGGAATCGCCTTCGTCGGCTTCGTGCACCTGCTCCTGCATTGGGACTGGGTAGGCGCCATGACGCGACGCTTCGCGACCCGTGTCTCGCCCGTGGCGCGAGCCGACTTCCTCATCGATGCGGCGTTGCTGGTCACTGTGACCGCAGTCGCACTGAGCGGGCTGCTCGTATCGCAGACCGCCCTCTCGTGGCTCGGTCGCCGCGTGGCCGAGGACAGCGTCTGGCACGCCGTGCACGCCCGCACGACCACCGTGCTGCTCGCGCTCGTCGGCCTGCACCTGGGGACCCACTTCGCGTGGCTGCGCGCGGCGGGGATGCGCGTGCTGCGCGCTCCCCGCAGGCGCCAGGCGCCGCGCCCCGCCGGCGCGGGCATGCTCGCTGTGCGCCGCACCGTGTCCGCGGCGGCGGTCGTCGCGATCGTGGCGGCGGTCGTCTACGTGGCCGCCCCGGCAGCCAACGGGGGCCCCGCCTGGCTGCAACTCCCCGGCGGCACGTCCGCGGCGCTGGCCAGCGGCCGCACTCGGGACGCCGAGGCGAGCGGGCAGGAGGCCGTGCGGGTAGGGCGCAAGGCGCTGGGGCTGTCCGCCGACGAGCAGCAACGTATCGCCATCCGGACGGGTCATTCGCTCGCGGTCGTCGCAGTGGCCTTTGCCTTGGGCGTCGCCGCCCGCGAGCTGCTCAGGCCGACCGGCTAGGCCGCTAGTCCCAGCCGAGTACAAGGGTCAACTCGTCGGAGGCGATCAGTCCCTGGTCCCAGCTCTTCTCGGCGACGCGGATGTTGCGCGCGCCCACCTTCTCGAGCGCCGCCTCGGCCCAGCCACACAGGCGCGGGCCGGCGTAGGTCAGCTCGCCGAGACCCCGGATGTGGACCAGCGCGCCGCGCCCGTCCGGCGACTGCGTGTAGTCGGCGGTGACGCCCGTGTACATGGTGGAGACGATGCTGGGGATCTTGCCGAGCACCTTGTCCGGAGAAGCGAACCGGACGAAGAGGCTGTAGATGCCACTGAGGTTGTCCTCGGCAACGTAGCGGCCCAGTGCCCGGAACGCCTCGCCGGCGGCCCGGCGATCGCCATGGCAGGCCACCTCAACGAACGCGCTGTTCACCGAGCTGAGGAGCGAGACCGGGTACGACTGCGTGCCCGACACGAACGCGATCTGCTCGCGCTGCTCGGGGGTCAGGCGGTCGAGGATCTGCTGCCAGACCGACTCGCCGTACGTCTTCTGCATCCACTCGAGGTTCGGCTTGACCGCCGTTCCCTTGAGAGTCGTCGGCATCCGAAAACCTCCTGCGAACGAGGGGATGCGCCGCGAAGGGCGGCACTCACCTTCCTCATCGGCAGGAATCGCCGAACCGATTACCCGTCAACTCCTGGCTGCTGCGCGAATCGACGCGCCGCTACCCGCCGAACCCGTGCCGCTCGCAGAAGTCGTCCACGACGTCGTCGAGGGTCGGCGCCGACGTATCGGTCACCCGGTAGGTCACCCGCACCGAAGGCCGCGTGATGTCGATGAGGCGCCCCAGGTCGATCGGCGTCCCGATCGCCACCACGTCGCACGGCGTCGCCGCGATGGTCGCCTCGAGGTCGGCGAGCTGCTCCGCCGAGTAGCCCATCGCCGGAAGCACGGCGTCCATGTGCGGGTACGCCGCGAACGTGTCCCGCAACGACCCCACCGCGTAGGGAGCGGCGTTCACGAGCTCGGCGGCGCCCGCCGCGCGTGCGGCAAGGGCCGCCGCGCCGTAGCGCATGCCGCCGTGCGTGACGGTGGGCCCGTCCTCGACCGCGAGCACGCGCTTGCCCGCGAGCGCCGCGGGATCGGCCGCCGTGATCTCGCTCGCCGTCATCACGAGCTTCGCCGACGGGTTGTACATCGCCGCCGCGGCGACGAGGTCGTCGATGGCCGCCTGCTCCGCGGTGTTCACCTTGTTCACCACGAGCACGTCTGCCCGAAGGAAGTTGACCTCACCGGGGTAGTAGGCGCGCTCGTGACCGGGCCGGTGCGGGTCGAGCGCGACGATCTCGAGGTCCGAGCGGTAGAAGGGCCAGTCGTTGTTGCCGCCGTCCCAGACGATGACGTCGGCCTCCATCTCGGCGCGGCGCAGGATGGCCTCGTAGTCGACGCCGGCCATGACGACCGCACCGACCTCGACCAGGTGCTCGTACTCCTCGCGCTCCTCCACCGTCACGCCCAGCCGGTCGAGGTCGTCGACGCTGGCGTAGCGCTCGACACGCATCTCGCGCAGGTCGCGATAGGGCATCGGGTGCCGGATGTCGACGGCGCGGACGCCGCGCTCGCGCAGCCGCTCGAAGATCCGCCGAGAGATGCCGGACTTGCCCACGCCCGTGCGGACGGCGCACACGCTGATGACCGGCTTCACCGAGCGGACCATCGTCGCCTCGGGACCAAGCAGCCGGAAGTCGGCGCCCAGGGACAGCACGAGCGACGCCTTGTGCATCAGGTCGACGTGCGCGATGTCGCTGTACGCGAATATGACCTCCTGGACGGCGTTCTCCTGGACAATCCGGGGAAGCTCCTTCTCCGAGTAGATCGGGATCCCGGCCGGGTACCGCTCTCCGGAGAGTTCCGCGGGGAAGCGCCGGTCGTCGATGCCGGGGATCTGCGTCGCCGTGAACGCGACCACATCCAGGCTGGGATCGTCCTTCAGGGCGACGAGGAAGTCGTGGAAGTCACGGCCCGCCGCTCCCATGACGACGACTCTGCGCGGGCGAATGCCGCTGGTATCGACCTCGGACATGGCAGTCCCCTCTCGGCTGTCGTGACTACGACCGTGTGGTCACCATGCATAGGATTCCCAATCGCCTGCATAGTCGACACACCCCTGAGACGACCGCACGCACCCGGGGCAGCACGGTGCCGGCTTTCTCGCGCTCCCCTCGAGCAACCCGGCACCGGCTACACGGCGTACAGCATCACGACGTAGGCCAGATAGGCTGTCAGAAGGCTCGCCCCGAGCCAGCGCGGTATTCGCCCCGTGATCATCAGGGGTGCTGCGCCGACGAGAGTGAAGGCGAGCATGACCGGGATGTCCACGTGAGCCATGTGCGCGCTGATCGGAAGCGGCGAGATGAGCGCCGTGATCCCAAGGATCAGCAGGATGTTGAACGCATTGCTGCCGACCACGTTTCCCACGGCGACCGCGGAATGCCCGCGACGAGCGGCAACGACCGATGTCGCGAGTTCCGGCAGCGACGTACCGAGCGCCACCACCGTGAGCGCCACCACCGATTCCGAGAGTCCGAACGAGATCGCGATCGCCGACGCGCCGTCGACGAGCCACCGAGCGCCGAGCACGAGTGCGGCGATCCCGCCGACCAGCATGAGCACCGCGACGCCGGCGGTCGGCTTCGCGTCCTCGAACACCTCGGTCTCCTCCTCGTGCCAGTCGTGCGGGCATTCGGGCGTCTCGGCGAGCTCGATGCGGTAGGACGTCACGATGTAGGCGACCAGCACGACGAGCCCGGCCGCCCCCGCGACGCGTCCGATGCCGCCCACCAGACCGAGCACGAACAGCGCCGCGCTCGCGCCGAGCGTCAGCATCAGATCGCGGCTCAGCCTCGCGGGTTTGGTGACGATCGGCAGGATCGCAGCGGTCGCGCCGAGCACCAGGCCGATGTTGGCGATGTTGCTCCCGACGACGTTGCCGAGCGCGATCTCCGGGTGACCGCCCGTCGCTGCCTGCACGGACACCAGCAGTTCCGGCGAAGAGGTGCAGAACGCGACGACCGTCATCCCGACCAGCATCGGCGAGATGCCGAGCCGCAGCGAGATGGCGACCGCGCCGCGAACCAGAACCTCGCCGCCAAGGAGGAGGAGCGCGCATCCCGCGACGGTCAGCACGTACGGCACCGCAGGCACTCCCCCTTCGAGATTCGAGACGGCCAGAGGGATCTCGCCGCGGGCCGTCGACTGATCGCGGTCCTGCCTATCGTAGAGGGACTACGACCGTTCGTGCACGATGTCGGGCTCGGAGTCCTCGGGGAGCACGGCCTCCTCGGCCAGCAGCTCGCGGCCGAACTCCTCGGCCGTGGCGCGCGGCGCGGCGACCCGTATCGGGGTCTCCTTGACCGCGAGCATCGCGACGAATGCGAGGAGCATCAGCCCGAACCCGAGCAGGAACGTGTGCCCGATCGCATCGGCGAGCGCGACCTTCACGTCGACCATGAAACTCGCGACAGCGGCCTGGGCCTGAGGCGGGATCGTGGCCGCGAGCTTCTCTGCGGCACCGGCGTTCAGGAGCGCCTCGGGCTTCTCGGCGAGCTTGGCAAAGGTGGGCGCGAGCGGGCCGAACTTCGACGCGTGCTGCGCGATGAGCGCCGTGAGGTTCTCGGCGAACGCCGCGTTGAGCGCGCCGCCGAGCATCGCGACGCCCACCGTGCCGCCGATCGAGCGGAAGAACTGCGTCGCCGCGGTCACGACGCCGATGTCGTCGGGGTACTGCGACTGCATTGAGATCGTGAACAGCGGCATCGTCACGCCGATACCGGCGCCGAGCAGGATCATCGAGCCGATGAGATACGCGTTGCTGGTGTCGATCGAGAGGCGCGAGAGCATGAGCATCGCCGCACTCGCGACGGCCATGCCGCCGACGCCGATCCACTTGTAGCGGCCGGTCCGCGAGATGATCTGCCCGGTGCCGATCGAGCCGATGACCATCGCGACGAGCATCGGCGTGAGCAGCGCGCCGGAGTTCGACGCGCTCTTTCCCAGCACGATCTGCTGGAAGATCGGCAGGAACATGATGGCGCCGAACATGCCCACGCCGCTGAAGAACAGCACGAGCATGCTCGCCGAGAACGCCCGGTCCTTGAAGAACCGCATGCTCAGGATCGGCTCGGGCGAGCGGAGCTCGATGAACACGAATGCCGCGAGCGACGCCGCAGCCACGGCGAAGAGCCCGATCGTCAGCGCCGAGGTCCAGCCCCACTGCGCACCGCCCTGGTTGAGCGCGATCAGCAGCGGCACGAGACCGGTGACCAGCGCGAACGTGCCCCACCAGTCGATCGAGTGCTTCTGGCCACGCTCGGGTGTCGGAAGCGTCGCGGCAAGCATCGCGAATGCGGCGATCCCGATAGGCACGTTGATGTAGAAGATCCAGCGCCACGAGAAGGAGTCCGTGAGCCACCCGCCCAGCGCGGGACCAAGCACCGAGGCGAAGCCGAAGACGCCGCCGAACAGCCCCTGGTACTTGCCACGCTCGCGCGGGTCGAACAGGTCACCGACGATCGCCATGCCGTTGGCCATGAGCATGCCTGCGCCCAGGCCCTGGACGCCGCGGAAGACGATGAGTTGCGTCATCGCGCTCGCGTTGACGAAGATCTGGTTGAGCCACGGCTCGCCCGCTGCGCCCGACAGCGCCGATCCCGCCACGAACAGCAGGATGCCGCCCAGGTAGAACCACTTGCGACCGTAGAGGTCGGACAGCTTGCCGACGATCGGCACCGCGATGGTGGACGCGAGCGCATACACCGTGAACACCCAGGTCAGCATCTCGATGCCACCGAGGTCGCGAACGATCGTGGGCATGGCCGGCCCGACGATGGTGCCGTCGAGCGCACCGAGCAGCATCGCCATGAGCACGCCGCTGAGTATGAGCATCTTCCTGCGCTGTGGCAGGTCCATGAGCTTGGTCATCAGTTCGCTTTCGTCTGTGTGCGGCCGGACATCTTGGTGAGCAGCGTCAGCAGCTGCTCGCGTTCGGGGGCGGTGAGGGGTTCGAGCAGCGCCGAGACCCGCGTCTCGAAGTCGCGGTTCGAGGCGACCATCTCCTCGCGGCCCTGCTCGGTGAGCTCGACGGTGACCACGCGCCGGTCCTGCTCCGAGCGCACGCGGTGCGCGAGCCCGCGGTCCTCGAGCCGGTCCACGATGCCGGTCAGGCTCGCCGAGGAGATCTGCGTGACCTCGGCCAACTCGGTCATCCGCTTCGGCCCTTCGAGCAGCGCGCCCAGGACCCAGAATCCCTGCTTCTGAACGCCTTCGAGCCCCTGGCGCGGCGTGCTGCAGCGCACGAGCGCGTACCAGGTGTGCCTGAGCGCGTGCGCGATTGCGTCGCTGTTGTTCTGCGGCATGCTAATACTTCACCACCCTGATAGTTGAAGTCGTGAAGTATATGCGCGCCACGCTGTCGATGCAAGTGGTCGTCTCCGAGCGCGGCGTCGCTTCCCCCGGCGCCCATGAAGTAGAGTTGGCGCAGACGTCGCGCGACGGCCATGGGGGGCCAAGAGCGACCGGGGAAGGAGCCTGAAGATGCCTGGTTGCCGCGTCCGCTGGTGTTTCGTGATCACGCTTGCCTCGGCGCTCGTGCAGCTGCAGGGCTGTGTCTTCCGGCCGCAGCAGCCCCGCGACGTGGCCGCTCCGACCGAAGCCGCGTCACCGGCAACAGCACCAGCGGCGTCCGCCGCGACATCCCAGGCCGCGCCGGTGGCGACTGATGCCGCCACGCAACCGGTGCAGACCCCGCCGGCAGCCGGGAGTCCCGTCTCGGCGAAGTCGATCGCCTACGCGCGCGAGCTGGGCGGCGTCTCGCAGAAGGGGCGCACGCTGTACTTCGTGATCGGCGACAGCCTGGACAGCGAGGCCGAGGCGCAGCGCGCGCTCACGAAGGCGACTCCCAGCTTCGGGGACATGCAGGCCTACTTCATCGTCCAGAAGTCGGACAACTTCGAAGGGATGCGCCCGGGCTACTGGGTCGTCATCGAGGCCTATGAGAACCCGCCCGCCGATGAGAACCTGCAGTTCGGCAGGCGCGGATTCCCGGACGCCTACGTCAAGAAGGCGACCGTACTGACCGACGACCCGATCCCGGTCTACGAGCAACTCGTCGCGCAGTAGCACCCGCCCGGACACACACCGAGGCGGCCCCGCCGCAAGGGCGAGGCCGCCTGAGACAGTCGGGGCTGGCCGTGCTTACGCGGTGTACACGCGGACCTTGTCGCCGTTCGCGGAGTCCACGTTGATCTCCATCTCGCGCAGCGCGGCCACCAGCTCGTCGATGTCCTCCGGCTTCATGTTGGTGAAGTCGATCGACATGCCGTGCTCGGACATGGAGTCGTTGATCTGGTCCATCGCCTGCGGCGGGATGAGCGAGGTGAGCTTCAGCCCGGAGCGCACCAGCGCGATGGGGATCTTCACGTCCACGTTGTCGCCGTTCTCGGCGGCGACCTTCACGTAGAGGTACTTTGGCAGCGCGTCGAGCAGCGGCGCGGGGTCACCCTTGATCGCCGGCTCGCTCGGAGGCGTGGCGGGCACGGACTTGGTCTCGAGGGCGTCGAGCAGCGTCTCTGCCTCGGCGGCCGTGATCTTGCCCTCGGCGAGCATGTTCAGGATGCGGGCGCGGTCTTCACTCATCTCTCTCACCTTCCGTCATCGGACCGTCAGGTCCACGTACGTGTTCTCGTTGCGGACGTACACGGTCAAGCCGTGCGTCTCGGTCAGCAGGTCGAGGCAGCCGAGCAGAAACATCGTGTAGCCGTGGAACCGCTGCCCAAAGATCACCAGCACGATGTCGACGAGGATCGTCACCACGAACCCCAAGACGAACAGGACGATCGCAAGCGGCCACAGCAGGAAGACCGGGAGCCAGATGCGGAACGGGCGCTTGCCGCTGTCAGCCACGCGGAGGTCGAAGATCGCGGGTGGCATCCTCATCGCTATCGCCTGAGCCTTTCGGCGGCCTGCTCGGCCGTGATCTCACCGCGCTCGAGCATGCCGAGCACGTCGTCGCCCGCCGGCTGTGACGGGGTCTCGATGACCTCGACCAGCGGCAGCTGCTCGATGATGCGGTTCAACCGGTTCTTCACGGTGGGATAGCTGATCCCGAACGCCTTCTCCATGTCCTTGATCGAGCCGTGGCTGCGCACGAAGGCGCTTACGAAGACCTGGTCCTCGTAGCGCAGCCGAGCGAGCGGCGGCAGGTCGAAATCGCCTTCGATCGTGATTCCGCTGTCCCCCAGGCGCACCGACGCGACCGAGAACGAGCGGTCGCCCGTGAGGTCCGTGAGTTGATGCCAGTCGTTCGCCATCAGTGGTTCCTCCTTGATTCCGACGAGCCCATCATGGACCTGTCGGTTGAGAAAATCAAGTGCCGTCTTAAAAAAATCAATACCCGCCTCGATTCCGCTTCAAACTCGGCAGTTCAGTCGGGGTTCTCGGCGAACGGACGTCGGGCCGCGAAAACGAAAACAGCCCCATCCCTGAGGGATGAGGCTGCCGAGTAATCGTGGTGCGGGTGAGAGGAGTTGAACCTCCACGGGGTTGCCCCCACATGGACCTGAACCATGCGCGTCTGCCATTCCGCCACACCCGCGTAGCGCGAATGGAGAGTCTATCAGGGCAGGTCGATAGCCGCAACAACGTGCGACGCGTGCGATAGCGTAACCGCCCGGTTTGCGAGTGCTTACGAGGGGGATGCACTGAGTGGCGGTCGATATGAACGATTCACGGTCCGGGGGAGGGATCATGGGGACGGAGTACCGAGGCACTCGACCCGGAAGGACAACGGCGCTTCTGGCGATAGCCCTCGCTGCAGCCTTGAGCAGTGGGTGCTTCCTTACGGACGCCTGCTCCGCAGTCAGCCAGGAGGAGAACCGCAAACTGCAGGAGGAGAGCGACTACCGCAACCAGGAGCTACAGCGCCAGTCGGCTCCCGCGCCACAACCCGACGCCGGGGCGGACGCAGGCGCCGGCGGATCGTCGGCAGCGAAGCCCGTGATGGATGTCGGTAACCCCAAGGCGGTCCAGAACGGAGGCACGTCCCCCGAATGGACCGCCGCTCAATCGATGAAGGTCACCGAGATCGCCACCTATCACTGGAACGACGGCAAGGGCCAGACCCCCGGCACTATCGCGTTGGCGGGCAGCGACGGCAAGACGTACGGCCCGTGGCAGACGACGGGCCTTCCCGGGCAGGGCGGGGTCCCGAATGCCACCTGGGTCGCCAAGCCGAACGAAGTCGTGCCACCGGGCTCATACAAGGTGGTCGACTCGGATCCGGGGAGCTGGTCCCAGAACGCCGATTCAGGCGGTCAGGGCTTCACCAAGATTCTTGCGTCACCGGCTAAGTAGGAGTCGATCCGCTTCCCGGTTCAGGCGCCGCCGTTCGGCCGCAGCAGCACCTTCATCACGTCGCGCCGCTGCGCGACCTCGACCGCTTCGACCGCGTCCGACAGCGCGTAGGTCGCCGAGACGAGCGGCAGCGGGTCGACGAGGCCGGCGGCGAGCAGGCGCAGCGCCGGCTCGAAGGGGCCGCAGCGCGAGCCGACGATCGTGATCTCGTCGACCACGAACGGCGACAGGTCGAGCGTGACCTCGCCCGCGTACGTGGACTTGAGCACCAGCGTCCCGCGCGGGCGCAGCGCGCGCCGCGCGAGGTCGAGTCCCGACGGCGAGCCGGTCGCTTCGACCACGACGTCCCAGCGGTTCTCGGCGACGTGGTCCTCGGCGATGGTGGCAATGCCCGCGTCGTGGAGGAGCGCCTGCTGGTGCGGGTGGCGGGCAACGACGCGCAGGTGCGCGCCGGTGAGCGAGAGCACGCGCGCGACGAGCTGCCCGAGCCGCCCGGCGCCGACCAGCAGCACGCGGTCGGTCGGCGCGACGTGCACCTGCTCGAGCACCTCGACCGCGGCGGCGAGCGGCTCGGTGAAGACCGCGGCCTCGTCGGGGACCGAGTCGGGCACGTGGTGCAGGTTCGCGACTGGCAGCCGCACGTACTCGGCGTGCGCGCCGTCGCGCGCGACGATGCCGAGCACCGTGCGGTCCTCGCAATGGGTCGGCCGGCCGCCGGCGCACTGCTCGCACGCGCCGCAGACCGCGTTGATGTCGCCGACCACGCGCTCCCCCACCCACGACTCGTCCGGCGCCTCGACGACCTCGCCGACGAACTCGTGGCCGAGGACCCCCGCGTACGGGTAGTAGCCGCGGGTCAGCTCGATGTCGGTGCCGCAGACACCGGAGAGCAGCACGCGCACGAGCGCCTCGCCGTCCGCGCTCGGCGGGTCCACCTCGCGGACCGACAGCTGCCCGTCCTCAAGCCAGAGTGCCTTCATCGCTCCTCCTCGCGCAGCGCGACCGCCGCGCATCGATCGACAAGACCGATGGTAGCGGCGTGGGAGCGCGCGTGGGAGCCCGATGGGGTCGGTGCGTCGTACGCGCGATCGAATCGAGGCGCGA
>CAZXWK010000008.1:19652-22282 GCA_964644675.1 uncultured Eubacteriales bacterium | reverse complement strand
AGGATCAGAATGATCGTCCAAAGCATGAGCAATCGCCTCCAGAGGCGAGCGAGCGTCCTATACCTGTAATTGGTTCATTCCCACGGCACAAACGGAGGCAGGCGAGTGACGAGGCGTCGCGCCGTCGGCTCGCTCAGCAGCGGCAGACGGCGCGACATCGGCTCCGGGCCGGGTGCGGTGCGGCTACGAAGCGACGCCGTCGCCGGCGCTCTTCTCGGACGGGTGGAGCGAGCGCAGCCGCTCGACGAACTCCTGGTAGCCGGGATCGCGGAGGATCTCGCGGACGCGGCGACGTCCCAGCGCGAGGAACGCGACCGGCCCGAACTTGTACTCGGCGTGGAACCACAGCCACGTCCTGATGCGACGGCTCACAGGAAGCGCACGCAGCGCGGCCCTCTGACCCTCGGTGAGCCTGCGGAACCGCACGAACGCGCCGTTGAGAGCCGCGGCCACGATGCGGCGAGCCGAGTAGAACCTGCGGTACTCGCGCTCGACCAGCTGCTGCATCTCGGCGGCGCGCATCTGCATCGGGCGCAGCACGCAGTGCATCCCGTCGTAGAGCGAGAGGTCCTCGAGGCTCTTGAAGATGAGGTTGCCCGCCGCCTCGTGCTCGCGCGTGCGCTTGGTCCCGGGGAGCGGCGTCTCGAAGAGGTACTGAAGCGACGTCACGTACTTGCGCGCGTAGTCGCCGTTGCGCTTGATGGCCTCGCGCGAGTCGTCGGTGAGCGCGATGAACATGCCGTGGACCAGGATGCCCGCGCGCTTCATCGCCCTGAGCGCCTTGGCCATGTGCTGCGAGTCGATGTTCTTGTGTACCGCCTCGAGGTCCTCGTCACTCGCTGACTCGACCCCCACGCAGACGATGGTCAGCGCCGACGCCCTCTTGAGCAGCTTCAGGAACTCGCGGTCGATGCGGCCGTCCTTGCGGAAGATCGCGTCCGCGCGCAGCTGGGTCACGAGCGAGCGTGCGTAGCCGGACGCGGCGATCTTGCGCAGGAACTCCATGAACGCCGGCTTGTTCGCCGCCGCGTTGTCGTCGATGAGGAACGCGCCTTGGAACCCGTCGGCTTGCGCCTCCATGAGCTCGGCGAGCGTCCGGTCGTCGGAGCGGCGAACGCACCGCGGGTAGATCTCGCACACCTCGCAGAAGTCGCAGTGGCTCGGGCAGCCCCGGGTGCGCCAGACAGCGGCGGTCGACGCTGAGTCGGCCCTGTGCACGAGCGAGCGATCGACGAGTGGCAGCGCGTCGAGCTCGAACTTGGTGAGCTGCCGCATGGGCGGCCCTTCTCGGAGGGCGCCCTCTTCGCGCCAGACGAGCCCCTCGATGGCTGCGAGCGGCTCCCGGGACTCGCCGCTCAGCACTGCGAGCAAGCGGGGCAGCGTCAGCTCCGCCTCGCCGCGCAGCACCATGTCCGCACCGGCGTCGAAGCTGCGCTGGGGATCGCACGTCGGCTCCGGGCCCCCGAAGACGATGACCGCGCCCGGATTGAGCGTCCGCGTCCGCGCGACCAGCTCGGCGGTCCTGGGCATCGTGCAGGTGATCGCCGAGAACCCGACCACGCTCAAGGAAGCCACGTACTCCCAGTCGACCGAGCCCTTGCCGGAGACGTCCTCGATAAACGCCCGAACGTCCCATCCCGCCGAGTGCACCACCGTCGCGAGCAACGGCACGCCGCGACCCATGGCCACGTGGCTGTAGATGTTGAGGTTGGGGGACCCGGCCTCGATGAGCGCTATTCGCTTGGCGGTACTCACTGCTGTCATCCCGATTCCGGGAGGGCGTGTCGCGAAGTACGACGGAGAAGACCCTCCACCTACACCATACCCAGCAATCCGCGTGCGACGGCGCGGGGAGGCGGACGCGGGGCGGTCCGAGCCGATCGCGGACGCGCGCTGCTGCGGATCGGACCTCGCGCTCAGACCTCGCGGCCGGTGTCGTCGGCGAGCGTCCGAACGATCCGCTCGCCCGCCCGGCGCACGCGACGCAGCACGATCGGTGGCATCCGGCGCGCGATGTCGGCGCGGCGCGTCAGGTAGCGGTGCAGCGCGCGCAGCTCCTCGGGAGCGAGCCGCTCGAGCCGCGCGTCGACCGCCTCGGGTCCCGCGGCCGTCGAGCCGAGCGACTTGAGCTTCTCGAGCTCACCCGCCGAGAAGGTCGCGACGGGCTCCGTTAGCTTCCCGAGCCGCTCGCGCAGCGCGGCGAAGTCCACGAGCACGCCGGTGCGCTCGGCGGGGGTCTCGGCGGGTGTCTGCTCGCCGAACGCGGCGAACTCGTACTCGAACGGCACCGACTTCACGGGTCGGCCGGTCACGACGTAGAGCTCGGAGTAGAGGTACTTGAACGCGAGGGTGACCAGGCCCTCCTTCTCGATGCGCCGCATGCTCGTGCGCATGGGTGCCGAGTTCAGGATCCGGAACTTGCCCACCTCGGCGGCGCGCTGGACGTACTCGTGGTCCTCGGCGAGGACGACCGTCTCGTCGAAGCCGCCGATGCGCTCGTGGACGTCCCGGCGGACCATGATGCAGAAGCCGGGCGCGTGGGGTGCGACGTACTGCATGAGCAGCAGGTAGAGGTTGACCGCTTCGCACGCGACTCGGTTGGCCGGCGTGTCCTCGATCGGCTCGACCTG
>CAZXWK010000008.1:0-19552 GCA_964644675.1 uncultured Eubacteriales bacterium | reverse complement strand
CACGCGAGCAGGTCGGGCAGGCGCGACTCCTCGTCGAGCGTGGGGATGACGACGGTGAGCGTCGGTGCGGCGGGCAGCGGCGGGAGTGCGTCGCCAGGCGCCGGCGACGCGCCCGGCTCCGCGCCGGTAGACACCGCCGTCACCGCACGACCTTCCCGCGCCACGCGGTCATGCCGCCCTTCACGCTGTACGCGTCGGTGAAGCCCGCTTTGCGCAGGATTCGGACGGCGGTCGCGCTCCGGTGCCCGCTCTGGCAGATGACGAGCGTCTCGGCGGCCGGATCGAGCTTGCTCGCCGCGTCGCGCAGCGTGCCGAGCGGGATGTTGCGCGCCTGCTTGATGTGCCCGGCGGCGAACTCGTAGGGCTCGCGCACGTCGATGAGCACCGGCTTGCCGGTCGCGAGCTTCTCGGCGAGCTGCTCGGTGGTGATCGTCTTGACGCCGAATCCGAACATCGGTCCCCTCTCTGGATGCGTCCGACCCAGAGTATGCCCCAGCTCCGGCGAGTCAGGGCGCTCGGCTAGAATGGTGGCGATGCGGACCGCGCCGGCCGAGAACGATTCGCCGCGCGGCCGAGGGCGGCGGCGATTCGACGGGAGGCGTGTGGAGCAGCAGCTCATTCTCGACCGCTACCGCCCCCTCGACGAGCTCGGCGAGGGCGGCTACGGCACCGTGGTCCTCGCGTGGGACACGCGGATGCAGCGGCGGGTCGCCATCAAGCGGCTCGACCTCCCTCTCGACGCCTACGGCGACCCGCAGCACGACCCGCCCGGCCTGGCCGAGGCGCGCACCTCGGCGATGCTCAACCACCCGTCGATCGTGACCGTGCACGACTTCGCGACCGACTCCGACGAAGCGTTCCTGATCATGGAGCACGTGGACGGCGCTTCGCTCGAGGAGCTGCTCGAAGACCTGGGCGGACCACTCGATCTCGACGAGACCGCAGCGGTGTTCTCGGCGGTGAGCGACGCGCTCGAGTTCGCGCACGCCAACGGCGTCCTGCACCTCGACATCAAGCCGGCGAACGTGCTCGTGACGCGCGACGGTCGTGTGAAGGTCGCCGACTTCGGGATGGCGGCACTCTCGTCGGTAACGGGGCACGGCAGCGGCACGGGCGGCACCGTCGGCTACATGCCGCTCGAACAGCTCGAGGGGATGCGCGTCGGACCCGAGACCGACGAGTGGGCGCTCGCCGCGCTCGTCTACGAGTGCCTCACCGCTGCCAACCCGTTCGACGCCGAGTCGCCCCAAGCGGCGATCGTCGCGCTCGAGACGCTCGAGACTCCAGCGCCCAGCGAGTACGAGCCCGAACTCGGAGCGGCCATCGACGACGTGCTGCTCGCGGCGCTCGGCCTGCGTCCGTCCGACCGGTACCCCAGCGTCGCGCGCTTCG
The DNA here is from genome assembly GCA_964644675.1 of uncultured Eubacteriales bacterium. Classification (GTDB taxonomy): domain Bacteria; phylum Actinomycetota; class Coriobacteriia; order Anaerosomatales; family JAAXUF01; genus CAZXWK01. The sequence goes on along the minus strand of CAZXWK010000008.1, from coordinate 18,160 downwards.
CCGACAACCTGCTGCCGCACCTGGGCGACCCGGCTCAGGGCCGGACCTCGCTCGCCGGGCTCGTCGAGGCGTACGCCGCCGAGGACCTTGAGGACGAGAACGAGGCGCCCGGCTGGAAGCGCGTCGGGCTGTGGGATCGGCTGCAAGGCCGCGCCGGCTTCACGCTGCTCCGCGCGGTGGCGGCGGTCGAGTCCGCATGGCTTGCGTGGGCCGGCCTCGCGCCGCTGCCTGTGAGCTCGATCGCGGTGCTCGCGGGGGCCGCGCTCGTGGGCGTCGCGGGCGCGCTCGCGCCCTCGCTCGGAACCGGGCTGGGGCTGCTCGCGTTCGCGATCGGGCTCTTCGCGCAGCGCCTGTGGCTACTCGCGTCGTGCTTCGCGATCGCGAGCGCGCTCTGGTGGTGGTTCGCCGCGCGTCGCAGCGCAGGCGCCGCCGTGCTGCCGCTCTCCGCGCCCGTGCTCGCGGTCGCTCGCGTGCCCTACGCGATGCCGCTGCTCGCCGGGTTCGCGCTCCCGCCACTCACGGCTGCGGCCGCCGGATTCCTGGGCGGGGCGCTCGCGTTGCTGGCGTCGGCGTCATCGGGTGGCGTGGCGCCCTACTCGGCGGTGAACCCGGCGCTCTTCCTCGACCCGGCCGCGGGCGTCGCGGCTTCGGGCGCCGTCCGCGCGGCGTTCGCGGCCCCTGCGGCGTGGGTCGCGCTGCTCGGCTGGGCGATCGCAGCAGCGGCGATGTCGTGGCTCTCGAAGCGCGCGTCGCGTGGCTGGGCGATCGCCGGCGCGCTGCTGGGCGCCGCAATCGTCTACAGCGCGCACTCGGCCGCGCGCCAGCTCTCGTTCGTGCTCGGCCACGAGGTAGCATGGGACGGGACCTCCTTCCTGCTCTCGCTCGGCGCGTCGCTGCTGCTGGTCGTCGTCGTCATCGCCCTCGGTGCGCCCGTGCGCGCCGAGGAGGAGTCGGTGCGCCCGCGCCGGGCCGCCGAAAGCGACACGGCCGCCGACTCGTAGGAGCCGACGGCCGCGGGACCATCTCGATGCGGGGTGCGGATGCGGCCCAAGCGCCGCTCTCGCCGCTAGGCGCCCTCGGGTGCGAGCCCACCGTCGCCGGCGTCCGTGCCCTCGCCCTCCGCCTCCTCGTCACGCGCGCCGAAGATGCGGTCCTTCGCGCCCTCGAGCAGGTCGTAGGCGACGGGGACCACCACGAGCGTGAGCAGCGTCGACGTCGTCAGGCCACCGATGACGACAACGGCGAGCGACTGGCTGATCAGCGCCCCCTCGGCGAAGCCCGAGGCGAGCGGCGCGAGCGCCATGATCGTGGCGACCGCGGTCATCAGGATCGGTCGCATTCGGGTCGAGCCCGCTTCGAGCAGCGCGTCTCGGCGGGCGAAGCCGGCGCGCTGCTTCTGCTTCACGCGGTCCACGAGCACGATCGCGTTGGTGACCACGATACCGATGAGCATGAGCGCGCCGATCATGGCGGGGATGTCGAGCGGGAGGTCGGTTATGAGCAGCCCGAACAGTCCGCCCACGACGGCGAGCGGCAGCGACATCAGGATCGCGAGCGGCGCGACCGCCTCGCCGAACGCGATGATCATGACCAGGTAGACGGCACCGATCGCGATCAGCATCGCGATGCCGAGCTGCGAGAACGACTCGTTCATCTGCTCGGCCGTACCGCCGGTCTCGACGGTGACGCCCTCGGGCAGCTTGAGGCCGGCGACGGTCGCCTGGACCCGCTTGATGACCGAGCCCGAGTCGCGCTCGGTGATACGCCCGCTGACCGACGCGTACTCGGTGCCGTCGCGCGTGAGGACCGCGACGGGCGAGTCCGTCTCGGCGACCGTGGCGACCGACGACAGGCGGACCGTCTTGCCCAGCGGAGTCGTGAGCTTGAGCTTTCGCATCTCCTCGGCCTGCGAGACCGGGTCGAGCGCCATCGCGTAGACGACGTCGGTCGGCTGGCCCGCGACCTTGATCGACCCGACGTCCTGGTCCGCGACGAAGCCGCGAACCGTGCCCGCGACCATGGCTGCGTTCAGGCCGTACTCGGTCGCCTTGGTCTGGTCGACGTCGACCACGAGCTGCTTGCGCGCGACACCGAGGTTGCTCTTCACGTTGGTGAGGCCGGACTCCTTCTTGAGCGCCTCCTCGATCGTGCCCGAGGCGGCGCGGATGTCGCCCAGGTTGTCGCCGGTGACGATCATCTCGAGAGAGCTGTTCGTGCCCGAGCTGTCGACGCGCTGGTAGACGATCTCGACGCCGTCCTTGACGAGCGGTTCCGTCTGCTTGGAGAGCGCGGCGATGACCTTGTCCGTCTCGGCGCCCTCGTCGAGGCGGACGTAGGTGAGCGCGGTGTTGGTGCCGCCCAGGCCACCCGACATGCTCGCCTGCGTGGTGCTCGCGCCCACCGTCGACTGATAGAGCTCGATGCCGTCGGTCTTGTCGAGTGCCGTCTCGATCGCGCGCACGGTCTTGTCGACCTCGGTGGCCTTGCTGCCCTCGGGATACGTGACCTCGATCTGCAGGTACTTCTCCTTGGTCTCGGGCACGAAGCCGGTGCCGATGAGTGGCGTCAGCGCGAGCGAGCCGAGGAAGAGCACCAGCGCGGCCGAGACCACCGCGAGCCGGTGGTCGAGCGACCAGGCCAACGCGCCTCGGTACCAGCGCAGCATCGTGGAGTCCTTGCCGTGCTCGGTCGGGACCTTCGCCTTGAGGAGGAACCACTTGGCCATGAGCGGCACGACCGTGATCGCGACGAGGAGCGACGCGAGGAGCGACAGCGCCACGGTGATCGCGAAGGGCAGGAAGATCTTGCCGATGACGCCGGTCACCATGCCGAGCGGCAGGAAGACGGCGACCGTGGTGAGCGTCGACGACGTGATGGCGCCCGAAACCTCACTCACGGCGGTGCGGATGAGGTCGGTGCCGGCCTTCTCGCCCCGCTGCAGGTGTCTGAAGATGTTCTCGATGACGACGATCGAGTCGTCGACCACGCGCCCGATCGCGACCGTGAGGCCACCGAGCGTCATCACGTTGAGCGTCACGTCGGTCTGCTTGAGGAAGACCATCGCGATGAGGATCGAGAGCGGGATCGAGATCGCCGCGATGATCGTCGCGCGCCAGTTCCTCAGGAACAGCAGGATCACGATGATCGCGAACAGCGCGCCGAGCAGCCCCTCTCGGAGCATGCCGTTGACCGAGGCGTTGATGCCCTTGCTCGCGTCGTAGACGACGACCACCTTGTTCGGCACTTCGAAGCCCGGCGCGAGCTTGTCCATCTCGGCCTTGACCTTGGTGCTCACGTCAACCGTGTTGCCGTCCTGGGTCTTCACGATGTCGATGAGCGCGGCGGGTTTGCCGTTGGCGCGGCTACCGACGCTGCCGTCCTGCGGGGCGTAGGTGACCGTCGCCACGTCGCCCAGGCTGATGACGCCGATCTCCATCTCGGGCGTGCTCGAGCCCGACGAGCCGCTTCCACCGTTGCCCGAGCCGCCCGAGGACATCCCGCCGCCCGACGAGGCGCCCTTGGACTGCGACTTCGCCTGCGCCTGCAGCTTCTTCTGCGACGCCGTGATCTGGGACTGCATCCCGTCGACCGCCGACTGCATGCCCGGCAGGGTCTTGGTCTCGATCGCCGCGATCTTGCCCTGCATCTCCTGGTACTGCGGCGAGTCCGTGGGCATGCTCGACGCGGCCGCCTTCATCTGCGGCAGCGTGTCGTACTTGAGCGAGTACATCTGACCCTGGAGCTGCTGGATGCCGTTGATGAGGCCGGCCTGCATGCCGATCTCGCCGGTCGCGGCGCCCACCTGGCCCACGCCCTGCCCGAGGGCGCCCATGCCCTGGCCCAGCGCCGAGAAGCCCTGGCCCATCGCCGAGCCGAGCGCACCCATTCCCTCGCCGATCTGGGCGAACGCGTCGCCCATGATCTCGTTCTGGTTGGGGTAGACCGCGATCTGGAAGTGGCGTACGTCGTCGACCGAGTCGATGGTGCCGCCGACGCGAATCGGTTCGGTGCTCGATCCCAGGTCAACCGCACCGACCGGGAACGACAGGTTCGACGCCTGCAGCTGCTTGATGACGCTGTCGGCGGTGACGCCCTCGTCCTCGAGCTTCTTGGGGTCGAGCTCGATGCGGATGACCGCGGGGGAGTCCGCCGCAAGGCGCGCCTCGCCGACGCCCTCGACGCCCTGCAGCGCCGGGATCACTCGGTCGCGCACGTCGGCGCGAAGCGCCTCGGTGTTCTCGGCGTCCTCGGCGATGATCGCGAGCTTCATGATCGGGGCCGATCCGAAACTGATGCGGCTGACCGTCGGCTTCATCGCGTTCTCGGGGAGCTTGACCGTGGCGAGCACCTTGTTGAGATCGGTCTCGGCCTTGTCCATGTCCTGCGAGAAGCTGAACTCGGCGACGACCATCGAGACCGAGTCGTTCGACTGCGCGCTCACGCGCTTGATGCCGGGAACGCCCCGGAGCGCCTTCTCGAGCGGGTCGGTGACCTGGTCGTAGACGTCAGCGGGCGCGGCGCCCGGGTACGGGGTGACGACGGCGACCACCGGGATGGTGATGTCGGGCATCGTCTCCTTCTTGAGCTGGCTCGCCGACCACAGTCCTCCCGCCGTCACCAAGACGACGATGAGGACCACGGCAGCGGCGTTCTTGAGGGAGAACCTCGTGATGCGGTCCATGGGTGTCCTTCGCTTTCGTAGGTTCGTTCGATCGTGAGGGCGTCAGACGAGCCCGTTGTCGATCGCGTGGATCAGGGTCTGCTGGATGCGGATCATGGCGCGGACGTCCTCGACGGAGAGCAGTCCGAGATACCGCCGCATATGCTGGCGCCGCGTCGTCTCGGCCTCTTGGAGGACCGAGCGGCCTTCGTCGGTGAGGCGCACCAAGGTGACACGCCGGTCGTCGGAAGCGGCCTCGCGTGCGGCATAGCCGTGGCGCTCGAGCCCGTCGATGACCGCCGAGGCCGCCGGCGGCTTGACCGCGAGCACCGCCGCGACGTCGGCGACCTTGAGCGCGCCGCTCGCCTCGATCGCGCGCATGAGCATCATCTGGCTCAGGCTGAGCGACTCCGGACAGCACTCGGGTCCCATGTGCCGAGTCGACATGAGGCGCGCGAGGCGTGTCATGGTGTCCTCGACCTCGTCGATGAGCTCGTCGGAGATGACGGATTCGCTCACGGCGCACCTTTCCGTTCGATGGTCGAATAATTCACGGGTCGAAACAATAATCGGGGGAGACGCGCGCGTCAAGAGTGTCAACGGGGTGTCGCTCCCCGCCCCTCGCGCTCACGCTGGCATATACTGAGTCGACCGATCGCCTCGCGATCCGCATCCGCCCCGCCGGGCACGGGACGCGCGGCATTCACCTACGACGCACGAAAGCGAGACACTGCCGTCGTGAGCATCCTCTCCGACTTCGAAGACCGGATCAGCGGCGTGGTCGAGGGCGGCTTCGCCCGCCTCTTCCGCTCCCCCGTCCAACCCGCCGAGCTCGCCCGCAAGCTGGGCCGGGAAATGGACCGACGCAAGGTCGTCAGCGTGGGCAAGGTCTTCGCGCCCACGCTCTACAACGTCCTGCTCTCCCAGGAGGACGACGCGGCGCTCGGCGGGTTCGCGAACACGCTCGCGGGCGAGCTCGAGACCTACCTCGTCGGCTACGCCCGCGAGCGCAGCTACGCGCTCGCCACCCGGCCGGTCGTGCGCTTCATCGTCGACCCCGACCTCAAGCTCGGTCGCTTCGACGTGATCGGCGAGCTGCTCTCGCCCGAGGAGATGGCCGAGGAGCTGGGCGACGACGTCGCCGACCACGTGGCCCCCGGCGGCCCCGCGTCCGGCCAGCAGCCCTCGGCGCCCATCCCGGTGACGCCCGTCATCGCGCCGGTGGTGCGGCCCGGCCTGCTCTACGACGCCGAGGCCGAGGAGCCGGGCTTCTCGGCGGGCGGCGAAGCGGGCGGCACGGCGGCGGATGGCAGCGAGAGTGCCCAGGAGCACTACCACCGTCCGCTCGCGACCATCACCGTGCGGGGCGTCGACCACGACGTGGTGCTCCGCGGCGAGCGCATGGTGGTCGGGCGCCTCAACTCGTGCGACGTGTGCCTGTCGGACTCCAACGCCTCGCGCCAGCACTCGGCGTTCGTCCCCGAGGGTGCCGGCTGGGCGGTCGAGGACCTGGGATCGACCAACGGCACGTGGGTCAACGGCCAGCGCATCGACCGGCTCCGCCTGCGCGACGGCGACGTGATCGTCGTGGGCGTCACCGAGCTCGTCTACCACGAGCCGAGGAGCTGAGCGCATGATCGACGTCGTGCTGCTCGCCGGCCGGCTCCTTCTGATCGCGCTCCTCTACCTCTTCCTCTTCGCGGCGGTGAAGACCGGCATCGGCCTCGTCGCCGGCCAGCGGCGCGCCGGCGAGGGGTCGTGGGTGGTCACGGTCACGCAGGGCCCGGCCGCGCTGAAGGGCGTCACCGTACCCGTGAACGGCCCCGTCGTGATCGGCCGTTCGCCCGGCGCCGACATCGTGATCGGCGACGACTTCGTCTCCGGCAAGCACGCGCGGATCTCGCCTTCCGGCGACGGCGCCGTCCTCGAGGACCTCGGGTCGACGAACGGGACCATCCTCAACGGCGCCCGGCTGTCCGCGCCTTCCCAGCTGCGCGCGGGTGACGCCATCGACATCGGCAGCGTCCGGCTCAAGGTGGACCGCGCATGACGCCTCGCACGAAGCAGACCTGGGCGGCGCTGACCGACATCGGGCGCGTCCGCACCCACAACGAGGACAGCGTGCTCGCGCAACCGCCGCTCTTCGTCGTCGCCGACGGGCTCGGCGGACACGAGGCCGGCGAGGTCGCGAGCTCGATCGCGGTCGAGACCGTCCGCGACCACGCTCCACGCCGCCCCGACAGCAAGGCGCTCGGCCGCGCGGTCCGCGCCGCGAACCGCGAGGTCATCCGTGCCGCGCGCGAGGGCTACGGCAAGCAGGGCATGGGCACGACGATGACCGCGGCGATCGTCGAGCGCACGCGCATCGCGCTCGCACACGTGGGTGACTCGCGCGCGTACCTGCTGCACGAGGGCGTGCTGCAGCGCGTCACCGAGGACCACTCGATGGTCGCGGACATGATCCGCCGAGGCCAGCTCACCGAGGCCGAGGCTCGCTACCACCCCAACCGCAGCGTCATCACGCGCGCGCTGGGCACCGACCCCAACATGGCCGCCGACACCTACGAGGTCGAGGCGGCGCCGGGCGACCGGCTGCTGCTCGCCTCGGACGGCCTGACCGGCATGATCGAGGACGGCATGATCGCCGAGCTTCTCGCGACGTACCGCGACCCGGCGGTCGCCGCGAGGATGCTGGTCGACGCCGCGAACGAGGCCGGCGGCCACGACAACATCTCGGTCATCGTCGTCGACATCGAGGGCAACGGCTCGGGCCGAGGCAGCGTCGTCGACCCGACCGGCGCGCGCAGCGGCCGCGGCTGGCTCGCGCTCATCGGCTGGCTGCTCCTCTTCGCGCTGGTCGTCGGCGGCATCGCCTATGCGGCCTACCGCGTCGCCACCGAGCGCGCCTTCCTCACTGCCGAGAACGACGTGGTCGTCATCTACCGGGGCGTCCCCGGCAGCTTCGCCGGGATCGCGCTCGCGCAGCGCGCCGAGGTCACCACGATCACCGTGACCGAGCTCGACCCCGCCACCCAGAGCCGTCTCGCCGGCCCGCTCACGGTTGCGAGCCTCACCGAGGCCTACGAGGTCGCCGACTCCTACCGCACGATCGTCGAGTCGCGCCGTCTGATCGAGACACCGGCGCTGCCCGAGACCACCACGCCCGTGCCGTCCGTGCCGACGACGGTGCCCTAGGAGGCGCGCGTGCGATCGAGACGGACCACCGAACTGCTCCTGCTGCTGGCGGCGACGCCGCCCGTGCTGCTGGCGTTCGGGCTCGTCGACGCGCAGCGGCTGCAGTCGGTCGAGGCCTCGAGCTTCCTGGTGCCTGGGGCGTTGCTCGTCGCGTTCGTCCTGGCGCACCTCGCGGTTCGCCGCTTCGCGCCCAACGCCGACCCCGGCCTGCTGCCCGTCGTGTTCGTGCTTGCCGGCATCGGGCTCGCCGTCGTCACGCGGCTCGACCCGGCGCTCGCGGCAAGCCAGGTGACGTGGCTGTTCATCGGGGTCGCAGCACTCGTCGCGACGCTCATCGCGGTGCCCTCGCTCGAGCGGCTCGCGCGCTACAAGTACACGCTCATGGTCGCGGGCATCGGCCTGCTACTCCTTCCCGCCTTCATCGGCCGCGAGATCAACGGCGCCAAGCTGTGGATCCACATCGGCGGCATGTCGTTCCAGCCCGGCGAGATCGCCAAGATCCTCATCGTGCTCTTCCTCGCCGCCTACCTCGCCGAGAACCGCGAGCTGCTCTCGGTCTCGACTCGGCGCGTGCTGGGCATCGCCATGCCCGAGCCGCGAACGCTCGGGCCGCTCCTGCTCATGTGGGTCATCTCGCTCCTGGTACTGGTCTTCGAGCGCGACCTCGGCTCCTCGCTGCTCTTCTTCGCGATCTTCCTCGTCATGCTCTACACGGCCACCGGCCGGGCCGCCTACGTGGTCGTCGGGCTGTTGCTGTTCGGCGCGGGCGCGACCGTCGCCTACTACGCGTTCGGGCACGTGCGGACGCGCATCGACATCTGGCTCCACCCGTTCGCCGACGCGGCGGGCAAGGGCTACCAGCTCGTGCAGTCGCTCTTCGCCCTCGCTGCGGGAGGCCTGACCGGCACCGGCCTGGGGATGGGCTTCCCGACGCGGATCCCGTTCGTCTCGACCGACTTCGTCTTCTCGGCGATCGGCGAGGAGCTGGGGCTCTTCGGCGGCGCGGCGATCATCATCTGCTTCCTGGTGCTCACGGTCCGCGGGCTCGCGACCGCGTCGCGCGCCAAGACCGACATGGCGGCGTTCACCGCGACCGGCCTGGTCGCCGCGCTCTCGCTGCAGGCGTTCGTCATCATCGGCGGCGTCACGCGGCTCATCCCGCTGACCGGCGTCACGCTCCCGTTCATCAGCTACGGCGGCTCGTCACTCCTCGCCAGCTTCATCTCGCTGGGGCTGCTGCTGCGCGCAGGTGATGAGGGGACGGGACTGCTCACCGACATGCAGATGACCTCGACCGACCTTGGGGTGCTCGGCCGCCTGGCGCTGGGCAAGCGGCTCACGCGCGTCACCCAGGTGATGGCGGTGCTCATGACGATCCTGGTCGTGAACCTCACCTGGATCCAGGTCATCGACGCGCGCTCGCTGCGCAACCACGCCGCGAACACGCGCGGCCTGGCGCAGGAAGCGCGGCAGGACCGCGGCGCGATCCTCACCCGCGACGGCGTCGTTCTCGCCGAGTCCAAGCCGACCGGCAAGGGCACGTTCAAGCGCGTCTACCCCAAGGGGCCCTTCGCGGCGCACACCGTGGGCTACTTCAGCCCGCGCTACGGCCGCGCCGGGATCGAAGCCGCCGAGAACGACGTGCTCTCCGGCGGGGTGCGGACCTTCTCGGCGTGGAGCGACGTCTTCGAAGCGGCGATCGGGCACGAGGTGCCGGGCAACGACGTCGTGCTGACGCTCGACAGCGGGGTGCAGGCGGCCGCGGCCAAGGCGCTCGGCGGCCGCAAGGGCGCGTGCGTGGTCCTCGACCCGCGCAGCGGTGCGGTGCTCGCGATGGCCGCGAACCCGTCGTACGACCCGAACGACATCGACGGGCAGTGGGCCGAGCTGAACTCGGCCGCAGCGGGCGCGCCGCTGGTGGACCGCGCGCGCATGTCGCTGACCGCTCCCGGCTCGACCTTCAAGGTCGTGACACTGACGGCCGGCCTGTCGAGCGGCGTCGCGACGACCCAGAGCGTCTACCCGGGACCAGGCTCGCTGGAGATCGGCGGGGCGCCCGTCACCAACTTCGAGGGCGGCAGCTACAAGTCGATCGACCTGGTGCGCGCGACCATGAAGTCGGTGAACACCGTCTTCGCGCAGCTCGCCGTCCAGCTGGGACCGGAGCGGCTCGTCAGGCAGGCCGAGGCGTTCGGCTTCAACAGCAAGGTCCCCTACGAGCTGCCGGTCCGCACCTCGCTCATGCCCGACCCCAAGGAGATGACGGAGTGGGAGACGGCGTGGGCCGGCGACGGCCAGCCCGTCGGCGAGCACGAGTCGCCCGCCGGGCCGCAGTCGACCGTGCTGCAGATGGCGCTCGTCTCGGCGGGTATCGCCAACGACGGGCGCGTCATGGCGCCGTTCGTGGTCCAGGGCGTCCGCGACCGGCTGGGCCGCACGCTCGCAACCACCGCCCCGCGCGGATTCACGCAGGCCACCGACGCCGGAACGGCCGAGGAGGTCACCCGGATCATGGTGAAGGTCGTCGAGGGCGGCTCGGGAGTCCGGGCCCAGATCGACGGCGTGGACGTGGCCGGCAAGACCGGCACCGCCGAGGTCGGGAAGGGCAAGCCGACCAACGCGTGGTTCATCGCCTTCGCCCCCGCCGAGAACCCCACGGTGGCCATGGCGATCATGATCGAGGGAGGCGGCGTGGGCGGCCAGGTCGCCGCGCCCGCCGCCAAGCCGGTGCTCGAAGCGGCGCTGGCGGCACAGAAGGAGCGCTAGGAGCGGTACGGACCCGGCGGCAACGCCGAGTCAACAGGCGTCAGGTCCGGGGCGGTGCTTCGGGCAAGTGGGCTAGAATGGCAGCAGTCGGGGTCGCCCACGCGTCCCCGCAGGTGACGAGCACGGGAGTGCCACTGTGGAAGAACTGGTCTTCGGCCGTAGGTATCGGGTGACCGAGAAGATCGGCACCGGCGGGATGGCCGACGTCTATAAGGCCGTCGACGAGGTCTTGGGACGTACGGTCGCCGTCAAGGTGATGCACGCCCGCTACGCTGCCGATCCCTCGTTCGCCGCGCGCTTCCGCCAAGAGGCGCAGGCCGCCGCGAACCTGGTCAGTCCCAACATCGTGAACATGTACGACTGGGGCGCCGAGGGCGACACCTACTACATCGTCATGGAGTACGTCCGCGGCACGGACCTCAAGTCGATCATCGAGCAGAAGGGCGCCCTGCCCTCGAACAAGGTCGCTGAGATCGGCGCGCAGGTCTGCTCGGCGCTCGCCGTGGCGCACGGCTACGACATCGTCCACCGCGACATCAAGCCGCACAACATCATGGTGCAGCCCGATGGCTCGGTGAAGGTCATGGACTTCGGCATCGCGCGCGCCGGCAACTCGACCATGACCCAGACCGGGTCGGTGCTCGGCACGGCGCACTACGTGTCGCCCGAGCAGGCCCAGGGCAAGCCGCTCACCGGGCAGAGCGACCTGTACTCGCTCGGCGTCGTCCTCTACGAGGCCGCGACCGGGCGGCTTCCCTTCGACGCCGACACGCCGGTCGCCGTCGCGCTCAAGCAGGTCAACGAGCAGGCCGCTCCGCCCAGCGCGATCCGCCCCGACATCAACCCGGCCCTCGAGGCCGTGATCCTGAACGCGATGCAGAAGAACCCGGCCACGCGCTACGCGACCGCCGACGAGATGCGCCGCGACCTGCTCGCGGTCGCGGCCGGTCAGCCGGTCTCGGCGGCAGCGGGACTCGCAGCCGCCGGCGCCGCCGGCGCGCCTGCCGACCACACGGCCGTCATGGCACCGGTGGGTGGCCCCGCGCCCGTACGTCGCCCGGCGCCGCCCAAGAAGCGCCCGATCTGGCCGTGGATCGTCGTCGCCATCGTGCTCGTGCTGGCGGGCTTCGGCGTCGCGTGGGGCATGGGCCTGTTCGGGCCCAGAGCGGCGACCGTCCCGGATGTCACGGGCAAGACCCGCGAGCAGGCGCAGAGCGAGCTCACGGCGGCGGGCTTCGTTGTCGGCTCCCCGATCAACGAGGAGTTCAGCGACACCGTGAAGGCCGGACTCGTCGTGAGCCAGTCGCCGGCGCCCAACTCGAGCGCGAAAGAGGGTTCCTCGGTGACGCTGGTCCTGTCCAAGGGGCCCAACATGCAGCAGGTGCCCAACGTCATCGGCATGGTCGAGGCCGACGCGTTCAAGGCGCTCCAAGACGCCGGCTTCACGCCGCAGGCGCTTCCCGCCGAGTACAACAAGGACGTGGAATCGGGCACGGTGTTCAAGCAGACGCCCGCCGGCGAGTCCACCGCTCCCAAGGGCTCGACCGTCACCTACGTGGTCTCGCGCGGCGCCGAGCTCGTCAAGGTCCCCGACGTGACCGGCAGCTCGAAGTCCTCGGCGACATCCACGCTCGAGAAGGCCGGCTTCAAGGTGTCGGTCCGAGAAGACACGAGCGACAAGACGCCCAAGGGCAACGTGATGAGCCAGAACCCGCCGGGTGGCGTGTCGGTGGCGAAGGGCTCGACGGTCACCATCACGGTGTCCACTGGTCCCGAGACCGCCCAGGTGCCCGACGTGGTCGGCAAGGTCGAAGCGGACGCCAAGTCGACGCTCGCCGCCGCCGGCTTCAAGGTGTCGGTCGTCTACGATCCGCACACCGCGCTGTCCGGCACGGTGCTCGGCCAGGACCCGTCCGGCAACACGCAGGTCAAGATCGGCTCGACCGTCACGATCATCGTCGACGCCCAGCAGCCGACGCCCTAGGGCCCGCACACATCAGCGCACACGCTGACGGGGCGGTCGGGATCACTCCCGGCCGCCCCGTCTTTGCCCTCCCCCCCAGGGGGGAACTACTGCTTGTCGCCGCGGTGCATGATGTCGACGATCGCGCGCATCTTGCCTTCCTTCTTGTCGTGCTCGCGCTTGATCTGGTCGCGCTTCTTGGGGTCGAGCAGGTCCGCCACGCGGTCGCCCAGCTCTGCGGGCGCGAACGGCTTGACGATGTAGTCGAGCGCGCCGTCCTCGAGCGCCTTGCGCTGCTGCTCGAAGTCGCCCACGGCGGTCAGATGCACCACCGGGATGTCCTTGGTGGTCGGCTCCTCGAGCAACCGCTTCCGCGTCTCTCGGCCGTCCATGCGCGGCATCATCACGTCGAGCAGGATGAGGTCCGGCTTGTGCAGCTTGGCGAGGACGATAGCCTCTTGGCCGTCGTAGGCCTGGTAGCACTCGTAGCCACGAGCCGTCAGCGTCGCGGTCACCAGCTTCACGATGTTGGGCTCGTCGTCGACAACGAGGATCTTCGCTGCCATGGTCAGTCCCGCTCCTTTCGAACCTCGGTTACTCCTCGCCGAGGAGAGATTCGACCTGTGCGACCAGGTCCTTGGGCGTGAACGGTTTGCAGATGTAGTCGAGGGCCCCCGCATCGAGGCCGGTCTTCTGTTCGGCGACCTGCGCCTTGGCCGTGAGCATCACCACGGGGATGTCCGCGGTGGCAGGGTTCGCCTTGATGCGGCGGCAGGCCTCGTAGCCGTCGAGCGCCGGCATCATGACGTCCATGAGGATGAGGTCGGGCTTCTCGGCCTCGGCGACGGCGACGGCCGACAGACCGTCGGTCGCCTCAAGCACCTCGAAGCCCTTCGCCTTGAGCGAGAATGCCACGAGCTTGAGGATGTGCGGCTCGTCGTCGACCGCGAGGATTCGCCTGGTCACGAGCTCACCTCCGCGGCGGCGGGCTCCGACGGCACGCCGCCGAGAAGCGCTTCGACCTCGTCGGCGATGAGCTCGGGCGAGAACGGCTTGCGCAGGTACTGCGTGGCAAGGTGCAGCACGTCGAGCTTGGAGCGGTCGATGCGGTGCGCCGTCATCACGAGCACCGGCACCTCTGCCCACGCGGGAGTCGTCTTGACCTTCTGGATGAGCTCGTAGCCGTCCATCTTGGGCATGCGCAGGTCGGTGACGATCACGTCGGGCGCGCGCTGTTCGAGCGCAGCCACGGCCTCGAGACCGTTGTAAGCCGCGATGACCGCGAAGCCCTTCTTGCGTAGCGTCTCCGAGAGGACCTTGACCACACTGCGGTCGTCGTCGACCACGAGCGCCACCGGCGAATCGATCGACCCGATGATCTCGTCGATCATCGACAACAGTCGCGAATGGTCGATCGGCTTCTCGAGGTAGTTCGCCGCGCCCATCCGGCAGCTCTTGCCCTCGTCGCACACGATCGAGAGCACGACGACCGGGATGTCCTTGGTCTCCTCGCGCTCCTTGAGCCGGTGGAGCAGGTCGAACCCGTCCCCGTCGCCCAAGATCACGTCGAGGGTGATCGCGCGCGGCCGGTGCTTGAGCGCCGCGGCCAGCGCCTCGTCGGCGGTGTGCGCCTTCACGACGGTGTAGCCGCGCTTGGCCAGGTACGTCTCGATGAGCGAAGCGACCTCGGGGTCGTGGTCGATCACCAGGACGGTCCCGCCGATCTCGTTGGGACCCTCGAGCGATGGCTGCCGCACCATCTCCTCCGGCGCGACCGGCAGGCTGAACCAGAACGTCGAGCCCTGGCCGATCTTGCTCTTCACGCCGATCTCGCCGCCCAGCAGCTCGATGATGCTCTTGCAGATCGAGAGGCCCAGCCCCGTGCCGCCGATCTCGCGCGTCATCGCGGTGTCGACGCGGTAGAACTTCGTGAAGAGCCGCTTCTGGTCTTCTCGGCTGATGCCCAGGCCGTGGTCGGTGACGAGCACGCTCACGAACCCGTTCTCGCGCTTGGCCTCGACGAGCACGTCCCCGCCGCCCGGCGAGTACTTGAGCGCGTTGCTGATGAGGTTGATGAGCACCTGGCCCACGCGGTCGCGGTCGGCGGCCACGACCGGCAGGGTGTCGGGCACCTTGAGCGTGATAGTGCGACCGGTCTGCGCGAGCACCGCGCGGAACGTGTCCACGGCGCCGGTGATCGAGTCGGCCATGTTGAGCGGCTCGACCTTGAGGTGCACGCGGCCCGACTCGATGCGGCTGATGTCGAGCATCTCGTTGATGAGCTCGACGAGCCGGTCCGAGTTCTCCTTCACGATGCCCAGGAACTCGCGCTGGATCTCGTTGATCTCGCCGGCGTCGCCGTCGAGGATGAGGTCGACGTAGCCCTTGATCGAGGTGAGCGGCGTGCGAAGCTCGTGGCTCACCGTCGAGACGAACTCGTTCTTCATGTCGCCGATCTCGCGCTCGGCGGTGATGTCGCGCAGGGCGATGACGCGGCCGATGTAGAAGCCGCTCGCGTCGATGACCGGGTTCACGCGAACCTTGACGACGAGCTTCTCGGACCCTTCGCCCAGCTCCACCTCGGTGACCGTGTCCGACTCGAGCGGGTCGAACGCGTCGGCGTTGGCCTGGTGGTAGTCGCACGCCTCACACTCGTCGCGCTTTCTCGCGAACACGCACGGCTCCTCGGTCGGGTGACAGAGCGTCCCCGAGATGAGCCAGCAGCGCAGGTCCTCGGCGTTGTACGCCGGACAGTCGACCATGCCGCAGTTCTTTACGTCGTTGCAGTGGAGCTTCTCGGCGGGGGGTGCCTCGTCGGGCTCGACGCCGAGAAGATCGTCGACGTCGACCTTCTTGTGGAGCAGCTTCCGCTCCGTGACGTGGAGCATGGCGCACGCGGCGGGGTTGATGTAGGTGATCTCGTCGTCGGGCGAGAGCAGCACGAGCCCGTCCGCCGTGGCCGAGAGGATCGCCCGGTTCCGGTCGCGCTCCTCGGCCAGTTCGGTCTCGTCTCGGATGGTCAGCACCAGCAGATGGTCCTTGGTGCGGGTGCGCGTGAGGTGGCAGACGAGCGTGCGGTCCTCGTGCTCGAAGGTGAAGTGACCGGAGATCCGACCCGAACGTGCGAGCGCCTTGCCGATCCTGCGCTGCAGCTCAGGGGCTCCCAGAGCCGAGTAGGGCTCGCCCTCGACGGCCTCGACACTCGTCCCGAGCAGCTGGAGCGCCGCAGGGTTCGCCGAAACGACGGTGCCGGCGCTGTCGATGGCCACCAGGCCCTCCTCGGCGACGGTGAGCAGCGCGGCGACCGCGCCGTCTGCCGCGGGATCGAGCCTGTCTGCCGCCATGTCGCCTCCAAGCCGGCCGGTTGACGAACGGTCTCCAGCACTCTTCCATTCGCTCCGGAGGCGGCGTTCCCTGCACCACTCACCGTTCGGTTGCAGTGGCATAGTGTTCTCTGGTACCTGTCCGGACGATGTGTCCACCTCTGAGGAGCCTGATGACCGACCACGAGCCACGCAGACCGCGCCGCCGAGACGACGCTCCATCCTTCCTCCGAATCGGGCTCACGCTGCTCGGCGTCCTGCTGTTCGTCGCGCTCGCTGGCTGGGGCGTCTTCGCCTTCGCCGAGAAGCTCGTCGGCCCCGCGCAGTCGCCAGTCGTCGAAACGCCGGTCGCCGTCGTGCCGCCGAGCGAGACCACGGAGCCGACCGAGTCCGCCACCCCGACCGTGACCGCGGCGCCGGTCGTGACGCCGGCGCCGGCCCCCGTCGTCACGCCTGCCCCTGCGCCAGCCCCCGCAGCCGCGCCAGCGAAGTCGCCCGCGCCCACCACCACGGGCAAGTACGTGGTCGTGATCGACGCGGGCCACCAGGGCAAGGGCGACAACACCGCCGAGCCGATCGGACCCGGCGCGTCGACCACCAAGCCCGCGGTCGCCGACGGTGCCGCCGGCTACGTGACGCGCCGCCGCGAGTCGCTCAACAACCTCGAGGTCGCACTTCGCGTGCGCGACCAGCTCCAGGCTCGCGGCGTGAAGGTGGTCATGGTCCGAACCTCCGAGAACGTCAACATCGCGAACTCAGAGCGCGCGAAGATCGCCAACGACGCGAACGCCGACCTGCTGCTCCGCATCCACTGCGACAGCGTCGACAACCACTCACTGCGTGGGTTCCTGACGCTGGTACCCGGCAAGAACCAGTGGACGGGCCCGATCGTCGCCTCCTCTGCCAAGGCGGGTAAGGCGATCCACAAGGCGACGCTCGCCACGACCGGCGCGAAGGACCGCGGCATCACGCCGCGGACGGACATGTCCGGCTTCAACTGGGCGACGGTTCCGGCGGTCATCGTCGAGATGGGCATGATGTCCAACGCCGAGGACGACCGGCTGCTGGCGTCAGATGCCTATCAGGCCAAACTCGCGGAAGGCATGGCCAACGGTGTCATGGCGTACCTGAACTCGAAGTAGCCGCCGAGCGCCCGATCGCGGTCAGGCCTTCTTGGGGACCATGAGCACGGGCACCTCCGAGTGGCGCAGGACTCGGTCCGCGACCGAGCCGATCATCGTCCGCGCCAGGCCCGTGCGGCCATGCGTTCCCATCACGATGATGTCGGCGCCGTCCTCCTTCGCGACGTCGACGATGGTTTCGTGGACGCGCCCTCCGACGACAATCCTGCCGCTCGCGGTCGCGCCTCCCGCCTTGAGCTCAGCGACCTGGGCGTCGACGATCGTCTCGACGCCCGGCTCGGCTGCGGCGTCAGTATCGACGTTCGCCGTGTCCGTGGCCACGACGGTGTGCACGACCCCCAGGACCTCGATCTCGGCGTGCTCGGCCTTGGCGATCTCGAGTGCGAAGTCGGCGGCGGCGTGTGCTGTCGGCGAGCCGTCGGTGGGCATCAGAATCTTGCTGATCACGGTACTCGACCTCCTCGCTCCCGGCGCGGGGCGAGGCCTACCTGGGTGCCGTCCCTCGACCGGGGAAACCAAAACAAACCGGTCACTCAATTGCTATACCCGCATCTCAGAGGTGGTGGCGCGTCACGGTGCTCTGGTCTCGATCCACGGGTCGAAGCGGAGGCGATTCCGACTCCACACCATCTCCACAAGCGGTTCATAGCCGCTCCCCACGCCCGGGCGATAGTAAGGACGTGGCAAGGGTCCCTAGGCAAGACCCTCACACAAAAAGAGAACATGCGCTTCCCCCCTCCTTGTGCGAGAAGACCCGGTTTGGCAGAGCCGGGTCTTTTCGTGTCCGGAGGTAGTTCGGCCGAGAACGCACGCAGGGGCGGGATTCTCCCGCCCCTGCGATTCGCTTCAGATCGACGTGACGCTACTTGACGGTGATCTTCCGCCAACCGGACGTCGCGCCCACGTACGTGCCGTCCGCGGCAACGATCGCCCGAACGCGGTACGTGCCTTTCTTGATCTTCGCCTTGTACTTGAACGCGCCGGCGGCGTTGGCCGCGACGGTGTAGGTCTTGTACTTCTTGTACTTCTTCTTCGAGAGCACCTGGACCTCGAGCTTCACCGAAGTCCCATGCCCGGGAGCCACCGAACCCACGAGGGTCGTGCCCTTCTT
>CAZXWK010000007.1:0-70221 GCA_964644675.1 uncultured Eubacteriales bacterium | reverse complement strand
GGGCGCAGCCTTGGCCGCGGGAGCCTTCTGGGCGGCTGCCTTGGTGGCTGGCTTCTTGGCGGGAGTGGCCTTCTCGGCCGGGGTGGTGGTGCGCTTCGTGGTGCCCTTAGGCGTGGAGCTCGGCTTTTCCGTCACGCTGTCTCAGTGCCTCCAGAGTTGCTATCCGACATCACGCGCGCCAGAGCGGAACTCGTCGAGTTCGCGCTGGAGCGCAGACACGTTCTTGAACACTTCGGCTTCTTCCGACGAGTCCTTGAACGAATCAGGTTGTTTAAGGCGTGCCTTCCCTACCGCAATACGCCGCTCGAGGTCGAACTCCTTGAGTTTGCGCAGCAGTTCCTTGCAGACGGTCTCGGCCTCGTCGTCACTCGACTCGATCAGCGTGGCGCCCGAAAGTGCGGCAGAAGCGCCCGGCTGGCGGGTCTCAATGACGCCGACGAGCGCCGCCGGAGCCAACGCCGGATCGCTGTTCGCGATGGTCTCGGCGATGACCCGACTTCGCTCGTCAGTCAACAGGTCCTGGTCAAGCAAGAAGCTTGCCTTCTCCCGCAACCGCGGGGTTCTCACCAGCAGGTCGAGGAGTTCGCGCTCGGCGCGGACCTGCGCTGAGTCGGGCTCGGGGAGCGTCACCGGCGGCGTCGCCGTGCCGGCGTCGTCGGCCGCCCTCGCGGCGCCGGGCGCTGGCTGCGCGGACGCGATCGCACGGCGCACCGTCGCGAAGTCGGCGAAGAGCCGGTCCGCGATGTAGTTCGCGTAGTCGTCGGCGAGGAGCGAGTCCTTCACGCTCGCGAGAACCTCGGCGGCGTCCTTGAGCGCTCGCGAACGCTCCTCGGGGCGATCGAGGTCCCACCGCGCGAGCCGCCGATCGATGGCGAACTCGAGCAGCGGCACGGCCGCGTCGA
Source organism: uncultured Eubacteriales bacterium (assembly GCA_964644675.1). Taxonomy (GTDB): domain Bacteria; phylum Actinomycetota; class Coriobacteriia; order Anaerosomatales; family JAAXUF01; genus CAZXWK01. The sequence continues at coordinate 69,319 of CAZXWK010000007.1, read as the reverse complement.
CCACGGCCTGCAGCGCTTCCGGCCCCTCCGCGCCCACCAGGTCGGCAGGGTCCCGGCCGTCAGGGATGACCGCGACATCGAGGTCGACCCGTGCGTTGCCCGCCTCGGGCGTGACGCTCTTGTCCACGAACTCGACCGCGCGGTCGGCCGCCCTCAGGCCGGCGGCGTCTCCGTCGAACAGGTACACGACGCGCTTCGCGAAGCGTGACAGCAGGCGCACGTGCTCCCTCGTGAGCGCCGTACCGAGCGTCGCGACGACGTTGGTGATGCCGGCCTCGTGCAGCGCGATGACGTCGGTGTAGCCCTCGACCACGACCGCCGAACCCGTCGCGGTGATCGACGCCTTGGCGCGGTCGATGCCGTACATGTTGGCCGACTTGTGAAACACCGGCGTGTCCTGGGTGTTCAGGTACTTCGGCTCGCCCTCGCCGATCACGCGACCCCCGAAGGCCACCGTGCGCCCCATCAGGTCGTTGATCGGAAACATCACGCGCTCGTAGAAGCGGTCTCGTGTGCCTCGGTCTCCCGAGAGCGCGAGGTTCGCTTCGATCATCTCGTCCGCCGAGAACCCCTCGGCCTTCAGGTGCCGCGCGAGCGCACCGCGCCCCGGCGCGTAGCCGAGCCGCCAGCGCTTGGCGACGTCGCTGCCGAAGCCGCGGCCCTTGAGGTAGTCGCGCGCCTTGGCCGCGCCCGGCTCCTTCGAGCGCGTCAGCACGTCGTGATAGAAGGCCGCCGCCGCGTCGTTCGCCGAGATGAGCCGCTCCTTGCGCCCGCGCGGCACGCCGCCGGACTCCTCGACGATCTCGATGTTGGCGCGGTCGGCGAGGATGTGGATCGCGTCGAGGAACTCGACGTTCTCGCTGCGCATCAGGAAGCCGTAGGCGTCGCCACCCAAACCGCACCCGAAGCAGTGCCACAGCTGCGTGGCCGGGTCGACCTTGAACGACGGGGTCTTCTCGGCGTGGAACGGGCAGCAGCCCCAGTACAACCGGCCCTTCTGCTTCAGGACGACGCGCTCAGAGACGAGCGCGACCAGGTCGGTGGCGTCGCGAACGCGACGGACGTCCTCGTCCGAGATGCGACCCACGCGACCCACCTCCTCTGCCTCACACGGCCCCAAAGACGCCACGCGCGCCGTCTCGGCGCGGTGGGTGACGATTCTACCCCAGCAGAGCATTCCCGAAAGGACGCGTCAGACGAGCCACTTCCTCGGCACGAAGAGCCGCTCGAACTCCCTGATCGCGAAGCGGTCGGTCATACCGGCCACGTAGTCCACGACGCCCTGCACCAGGTCGCTCGGGTCGGCCGGCCGCTCTGACTCCGGCAGGTCCTCGGGGTGGTACAGGTAGTGCTCGAAGAGCATCTGCACCACGTTGTTGGCCTTGGGCTCCTCCGCCTTCGCCCGCTCCGAGAAGTACACGTTGTCGAAGAGGAACGAACGGAGCGCCATCATCGCGTCCCAGACCTCCGGCGACATCGCGATGTCGCCGAGCGCGGCCGAGGTCTCGATCATGTCGTTGACCATCGTGGTGATGCGCGCGCCCGGGTGAGGGCCCAGCACCGACAGCGGCTCGGCCGGCAGCGAATCCTCGGAGAGCACGCCCGCGCGGATGGCGTCGTCGATGTCGTGGTTCACGTACGCGATCCGGTCGGCGATCTTCACGATGCGACCCTCGAGCGTGGCGGGAAGGTCCGGCCCCGTGTGATTCAGGATGCCGTCGCGGACCTCCCACGTGAGGTTGAGCCCCTTGCCCTCGTACTCGAGCCGCTCGACGATGCGCAGCGACTGCACGTTGTGGCGGTAGCCGTCCGGTACCGAGGCGTCGGCCGCGTGCAGCGCGCGCAGGGCCGCATCGAGCGCGTCTTCGCCGGTGTGCCCGAACGGCGTGTGCCCCAGATCGTGCGCGAGCGAGATCGCCTCGGTCAGGTCCTCGTTGAGCGCGAGCGCCCGCGCGATCGAGCGCGAGATCTGCGAGACCTCGAGCGTATGCGTCAGACGCGTGCGGTAGTGGTCGCCCTCGGGCGCGAGGAAGACCTGCGTCTTGTGCGACAGGCGCCGGAACGCCTTGCAGTGGATGACGCGGTCCCGGTCGCGCTGGAACTCCGTGCGATACGGGTCGAGCGGGATGGCTCGCTCGCGACCGCGCGTGCGGTCGGCGAAGGCCGCGTTCGCCGAGAGGCGCTCGTGCTCCTCCGCCTCGAGCGACTCCCTCGTCCTGACGGGCTGCTCGGCCACGCGCTCACCCCCTGGATCCTGCTCGGGCGACGAAAGAGGCCCGGCCGCCGTCTCCCCTGCGGCCGGGCCCCCGGTGGTCACCGGTCGGTCTTAGCGGTTGTCAGAGACCGCGTTGCTCGCCTCGAGTGCCGCCTGCGCCGCCGCGAGCCGCGCGAGCGGGACGCGGTACGGGGAGCACGACACGTAGTTGAGGCCGATCTTGAAGAACGTGTGGACGGAGTCCGGGTCGCCGCCGTGCTCGCCGCAGACGCCCAGCTTGATCTTGGGGTTCGTCTCGCGGCCCAGCTTGCAGCCCATCTCGACCAGCTTGGCCACGCCGTCGTCGATGGTCTCGAACGGGTTGCGCGGCAGGATCTTGCGCTCGAGGTACTTGGGCAGGAACTTCGCCTCGATGTCGTCGCGCGAGAAGCCGAAGGTGGTCTGCGTGAGGTCGTTGGTGCCGAAGCTGAAGAAGTCGGCGACCTTGCCGATCTCGTCGGCGGTGACGGCGGCGCGCGGCAGCTCGATCATGGTGCCGATCGGGATGTCGAGCGCGATGCCCTCGGCCGCGGCGACCTCGGCGAGGACCGCCTCGGACTCGGCGCGCAGCGTCTCGAGCTCGGCGACCACGCTCACGAGCGGGATCATGATCTCGGGCTGAGGGTCTTTGCCCTGCTTCTTGAGCTTGGCCGTCGCCTGGGCGATCGCGCGCACCTGCATCTTGTAGAGCTCGGGGTGCGTGATGCCCAGACGGCACCCCCGCAGGCCGAGCATCGGGTTCATCTCGGCCATCGCGTCGATCTGCGAGAGCAGCCTGCGCTTGGGCGCAAGCTCCTCGACCGACGCGCCGCCCAGCTCCGCCTTCACGATCTCGACCTCGAGCTCGCGCGGGCTGTCGAGGAACTCGTGCAGCGGCGGGTCGAGCAGGCGGACCGTGACGGGCAGGCCGTCCATGGCCTCGAAGATGCCCTCGTAGTCGCCGACCTGCGCGTCGAGCAGCTTGGCGAGTTCGACGTCGCGGGACGCCTGGTCCTCGGCCAGCACGTAGTTCTGGATGATCTGCTTCCGCTCGCCCAGGAACATGTGCTCCGTGCGGCACAGGCCGATGCCCGTGGCACCGAACTCGCGGCCGAGCTGAGCGTCGTCCGGGGTATCGGCGTTGGCGCGCACGCCCATCGTGCGGAAGTCGTCGGACCACGACAGGATCGTGTCGAAGTCGCCGGACACCTCGGGCTGGACCAGCTCGACCGCGCCCAGCACCACGATGCCGGTGGTGCCGTCGATCGAGATCATGTCGCCCTCGTGCAGCTCGACGTCGGTGCCGGTCACGTACGCGACCTTCTTCTCGGCGTCGATCTTGAGCTTGTCGGCACCGCAGACGCACGGCTTGCCCATGCCGCGCGCGACGACGGCCGCGTGGCTCGTCTTGCCGCCGTGGCTCGTGAGGATGCCCTTCGCGGCGATCATGCCGTGCAGGTCATCGGGGGTGGTCTCCCAGCGGACCAGGATGACCGAGCGGCCCTTGGCGGCCTCTTCCTCGGCCTCGTCCGCCGAGAACACGACCTCGCCCACCGCGGCGCCCGGCGAGGCGTTCAGGCCCTTGGCCAGCACGTCGTAGGTCGCCTTGGCGTCGAACTGCGGGTGGAGGAGCTGGTCGAGCTGCGCCGGGTCGACGCGGAGCACGGCCTCCTCCTTCGAGATCATGCCCTCGCCCACCATGTCGACCGCGATCTTGAGCGCGGCGCGGGCGGTGCGCTTGCCGATGCGGGTCTGCAGCATCCACAGCTTGCCCTGCTCGATGGTGAACTCGATGTCGCACATGTCGCGGTAGTGGTTCTGCAGCGTCTCGAAGACCTTCCACAGCTCCTCGCCGGCCTGCTCGAGGCCCGGCGTGGTCTTGAGGTCGGCGAGCGGCTGGGTGTTGCGAATGCCGGCGACGACGTCCTCGCCCTGCGCGTTGGTCAGGAAGTCGCCGTAGATCTCGTTGGTGCCGTCGGCCGGGTTGCGTGTGAACGCCACGCCCGTCGCCGAGGTGTCGCCCTTGTTGCCGAACACCATCGCCTGCACGTTGACCGCGGTGCCCAGGTCGTCGGCGATCTTCTCCATCTTGCGGTAGTCGATCGCGCGACGGTTCATCCAGCTGCGGAAGACCGCTTCGATGGCGAGCTTGAGCTGGACCGCGACGTCTTGCGGGAACGCGACCGAGCCGTCGGTGGCGAGTTCGGGGTACTCGTCGGCCGAGACGTGATCGGCGACGACGCCCTTGAACACCGAGACGAGCTCCTTGAGGTCGTCCGCGGAGAGGTCCGTGTCGCTCGCGGCGCCACGGTCGAGCTTCATCTTGGTCATCGCGTTCTCGAACAGGTCACCGTCGACGTCGAGAACGACCTTCGAGAACATCTGGATGAAGCGGCGGTAGCTGTCCCACGCGAAGCGCGGGTTGTCGGTCTGGGCGATGAGGCCCTGAACCGAGACGTCGTTCAGGCCCAGGTTGAGGACGGTGTCCATCATGCCCGGCATCGAGAACGGCGAGCCGCTGCGGACCGACACCAGGAGCGGGTCGCTCGGGTCGCCCAGCTTCTTGCCCATCTTGTCCTCGAGCACCGACAGGTGCTCGGCGATCTCCTCGGACAGGCCCGGCGGGAAGCCGGGGGGCGTGGAGTTGTAGTACTCCATGCAGGCCTGGCAGGTGATGGTGAATCCCGGAGGGACCGGGAGCCCGATCACGGCCATCTCGGCGAGGTTGGCGCCCTTGCCGCCGAGGATGAACTTCATGTCCTTGTTGCCCTCGGTGTTGTTGACCCCGTTGGCGTCAGAGCCGAATGCGTAAACGCGCTTCACGTCCGACAATGCCCTCTCCTTCAGTGCCGGTGACTAGGGTTCATGCATCATACCGCACGGTTCCCTGCGCGCATACGCGCGCGAAAGGCCTCCGTGTGTGGTATCAGTCCTGGGTCCTCAGGCGTCCCCTGAGGTAGCGGATGATGTCCTGCGCGGTCTCTTCGATGGCCCGGTTGTCGGTCCGCACGACCAGGCACCCGATCCTGCGCATGACCGCCCGCGCCTCCTCGAGCTCGCGCTCGATGCGCTCGCGCTCGGCGTAGCCGGGCACGTACGTCCCAATCTCGTCCATCCGCCGAGAACGGATGTCGGTGAGCGTCTCGACGCTGCTGATGAGCCCGAACACCCGCCGAGGGTCGACTTCGAAGAGCTCCTCGGGCGGCGTCGAGCCGGGCACCAGCGGGATGTTCGCTGCCCGGAAGCCCTTGGTCGCGAGGTACATCGAGAGCGGCGTCTTGCTGGTGCGCGAGACGCCGACGAGCACGACGTCCGCATCGACGAGGCCGTCGGGGTGCTGGCCGTCGTCGTGCTTGATCGCGAACTCCATCGCCTCGATGCGGTCGAAGTAGGCCTCGTCGGGAGTGCGCGACGCGCCCGCGAGGCCGCGCGGCGCGGCGTGCGCGGTCGCGGCGAGCAGATCGACGGCGGGGCCGAGCAGGTCGATGGCGTTCATGTCCCGCTCCTGCGCGAGCCGGTTCATCTCGGCGCGGAGGTCTTCCTTGACCAGCGTGTAGAAGAAGATGCAGTGCTGCCCGCAGTGGTTGTCGATGCAGTCGCGCAGCTCGTCGACGGTCGAGATGCGCGGCAAGCGCTCCAGGCGGAACGTGCCCCGCGGGAACTGCGCCGCGGCCGCACGCGCCACGGCGTCAGCGGTCTCGCCCACGCCGTCGGAGAGCAGGTGGATGGTGATGGATTCCGGCATGCTCGGCCTGCGACTATCCCGACAGCTTGCTGAAGTCCGCGAAGCGCCCGAAGAGCGCCACGAAGCGGTTCAGCAAGCGCAGGCGGTTGTCGCGCAGTCCCTCGTCGGGATCCATGACCAGCACGCCGTCGAAGAACGCGTCAATCGGACCGCGGAGTCCCGCGTAGACCTCGAGCAGCGCCTCGTACGCCCGCTGGCCGAGCAGGTCGGACGCGGTACCCTCGGCGCCGTCGAGCGCGTCGGCGAGCGCGACCTCCTCATCCCCCATGAGCGAGCGGTCGACGTCGGTACCCAGTTCGGGCTTGCTCAGGTTCTTGGCGCGCGTGTACGCCACCGAGAGGTCTTCCATGTCGTGGCTCGACGCGCGGAAGGCGGTGAGCGCCTCGCACCGTGCGAACGCGTCAGCCGGGTCGTCGGCGGCGACGGAGAGGACGGCGTCCACGGTGTCGTAGGCCTGGCCGCGGTCGCGCAGGATCCCCTCGAGGCGTCCGACGAAGAACGTCTTGATCGCCGAGCCGGTCGCCTCGACGTCGAAGTCGAGGACGCCGTCGTAGCCGGCGAGCGCCGCTGCGATGAGCTCGTCGAGCGTCGCCGAGAGCCCCCCGAGCTGGATCTGCAGCACGCCGATCGCACCGCGCCGCAGCGCGTAGGGGTCCGCCGAGCCGGTCGGTGCCATCCCTGCCGAGAAGATACCGGCGATGGTGTCGAGTTTGTCGGCGACGGCGACGATGCGGCCCGCGAGCGAGCGCGGCAGCTCGTCACCGGCGAAGCGCGGCCGGTAGTGGTCAACGATCGCCTCGGCGACAGCGGGCTCCTCACCAGCGGCGACGGCGTAGTAGCCGCCCATGACGCCCTGCAGGTCGGTGAACTCGACGACGGCGCTCGTCACCAGGTCGGCCTTCGCGAGGTGCGCCGCGCGCTGCGCGAACGCGGCCTCTTCGACGGTCGCACCGCACGTCTCGGCGATCGCCGCGGCGAGCTTCTCGGTCCGGCGGACCTTGTCGCCGAGGGTGCCGAGCTTCTCCTGGAAGACGATCGTGTCGAGACGCTCGACGTACGCCTCGAACGGCGTCTGGAGGTCCTCTCGGTAGAAGAACGCGGCGTCGGAGAGGCGTGCGCGGATGACACGCTCGTGGCCGCGCACGATGGCCTCGGTGCGTGCGGGGTCGCCGTTCTGGGCAACGATGAATCGGTTGGTCAGCGCACCGTCGGCCGACTCGACCGGGAAGTAGCGCTGGTGGCTCTCCATCGCGTTCTCGAGGATCTCGCGGGGCACCTCGAGGAACTCCTCGTCGAAGGTACCGACCGCGACGGTGGGCCACTCGACCAGGTTCACGACCTCGGCGAACGTCTTCTCGGGGACCACGGCACGCGCGCCGAGCTGCGCCGAGACGGTCTCGATGCCCTCGCGCAGCAACCGGGCACGCTCGGTGTGGTCGGCGACGACGAGGCCCCGCTCGAGCGCGAGCGGGTACTCCTCGGCAGCGGGCACCTCGATGGCGCCGGGCGCGAGGAAGCGGTGGCCGTAGGTCACGCGGCCGGCGACGAGCCCGGCGAACTCGACCGGCAGCACGTCGCCGCCGAAGAGCGCGAGCAGCCAGCGCACGGGGCGCGAGAAGCGGGCGTCGCCGCTCCCCCACCGCTGCGACTTAGGCCACTCGATGTTCTCGGCGAGGCGGGCGAGCAGCGCCGGCAGCACGACGACCGCGTCGGTGCCCGCCTCCTCGACCGTGGCGTAGACGTAGGAGCCGTTCTCGTCGTCCACTACGCTGAGCGACTCGACCGGCACGCCCTTACCGCGCGCGAAGCCGATCGCAGCCTGCGTCGGCGTGCCGTCGGGCGCGAAGGCGGCCTTGGCGGCCGGGCCCTTGTGCGTGTGGACGGCGTCGTCCTGGCGCTCGGCGAGCGCGCTCACGGTGACGACGAGGCGTCGCGGCGAGCCGTGCACGGTGACGGTGTCGTACTCGAGCCGCGCCGCGTCGAGCGCCTTGGGCACGGCGACTTGCAGCTGCTCGATCGCGCCGTAGAGCGGGCTGGAGGGCAGTTCCTCGGTACCGATCTCGAAGACGAGGGTGCGCGCCATCACGCATCACCGCCTTCCGACAGCGAAGCGGGCACGGCGGCGTCGACCTCGCCGGTCTCGCCTGCGTCCGGCTCCGGAGCGACCAGCTCGAGGTACGCGCCGCAGCACGCCTTGGCGAGCGCGCGGACGCGCAGGATGTAGCCCTGGCGCTCGGTGACGCTGATCGCGCCGCGCGCGTCGAGCAGGTTGAACGCGTGGCTGCACTTGAGCACGTAGTCGTAGGCGGGCAGGACGTAGCCCGCCTCCAGGGTGCGCTTGGACTCGGACTCGTAGGTCGCGAAGAGGCCGAGCAGCATGTCCACGTCGGCGACCTCGAAGTTGTACGCCGAGTACTGCTGCTCGTTTCGCAGGAAGACGTCGCCGTAGGTGAACGTATGGCCGTCGGGACCGACGCTCCAGACCAGGTCGTAGACGCTGTCCACTCCCTGGATGTACATCGCGAGGCGCTCGAGGCCGTAGGTGATCTCGGCGGGTACGGGGCGGCACTCGAAACCGCCCACCTGCTGGAAGTAGGTGAACTGCGTGCACTCCATGCCGTTGAGCCAGACCTCCCAGCCCAGGCCCCACGCGCCGAGGGTCGGCGACTCCCAGTCGTCCTCGACCAGGCGGATGTCGTGCTCGGCGGGCTCGATGCCGATGGCGCGCAGCGAGTCGAAGTACAGGTCGAGCACGTTGTCCGGGCTCGGCTTGAGGATGACCTGGTACTGGTAGTAGTGCTGCAGCCGGTTAGGGTTCTCGCCGTAGCGGCCGTCCGTGGGCCGGCGGCTCGGCTGCACGTAGGCGGTGCGCCACGTGTCGGGACCGAGCGAGCGCAGCGTGGTGGCGGGGTGGAAGGTGCCCGCGCCGACCTCGGTGTCGTAGGGCTGCAGCACGACGCAGCCCTGGTCGGCCCAGAAACGTGAGAGCGCCAGGATGATGTCCTGGAAGGTGAGCGAACTCATCTGTTCTTCGCGCTTTCCCTCGGGGACGAGAACCGCCCGACGCGCCCACGCGCCAGCGGTTTCGCTATCTTACACGACCCCGCCGCCGTTTACGGGGCGCGCGAGGCAGGGAACCTACCCCTCGTGACACCGCCGCGTCCGGCCCCGTCCGGGCGCGCCCGATCCAAGGAGGCACCATGGCAGATGTATACGGAGGCGCGAAGCTCATCGACGTCCTCAACGACCTGCGCGCACGCGAGCTCGGGGTCGTGATGCAGTACATGCGGCAGCACTACCTCGTGACCGGTCCCGAGGGCATGCTGCACGCCGACACGTTCAAGTCCGTCGGCATCACCGAGATGAAGCACGCTGAGGCGCTCGCCGAGCGCATCGACTTCCTCGGGGGAGACCCGACCACCAAGCCGGAGCCCTTCGCCAAGGACTTCAACGGACTTCGCGAGATGGCCAAAGCCGACTTCAACGCCGAGGAGGACGCGGTCATGCGCTACCGGGTCGCGATCAAGCTCGCCGCGGCCGCCGACGACGTGGTGACGCGCAAGCTCCTCGAGGACATCCTCGCCGACGAGGAGGACCACCTGAAGACGTTCTCGGACATGTTGGGCGGCGACGTGATGGGCGGCGAGTTGCTCGACCCCAACCTCGCCCAGTAGCTGCCGAGAAGCACGCGACCCACCCAGCGGCCCCCGCCCGGCGTCCCCGGCGGGGGCCGCAGTGCGCGTCGCTAAGCCCGATCCGGCGCGTCAGCGCTGCTCGGCGACGACACCCGCGTAGAAGTCGAGCGCCTTGAGCCGCGCGGGCAGGTGGTAGGCGACGAACGAGCGCATCAGCGCGAAGCAGTCGGCGACCGCCTCGGGCGGCATCCCGAGCTCGGGGACCTCGGCCATACGCGCGCGCAGCAGCCGCTCGAGCCACGCGCGGCCCTCGGGCGAGAACCGCACGACGCCGGCGTCGAGGCCGCCGCACGACTCGCAGATCGCGCCGCCGGCCGCGACCGAGAAGCCGCGCCCCTCCCCCACGGCGCCGCCGCAGCTCGCGCACGTCTCGAGCTCCGGACGGTAGCCATGCATCGCCATCGCCTTGGCGAGGAACGCGATCACCAGCGGCGCGAGCGACTCGAGCGGCGCGCTCTCCATGACGTCGAGGGTCGTCACCGACATCGCGAAGAGCTGCAGGTCCGGCTGTCCCTCGACCGACATCTTGTCGAGCACGTCGGCGACGACCGCCGCGGCGGCCGAGCGGTCGAAGTCCTCGCGAAGTGCCGCGTGCGACGAGACCGTGCGCGCCTCGGTCACCACGTCGAGCGAGCGGCCGGTGTGCACGAGCAGGTCGACGACCGCGTACGGCTCGAGCCGCGCGCCGAAGCGACCCCCTGGCTTACGCAGCCCCTTCGCGACGGCGCGGACCTGCCGGCCGTCGTCGGCGAGCAGCGTGAGGATGGTGTCGGTCTCGCCGAGCTTGGTCTTGCGCAGCACGAGCGCGTGGAGCGGGTACGCGGGCACGAGGGACCGCTACATCCCGCGCGCGGAGGCCTCGGCGAGGATCTCGACGCCCGCCGAGGTGCCGATGCGGCTCGCGCCGGCTTCGAGCATCGCGAGCGCAGCCGCGAGATCGCGGATGCCGCCCGCCGCCTTTACGCCGATGTTCGGGCCGACCGCGGCGCGCATGAGCTCGACGTCGTGCACGCTCGCGCCCCGCGGACCGAAGCCCGTGGACGTCTTCACGAAGTCCGCGCCGGCGTCCACGCACAGCCCACACGCTCGTGTGATGTCCTCGTCGGAGAGGTGCCCCGTCTCCAGGATCACCTTCACCAGCCCCCGGCCCTCGCTCGCGTGCCGCACCGACTGCACGACCGCGGCGACGTCGTCGCGGACGAATTCGTCGTCTCCCTCGAGCAGCGCGCCGATGTGGATGACCATGTCGACTTCGGCGCACCCCAGCTCGACCAGGTGCGCGGCCTCCTCGGCCTTGCTCTCGGTGTTGATGTAGCCCAGAGGGAAGCCGGCGACCGAGCAGACCAGCGTCTCCGAGCCCGCGAGCCGCTGCGCTGCGACCGGGACGAGGAACGGCGAGACGCACAGCGTCGCGAAGCCCTGCTCGGCGTTGGCCGTGATCCACTCGGCGCCGCCACCGAAGCCGGTGGTCGGCTTGAGGAGCGTCTGGTCGATCGAACCGGCGAGGGCGTCGAGGGTGATGTCCATGCCTTACGCACCTTCCCCGTAGCCGAACCGGCGGATCTGCGACGCGTCGCGGCGCCAGTCCTTCTTCACCTTCACGGTGAGGTTGAGGAACACCTGGCCGCCCAGCAGCCGCTCGAGGTCCTCGCGGGCCTCGGTGCCGAGCTGCTTGAGCATCGCGCCGCCCTTCCCGATGATGATGCCCTTCTGCGAGTCCCGCTCGACGAAGATGGTGGCCAGGATGGACCAGAGGTCCCTCTTCTCGTCGTAGTCGATCTCGTCGACGGCCACGCCGACCGCGTGCGGCACCTCGTCGCGGGTCGAGCGCAGGATCTTCTCGCGGACGAACTCGGCGACCATGACCTCGAGCGATTGGTCTGTGGGCATGTCGCGCGGAAACCACCGCGGACCGGTGGGCAGGTAGCGAACGACGGCCTCGACGAAGCCGCCGACGTTGAAGTCCTCCAGCGCCGAGACGACGACCTCGTCGTCGAAGTCGACGAGCTTGCGCGCGGCCGAGAGGTTCGTCATGACCTGCTTCTCGGTCGCGACGTCGGCCTTGGTGAGCACGAGCACCTTCTTCGCGCCCTTGACCCGCGCGACGTGACTCGCGACCCAGCGGTCGCCGCCGCCCACGGGCGAGCGCGCGTCGACGAGCATCGCGACCACGTCGACGTCCTCGAGCGCCTTGAGCGCCGAGCGGTTCAGCTCCTCGCCCAGCGCGTCGTGCGGCTTATGCAGGCCCGGGGTGTCGACGAGCACGATCTGCGCGTCGTCGCGGTCGAGCACCGCGCGCAGGCGGTGCCGGGTGGTCTGCGGCGTGTCGGAGGTGATGGCGACCTTGGAGCCCACGACCGCGTTGGCGAGGGTGGACTTGCCGGCGTTGGGCCGGCCGACGAGGGCGACGAACCCGCTGCGGGTCTCGCTCTCCGACATTCTCGGCGTGTCTTTGGGTGGTTTCGGCACGCTATTTCGTCTCGTCCTGGTCGAGGAAGCCGCGCACGAAGGCCTCGGGGAGCAGCTCGTCGAGCGTCATGACGAGCACCTCGTCGGTCACGCCGCCCATGATGACGCGCAGGTCGGGGTTGAACTCGGCGAGCGCCTGGCGGCAGATGCCGCAGGGGGTCGTCGGCGACTGCGAGTCTCCGACCACGGCGATGCCGGTGATGTCGGTGCAGCCCGCAGAGACCGCCGCCGCGAGCGCGGCGCGCTCGGCGCAGATCGTCGCGCCGTAGCTCGCGTTCTCGATGTTGACGCCCTGGAAGATCTCGCCGTTGGCGTAGACGGCCGCGCCCACGCGGAAGCTGGAGTAGGGCGCGTACGCCTTCTCCTGCGCCTCTCTCGCGAACGCGAGCAGCGCCAGGTCCGGTTGGGTGAGGTTACGCATCGCTCTCTCCTTCGTCTGTGTCCCGCACGGACGGTTCGACGGTCAGCTTGCACAGCCGCGTGCCGGAAAGCTCGGTCACGGTCAGTCTCAATCCCTCGATCTCGACGGACTCCCCCACATCGGGAATCTTCCCCGCGACCTCGGTGAAGAGTCCGCCCACGGAGTCGGCGTCGGTCTCGATGTCGGTCCCAAAGAGCTCGTTGAGGTCGTCGACGGGCCAGCGAGCGTCGACGACGTAGCGGTCGTCGCCCAGGTCCACGAGCAGGGGCTCCTCGCGGTCGTACTCGTCGGAGATCTCGCCGACGATCTCCTCGAGCAGGTCCTCGAGCGTCACGATGCCCGCGGTACCACCATACTCGTCGGCGACGATCGCGATGTGCGTCTTGACGCGCATCTCGAGCAGCAGCTCCTCGACGGGCTTGGTCTCGGGCACGAAGTATGGCGGCCGCGCCATGGCGAGCAGCGGCCCCTCGGCACGGTTCTCGGCGAGCGCGACGAGCAGGTCCTTGGCGTAGAGCACGCCTCGGATGTCGTCGGTCGTGGTGTGGTAGACGGGCAGCCGGGTGTTGCCGGTGCGGTGGATCATCGCGACGGCGTCGGCGGCGGTCGCCGTATCGGGCAGCGCGTTCATGTCCGTGCGCGGGACCATCACCTCGCGCACGACCTTCTCGGCGAAGTCGGAGACCGCCTCCAGAATCGCCTCCTCGGCCTCCTCGCGCTCGGTCTCCTCGTCGTTGTCGGCCGAACGGTACTCTCCTCCGGTCACCCACGCCGAGGGCAGGACCTCGCCCGCGGCAAGGTGGAGCGCCCAGCGCCACGGCACGCCGAGCAGGCGCACGGGCGGGTAGAGCGCGGCGGTGACCGCGGCGGCCACGCCGGCGGTGCCGAGCCCCACGCGCTCGGGGTTGGCGATCGCAAGCGTGCGTGGCAGCGACTGCGCGAGTGCGAAGACGACCACCAGCAGCAGCGCGACGTAGAGCGTGCGGCTGACCGAAACGAGCGGCGTGAGCGGTATCGCGTCGCCGAGCACGATGCCGAGCTCGACCACGGAGGCGAACGCGAGCGCGGCGGCGAACGCCGAGACCGCGCGTAGGCGGTGCGGGCGCATCGAAAGCTGGAGCAACGCGCCGGACCCGGCGGCCTCCGCCTCCTCGAGACGGTGGACGCGGCCGATCGGCAGCACCATCACGGCCGTCTCGCACGCCGCCAGCACCGCGGCGAGGACGCCGAGCGCGAGTGCGACGAGGATGCTAGCGAGTGCCACGCGGTCTCCGCAGGTCGGGGGCGTCGGTTCCGGGCCCACGGTCCGCGCACGGCTCCGCGTGGGCCTTCATCGGAAGAATACCTGAAAGACGGCGATGACTATGAGCGAGCCGAGCGCCGCGCCGAGCACGGCCTGCGGGATCGTGTGCACTTCGGTCTCCACGCGGCTCTGCGCGACGAGCGCCGCGATCGCGAGCGCGAGGACCAGGGCCGCCGCGCTGCCGGTGATGAAGCCGATCGCCCACGCGGCCCCGAACGCGAGTGCGGCGTGCCCGCTCGGCCATCCGCCGTGCATGAAGGTGCCCTCGTGCGAGAGCGCCTTGAGCACGAGCACCGCGAGCAGCACGAGCCCCATCGCGACGATCGTCAGGCTCGCCGGCGCCAGCCTGATCTGCCCGAGGCCCACCTGTGCGACCCGCCGCACCGGTTCGAAGAGCGTGAGGTACGCGACCACCAGCGCATTCATCGCCGCGACGAGCACGGCACCCGCGCTGACGTCCTTCGCGATCTTGGCGTGCGGGTCGTAGTGGTCGGTCGCGATGTCGACGGCGGCCTCGATCGAGGTGTTCACAAGCTCGGTCACGAAGACGAGCGAGATCGCGAAGACGATCGCGACGAGCGCGAGCCGGTCGACGCCCAGCACGATCGCCGCAAGCAGCGTGAGGATCGCCGCCGAGACGTGGATGCGCATGTTGCGCTGGGTGCGCAGCGCGTAGACGATACCTTCGATCGCGTAGTTGAAGCTCCAGAGGATGGAGCGCGAGCGCATGGGCGCCACGCTAGCTCGCTGCCGACCACGCGATCAGGATCGCGCGTTCGCGCGCCTGCATCGCCGCCGCCTCGTCGTCTTCCTCGTGTTCGTAGCCGAGCAGGTGCAGCACGCCGTGGACGAGGAGCAGGTTGAGCTCCTCCTCGACCGTGTGGCCGTACTCGGCGGCCTGCGTCTCGGCGACCGCGGGCGCGATCACCACGTCGCCGAGCGTGACAGGCTCGTCCGGGCCGAGCACCGCGCACGGGTCGTCGCAGCCGAACGACAGCACGTCGGTCGGACCTTCCTTGCCGCGATACTGCTCGTTGAGCTGCGACATCTCGTCGAGGTCGACGACCGCGATCGACAGCTCGCAGTTCTCGGGCGCGTCTTCGCGCTCGAGCGCGAAGGCGGCGAGCCGCTCGAAGGCGGACAGGTCGAGCGGCTCAGGCTCGCGATGGCTCACGATGCTGATCAGCACGGGCGGCCTCCTCCACAAGTCGCTGCGGCGCGGCGGGG
This sequence comes from uncultured Eubacteriales bacterium, assembly GCA_964644675.1. Lineage (GTDB taxonomy): Bacteria > Actinomycetota > Coriobacteriia > Anaerosomatales > JAAXUF01 > CAZXWK01. The sequence goes on along the minus strand of CAZXWK010000007.1, from coordinate 54,226 downwards.
TACTCGCAGCGCGCGTGGTACATGCTCACGAGCATCCGCGAGTAGATTCCCACGACGCGCTCGATCTCGTCGTCGGTCAGCTCCGAGAGCTCGAGCTGGTGATCGGCGGTCTTCTCGGCGACGATGGCGCGCACCACGGCCTCGACGCGCGGCTCGCTCGGGTCCTTGAGCGCGCGGACCGCGGCCTCGCTGCTGTCGGCGAGCATGACGATCGCGGCTTCTCGGCTGGTGGGACGCTCGCCCTGGTAGCGGAAGTCCGACTCGTAGACGGCGGCGTCCTGCGCCGCGGCCTTGTTGTAGAAGTAGCGCACGAGGCTCGTGCCGTGGTGCTGCCGGATGATCGCCTGGATGCGCGGCGGCAGGCGGTACTCCTCGGCGAGCTGGCTGCCGTCCCCCACGTGCGCCGTGATGATGAGCGCCGAGAGGGTCGGCTTGGCCTCGTCGTGCGGGTTGCAGCCGTTGCGCTGGTTCTCGAAGAAGAAGACCGGGCGGCGGATCTTGCCGATGTCGTGGTAGTAGGAGCCCACGCGCACGACGAGCGGGTCGGCGCCGATCTCCTCGGCGGCGGCCTCGGCGAGGTTCGCGGTCGCGACCGAGTGCGTGTAGGTGCCCGGGGCCTTGGTGATGAGCTCCTTCATGAGCGGGTGGGCCGGGCTGGCGGCCTCGAGGAGCTTGATGTCCTCGGCCAGGCCGAGCCCGTCGCGCAGGAACGGCACGACGATGAGCGCGAGCAGCGTCGCCGTGGCCGCGCCGACCGCGCCCCACAGCGCCGAGGTCGCGGCGAGCGAGAGCGGCGTGCCGTCCACCATGTCGCCGAGAAGCGCGGCGCCCGCGCCGATGAGCACGATCGTGAACGAGATCCCGGCGACGAGCCAGAACACGATGACGCGGCCGCCGACCGGCGTCTGGAAGCGATGCGGAAGCCGCGCGAGCGCTCGGCTGGTGATCTCGTGGTAGCGGCTCATGGCCGAGGCTTACGCCTTCGCCTCCTCGGCGGCGACGAGCTCGTCGTGCTTGGCGTACGCGGTGACGATGCGCTGCACGAGCTTGTGGCGCACGACGTCCTTGCCCGTCAGGTCGCAGAACTCGATGTCGGGCACGCCGCCCAGGATGCTCCGGACCTGCTTGAGGCCCGACGCGCCCTTGGGCAGGTCGACCTGGGTGACGTCGCCGGTGATGACGATCTTGGAGCCGAACCCCAGGCGGGTGAGGAACATCTTCATCTGCTCGGGGCTCGTGTTCTGCGCCTCGTCGAGGATGACGAAGGAGTCGTTGAGGGTGCGGCCGCGCATGTAGGCCAGCGGCGCGATCTCGATGACGCCCTTCTCGGTGAGCGCCGTGGACTTCTCGGCATCCATCATGTCGAAGAGCGCGTCGTAGAGCGGGCGCAGGTACGGGTCGACCTTCTCGGTGAGCGTGCCCGGCAAGAAGCCGAGCGACTCGCCGGCCTCGACCGCGGGGCGCGTGAGGATGATGCGGCCGACCTCCTTGTGCTTGAGGGCGGTCACCGCCATCGCCATCGCGAGGTAGGTCTTGCCGGTACCGGCGGGGCCGATCCCGAAGGTCACCGTGTTCTTGCGGATCGCGTCGACGTAGCGCTTCTGGCCGGCGGTCTTGGGACGGATCGCGCGGCCCTTGTGCGTGAGGATGACGTCGCCGTGCAGCGTCGTCGGCGTGCACTCGCCGTGCTTCACGAGCTCGATGGAGCGCTCGACGGTCTCTGCCGAGAGGTTCTCGCCGCGCTCGACGAGCTTGATCATCTCGGCGAAGAGCGACGAGACGGTCTGGGAGTCGTTGGGGTCACCGGCGATGGTGATCTGGTTGCCTCGGACCGCGATGTCGGACTCGAACTGGTCCTCGATGAGGCGGAGCAGGCTGTCTCCCTGGCCGAGCAGGCGCGTCATGTCGAGCTCGGGCGGGACGACGAGCCGGATCTGGGTGGATTCCACGGGGGCGTGCGCACCTCGGTTTCGTGACGGTTCTCGTGGGGCGTGTGGACAGCGAAAGGCGTGCCCAGACGCCTAGGGAGATTCTAGCACCGTGAGCGGCGCGGGCCGCCTAACCCGTGACGCGCACTCCCCGCTCGCCGAGAACGACCCCGACCACGTCGCCCGTCGCGCGCCCCGCCGCCGGCAGCTCAACCCGCAGGTAGTCCTCGGTCGTGCCGGTCGCGACGCCGTCCTCGACCCGCTCGACGAGTACCGCCGCCTCGCCGCCCTGCCGCGCCGCGACGTACGCCGCGCGCATCCGTTCGCCGAGCTCGCGCAGCTTGGCGGCGCGCTCCGCGCGGACCTCGGGCGGCACCGCGCCCGACATCGTCGCGGCCGGCGTCCCCGGCCGCTCGCTGTAGCGGAACACGTGCAGCTTCGAAAAGCCGATGCGCTCGACGAACGCGAGCGTCTCGGCGGCGTGCTGGTCGGTCTCGCCGGGGAAGCCGGCGAGCACGTCGGTCGTCACCGCGAGCCCGGGCAGCGCGGTGCGCGCGTCGGCGATCCAACCCGCGAACTGCTCGGCGGTGTAGGAGCGGTTCATCGCGCGCAGCACGGCGTCGGAGCCCGATTGCAGCGGCACGTGCAGATGCGGGCAGACCGCGGGGGTCTCGGCGAGCGTGCCGAGCAGGCGCGACGTGAGGTCGGGCGGCTCGATGCTCGAGAGCCGCAGCCGCGCGATCCCGGTCGCGGCGACCGCGCGTACGAGCGTCGCGAGGTCCGCCACGCCGGCCGGCGCGTCGGTGTCGGGCACGGCCTCGTCGCGGTAGCGTCCCAGGTTGATGCCGGTGAGCACGATCTCCCCGGTCCCCGCCGCCACGAGGGCCTCGGCCTCGGCGACCACGTCGGCGAGCGGTACACCGCGGGGCACGCCGCGCGCGTGGGGCACGATGCAGTAGCTGCAGAAGTTGTCGCAGCCGTCCTCGACCTTGAGCATCGCGCGGGTTCGGAAGCCCTCGCCCGCGCGCACCGCGTGAGCGTGCGGCTCGTCCGCGAGGCCGAGCAGCTCGGCGACGCGCGACGCGACCAGCTCCTTCGCGGGCTCGACGACCACGCGCTCGTCCAGCGCCTCAAGCGCGGCACGGTCGACGGCGGCGAGGCACCCGGTCACCACGACGACCGGCCCGCGCGAAGCGCGGAGCGCCTGGCGCACGGCCTTGCGAGCCTTGGCGTCGGCCTCGCCGGTGACGGTGCAGGTGTTGACGATGACGACGGCCGCCTCGTCCTCGGGCGCGAGCCGCGCTCCACGGCCCAGCAGGTCGGCGGCGATGTCCTCGCTCTCGACACGGTTCACCTTGCAGCCGAGCGTCCGCACGGCCACCGGTACGCCGGCGCCGGGCGCAGCTCCCGCGGTCCCGCGCTCACTCACCGCCGGCCCCGAGCCCTCCCAGCGCGTGGACGGCGAGCGCGAGCGAGACGATCGCCGCGGTCTCAGTGCGCAGGATGCTCGGCCCAAGCGACGCCGGCACCGCGCCGGCGACCTCGAGCGCGGCGACCTCCTCGGCCGAGAACCCACCCTCGGGTCCCACGACCACGGCGACCCGCGCGTTGGCGCGACGCTCGTCGGCGACGCGCGAGAGCACGTCGTCGATGCCGGTGCCCAGGTGGTCCTCCCACAGGACGACGGCCGCGTCGTACTCGGCGAGCAGCGGCAGTGCATCGGCGAGCTTGACCGGGTCCGAGACGTCGGGCACGCGAAGTCGATGGGCCTGCTTGGCGGCCGACTCGGCGATGCGGCGCCAGCGCTCTCCGCGGTCGGCGCACTTGCGCTCGTCGAGCTTGACGATGGTGCGCATGCACAGCACCGGGACGATCTCGTTCGCGCCCACCTCGACGGCCTGGCGGACGATCGTGTCCATCTTCTCGCCCTTGGCCACGCCCTGGAACAGCGTCACGTTGGGGCCGGTCGGCGCCGACGAGAGACGCGCGACCTTCTCGGCGACGAGCCACCCGCGCTCCTCGTCGGCCGCAGCCTCGACGATGCGGACGCGCCACAGGCCGATCTGCTCGCCGGGCTCGACGACCTCGATCTCCTCGCCGGCGCGCACGCGCAGGACGGCGACGGCGTGGTGCGCATCGGCGTCTGAGAGCGGCAGCAGGCCCGGATCGGCCTCGGCGAGTGGAGCGGTGAGGAAGAAGCGGTGGAGTGACATCGGTTAGCCGCCCAGCCAATCCTTGAGCTTGCGCATCGGGCTCTTGTGCTCGGCGTGGGCCTCGCCGCTTTCGGAGGCGAACTCCTCGAGCAACTCGCGCTGGCGCTTGGTGAGCTTCTTGGGGACCTGGACCGCCACGTGGCAGATCAGGTCGCCGCGACCGCTCCCGCCCCAGCGCGTCATGCCGCGGCCCTTCACGCGCACGGTGTCGCCGTGCTGCGTCCCGGCCGGGATGTGGACCTCGTTCTCCTCGAGCACGCCCTGCACCTTGATGTCGGCGCCCAGCGCGGCCTGCGCCATCGAGACGCGCGCGCTGCAGTGCAGGTCGTCGCCCTCGCGGTGCAGGTACTCGTCGGGCTTGATACGCACGGTGATGAGCAGGTCGCCCGCGGCCGCTCCGCGGATGCCCGCCTCTCCCAGGCCGCGGAGGCGGATCTGCTGGCCGTCGCGGATGCCGGCCGGGATCGTCACGGTGACGTGCTGGCGGTCGGGCACGCGGCCCGAGCCCGCGCACTCCTCGCACGGCTTGTCGATGACCTTGCCGGTCGCGCCGCACCGCTCGCACGGGGACGCGGTCTGAATGGTACCGAGGAACGTCTTGCGCTGGGTCACCTGCTGGCCGGTGCCGTGGCAGTCCGGGCACGTGACGACCTCGCTACCCGGCGTCGCGCCGCTCCCGCCACACACGTCGCACGTCGCGAGGCGGTCGAGCACGATCTCCTTCTCGGCGCCCGAAGCCGCCTCGGCGAGCGTGATGACGATCGACATCGCCATGTCGCGGCCCTCGAGCCGCACGCCGCCGCCGCGCGCCGCGCCGGAGACGCCGCCGAAGAACGCGCTGAACAGGTCCTCCATCCCGAATCCGCCCGCACCGCCCCCGCCGAAGAGGTCGCCCAGGTCGACGTACTGGTAGCCGCCGCCCGGCCCGCCGGTCGGCCCGTAGCCGCCGTTGCGCCCGACGGTCCCGAAGCGGTCGTACTGCGCGCGCTTGTCGGGGTCGGAGAGCACGTCGTAGGCAGCGTTGACCTCCTTGAAGCGCTCCTCGGCGTCCGGCGCCTTGTTCACGTCGGGGTGCAGCTCACGAGCCTTCTTGCGGAAGGCCTTCTTGATCTCGGCATCGGTCGCGGTCTTCTCCACGCCGAGTAGTTCGTAGAGGTCCTGGGTCCCTGCGGGCACGTGCGGTCCTTTCGTTCCGTTCGGTGAGCGTGCTAGCTGAGTGTCTCGGACAGCCCGTCCGCGACGGTGCGGACGGCCGCCATGGCGCGCGAGTAGTCCATGCGGGTGGGGCCGATGACGCCGATGACGCCGTCGGCACTGCCGGTCCCGTAGTTGGTGGCGACGATGCTCATGTTGCCGAGTTCTTCTCGGCGGTTCTCGTGGCCGATGCGCACCGTGAGCGTGTTGGTTCCGAGTACCTCCGAGAGCGCCTCGAGCACCGAGATGCCGTCCTCGAGGAACTCGATGAGCGGGCGTACGCGCTCGGCATCATGAAACTCGGGCTGCGCGAGCAGCGCCGGCACTCCCACGTGGTAGAGCCGGTCGCGGTCGGCCTCCGCGAGCGCGTCGAGGATCTCGTCGACGACGCGTGGCACGAGCTCGTCGGCGACGTGCGCCGCTTCGAGCGCCTCGCGCAGCGGGCGGATGTCGGCCGCGCGCTTCCCGTCGAATGCCGCCGAGAGGGCCCGCTCTACCTCGGCCAGGCGCTCGGGCGCGGTCTCCTCGGCGAGCTCGATCGAGCGGTTCACGACCTGGCCCGACTCGGTGATCAGCACGAACAGCGCGCGGCGCGGCGCCATCGAGAGCAGGTCGATGCGCTTGACACGCGTGAGCGAGACGCTGGGCGCGAGCACCACGGCAAGGCAGTTCGTGAGCCGGGTGAGCGCCGCCGAGGTCTCGCGCATCAGCTCGTCGACCTCGGCAGCCCGCTGCATCCGCGTGGCGGTCTCGGCGTCGACCTCGACCGTGGCGCCGCCGTGCTCGAGCAGGTCGTCGACGAAGCTGCGGTAGCCGCTGTCTGTGGGCACGCGCCCCGCCGAGACGTGCGGCTGCACCAGGTAGCCGGTCTCCTCGAGGATCGAGAGCTCGTTGCGCACCGTCGCCGGGCTGCAGCCCAGCTCGTAGCGGCTCACGAGCGTCTTGCTGCCCACGGGCGTCGCGCTTGCTATGTACTCCTCGACGAGCGCCTGGAGCACGCGCCGTCGCCGATCGTTGAGCATGGTCCCTCCCGTCGCGCCGCGTCCGATGCTCGTCCGAATCCTGCCGGTCCCATCGTCCGCCGCGCGGAATCTGCGTAGCTGGCACTCAAGTATAGCGAGTGCCAGCATCGTGCGAAATGCGTGCCTACCTGCCGAGAACCCCGCGGCTCGGGTACGATGCTCCCATGAGCGACAAACCGGGCATGAAGGGCTGCTTGCGCGCCGTAGGCTGGGTCTTCTCCGGCCTGGGACTGGTTCTGCTCTACCTCGCGCTCACCGCGATCATCGAACGGTTCCGGTTCGGCGCCGGCCTTCTCTTCGCCGATGTTGAGATCCTCAGTGCGCTCACGCTGTTCTTCGGTGGCATCGGCGGCTGGTTGCTGTGGTACACGCGCCCGCCCAAGGAGCCCGAGGAGTGCCGAGAAGGGTTCCTCGAGCCGCCGAGCGACGCGGGCGCGCCGAGCGGCGGCACCGACGCCGGCGCGGGCGCGCCGAGCGACGACGCCTGACAGCCGCCGCAGCCTACTCCCCCGCCGACCAGATCCGCCCGAAGACCTCGTTGCCGAGCAGCCACCCGCGCCGCGTCGTGCACCACCGCGCGGCCGCATCCTCGCCCGCGAGCGTCACGAGCCCGTCGGCCGCCAGCGATTCAAGCGTGCGGGTGAGTCCGGCGGCAGCCACCTGCCCGGCGGGCACGCCGCGCGTGAGCCGCATGCCGAGCATCACGTCCTCGCGCGCCGCCTCCTCGGCGGTCAGCGTCTCGGCCGTGTCGCCCTGCACCACGAGCCAGTCCTCGATCGATGCGGCGTTCGCGTAGCGGACGCGGGCGAGCTCGGGCCCGAGCTCGCGCACGATGCCCGCCGCGAGCGCGGTCGGGGCGTCGAGCATCCCGTGCGCACCCGGGCCGACGCCCAGGTACGAACGGCCCGTCCAGTACGCGGTGTTGTGGCGCGATTCGTGCGCGCGGTCCTCGGCGTAGTTCGCGACCTCGTAGCGCCCCAGCGCGTGATAGCCGAGCGACTCCTCGGCGAGGACCATCATCTCGGCGGCGACGTCGGGGTCCGGCTCGGCGACCAGCCCGGCGCCGATCGCGGCGTCGAACGGAGTGCCCTCCTCGATCGAGAGCGGGTAGACCGACGCGTGATGCGCACCGGTCGCCGCCGCGCGCTCGAGCGTCTCCGACCACGACGTGATCGTCTGCTCCGGCACCCCGCAGATCAGATCCACCGAGAGGTCGAGCCCACCGTCGACCACCGCGAGGGCTGCCCGAAGCGCACTGGCCGCGTCGTGCCGGCGCCCGAGCATCCGCAGGACGGTGTCGTCGAAGCTCTGGACGCCGACGCTGATCCGCGTGGCGCCCGCCTCGGCGAGCAGTGCGACGACGCGCGCGTCGAGCGAGTCCGGGTTCGCCTCGACGGTGATCTCGGCGGCGGGGTGGACGACGAAGTGACGCCGCACCCAGCTCAGCAGCTCGGCGACCTGCTCGGCGGCGAGGGTGGGCGTGCCGCCGCCCACGTAGATGGTGTCGAGCACGCCCTCGAGCCCGCTCCGCGACCAGTGCGAGAGCTGAGTGCGGATGCCCGCGAACACCGCCTCGACCAGGGCGTCATCGGCTCCGGCGACCGAGGCGAAGTCGCAGTACGCGCACTTCGACGCGCAGAACGGCACGTGGACGTAGAGGTGCGCGGGCAGCTGCGGCCCCAGGATCGACTCGAGCGCGGCGTCGAAGTCGCTCATGCGAGCCGCTCCTCGAGGTAGTCGCGGTACTCGCGCAGCAGCTCGTCGAGCTCGGCGTAGCTGCCCGCGTGGTTGGCGCGCGTGCGTACGAAGGTCGCGCCGGGCATCTCGGCGATGTACCACGCGACATGCTTGCGCATGCGCACGAACGACCGCTCGCCGCCGAACTCGAGGAGCGCGGCGGCGTGTTCGCGCGCCATGTCGATGCGCTCGAACGGCGTCGGCGGCGCCACGCGCTCGCCGCGGTCGATGAGCGCGCGGGCTTCTCGGAAGATCCACGGGTTGCCCTGCGCCCCGCGGGCGACCATGACGGCGTCGACGCCGGTGCGCTCGAGCATCGCGAGCGCGTCGTCAGCACTGAAGACGTCGCCGCTGCCGATGACCGGGACCGAGACGGCCTGCTTGACCTGCGCGATCACGTCCCAGTCGGCCCGGCCCTTGTAGAACTGGCCGCGCGTACGGCCGTGGACCGCGACCGCCGAAGCGCCAGCCGCCTCCATCGCCTTCGCGAACTCGGGCGCGTTGATGCCGTCGGCCTCCCAGCCGCTGCGGATCTTCACGGTGACGGGCGTCGGATACACGGACTGCGTAACGGCCGAGACGATCGCCGCGGCGAGCTCGGGCTCGCGCATGAGCGCGCTCCCCTCGCCCTTCGCGACCACCTTGGTGACCGGGCAGCCCATGTTGACGTCGATCGCGGCGACGCGCTCGCCGTGCAGCTCGACGATGCGAGCGGACTGCACGGCCATGCGGTCAGGGTCCGCGCCGAAGACCTGTACCGCGCACGGCACCTCGGCCGGATCGAAGGTGAGGAGCGAGCGCGCGACCTCGGAGTCCGGGTTGAAGTGCAGCCCGGTCGCGCTGATCATCTCGGTGTAGGTGAGGCCGGCGCCCATGCGCTTGCAGATGCCGCGGAAGGGCGCCTCGGTGATGCCGGCCATGGGACCGAGCACGACGTTGTTGCGCGCGAGTATCTCGGCGAGAGGGTTCATGGCGCGCTCACGCCTCGGCGAGACGCCGGGCTACTCGTCCACCTTCAGGATCGCCATGAACGCTTCCTGGGGGACCTCGACCGCGCCGATGTTCTTCATCCGCTTCTTGCCCTTCTTCTGCTTCTCGAGCAGCTTGCGCTTGCGCGTGATGTCGCCGCCGTAGCACTTGGCGAGCACGTCCTTGCGGATCGCGCGGACGGTCTCACGGGCGAGCACCTTGCCACCGATGGCGGCCTGGATGGGCACCTCGAACATCTGGCGCGGGATGATGTCCTTGAGCTTCTCGGTCAGCACGCGGCCGCGGTCGTAGGCCTTGTCCTTGTGCACGATGAACGACAGCGCGTCGACGGCCTTGCCCGCGAGCAGGATGTCGAGCTTCACGAGCTTGCTCGGCCGGTAGCCGATGGGCTCGTAGTCGAGGCTCGCGTAACCCTTCGTGCGGCTCTTGAGCTGGTCGAAGAAGTCCATGATGAGCTCCGAGAGCGGCATCTCGTAGTGCAGCTCGACCGTGCTCTTGGACAGGTACTGCATGTTGGAGAAGGTCGCGCGACGCGAGATCGCGAGCTCCATGACCGCACCCACGTAGTCGGGCGGCACGAGCACGGTGGCGTTGAGGTACGGCTCTTCGATCCGGTCGAGCTTGGCGGGGTCGGGCATGTCCTGAGGCGAGTGCAGGACCACCATGTCGCCGTTGGCAAGGTACGCGTGGTACTCGACCGAAGGCGCGGTGGCCAGCAGGTCGAGGTCGAACTCGCGCTCGAGGCGCTCCTTGATGACCTCCATGTGCAGCAGGCCCAGGAACCCGACGCGGAACCCGAAGCCCAGCGCGTGGCTCGACTCGGGCTCGTAGACGAGCGCGGGGTCGTTCAGGCGCAGCTTGTCGAGCGCGTCGCGGAGCTCGGGGTACTGGTCGCCGTCGATCGGGAAGAGGCCGGTGAAGACCATCGGCTTCACTTCGCGATAGCCGGGGAGCTGCTCGCTCGCGCCGTGCTTGGCGAGGGTGACGGTGTCGCCCACCTTGACCTGCGCGGGGTCCTTCAGGCCGGTGATCAGGTAGCCGACCTCGCCCACGCCCAGCTCGGCGACGGGCTCGTTGGCCGGCCGGCGGACGCCGACCTCCTCGACGTCGGTCACGACGTCGGTCGCCATCATGCGGACCTTCATGCCCTTGCGCACCGAGCCGTCGACCACGCGGATGAGCGCGACGACGCCGCGGTACGCGTCGAAGTACGAGTCGAAGATCAGGGCAGCGAGCGGCGCGTCGGGGTCTCCGACTGGCGCCGGGACGTTGTGCACGACCGACTCGAGGGCTTCTCGGACACCTTCGCCGGTCTTGCCGCTCACCAGGACCGCCTCGTCGGCGGGCACGGCCAGACCTTCTTCGATCTCGTGGCGCACGCGCTCGGGATCGGCGGCCGGCAGGTCGATCTTGTTGATGAGCGGGATGATCTCGAGGTGCGCGTTCATGGCCATGAGCGCGTTGGCGACCGTCTGCGCCTCGACGCCTTGGGTCGCGTCGACCACGAGCAGGACGCCCTCGCACGCTTCCAGCGAACGGCTGACCTCGTAGGTGAAGTCGACGTGGCCCGGCGTGTCGATGAGGTTGAGCTGGTAGGTCTGCCCGTCGTCAGCGTCGTACATGACGCGGACAGCCTGCGCCTTGATGGTGATGCCGCGCTCCCGCTCGATGTCCATCGAGTCGAGGACCTGCTCCATCATGTCCCGCTCGGAGACGCTGTGGGTCAGTTCGAGCACGCGGTCGGCCAGGGTCGACTTGCCGTGGTCGATGTGCGCGATGATCGAGAAGTTTCGTATGTTCGCGGGGTTCGTCATAGCCGAGGTAGTGTAGCAGGGTCGCGCGGCCGCCGCGAAGCCGGCGCGCCGCGAAGTGCTACTCCCCGGCGATCGCCGCCGGCGGTTCCACGTCGTCGTAGATCCTCGCCGAGACGAGCTTGCCGCTCGCACCGCGCTGGTACGCGGCCGCGCCCGACTGCGGCGTGATGCGCTCGCTGCCCCACTTGTCCACGACGTACTCGTAGACGACGGTCTCGCCGTCGTCCGTGATCGTGCCCAGGTGCAGCGCGATGGGGCCGTCGGCGAGGATGCGCCGGTACCAGGCCGTGCGTTCCGCTCCCGCGTGCGTGAACTCCCCGCCTGCCGGCTCGCGCACCGACCCGTCCGGCTCGAAGACACCGTCCGCGGCGTCTGCATCGCCCTTGGTGAGCGCCTTGTGATACGTCCCCACCGGCTCGGCCGGCTTCTCGCGCAGGGAGTAGTGCATCACCGGGTGGCGGAGGCTGTGCTTCCCGTACAGCGGCCACGTGCTGTGATAGATGCGCAGGTCGCGGATCGTGTCGTCCATGACGTCGGCGACGATCATCACCGGCAACTCGTGCCGCTCGCCGTCGATGTCGAGACCGAGCAGCAGCTCGTGCACCACGCGATCGGGGGTCACCGTCGTGTGGATGTCCTGGACGCTGGCCCGGTGGTGGTCGAGCCATGCCCGCGTCTCGCTCACGAACTCGGGAGGGAGCTGCTTGCCGCTGAGCGGGGCGTCGATCGTCGCCTTGTACGCGAAGGCCCGCACGACCCCGGCGTCGCCCTCGATCAGGCGCGGATACAACTCCTTGACGTCGTCTACGACACTCATGATGACCCCCTGTTGACGGTTGCCGTTCCTTCCTCGTTCCCAAGTCGTCACGTGTTCACTCGGCCGACGATTCCGCCCGGGCGTTCATGGCGCCTGTGGCCAGCGACGGCCGCTGCAGATGGCTTGGCTCCGCCCGAGGCCGTGTGCTAGACTCCTCGGGTTCGTCCAAATCCCACTGCGACGGGCACCATCGCTTTTCGGAAGGATCAGTACGTGGCAAACATCAAGAGCCAGAAGAAGCGCGTTCTCACCAACGAGAAGGCGCGCCAGCGCAACAAGGCCGTCAAGTCCGCGCTCAAGACCGCGACCAAGAAGGTCTACGTCGCGATCGAGGCCGGCGACGCCGATGCCGCCAAGGCCGCGGCCCTCGAGGCCTCGCGCCTGCTCGACAAGGCTGCCAGCAAGGGCGTCATTCACGCCAACCAGGCCGCAAACCGCAAGTCGGGCATCATGAAGGCTGCGAACGGCGTTTCCGCCTAGCCGCAGGACTTCACGATCCAGCGTTCGAAGACGAGCCGGGGATCCCGGCTCGTTTTCATTTCCCGCTCGCCTTCGGCGGCCGCGCGCAGCAGGTCCACGAGCTCCTCGGACGTGAAGCCCCTCGCCTGTCGGGGCAGGTCGCGTACCTGCCAGTCGGGACGGCCGAGCACGCGGCCGAGTTCCGTGGCCGAACCCGCGCCACGATCCAGCAGCGCCCGCGCCGAGATGAGCTCTCGCAGCTTGCGCAGCACGATCGCGTGCAGGCCGTACACCGACTCGCCGTCGCCCACGAGCCGCTCGACCAGCCGCAGCGACCCGGCGCAGTCGCGGTTCGCGAACACGGTACCCAGCTCCCAGGCTTTCGCCTTCGCGGTGGTCGAGGTGACCTGCTCGATATCCTCGACCGTCACCTGATCGCGCTCGGCGGTGAACGCCACCGCCTTGTCGACCTCGACAGAGAGCCGGCGAAGGTCGTGTCCGACCGCGTTGACCAGCAACTCCGCGCCCTCGAGTGAGACCTGCTTGCCCTTGCGCGCAAAGAGGTCCTGCACTCGCCGCGGGAACTCCGACGGCTTGGGAGCGGCGCGCTCGATGAGCCCGCCCAGCTTGTCGACCGACTTGTAGAGTCGCGTGTTCTTCGCGATCTTCTTGCCGACCAGCGCCAGGATCGTTGTCTCGGCGGGGTTCTCGAGGTAGGCGACGATCGCGTCGGTGCCCTCCTTGTTGATCTTGTCCACGTTGCGCACGATCACCAGGCGGCGCTCTGAGGCGAACGGGAGGGTATTGCACGCGGCGACCACGTCGTTCGCGTTGGCGTTGTCGCCGTCGAACGTCTCCATGTTGAAGTCGAGGTCCGCCACCTCCCCGACTTTGCGCCTGAGCTGGTCGAGCGCCTGCTCGAGCAACAGCTCCTGCTCGCCGAAGATGAGGTACGCGGGCTTGAACTCGGAGAGGTCTTTGACCATGGGGCTCCCGTGACGTCGCCGCACGCACGGAGCGCGGCGGAGTGGACTGGGACAGTGTCGCACACGCCGCCGCGAAGCTGCCACGCTCTCTGACCGACATCCTTCGGCTGACGGAGACGCGGTAGCCTCGGCTGCCCGCGCGCACCGTTATGTCTCCTTGGCGATCGGTGCGAACCACGCGCGATCCGCCGTCGGCGAGTTCGCGCAGCGTCGATACACGCGGATGCCCGAACCTGTTGCCCTCACCTACGCTCACGAACGCCCACTCGGGCCGCAGCACTCCCAGCACCTCGGGCGAGACGGCCCCGGCACTCCCGTGATGCCCGACCTTGAGCACGTCCAGGTCGCCGAGCACCCCCGCCGAGACCAGCGGCCCGAGCACGTCGTTCTCGGCGTCGCCCGTCAGGAGTGCCCGGAATCCCGGCGCCGAGGCATCGAGCACGACGCTCGCCTCGTTGGTCGCGGCGTCCGGCACGCGGCCGCTCGGCGAGACCACGCGCAACGTCCAGCGGCCCGCGCTCAGCCGGTCGCCGGCTGCGAGCTCGCGGATCCCGTCGCCGCCGACGAGCTCCTCGGCCGCGTCGATGCCCTCGGACGGCTTGCCGAACGAGCCCGCGGGCACACAGACCATCTGGGGCCGAACAAGGCCTCGCAGTGCGCCGATACCGCCGTAGTGGTCGGAATGCAGGTGCGTGACGACCACCGCATCGAGCCCGCGCACTGCGGCGCGCCCCAGCGCCGCGCGCATGGACTGCTGGTCCGGCCCTGCGTCCACGAGCACGGCGTGCGCGCCGTCGCGCACGAGGATCGCGTCTCCCTGCCCCACGTCCAGTACTTCGAGCGATGGCCCACCCCCGGGGGGCGGTCCGATCGCGAGCGCGCACACCGCGGCGCACGCGCACGCCCCAAAGGTCCGGGCACGCCCGCGCGTCGCCCTCGGCCAGCAGACCCACACGCCGGCGGCAAGCGATGCACACACGGCCGATCCGGCCGTCGCCGACAGACCGAGCGGCACCGCCGCATGCGGCCACGACGCGAGCCATCCCGCGACCGATGCCGAGAACGCCCCGAGCGCACCCGCCGCGTCGAGCACGAGTGCGCCGACCGCCGGCACGACCGCGGCCAGGGCGAGCCCGCCGAGCCCCACGACCAGAGTCGCCGAGACCACCGGTCCCACCGCAAGGTTCGCGACCGGAGCGACGAGCGACAGCATCCCGAAGGTGGAGACGGTCATCGGCAGCGTGCAGACGGTCGCCGCGAGCGTGAGCGACACGGGCGCGGCGAGCCACCTGAGCACGCCCGGCAAGGCCGTCCCGATCCACTCCTCCCCCAGCCGAGCGAAGAGCACGAGCCCGGCGACCGCGGCCACCGATAGGCGGAAGCCCAGGTCGAAGGCGCTCGTCGGCGCGCACAGCAGTACGGCCACCGCCGCGACGGCGAGCGTGGACGCGCCGTCGGCCCGGCGGCCGCTCAGCCACGCGAGCGACGCAGCGACCGCCATCACCCACGCGCGCACGGCAGACGGCTGCACGCCTGAGAGCACCACGTAGCCGCCCACGATCGATGCCACGACCACCGCACGGGTCCGTCGTCCCGCCCGCAGACGCGCGAGCGCCCATCCCGCGACCGCGGCCACGACCACCAGGTGGCTTCCCGACACCGCAACAAGGTGCGTGAGTCCGGTGGTCTTGAAGTCGTTCTCGGCAGTGGTGCCTGCAAGCCTCCTGCGGTCGCCCAGCACGACACCCGCGAGCAGGTCTCCGCCCGGGCCGCGAACCAGCGCCACGCGACCCACGGCCCACAGTCGTAGAGGGCCGAGCAACCCCCGCACGCTGTGCGCCCACCCGCCGTCGCGGACCTGGCGTGCACGCAGGCTCCCGACGACGCCCGCGCGGTGGTCGCGTCTCCCCCATTCGTCGGCCGCCGGTGCTTTCACGCTACCGAGCACCTCGACCCGCCGGCCGATCGGCGGGACCGGCCCGTCGGGCCACTGGCACGTCACCACGCCCCCGCCCTCGAGCCGCACCTGCGAGCGGCTGCCGTACGCGCCGGCGGTCTCGTCGCCGAGCACCTCGGCCGCCCACCGGCGCGAGCCTGCGGCGGAGAGCGTGCGGGTCTCGGCACTCCAGCCGGCCCATCGCAGCGCGCCCAGCGCGAGCCCCGACGCGAGCGCGAGCACGACGAGCGCCGCCGTGGGCCGCCGCGCACGCAGGCACACGACCGCAGCCGCCGCGCACGCGGCCGTCCCGGCATAGACGCCCAAAACGGCTGCGGTCCCGCCGCCTGCGTAGGCGCGCCAGGCCGCCGCCTCCGCGACGCTCAGCGCGGCCCAGAGCGCGGCGGCTGCCCACGCGAGCACTGGCAGCGATGGCCTGAGCAGCGGCCGCCTTTCGACCTCAGCGCACACGGATCATCGGCTTGAGCTGCTCGAGCTTCTTGGGGCCGATGCCGGGCACGCGTCCCAGGTCGTCCGGTGACGCGAACGGGCCGTTGGCCTCTCGGTCGGCCACGATCTTGGCCGCGGTCGAGGGACCGACTCCCGGCAGCGTGTCGAGCGCGGCCGCATCGGCCGTGTTGATGTCGACGATCGCGGCGCTCGCCGCGGCGCCGGCGCTCGGGCCCGTAGCCCCGCCGACAGACGCCGGCGGCGCGCCTTTCGCGACTTCGTCGGCGGTGGGGACCACCACCTGCTCGCCGTCCTCGACCAGACGCGCGAGGTTGATGCCCGCCTGCCCGGCGGCTCCCGTCAGCCCGCCCGCGGCGCCGACGGCGTCGGCGACGCGCGAGCCTCTCGGCAGCTCGTAGAGGCCCGGCTGGCCCACGGCGCCGACCACGTGCACGAACACCGTGCCCGTCGCCCCGCCACTCGACGGCCGGCCGGCCGCGCCCGCCGCCGCACCGCCTCCGGTGGTCGCGTCGACCGAGACCCCAGACGCGACCTCCACCCGGCCAGGCTCGCCGGCCGAGGTGCTCGACAGCGTCTCGCCGCCCGCTCGTCCCGGCCACCAGCGCCAGGCGGCGAACACGACCGCCATCCCGAACACCACGAGCGCGGCACCTACTACGGCCGGTGGCACCCCGCCCAGACCCGCGCGGTTCGCGAGCACCCGCAAGCGTGCCGCCAGCTCCTCGGACATGACGACGCCCCCTCCGCGACTCTGGCGAAGGGGGCGCCATCGTGACTTCAGACCGCGCGGGCCGCGCCTTCACACGGCCCGCGAACACATCCTGCGCCGGCGGCCTTCTCGGCAGCCGACCGGGACCTTAACCCGCGACGACCACGCTCACGAGCTTGCCGGCGACCACGACGACCTTCTTGACGTCCTTGCCCTCGACGTAGCTCTCGACCGTCGTGAGCGCGACCGCGATGATGTCCTCCTCGGACAGGTCGGCGGCTACGGTGACCTTGCCGCGGACCTTGCCGTTGACCTGGACCGCCAGCTCGATCTCGTCGGCCTCGATCGCCGAGGGGTCGTAGATCGGCCACGCCTGGAGGTGCACCGACTCGGTCTCGCCGAGCACCACGCGCCACAGCTCCTCGCTCATGTGCGGCACGAACGGCGCGAGCAGCAGCGTCAGTCGCTCGGCGACCTCCTTGACCAAGGCGAGGTCACGCTGGCCCGCAGGGACCTCGCGGCGGTAGTCGTAGGCGGCGTTGGTGAGTTCCATGACCGCCGAGATCGCCGTGTTGAACTGGAAGCGTGCGACGTCGTCGGTGACCTTGGCGGTCACGCGGTGCAGCTCGCGGTGGAGCTTCTTGCTCGCGGGATCGCCTGCCGCGGCCACGCCGCAGCCGCTCGCAACCTCCTCGGTCGTGTCGGCGACGAAGCGCCACACGCGCGAAAGGAAGCGGAACATGCCGTCGAGGCCCTCGAAGCTCCACTCGAGGTCCTTGTCGGGCGGCGCCATGAACAGGATGTAGGCACGCAGCGCGTCGGCGCCGTACTTCGCGATCATGTCCTCGGGCGCGACGACGTTGCCCTTGCTCTTGCTCATGGTCGCGCCGTCGAGCTTGACCATGCCCTGCGTGAGCAGGTTGGTGAACGGCTCCTTGGCTTCGACCATGCCCATGTCGCGCAGCACCTTGGTGAAGAAGCGCGAGTAGAGCAGGTGCAGGATCGCGTGCTCGATGCCGCCGATGTACTGGTCGACCGGCATCCAGTAGTTCGCGTTGTCCGCCGAGAACGGGGCCGTGTCGTTCTTCGCGTCGGTGTAGCGCAGGTAATACCAGCTGCTGCAGGTGAACGTGTCCATCGTGTCGGTCTCGCGCTTGGCGGCGCCGCCGCACTTCGGGCACGTGGTCTCGTAGAACTCGGGGTGGTCGGCGAGCGTCTCGCCCTTGGTGATGTCGATGTCCATCGGCAGGACCACCGGGAGGTCCTCGATCGGAACCGGCACCAGGCCGCATGAAGGGCAGTGGATCGCGGGGATGGGGTTGCCCCAGTAGCGCTGGCGGCTGATGAGCCAGTCACGCAGGCGGAAGTTGATCGACTCGCGGCCCAGGCCCCGCTCGGCGAGCCAGGCCGTGACCGCGTGCATACCCTCGCTCGCCTTGCCGCCGCGCAGGCCCGTGAACTCGCCCGACTGCACCATGACGCCGTCGCCGGCGAACGCGACCTCCCACGGGACCTCGGCGCGCACGCGCTCGGCCACGCCGGCCAGCTCGGCCAGCAGCGGGTCGTCGTCGGCGACCACGACCGGGGGAATCGGCAGGCCGTACTTGCGCGCGAACTCGAAGTCGCGCTGGTCGCCGCTGGGCACGGCCATGACCGCACCGGTGCCGTACTCCATGAGCACGTAGTCGCTCACCCAGACCGGCACCTTCTCGCCGTTGACCGGGTTGATGACGTAGCGGCCGGTGAACGCGCCGTTCTTCTCGCGCTCGCCCAGCTGTCGTTCGACGGCGGTCTCGCGTGCGGCCTTCTCGACGACGGTCATGACGTCGGCCTCGAACGGCGTTCCTGCGACGAACTCGCGCACCAGCGGGTGCTCGGGCGCGAGCAGGAAGAAGGTGCAGCCGAACAGGGTGTCCGGGCGCGTGGTGAACACGGTCACCCGCTGCTCGGTCGGCTCGCCGGCCTCATCGCACAGCGTGAACTCGACCTCGGCGCCCTCGCTGCGACCGATCCAGTTGGCCTGCATCGTCTTGACGCGCTCGGGCCAGCCGGGCAGGTCGTCCAGGTCGTCAAGGAGCTGCTGCGCATAGTCGGTGATCTTGAAGTACCACTGTTCGAGCTCGCGCTTCTCGACCACGCTCTTGCAGCGCCAGCACACGCCGTCGCCCACGACCTGCTCGTTGGCGAGCACCGTCGCGCAGCTCGGGCACCAGTTCACCGGCGAGCTCTTGCGCTCGACGAGCCCGCGCTCCCAGAACTTGAGGAAGATCCACTGGCCCCAGCGGTAGTAGTCCACGTCGCAGCTCTTGACGGTGCGGTCCCAGTCGTAGGAGAAGCCCATGCGCTTGAACGACGCCGCCTGGGTCTCGATGTTGGCGTACGTCCACTTCGCAGGGTGGGTGTCGCTCTTGATGGCGGCGTTCTCGGCGGGCAGGCCGAACGCGTCCCACCCGATGGGGTGAAGCACCTCGAAGCCGGCCATGCTCGCCTGACGCGCGATCACGTCGCCGATGGTGTAGTTGCGGACGTGGCCCATATGGATGTCGCCCGAGGGGTACGGGAACATCTCGAGCACGTACTTCTTAGGCTTGGAGGCGTCCTCGCGCGCGTGGTAGAGCGCCTCGCTCTGCCACTGGGACTGCCACTTGGTCTCGATGTCATGCGGGTTGTACGACTGCTCGCTCACGCGAGGCCTCCCTGGGCTGCACGTCGGTCGGAATCGATGGGGCGCACCGCGGGGCCGGCCGGCACCGCCACGCGCGTGAGACGGATTCTACCGAACGCGCCGCCGCGCCGCACTCCGAGAACGAAGACGCCCGCCGGGTCTCCGGCGGGCATCGAGTGATCTTTGGTGGAGCCAAGGGGGATCGAACCCCTGACCTCTTGGCTGCCAGCCAAGCGCTCTCCCAGCTGAGCTATGGCCCCACATCTGGGTGCGCCCCGTTCAGGCGCAGGCGCTAGTATACCAGCGGCTCGGGGCGGGTCAACCCTACTCTGCGGCCTCGTCGGCGGCCTGGTCGGCGGGGCGGTCCGAGCTGTTGACGGAGCGTTCGATCACCGGCGCCGGCATGCCCTCTACCGCCGGTTCGAGCACGACGTGCTCGCTCGGCGGCGCCAGCGCGGCGACCGCCTCCGAGATGACCAGACCCGCGAACATGGTGACGGCCCCGAGCACCTCGCGCGGCGGCCACACACCTGCCGCGCTCCAGCCGAACACCCCGCCCCACGCCGTCTCGGAGACGAGGATGAGCGCCACCCGCGACGGTGGCAGCTCGCGCTGCGCCCACGTCTGCACGACAAACGCGAACGCCGAGGCCAGCACGCCGGTCAGCACGATCGCGAAGATGACCGAGGGATCGGTCGGCGGTCCCACACGCTCCTTGACCGCCGAGATGATCCCGCAAGTCACGGCGACAGTCGCGAGTTGCACCAGCGTGAGAACCGCCACGTCGTGACCCTCGTCGGTCGAGCCAAGCACCAGGATGTGGAACGAGTATGCGAACGCGCAGATGACCACCAGCGTGTCGCCGAAGACCCAGCCGCCCGTCTCGGCGCCGATCCCGGACATGAGCCACAGGCCCCCGAGTGCTATGACCGCGCCGATCACGGTCGCGGCCTTGGGGCGCTTGCGCAGGAAGACCGCCTGCAGCAGCGGCGTGATCACCACGTAGAGGCCGGTTATGAAGGCCGCGCGCGCCGGCGTGGTCCTGGTCGCACCGTCGAGGCCCCACGTCTGGAAGATGTAGCCTGCCGAGAGAAGCACTCCGGCGAGCAGGCCGAAGCGCACGGTACGCCAGTTCAATCGCGCCAAGACGCGCGGGTAGAAGACGACGAACGCGACAGCTGCGAGCGCGAAACGCCACCCCAGGAACGCGTACATCGGGTAGCGCTGGATCGCGTCGGCGACGGCGACGAACGCCCATCCCCAGATGATGGCGACGCCCAAGAGCGCGGCCTGGACGCCGTAGCGGGCGAAGAGCTCCTTGCGCACCGGCTACTCGGCCGCCTCGGCGTCACCGGGCTCGGTCGCAGCACCGTCTGCGGCCTCCGCGTCCTCGCCGCCGACCGCCTCCGGTCGCGGCGGCGCGAGCGGCGCGCGCCCCTCGACGCTCGCGGGCAGCGCCAATCGCGGCGCGTCGCCCCAGAGACGCTCGAGGCGGTAGAAGTCGCGCTCCTCGGGCTGGAAGACGTGAATCACCAGGTCGCCGTAGTCGAGCAGCAGCCACTTGGCCTCGTCCTCGCCCTCTCGGCCGATCGGCTTGATTCCGCCGCGTTCGCGAAGCTGCTCCTCGACCTCGTCCGCGATCGCGCGGACCTGGATGTTGGTGTTGCCGCTCACGATGACGAAGTAGTCGGTGACCACGAGCAGGTTGCCGACGTTGATCACCACGATGTCGGTCGCCTTCTTGTCGCTCGCGGCCTCCGCGGCGATCAGCGCCCAGTCTTTCGAGTTCAGTTCCTTTACCTTCGAGCTCACTTCGTTCCCTTCTGGCCGGCCGGCGCCGGCGGCTTGTAGTCCTTGCCCACGATCACGATGACCTCGGCCACGTCCTGGTCGGACGGCTTCATCTCGACGGTGCCCACACCCAGGACCTTCGCGATCTCGTCGCCCTGCGACTTGTCGCCGCTCTGGACCACGATCTTGGTGGTCGCGTAGTCGAAGCTGTCGGCGTTCTTGGTGTCGACGACCCGGAACCCGGAGCGGATGAGCTGCTGCGCGGCCTCACCCGCGATGCCCGGGGTGCCGGCACCGTTGTACAGGATGACACGCGTCACGTTCGCCGTCTGGCTCGCGTCCACGCCCCACCACTGCTTCAGCAGGTCGGCGACCTCTTCGCGCTGCGGTTCGAAGTACGTCTGGCTGCCCAGCTTGATCGGCTTCACCGGCAGCGGCACGATCGCCGTATTCTTCTGCGGTATCGCGGCCAGGTCCCTCGAGAGTGCCGCAAGGTCGTCCTCGGACATGTTCGACTTGGTCACGGCCTTGGTGATGCCGTTCAGGGACTGCGCCTTCATGGCGTCGGCGTACGTCTGCGCGGGAACGACCATGAACGTCTTGAAGGGCACCGTGAGGTAGTTCGCGATCGCGGCCAGCGAGATCTCAGGTCCTGCGGCGAAGCTCTCGCCGACACGCTCGAACCCCTGCCCGGGTACCTCGATGAACGCGCCATCGGGAATCGCGATGCCGAATACCTGATTGCCCTTCCGATCGACGCGGATGGCCATGAACCCCGTGGCCTGGCCGTCCTTCTCGCCGATGATCAGGACGTTCTCCTTAGACCGCTTCTCGAGCTCGGAGCGGGAACCGTTCTTCTCGGCGATGCGGATCGCGTTCCAGCGCGCGAACGCGTTGATGCCGTAGGCAAGCAGCGCGGCGATGATGATGCCGACGAGCAGGCTGCCCAAAGCGAGCGCGAGGTAGTAGCCGATGTCGCGCAGCAGCTTCCCCGTGCGGGAGAAGCCCACCGAGACCTTCTCGGCGCGCTCGGCGCGCTTGGTGGACTTCGCCGACTTCGAACCCCGCCGCGTCTGGCGATACCCCTTGGGCGGCGGCGGTGCGTTGCGCGACTTGGCGCGTCGCGGGATGCCTTCCGGCGTCGTGTCGGGCGCGCCGTTCGCGCCGGCCGCACCGTTGGCGCTACCGTTCTCCCCCGCCGTCGCTCCGGTGCCGTTGTCGAGCGGCGTCTCGTCACTCATCGCGAATCACCCGCCACGTGAGCGTTCCACACGGCGACCGTGTCCTCGTGGATGCGTTTGCGCGCGTCGACCAGGTGCCGCACGGACTGCTGGTACGCCAGCGCGAACAGCTCCGCCAACGAGACGGTGCCCACCGCGTCGCGCAGCTCCTCGACGCCAGGGTAGTCCCGTGCCGGCTCGATCATGTCCGCGATGAAGACGATCCGGTCCAGGTCGCTCATCTCGACCGCGCCCACCGTGTGCTTCGAAACCGCCGAGACGACCGCGTCCGGCAGCTCCGGGAATCGCGCCCGGACCGCGGCCGCGCCGGTGCGTGAGTGCAGCAGCTTGGGGACGGCGACGTCGGAGTCGCTCACGGCGAGCCCGGCATCGCGCGCGGTGTCGACCAGCTCGCCGCGCGGCACCTCGCGGTCCCAGTCGTGCAGCAAACCCGCGAGCCGC
Source organism: uncultured Eubacteriales bacterium (assembly GCA_964644675.1). GTDB lineage: Bacteria > Actinomycetota > Coriobacteriia > Anaerosomatales > JAAXUF01 > CAZXWK01. The sequence goes on along the minus strand of CAZXWK010000007.1, from coordinate 31,812 downwards.
GCGTCGTCGATGTCGGCGCCGTACGCGACCGCGAGCCCCGCCGAGGTCTCGGCGACGCGCTCGGAGTGCCCGGCCGCCTTCGCGCCGAGGCGCGAGCGGACCGCACTCGCGGCGTCGTCGTAGCTGACGGGCGGCACGGCTACACCGCTTCCCGGTAGAGCCCGTGCTTCTCGATGTAGGCGACGACCGACTCTGGGGTCAGGTAGCGGATGGGCCGTCGCTCGTTGACGCGATGACGCAGGTCGGTCGAGGAGATCGCGAGCGCCGGCACCTCGATGTACTCGATGCGGAACCGCGTCGCCGCCTCCTCGTGCGAGCGGCGCGCTGCGTCGAGGTCGTAGCCGGGGCGCGTGGCCGCGATGAACGTCGCGACCTCGGCGATCGTGTCGGCGTCCTTCCACGCGACGATCTCCCACATCGCGTCGGCGCCGGTGATGAAGAACAGCTCCGCCGAGGGGCCGTACTCGTCGCGCAGCGCGAGCAGCGTGTCGACCGTGTAGGTGAGCCCGGGCCGGTCGACCTCGAGCCGGCTCACGTCGAAGTCGGGGTTGGAGGCGGTCGCGATGACTGTCATGAGGTAGCGGTGCTCGGCGGGAGTGACGCGCTCGTCGGCCTTGAACGCGGGCTGGCCCGTGGGCATGAACAGCACGCGGTCGAGGTTGAACTGTACGAGTGCTTCCTCGGCGGTCACGAGGTGCCCGAAGTGTATCGGGTCGAAGGTGCCACCCATGATGCCGAGACGCACGCCGCTCCTCACTCGCGGATCTGCCCGTTGCCCATGAGCAGGTACTTGGTCGAGGTGAGCGCCTCGAGGCCCATCGGTCCACGCGCGTGCAGCTTCTGGGTCGAGATGCCGATCTCGGCGCCCAGCCCGAACTCGCCGCCGTCGGTGAAGCGCGTCGACGCGTTCACGTAGACCGCGGCTGCGTCGACCTCGTGCAGGAAGCGGCGAGCGGCGTTGTAGTCCTCGGTGATGATCGCCTCGGAGTGCATGGTCCCGTAGGTGTTGATGTGGCGGATCGCCTCGTCCAGCCCCGAGACCACCTTCACCGACATCTTGAGGTCGTGGTACTCGGTGCCCCAGTCGTCGTCGCTGGCGGGCTCGATGCGCATGACCGCGCCCAGTCCGCGCGTCTTCTCGTCGGCGTAGATCGTGACGCCGTTCTCCTCGAGCTCCTTGAGGATGGGCGGCAGGACACGGTCGTAGACGGCGTCGTCGACGAGCAGCGACTCCGCGGCGTTGCAGACCGCGGGGCGCTGGCACTTGGCGTTGATGACGATGCGCTTCGCCATCTCGGCGCTGGCGGCCGAGTGGATGTAGATGTGGCAGTTGCCGGTGCCCGTCTCGATGACCGGCACCTTGGAGTTCTCGACGCAGCTCTTGATGAGGCCGGCGCCGCCGCGCGGGATGAGCACGTCGATCAGTCCGTGCAGGCTCATGAGCTCGTTGGCGGCCTCGTGCTCGGTCGACTCCACCGCCTGGATGCAGCTGTCGGGCAGGCCCACGCTCGCGGCGGCGGTCGCGAGCACGCGCGCCAGCGCGAGGTTGCTGTTGATGGCGAGCGAGCCGCCCCGCAGGATCACGGCGTTGCCGGTCTTGACGCACAGGCCCGCGGCATCGGCCGTGACGTTGGGACGCGCCTCGTAGATCATCGCGACCACGCCGAGCGGGACGCGGACCTTGGTCATCTCGATCCCGTTGTAGAGCGTGTGACCCTCGACGACCTCACCGATGGGGTCTGGGAGCAGCGAGAGCGCCTTGAGCGCTTCCGACATCGACTTGATGCGCGCCGGGTTGAGCTCGAGACGATCGAGCAGTCCGGCCTGCACGCCCTTGGCGCGTGCGGCGTCCATGTCGAGCTGGTTGGCGGCCAGGATCTCGTCCTGCTTGGCGACCAGTGCGTGCGACATCACGAGCAGCGCGCGGTTCCTGGTCTCGGCCTGCGTGATCGCCAGGCGAGTGGCGGCCTCACGGGCCCGGTTTGCGAGCTGCAGAACCTCCGACATCGGTCCCTCCACTTCCCCGGCCGACCCCACGGCCGCCTACAGTACGACCAGACGGTCGCGGTGCACGACTTCGTCCGCTGCGACCTGCCCGAACCTCTCGGCGATCTCCGCCGTCTTCAGTCCCTTGACCCGCTCGAGTTCCGCCGAGCCCATCTCGGCCAGCCCTCGGGCCACGATGGCCCCCGAACGGTCCTTCAATACTACCGCATCGCCCGCATCGAACGGCCCCTCGACACCCACCACGCCGGCGGGCAGCAGTGAGGTGTTGCGGCGCCTGAGCGCCTCGCACGCGCCGTCGTCGATGACGATCGCTCCGGCGGCGTTGCGACCGAGCGCGATCCAGAGCTTCCGCGCGCCCAGCGTCGCCTCACCGCCCGTGAAGACGGTACCGACGGCCTCGCCGTTCGCCGCCGAGACGACCACGCCCTCGCGGCGCCCGTCGCAGATCACCATGGGGATGCCGGCCTTCATGAGGATGTTGGCCGCCTCGATCTTGGTGGCCATGCCCCCGCTGCCAACTTCGCTACCGCTCCCGCCCGCCGCGGCGACCAGGTCTTCGGTGAGCTCGTCGACCTGTGCGAGCAGCTTGGCCTCCTTGCTCCGCCTCGGATCGGCGTCGTAGAGCCCCTCGATGTCCGAGAGGAGCACCACCAGCTCGGCATTGACCATCGTCGCGACGAGGGCCGCGAGCGAGTCGTTGTCGCCGAAGCGGATCTCGTCGACGGCGACGGTGTCGTTCTCGTTGACGATCGGCACGCTGCCGAAGGCGAGCAACCGCTCGAAGGTGTCGCGCGCGTGAAGGAACGACTCGCGGTGTCCCGTGTCGTGGCGCGTGAGCAGCACCTGGCCCACGGTGACGCCCTTCTCGGCGAAGCGGCGCGCGTACGTCTCCACGAGCACGACCTGCCCCACGGACGCCGCGGCCTGCAGCGACGGCATGTCGGTCGGCCTCGCTGAGAGCCCCAGGTGCTCGACGCCGGCGGCGATGGCTCCCGAGGAGACGAGCACGGGCTCCCACCCGCTCCCGCGGACCGCGCAGACCTGGTCGACGAGCGACTCGACGTAACCGTGGTCGATCCCGCCGCCGTCTCCGGTGAGCGTGGACGAGCCGACCTTGATCACGATGCGGCGCGTCACGCCTCGTCCTCCTCGTCCAGATCGTCCTCGATGTAGGCGACTTCGGGGTCGCGCTCGAGCGCGCTCTCGAAGTAGAACGCCTTGCCGGCGATGCGGATCTCGTCGCCGTCGACCGCGCCGGCCTCGGAGAGCGCGCGCTCGACACCCGCCTTGACCAGCCGTTTCTGCAGGAAGGCGATGGCCTCCTCGTTGTTCCACTCGGTCATGATCACCATGCGCTCGACGCCACGACCCGTGACCTCGAAGACGCCGCCGCCAAGGTTCCGGACGATGAACTCCTTGTCGCCCTTGGGCCGGTGCGTCCAGACCTGACGGGTCTCGCCGCCGGCCTCACGAACGGCGGAACTGCGCAGTTCGTAGACGCGCTCGGCGACCGAGAGGATGAGCGGGTCGATCCCGGCCCCGGTCACCGCCGAGACCTCGAAGTAGGGCACGCCGTCGCTCTCGGCACGCTCGCGAAGACGTGCCGACGCGTCGGCGGTCCCCTCGACGTCGGCCTTGTTGCCGACCACGATGACGGGCCTCTCGGCAAGCTCGGCGGCGTGCGCCGCGATCTCGCGCGTGATGATCTCGTAGTCCTCGACGGCGTCGCGGTCCTCGTAGCCGCCGGTCAGGTCCACCACGTGGAGCAGCAGGGCGGTCCGCTCGATGTGGCGCAGGAACTCGTGACCGAGCCCCTTGCCCTCGCTCGCGCCCTCGATGAGCCCGGGAATGTCGGCGACGACGAAGGAGCGCCCGCCCGCCTTGGCGACGCCCAGGTTGGGCACGAGCGTCGTGAACGGATAGTCGGCGATCTTGGGCCGCGCCGCGCTCATGCGCGCGATGAGCGAGCTCTTGCCGACGCTCGGCATGCCCACGAGCGCGGCGTCGGCGAGCAGCTTCATCTCAAGCTCGATCCACCGCTCCTCGGCGGGCTCGCCCAGCTCGGCGAAGGCGGGAGCGCGCCGCGTGGGCGTCACGAAGTGGATGTTGCCGCGGCCGCCATGGCCACCTTCGGCCACGGTCAGCTCCTGGCCGTCGACGGTCAGGTCCCCGAGCACCTCGCCGGTCTCGGCGTCGCGAGCGATGGTGCCGAGCGGCACCCTGAGCACGAGAGTCTCGCCTCCAGCGCCGTGGCGGATCTGGCCCTTGCCGTGCGTGCCGCGCTGCGCCTTGAAGTGGCGCTTGTAGCGGTAGTCGATGAGCGAGGAGACCGCACCGTCTGCCTTGAGCACGACGCTGCCGCCACGCCCGCCGTCGCCACCGTCCGGGCCGCCCTTGGGCACGTGGGCCTCCCGGCGGAACGACATGCAGCCAGCGCCGCCGTCACCGGCCTTGACGTGTATCTTGACCTCGTCGATGAACACGCTGTGCTCGCTTCTGTCAGCGGGAGCGGCGCTCCCGGTCATTCTATACGAACGAGCCCCCCGCCCCGGGTGAGGAGCGGAGGGCTCGCGGCGCTTCAAACAGGTTGCCGAACGGGCCTTTACGCCCCGAGCGGTCGAACGTGCGCGCGGCGCTTGAGGCCGTGCGTGAACTCGACGACGCCGTCGCACATCGCGAACAGGGTGTCGTCGCCACCGCGGCCGACGTTCTCGCCGGGGTGGATGTGGGTGCCACGCTGGCGCACGATGATCGTGCCGGCGGTGACCTCCTGGCCCGCGAAACGCTTCACGCCAAGACGCTTGGCGCGCGAGTCGCGACCGTTCTTTGTGGAGCCGAGACCTTTCTTATGGGCCATTTCCGATCCCTGCCTTAGTCCTGCTCGGCGGCCTCGGTCGCCTCAACGGCGGCCTCGACCGGCTCTTCGGTCTTCTTCTTGCGCGGAGCAGCCTTCTTCTTGGCCGGAGCGGCATCGGCTGCTACGTCCGTGATCTTGACGCGGGTCAGCTCCTGGCGGTGGCCCTTGAGGACCTTGTAGCCCTTGCGCTTCTTGAACTTGAAGATGACGGCCTTGTCGCCCTTGAAGTGCTCGACGACCTCGCCGGTGACCTTCGCGCTCGCAAGCGCGGTGGGATCGACCACGATCGAGTCCCCGTCGGCCAGGAAGACGACGTCGAACGTGACGCTCTCACCCACGGGGGCAGCGAGCTTCTCCACGGTCACGACGTCGCCGGCAGCGACCTTGAGCTGCTTGCCGCCGGTAGCAACGATTGCGTACATGCGGGAACCTTCCACTCGAATCAATGCGCGAGGAGATATGCTAACAGGCGTCCTCGGCAGCGTCAACGCGCTTCGCTACAACAACGCCCCCGGGCGTATCCAACGCCCGGGTCGACGGACCCGTCCCTACTCGAAGGCACGCCGGAGCAGCCCCGTGCGGCCCTCGATGAGCACGCGGACCTCGGTGGGCCCGGCCTCCTCGTCGGCCACGATCGAGACCTGCTTGCCGGTCTCGGCACGCAGGGTGGCCGCGATGTTGAGCCCGGGCGCCGTGACCAGCTCGTAGGTCTGCGGGTTCACGCCGAACAGGTACGCGTTCGACTTGCCCGTGCGCAGCATCTCGCGCATGGTCCGCTCGACCGCGATGCGCCGCGTCGTCCGCGACACCACGCGTCCCTCTCCCCCGCACGTCGGACACGGCTCGGTCAGCACGCCGTACAGGCCCTCGGTCACGTTCTTGCGCGTGATCTCGACGAGGCCCAGGCGCGAGACGTCGCTCATGCGCGTTTTGGTGCGGTCGCGCTCGAGCGCCGCGCCGAGCCGCTCGAGGAGCAGCGACCGGTTCGCCGGCTCCTCCATGTCGATGAAGTCGATGACGACGATGCCACCGATGTCACGCAGCCTGAGCTGGCGAACGGCCTCCTCGGCGGCCTCGAGGTTGGTCTTGACGATGGTGTCCTCGAGGCTCTTCTTGCCGACGAACCGCCCGGTGTTCACATCGATCGCCGTCAGCGCCTCGGTCTTGTCGATCGTCAGGTAGCCGCCGCTGGGCAGCGGTACCGTGCGCCGGAGCGCCGACTCGATGACCGGCGCAAGCGCGTACTGCTCGAACAGCGGCGTGCGGTCCTTGTAGAGCTGCACGCGCCGCAGGAGCTGCGGCGAGGTCTTCTTCAGGAACGAGACGACCTTGTCGAACGTCGCGCGGTTGTCGATGATCAGCCGCCGGTGGTCCTCCGAGAACACGTCGCGCACGAGCCGCAGCGCGAGGTCCATCTCGGTGTAGATGATCTCGGGCGCGAGCGCCTCGGTCGCCTGGTGGTTGACGCGCTTCCACAGCCGCAGCAGGAACTCGAGGTCGCTCGTCAGGTCGCGCTCGGAAGCGCCCTGGGCGACAGTGCGCACGATCACGCCCATGTTCGGCGGTACGTGACGCGTGATGATGTCGTGGAGCCGGTCGCGCTCGGGTTCGGGCACCTTCTTCGAGACACCGACGAACTCCGAGAACGGCATGAGCACCAGGAAGCGTCCCGGCAAGCTGATGTCGGTGGTCACGCGGGCACCCTTGGTACCCATCGCGTCTTTGACGACCTGAACCATGATCTGCTGCCCCGGTTTGAGCAGCGACTGGATGTCACGCCGGGGCACGCCCTCGAGACCCTCGGGCGTGACGACCTCGTCGACGTAGAGGAACGCGTTCTTCTCCAGGCCGATGTCGACGAAAGCCGCCTGCATGCCAGGAAGCACGTCCGACACCTTGCCCAGGTACACGTTGCCCGCGACGCTGCGTTTGGGTCGCTCGATGTAGAGCTCCACGAGCTCCTGGTTCTCGAGCATCGCGACCCTTGTTTCGTTCGTATCGTGCGAGATGAGCATCTCGCGATCCGGTCCCGCCACTGGGACTCTCCCGTCACACGGGACGCACCCAGCTCCCCTCGGGAGTCTCGATGAGGGTATCTGTGCGCGTCGTGTGCGCGACGGACGCATCGAGCGACGATGCGGCGAGAGCCTGCGATAGCAGCACTTCGGGGCGGAGGGACCCTTCAGGCCCCACGCGGATGGCCAGCTCGACGATCGAGCTCCCGTCCTCCTGACCGTCGACACGCGCCTCTTTCGGGAGGCTGCGCGCCAGGTCGAAAACCTTGTCCTTGCCCTTGCGCTGCACCGTCAGCGTACCCCTCGCCACGATGTCATCGAGCGCCCCACGCACTCGGTCGGCTTGCGACTCCTTTCCTTCGATCGAGACCCGGTAGACCGCGATCGTCAGCGCGGCGGCAAGCGAAGGTTCTCCCCCACCCACGTACCGCGCCTCCGACGGCGCGAGATCTGCCGGAGTCGCCTCGACGAGGCGCGAAAGCGCTTCGTCCGCTCCAGTGTAGCGCGTCAGCCACACATCGTAGTACTCGTTCTCGCCAGCGGTGCCTACGGGCAGCGCCGGACCGAACGCGACCTTCATGTGCGGACTGAACCCTTGGGTCAGCGCATACTCGAGCCCCGCCCGGCGCACCGAGCGCTCCAGCGTGTGGATGACCTCGAGGTGCGAGAGCCATCTCAGACGCCCGGTCTTGCCGTAGCGGACGCGCAGCCGGAACTCACCCGCCGACACGGCGCTCACCACCCAACTCGACCATGACGCCCAGGTCCGAGCAGACGTCGCAACCCGTGCACGGCCCGAAGCTGCAGTCACCCGTGGTGCGCGCCTGAAACGCCAGCTCGCGCTCTCGCACCAGGTAGCGCCGCGACACGCCCGCCGAGAGGTGCTCCCACGGCAGCGGCTCGTCGAGGCTGCGCTCGCGGTTCGCGATCGCGGAAGGGTCGACGCCGGTCGCCTCGAACGCCGTCATCCAGCGCGACAGCTCGAACTGCTCGGTCCACGCGTCGAAGCGCGCGCCGGCCCGCCATGCGGCCTCGACCACGTCGGCGACCTCGCGGCCGCCGCGCGCCATCACGCCCTCGAGGAAGCTCACCTCCGAGTCGTGCCAGTGCAGGTCGACGCCCTTGCGCGGCATGCGCTCGCGAAGCACCGCCTGGCGACGCTGGACCTCCTCGAGCGGAATCTGCGCCTCCCATTGGAACGGCGTGTCGGCCTTGGGCACGAACGTCGAGACCGAGACGGCCACGCGCACCGAGCCGCGCGCCTGCGGCGGCGTCGCTTCCTTGGCGGTCTTGAGCACGCGCCAGACGAGCTCGCTGATGGCGTTGATGTCATCGTCGGTCTCGGTGGGCAGGCCGATCATGAAGTAGAGCTTCACGCGCCGCCAGCCCGCTTCGAAGGCCCGCTGCACGCTGCCGAGCAGGTCCTCCTCGGTGACGTTCTTGTTGATGACGTCGCGCATCCGCTGGCTTCCTGCCTCGGGCGCGAACGTAAGCCCGCTCTTCTTCCCCGCCGAGACGAGCCGCGCCATCTCGACGCCGAACGCGTCGACGCGCAGCGAAGGCAGCGAGACCGAGACCCCCGTGCCTTCCAGGCGGCGGCTGAGACGCCTCAGCACGTCTTCGAGCTGGCTGTGGTCAGTGGTCGAGAGGGACGTGAGCGACACCTCGTCGTAGCCGGAACACGCGACTCCTGCGACCACGTCGCGGACGATCGAGTCGGCCGAGCGCTCGCGCACGGGCCGATACACCATCCCGGCCTGGCAGAAGCGACAGCCGCGGGTGCAGCCGCGCAAGACCTCGAGCCCGAACCGGTCGTGCACGACGTCCATGTACGGCACGATCCCCGCGACGGGGGGCCTGAGGGCGTCGAATCCGCTCACCACGCGTTTGCGCACCACGCGAGGCGCGCCGTCGAGTGCGCGTACGCCGGCGAAGCGGCCATCATCCCCGGTGACCGGCTCATAGAGCGACGGCACGTACACGCCCCCCACGTCGGCCAGGCGCAGCAGCGTCTCGGCACGGGTGAGACCCTCGGCCTTGCACGCGCGGTGCATCTCGACGATCTCGGCGAGCGCCTCTTCGCCCTCGCCGATGAGGATCGCATCGAAGAAAGGCGCCACGGGCTCGGGGTTGTAGGCGCTCGGCCCGCCGCCGAAGACGAGCGGGTGCTCTTCGGTGCGCTGATCGGCACGCAGCGGAACGCCGGCGAGGTCGAGGGTCTCGAGCACGTTGGAGTAGCTCAACTCGTACGGCAGTGTGATGCCGACCAGGTCGAAGTCGCTGACCGCCGTGCACGATTCGAGCGAGAAGAGCGGTATCCCCTGCTCGCGCATGAGCGCGCTCAGGTCGGTCCACGGCACGTAGGCGCGCTCCGCGGCGACGCCTTCGATCGAGTTCAGCACGTCGTAGAGGATCGCGATCGCCTGGTTGGCCTGGCCGATCTCGTAGGTGTCGGGATAGATGAGCACCGCGCGGTACTCGGCGTCCTCGACGTGCCGGGCGCCCCACTCACGGTCGATGTAGCGGGCCGGACGCTCGACGCGTGCGAGCAGCGGCTCGATGCGCGGCCAGAGGTCGGCCGCCGTCACGAAGCGCCGGCCCCCTGAGCTGCGGCATCGCCGCCGGCGTCCGACGCCGGGACGGGACCGCCCTCGGCGAGCACCAGATCGGCCACAGTGATGTCGCCCGCCAGGTCGGCGTCGGCAACCACGTACGCGTGCGCCGGAATGGGCGGTTCTGCGGGACCGCGACGCAGCGAGCGCGAGCGCGCGGCCTCGATGGCGTGGTCGCGGGCCTCGCGGATCCTCTCGGCAAGGCCGGATACGTCGCCGCCCTCCTCGAAGTAGTTGATGGCGGCGTAGCCCATGGCGATGGTACCGGTGTAGCCGATTCCCGCCTTCACCGCCCAGCCGAAGCCGGGGATGAACGCGAGGGCCTGGCGCGCGATGGCGCGGAACACGAAACCGCCGCCGACGACGGCCGTGAGCTCCTTGATGCGCTCCGCACCGAGCGGCTCGCCGTAGGCGGCGGCGATCTGGAGGACCATCTTCGCCTGGTTGGCGGTCATGATGGGCATGTCGGCGCCGGGGATGACCGCGACCAGACCGATCACGCCGTTTTGGAACGACGTCTTCTTGACCGCCTCCTCGGCCACCGCGCGGCGCATGAACTCGAAGTTCGCGGCGAGCGCGAGGCGCTTGCCCTCGAGCCGGTCGACGAACCAGTTCCCCAACGCGTGCACGATCGCCTCGGCGTCCTCGGCGGTCAGCGTGTCGAGGATGGGGTGCTCGAGGCGGCGCGAGAGCTCGTCTCGGCCGTGGCCGAGCGCGAGCGCGACTGTGGGCACGAACAACTCGCGCGCCGCAGCGAGCGACGCGTTGAGGGTGGTGCCCGGACCCGCGAGCGCGACCACGGCGTCCGCGGTGCGGTCGATGAGCAGTGTTTCGCCCGGCGCGCACACCTCGACGTGGAGGCGCGCGTTTACCGTCTGCGGGCGCAATGCCTCTCGGATGGCGTCGACCAGCTCGTCGGGCGCCTCCACGTCCACGAAGACGGCGAGACGGACCGGCTGCTCGCGATCCTCGCGGGCGCGTCCACTCGACCTCATGAGGTCGCCGATATCGACGGGCAGCTTCATCGAGTCTCCCTGCGTACTAGTAGCCGGTGACGCCCTGGCGGCGCGTCCATACGGACAGGAGCATACCCACGGCCAACATGTTGGTGACCATGAACGACGAGCCGAAGCTCATGAAGGGCAGCGGGATGCCCGTGATGGGCATGAGCCCCATGGTCATGCCCATGTTCTCGAGGATCTGGAAGGTCCACATCGCCATGATGCCGGCGACGATGAGCGAGCCGAACAGGTCTCGCGAGGTCGCAGCGATCTCGAGCGACGTGACCAGGAGCGCGAGATAGAGCGCGAGCAGCACGAGCGCACCGACGAAGCCGAGCTCCTCGGCGGTGACGGCGAAGATGAAGTCGGTGTGCGGCTCGGGAAGGAAGCGCAGGTTGCTCTGTGTCCCGGACTTGAGACCCTTGCCGGTCAGCTCGCCGGACCCGATGGCGATCTTGGACTGCTCGAGGTTGTAGCCCGCTCCCTTGGGATCGAGCTCCGGGTCGACGAAGACGAGCAGCCGGTTGAGCTGGTACTGCTTGATGAGCACGTCGCGGTTCAGCGCGCGGTCGAGCGTCGCGTTGAGCGAGAGCAGCCCCGCTACCAGCAGCGCGGCCGAGACGCCCAGGATCAGGAACCATCGCGGCTTCAACCCGCCGATGAGCAGCATGCCTGCCGTGATGGCGACGAAGACCATGCCCGTGCCCAGGTCGGGCTGGAGCAGGATGAGCCCGAGCGGGATCGCGAGGATGCCCAGCACGCGCGCGAGGTCCTTCGGTTTCTCGATCGAGCCCTTGTATGAAGCGATGACCGCCGCCATGACCACGATCGTCACGAGCTTCGCGGGTTCGGAGGGCTGGAACAGCCGGAAACCGCCGACCGCGAGCCACGAGGTCGCGCCCTTCGCGGTGGTGCCCAAGCCCGGAATGCGCGGCGACAGGATCAGGAACGCGTCGAGGATGAGCAGCGGCCCGATCCAGCCCGCAAGACGTCGGTAGTCGAAGACCCACGCCACGACGAGCGGGACGAGCCCGACCGCCAGGCCGAACAAGTGGCGCTTGAACAGCCCCGGACCCGCGGCCATGCCCGACGTCGCCGACTGCACCATGATGCTGCCGTAGATCGACAGCAGCACGACAATGCCGACGAGCGGCCAGTTCACAAACCAGAGGGGGCGGCGTTCGTTCATCTCGGCTACCTCGACGCGTCCGTCGCGGTGACGTGCTCGATCTTCTTGCCGAGCAGGGCGGCGAGGATCTGCCGCGCGGCCGGTCCGGCGATCGAGCCGCCATGCCCGCCCTGCTCGACCACGACGACCACGCAGTAGCGGGGCTTCTCGGCGGGGGCGAAGCCGACGAACCACGCCATGTCGTCCTTGCCTGCGACCTGCGCGGTGCCCGTCTTGCCCGCGACCTGCACGGGGAAGCCGCGGAACGCGCCCTGGCCGGTACCGTCGTTGGTGACGGCGACCAGCGATGACTTCATGGTCGCGAGGTTGCCCTTGGACGCGCCACTGTCGTAGGCGACCTTGGGCTGCTCGGTGAGGACGGCCGTGCCGTCGGGCCCGAGCACCTGCTTGAGCACGTGGGGGCGCATGACCTTACCGCCGTTGGCGATACCCGCGTACGCGTCGGCGATCTGGAGCGGTGTCACCAGCAGGTCGCCCTGCCCGATGGCCAGGTTGACGGTGTCACCGGGGAGCCAGCGGCGGAACTCCGGGTAGTTCTCGTTGTAGGCCGCCTTCCACTTGGCGTCGGGCACGCGACCCTCCACCTCGCCGGGGAGGTCGATGCCGCTCTTCGAGCCGAACCCGAACTTGCGGGCGAACTTCTGGAGCTTCTCGCCCTTGTCCTTGTAGAAGCGATAGCCGATCTCGTAGAACACGACGTCGCACGAGTCGACGATGCCCTGGGTGAACGACTCGGTCCCGTGACCGGCGTGGTCCCAGCACCACTTCTTCCACTGTTCGCCCATGCCGGTCCACTTGCCCTCGCACTTGTACGTGGTGCCGGGCGTGGTGAACCCGTACTGCAGGCCCGCGAGGCCGGTCATCGCCTTGAAGGTCGACGCGGCCGGATACTGCGCCATGATCGCGCGGTTGGTCAGCGGGAAGTCGGAGTCCTTGCTGGTGAGCGACTCCCAGTTCTTCGTCGAGATCCCGCCGAGGAACACCTCGGGGTTGTAGGTGGGCAGGCTCGCCATCGCGAGGACCTCGCCGGTCCTTACGTCGATCGCGACCGCAGCCCCCGAGCGCGCCTTGGGGAACTTGTCGGCGTGCGCGTCGAGCATCGCTTGCGCGAGCGCCTGCTCGGCGACCTTCTGGACGGAGCTGTCGATGGTGAGCACGACGTCGTGCCCGGCGACCGGGTCGGTGTCCTGCACGATGCGGCGCGGGCGACCCTGCGCGTCCACCTCGATGAGTCGGCGGCCGCGGTCTCCCTGCAGGACCTGCTCGAACTCCTTCTCGGCGCCCGCCTTGCCCACGATGTCGCCGTACTCGTAGGTGGTCTCCGGCGTGTTGAGCTCGGTCTCCGAGATGAGCCCGGTGTAGCCGACGACGTGAGCGGCGAGCTGCCCCTGCGGGTAGCGGCGCACGGCCTCGGTCTTCACCTCGACGCCGGGGAACTCGGACTCGTGCTCCGAGAGGTAGGCGACGGCATCCATGGGCACGTCGATCGCGATGGTACGCGGAGCGAGCGGTGCGGCCTTGGGGTCCTGGATCTTGGCCTTCACGTCGGCCGCGGGCATGTTGAGCACCGTCGACAGGCGGTTGACGAGCTCGTCGTCCTGCGCGACCGACGCCGCCGCAACGACCGCCATGGTCGCGCGGTTCGTGACGAGCTCGACGCCGTTGCGATCGAGGATCCGGCCGCGCGGCGCCTCGCTCGAAACCTCGCGGATGCGGTTCTCGACGGCCTGCTGCGCGAAAGCGGCGCCGTTGAGCACCTGCATCGTCCACAGGCGGGCAAGCAGCAGCCCGAGCACCGCCAGAATGACGATGCCGTAAGCGGCGAACCGCGGCTTGAGTTCGTGTCGGAAGTCGGACAATCCCGTCGCTTTCGTCGGGCCCGCCGCGCGTCGCCGCGGCGGATTCGGAGCGCGCTACGCCAGACGGCGGAACGTCGTCATCGGGCGATCACGGCGCAAGAAGCGCGCCAACCACGGATAGATGAGCAGCGCCAGCACCGTGTTGTAGACCGCACCCGGCAGCATCTTGGTGAAGAAGGTGATCCAGAACGGCCCGCCCGCGCCCAGCAGATTGAGGATCAACCCGTAGGCGACCTCGGCGGACAACGAGGCCACGGCCACGACCGTGAGCGGCAGGAGCCAGCCCTCGGCGAACATGTTCTCGTGCATGAGGCCGGCAAGATAGCCGGTGACGATCAGGACGAGCGTCATCGGGCCGACCGGGCCGCTCCCCAACAGGTCGAAGATGAAGCCGGCCGCGAAACCCACCGCGGCTCCGGCGGCGGGGCCCTCGACGAGCGCGAGGGTGACCACGACGAGCAGCAGGAAGTTGGGCACCACGTTCCCGATGGCCAGGTACGGGGCCAACCCCGCCTGCAGGATCGCCGCGACGAGTCCCGCGGCGAGGGTCGGAAGGAACTTGCGCATCACTCGACACCTCCGGTCGGGGCCTGTGGCGCAGCCCCCACGAGGACGACGACCTCTTCGAGACCCGAGAGATCGGCCGCAGGGTCCACGGCGATATCCTGGTAAAGCCCGGAGGGCGCGTTCACGACCCCGGTCACCTCTCCGATCAGGAGGCCCTTGGGATAGACGCCGCCCAGCCCGGACGTGATCACGACGTCTCCTGCGTTGACGGTCGCTTCACGGCTCACGAAGTCCATGCTGACCTTGCCCTCGAGCGAGCCCTTCACGACACCTTCGGCGCGGGTCGACTGGAGCATCGACGCGACCCCTGAACGCGGGTCGGTGATCAGCCGGACCTGTGCCGTGTGCTTGGTGACCGCGATCGTCTGGCCGAGAAGGCCCTGCGGCGCGATGACCGGCATGGCGACCTTCACGCCGTCGGCGGAACCGCGGTCGATGGTGATCGTGCGCTCCCACGAGTTGGTGGGACGGCCGATGACTCGTGCGCCCACAGCATCCAGCTTGTTCGCGTCCACGAAACCCACGAGCAGCTTGAGACGCTCGTTCTCGAGCCGTGCCTCTTCCAGCTCGGCCACTCGCTGGCGCAGCTCCGCGTTTTGGGTGCGCAGCGTCTCGAGTTGACTGCGCGAGACGCCGAGGTCCGATGCCCACGCGAACACGCCGCGAACCGGTCGCGTGACGAACTCGCCCGCGGCCGAGAACGGCGCCGCGGCCGCATGGACACCCGCCCGCAGGCGATGCACGGGACCGTTCTCGCCCTCGCGGTACCACAGCGTCGTGATGGCGAGCGCGACGACGAGCAACGCCACGAGCACGCCGGTGGCGGTGGGTGACTTCTCGGGCTGTGGGAGCTTCATGGGATCCGGGCGGGCCTAGCGACCGCCCTGGAGCACCTTCTTGAGGGCGTCGATCTCCTCGAGCGCCTGCGCGGAACCATCGCAGACGTTGGTGAGCGCGCTGTCCGACACGTGGACGGGCATGCCCGTCTCGTGACGCAGGCGCTCGTCGAGGCCCTTGAGCAGGGCGCCGCCACCGGTGAGCACGATCCCGTACTCCATCAGGTCGCTCGCCAGCTCCGGAGGTGTCTGCTCGAGCGTGCCCTTGACCGCCTGGACGATCGCCATGGTCGGCTCTTCGACCGCCTCGCGGATCTCCTCGGACTCCATGGTGATGGTGCGCGGGAGTCCGGTGAGCAGGTCGCGGCCGCGGACCTCGACGTCGACCTCCTCGAGCAAGGGCCAGGCGCTGCCGATCTCGAACTTGATCTCCTCGGCGGTGCGCTCCCCGATCAGCACGTTGTAGGCGCGCTTGACGTGTCCGATGATCGCCTCGTCAAACTCGTCGCCGGCGATGCGGATCGACTGCGCGACGACGATGCCGCCGAGTGAGATGACCGCGACCTCGGTGGTGCCGCCGCCGATGTCGACGACCATCGAGCCGGTGGGCTCCTGGATGGGGAGTCCCGCGCCGATGGCGGCGGCCATGGGCTCCTCGATCAGGAACGCCTGACGGGCGCCGGCCGACATCGTCGCCTCGAACACGGCGCGCTTCTCGACCTCGGTGACGCCCGACGGAACGCACACGACGACCCGCGGCTTGGGCTGCCACGGAAAGCGCTTCACGCGCGTCTTGTTGATGAAGTAGCGCAGCATCGCCTCGGTGACCTCGAAGTCGGCGATGACGCCGTCCTTGAGCGGGCGGATCGCCACGATGCTGCCGGGGGTTCGGCCGAGCATGCGCTTGGCGTCGATCCCGACGGCCAGCACGCGCTTACTCTCCTTCTCGACCGCGACGACCGAGGGCTCGATGAGCACGATGCCCCGGCCGCGGACGGACACGAGCGTATTCGCAGTCCCGAGGTCGACGGCCATGTCGCCGCCCCACGAGTTGAAGAACATATCGACAAGCGACACGGTCGCTCCTTCGCGTTTTCGCCGGCTCCCGCCGGAATCGACACACCGGGAAAGCCCCTGCTCGCCCTGCATGCCAAAACCGACCCTGGAGCTGGGAGCCCGGGCCGGTCGTTCTGAACACGCGTGAAGTGTACCACAAGCTCTGTCACGAATCGGGCGGCCGTGCCGCATCCCCGCAGGTGGTGACGGAGTTGTGCTCCGTCAGCATCACATCAACCCGAGGTCGCGCAGGCTCGCGTGCTCTCCCCCGTCCCCGATCACCACGTGGTCGAGGACCTCGATGCCCAGGACATCGCCGGCCTTGACGAGCCTGCGCGTGAGCTGCACGTCAGCACCGGACGGCGTGGGGTCACCGCTGGGGTGGTTGTGGACGACGACGATCGAGGCCGCCGAGGCACGGACCGCGTCCTTGAACAGCTCACGGGGGTGGACGATCGACGCGTTGAGCGATCCGACCGATACCTCGATGACCCGCAGGAGCCGGTTCTTGGTGTTCAGCGCAAGTGCCCAGAAATGCTCGCGGTCGAGCCCCCGCAAGCGAGTCCCGCAGACCGCCACGACGTCTTCGGGAGTGTTCACGCACGGCGCCTCGGAGCGTCCCCAGCTCGAAGCGCGCCGGCTCATCTCGAGACACGCGAGCACCCGCGCCGCCGCCGCGGGACCCACTCCCTCGTGCGCGACGAGCTCGTCCGCCGAGACCCGCCACAGGCCGTCGGGGATGGGGTGCTCGGCGAGGATGCGTTCGGCGCGTCGCGGCTCCTCCTCTCCGATGAGCACGGCGAGCAGCCCGGCATCCGAGAGGGTCTCGGCGCGGCCTTCGAGCAGGTGCCGTCGCGGGTCGGTCGCGTTCCCCCGAAGCCTTGGTGCCATCGCAAGCCCCTCTCCGGCCAAGCTGTGTCGCTGACGGTCTGCCGAGGGGTGGCGGAGTCGATTGTGTGCAGCGGAGCTTTCCCGCGGCTTGCAGCAACCTTCCGCGCGGAGCCGGACGCGCCGAATCGCCCGCGCGGTCGGAGCGAGGCCGCGGGCGCGGTCGTCGAGACCGGCGGTCAGCCCCGCGGTTCGAAGAAGGCCACCGCGGCCTCCACGTAGCGCTCGAAGCGGATGGAGAGCTCGTCGGACAGGCCGGGCTCTGGGCGCAGCTCGGCGGGCTCTATCCCCATCAGCGTGACGGCCGAGAGGTCGTGACCCGCCGCCGCGGCGAATTCGAGCACCTTGAGCAGGTCTCCCTCGTGCGTGGAGACGCCAGCGCCCCCCTTGCGGGTCACGACCTGATCGGGGATGAAGAAGGCGAACTCGCCCGGCGGCAAACCCATGCGGGCCGAGTCGACCACGAGCACGGCCTCGGTGTCCTCGCCCAGGTAGTGGACGAGGTCGAGCAGGTTGCCGCCCAGTTCGATCGCCCGAAAGCCCCGGTCGAGGCCCCGTTCGCCGATCGTCTCGGCGATACGGAGCCCGATCGAGTCGTCACGGCCGTAGTAGTTGCCTATTCCGACGAGGTAGCGCACGCGCTAGCGGACGAACTCGACGTCCAGGTAGTGCGTGGAGCACGAGATGCACGGGTCGTAGGCGCGCACCAGCATCTCGAACGCGAGCCGGATCTCGTCCTCGCCCTTGTCCTGCGCGAGCAGCCAGGGAAGCAGCGCATCGAAGTCCGCCTGGATGTTGGCGTGGTTCTGACCGGTCGGGATGATGCAGTTGCCGGCCGTGCACATGCCGTCGTCGTCGAAGCTGTACTCGTGGAAGAGGATGCCGCGCGGGACCTCGATGGCGCTCGCACCGGTGCCGCCGGAGCGCTGCGGGCGGACCGGCGCGTCGTCGACCACTCCCTCGGCGATGAGCTCGTCGATGAGGCGCAGCCCCTCGTGCACCGAGTGCACGACCTCGACGACCTGCGCGACCGAGTTCATGTACGGGTTCGTGCACAGCGGCTGGATGCCGAGACGCTCGGCGACGGCCTTGGCCTCCGGATGCAGCTGGTCGTAGTTCACGTTGAAGCGGGCCAGTGCCCCCGCGGCGTAGCTGTCGAGCCGGTTCTTGGCGTACTTGGCGGTCGACTTCTCCGTGACGTACTCGTTGGTGCAGCCACGGTAGTCGGCAACGGCGTACGTCGCGCGATCGCCGTCGGGCAGGATCGTCTGCACGTAGCCGTCGTACAGGCCGTACTCGTCGTCCGAGGTGACCGCCATGTACTCGGTCGGGCGCTCGAACGCGGGGATGCCGGCGGCGAGTGCCGCGACCGTCTCGATCGTGGCCTCGAGGTCGGGCACCGCGGCCACGATCTTCTCGCGCATGGCAGCGAGCTCGTCGACGGTCGGCACCTTCGAGAATCCGCCGGCGACCACGGTGGTCGGATGCGTCGTACGCCCGCCGATCATCGAGCCCCACTCATGCGCGAGCCGCTTGAGACGCAGGGCGCGCGCCACGACCTCGGCGTGCGTCGGCAGCAGCGCGAACGCCGAGGGAGCTCCCAGCAGATCGGGCGCGACGAGCACGTAGACGTGCAGTACGTGGCTGTCGACGTTCTCGGCGTGCTTCAGAAGCGTGCGGAGCTTGCGGGTCTGAGGCGTGATCTCCATTCCCAGCGCCGCCTCGGTGGCCTTGACGGCGGCGAGCGAGTGGCCGACCGCGCAGATGCCGCAGATGCGGCTCACGATCCGGCTGACTTCGCTGTAGTGCCGGCCGCGCACCATCGCCTCGAAGAAGCGCGGGGCCTCCGGGACCTGCCAGTCGCAGCGCTCGATGACGCCATCCGTGACGTCGACGAGGATGTTGCCGTGACCCTCCACCCGCGTGATGTGGTGGACGTCGATGTTGATGGTCTGACCCATGAAGCCTTCTAACTCCTCAGGTTGGCCGTGAACATGCGCGACTTGCTGACCGCCCGTCTGCGCGAGAAGCCCGCGCGCTCGATGAGCAGCTTCTCGAGCGCCGCGAGGTTCGCGTCGTCGACGAAGCCGCGGCAGGCCTCGCAGGGAATGCCGTCCGACGGGCACGGCGCACCGCAACCGGCGCGCGCGATCGGCCCCATGCAGTAATCGCCCTCGTCGTAGCGGCAGATGATCTCGCGGCGCTTGCACTGCGTGCAGACCGGGTTGGTCGACACGACGTACTCGGTGCCGTGCAGGGCGTTCGCGAGCACCCGCTGGAGCTCCTCGGTGCTGATCGGGCAGCCTCGCAGCTCGTAGTCGACCTTGATGGCCGCCGAGATGGGCCGCGCGGTCCCGGTTCGCAGGTGCGGCATCGAGGCGTCGTCCCCGTACACGTACTCGGCGAAGTCGTCCTGGTGGTTGCGCAGGGCGTTGATGCCGCCGGTGCACGCGCACGCGCCGTACGCGATGACGATGCGCGCCCGCTTGCGGATCTGCTCGAGACGGATGCGGTCCGCTTCGCGGCTGAAGCTGCCTTCGACGAGCGCGATGTCGATGCGCCCATCGGTGGTCTCGGTCATCGCCTCGCGGAACTCGACGATCTCGACGTGCTTCAGCAGCTCGAGGGTGGTCTCGGCGCCCAGGTTCGTGAACTCGATCTGGCACCCCTCGCAGCTCGTGAAGTCAAAGAACGCGAGCTTCATCTTCGCCACGCTAGATCGCCTCCTCGAGCTCGTTGGTCTCGGCGACGCTGAAGACCGGACCGTCGATGCAGCAGTACTTGTCGTTGATCTGGCAGTGGCCGCACTTGCCCACGCCGCACTTCATCCGCCGCTCGAGATCCACGAAGACGTTCTCGTGGGGCACCCCAAGCTTGTCGAGCTCGGCGAGCACGAAGCGGAACATCACGGGCGGGCCGCAGACGATCACGCGCGTGTCCGGACCGATGTTCGTCGTCTTGCGGAACAGCGTCGGAATGACGCCGACGTTCCCCGTCCAGGTGATGTCGGCCCGGTCCACGGTCTCGTGGTAGTCGACGAAGGGCGAGCTGCGCCAGTCGAACCGGTCCTCGGTGAAGAGCAGTTGCAGCGGGTCGCGCGCGCCGTAGAAGAGCGTGAAGTGCCCGAACTCGTCGCGTCGGTCCGTGATGTACTGGATGAGGCTGCGGGTCGGGCACAGCCCGATGCCGCCGGCGACGATCAGGATGTCTTGGCCGCGAAGCGCGTCGAGGTCGAACCCGTTGCCGAGAGGCCCGCGGATCCAGAGCGAATCGCCGACCTCTTTGGAGTTGATCGCCGTCGTGACGCGACCGACCGTGCGCACCACGATGTCGAAGCTGTGCGTGCGCGTCGGCGAGCTCGCCAGGCCGATCGGGATCTCTCCGTAGCCCATGACGCCGACCTCGAGGATCTGGCCCGGAACGAACTCGAGCGGGCTGTGGTCGGCGAGCTGCAGCGTGATGTGCTTCTCGGAAGCCGTGGGCCGAGACGTCCGGATGATCTTCGCCTCGCGCGGCATGAAGATGTTCGGCCGGTTCCCGTTGTGACTGCACTCGCACTCATGGACCGTCGTGACGTCGGTCATCTAGGCCTCCATGATCGTCGTGATGACACGGACGGGATCGGCGATGTCGATGGTGCACGCCGCCGAGCAACGCCCGCAGCCCGTGCACGCGGGACCGCCCAGCTTCTCGAACTGATAGGCGGCCTTGCGCATGAAGCGGTGGCGGAAGCGCGACTGGTGGTGCTCGCGGAAGTTCTCCTTGAGGCCGCCGGCCTGGGTGACCGCCGCGAACTCGCGGGTCAGGCAGGCGTCCCAGTAGCGCGTGCGCTGGCCCGTGGCCTGGTCGGCGTTCCACATGTCGCGCACGTCGAAGCAGTAGCACGTGGGACAGACGATGTTGCACGACCCGCAGCCGAAGCAGTCCTTCGAGAGCCGGTCCCACAGCGCCTCGTCGCCAAAGGCCTCACGGACCTTCTCGGCGACGGCCGCGCCCGAGTACGGAAGCTGCTCCTGGCACTCGGAGAGTGCCGCCGCGTTGACGCATTCGGCCTCGGCCGCCTGCTCTGCGCTCGCGGGACGGAACTCCCCGTGCCGCAGCAGCGCCTCGCCCTTGGGCGAGCGCGTCTCGAACACGTAGCCATCTTCGATCAGCGTGAGGAACGCGTCGTGCCCCTGCGGGTCCAGCCCGTCAGTCATCGAGGCCCAGAACGCGCGCGGAGCGACCCGATGGACGTTTGAAGCGACGACCGTGGTCGCTTCGCGTTGCGCGAGGTAGTTCCAGTCCTCGTTGCGCTCGCGGAACAGGAAGTCGGTCATGTCGATGCCACGCACGTCGTACGCGTGCACGCCGAGCAGGACGGTCTCGACGGGATCCACGCAGTCGGTGACGGTGTCGGCGTCGAAGCGCACGACCTCCTGTCGGGTCGGGAAGAAGACCTTCTTTGGCGGCAGGATCGTCACGTCGTAGTCGAGCCGCAGCTCGGCGGCGGATCGCAGCTCCTCGAAGGCGAACTTGCTGCGCTTGGCGACCGGGCCGATGACCCGTGTCGCGTCTCGAAGCCTCTCGACGAAGGGCCCGAAATCGGTCTCCGCGATGAAGAAGGCGCCCATACACCCCTCCCAGAACCGGAAAGAACATCGCCGGCGAAAGTACCTGCTGCGCGGCGCGCCAGCAAGTTCCGTATCGAGTAGTCACCTGCATGCATCAACGCGCCGTTGAATGCGCCCACGGCTGAATAGCGTGCGGAGCCCGACACGGTGCGCACGCGCGACCGGGCGGTCCGAACGCTGAGAGGGCGCCCCGTGGGGCGCCCTGCTCGGTGACTAGCCGAAGAAGATGCCGATCTCGCGGGCGGCGGATTCCGGAGAGTCGGATCCGTGGACCACGTTGGCGTCCATGATGAGACCGAAGTCGCCGCGGATGGTGCCCGGCGCGGCCTCCTTGGGGTTCGTGGCGCCCATGAGCTTGCGGCACACAGCCACGGCCTCCGGCCCCGAGAGGACCATCTTCACGACCGGTCCCGAGGTGATGTAGGAGATGAGGCCCTCGTAGAACGGCTTGCCCTCGTGCTCGGCGTAGTTGGCGGCGGCCTGCTCGGCGCTCAGCGTACCGAGCTCCATGCGCTCGATCTTGAGGCCGGTGTTCTCGAAGCGCTGCACGATCGCGCCGACGAGCCCTCGCTTGACGGCATCCGGCTTGATCATGATGTAGGTCTGCTGCTCCACTCTCTGCGTCCTTCCCGCGAAACGGTCATTCCGGCACATGACCCGAATCGGCTAGCTGCCGCCCGGGGTGGTTCTCCAGTCGTTCTCGACGCCCGACACCTTCCACCCGACACCCTCGCGGGCCAGCGTGATCGTGTAGTGCAGCGGCGCACCCGTCTTGGGCACCACCGTCACCGCGACCGTCGAGGTCTGCGGGTCCATCTGCACGCCGTCGATCGTGAAGCTCTTCAGCGGCGGGACCTTGGCCATCTCCTTGGCGACGTCCTTGGACGGGACCGCGACCCAGTACGAGTCGACCGACTCCCCCGCCCCGTGCGCCTCGAGCAACCCGCTCACGGTCTGCTGCTGCGTCGGGAACCCGAACCCGTAGTAGTACGCGCCGCCGAGAACCGCGGCGAGCACCACCACGAGCACCGCGACGATGATCGTCGGGCGGACCCAACCTCGCCCGCTCTTCGTGGCACGCCGCAACTCGCGGTCACGCTGCTTGAGCTGCTCGTCGGTGACGCTGAAGAAGTCCGCCACCGCCGCGTCATCGCCGAACCCGAGCGAGTCCGCGGCATGGTCGGCCGCCGGCGAGTCGAAGTCGATACGGCCGTTCTCGACCCCAGCCGGGGCAGCGCCCCCCGCCGCGACAGCAACGAAGTCGGCGGTCGACCAGTCGGCGGAGCTGCCGTCGTCCGGCAGCTTGACCTGCGGCAACTCGCCAGTCTCCCAACCCTCGACGACGTCGCGCGGCGGCGTCGAGTGCGCACGCGCGGTCCCCCAGGCGGCGAGCGCCGCGGGCGAGAGGTCGTGGTTGTGCAGTTCGGTGGCCTTCTCGAACGAGCGGCACGCCTCGTCGTACTCCCCGAGCGCGACGTAGGCCTGGCCCAGGTTCGCAAGCGCCTTGCCCCGGCCGGCGTACTGGTCGAACCCGAGTGCGGCCTGATACGCCTCGACGGCGTCGGCCGGACGGCCGAGCGCCATGAAGCACAGGCCGAGGTTGACGAGTGCCTTGCCGGGATCGGGGTTGCCCGGGTCGAGCGCGGCCTTGCGGTAGGCGACCGCCGCGTCCTCGACCCTTCCGCGCTCGAGCAGCGCGTTGGCCATGCCCTGGTACGCCTTGAAGGGGGTCGCGTAGTCCGACTGGTTCAGCGCGTCCTCATACGCCTTGACCGACTCGGCGTACTCCCCGAGCGCCGAGTAGGCCGCACCAAGGTTGGCGTAGACGGCGCCTCGTTTGTCGTAGATCGAGTCGCGCAGCGCGTGGCCGTACACCGTGATCGCGTCCTGGTAGCGACGTAGCCGCATGAGCGAGTTGCCCGCCATGTGGTACGCGGCGCCGTTGCCTTCCGGGCCACGTCCTGCGGCCGACAGGTAGGCCTTGGCCGCGGCGCGATAGTCGCCCGCATCGTAGGCCGCCTGCGCTTCTTGGAACCGGTTCTGGTCCACGTGGCTACTTCGAAGCGTTCTCGATGGTGACGGACTCGATCACGTCGCCCGCGCGGAGCTCATGGATGACGTCGATCCCCTCGACGGCCTGGCCGAACACCGTGTACTGACCGTCCAGCTGCGGCAGGTCACCGAGTGCGAAGTAGAACTGCGACCCGCCGGAGTCCGGCGCGCCGGTGCGAGCCATCGCAAGCGAGCCGTCGACGTGCTTGTTGGGGTTGGTCGCGTACTCGTCCTTGATGCGGTAGCCCGGTCCGCCGGTGCCGAACGGGCTGCCCGGCGCTCCGTCCGCCGCGGCGACGTCGGCGGACGCGGCGTTCGCCGTCTGCGGGTCGCCGCCCTGGATGACGAAGCCGGGCACGTAGCGGTGGAACTTCACGTTGTCGTAGAAGCCCTTGTTCGCGAGCTCGATGAAGTTGCCCACGGCGACAGGTGCGTCCTTGGAGTAGAACTTGACTCTGATGGTGCCCTTGCTCGTCTTGATGACGGCGATCTCCTCGCCGTTCGGCTGGTAGCTCGGCGTGTACACGGCATCCTCCTGCTGAGCGGACGGGGCGGTTTGCTGCTGCGTCGCCTGGGAATCGGAAGCCTGCTCCGGCTCCGAGGACTTGGACGCGCATCCTGCGGCACCGCCGAGGAGAAGGAGCAGGCCGATCGCGAGAGCGACTCGGATCGTCTTCACCACGTGGGAGTGCCTCCTCGAAAGTCGTCGACAGCGGTCGGCCGACCCCGGAAGCGGCTCCGGGCGGCCATCGCGGCTCCACGGATTCTAGCAGTCCCCTCGGCTCCTGATAAGGAGTGGCGTCGGGGCGCACCAGAAGGGGTAGACTGGTTTGCGAGGTTGCCCGCGGAGCGGGAACGCTGCCGCGGGCCGTGCTGTCCACCGGGGAGGTGTGCAGCGCGCTATCCGAGGAGGCGATCACTTGGGAGCACCCGGTACTGACAAAGTCCGCAACGTCGTACTTGTCGGACACGGCGGTGCGGGCAAGACCTCTCTGGCAGAGGCGATGCTCTTCCTGTCCGGCGCCACGAAGCGGCTTGGGACCGTCGACGACGGCCACTCGGGTCTCGACTACGACCCGGAAGAGATCAAGCGCAAGTTCTCGATCAACCTCTCGCTCGCACCCGTCGTTCACGACGGCGTGAAGATCAACATCATCGACACACCGGGCTATGCCGACTTCGTCGGTGACGCGATCGCCGGCATGGAAGCCGCCGAGATGGCCCTGTTCGTGGTCGATGCCGTCGCCGGACCGCAGGTCCAGACGGAACGACTTTGGAAGATCGCGGGCCGCATGGGCATCGCGCGGGCCGTTTTCGTCAACCGCATGGACAAGGAGCACGCAGACTTCGACGCTGTCATGGCCGCTCTCGACGCGAAGTTCGGCCACCGCGTCGGCGCCGTCCAGATCCCGATGGGTGCGGAGGCCGACTTCCGCGGGGTCATCGACATCATCCGCATGAAGGCCTACCACCACGAGGGCGACAAGGAAGAGGTCCTCGAGATCCCCGCCGAGTACGGCGATGCGGCCGAGGCGGCCCGCGAGAAGCTGACCGATCTGGTCGCCGAGGCCGACGAGACGCTCATGGAGAAGTACCTCGAGGGAGAGCGACTCAACCAGGAGGAGCTCGAGGACCTGCTCGACAAGGCGATCGCGCAGGGCATCTTCATCCCCGTCTTCGTGGGCTCGGCCGCCAAGCTCCAGGGCATCGAGGACCTCATGGACGAGATCGTCTCCTTCTTCCCCGAGCCCACGGCGCACGGCGCGATCCCGACCGCTGACGGCGGCGAAGTCCACGTCACCACTGAGGGCGCCACGGCCGGCCTCGTCTTCAAGACGGTCTTCGACCCCTACGTGGGCAGCCTGAACTTCGTGAAGGTACTCTCGGGCACCCTCAAGCCTGGTTCCGAGCTCGTGAACTCGCGCACCGGCAAGAAGGAGCGCATCGCGCACGTCCTCAAGATCACGGGCAAGGAGACGGCCGACGTCGAGGCGGCGCCGGCCGGCGACATCGCGGTGCTCCCCAAGCTCGAAGGCGTGCTGACCGGCGACACCCTGTCCGAGAAGGGCGACGTCTCCATCGCTCCGATGCCGCTCCCCGAGGCGCTGTACCCCGTCGCCATCGTCGCCAAGACCAAGGCCGACGAGGACAAGCTCGGCACCGCGCTCAACAAGCTCGTCGCCGAGGAGCCCACGCTCACCCTCAAGCGTGACGAGGAGACGCACCAGACGGTCCTCTCGGGCCTTGGCGACACCGCCATCGACGTCGCGATCAGCAAGCTCAAGGACCGCTACAACGTCGAGGCCGAGACCATCGACCTGCGCATCCCCTACCGGGAGACGATCCGCAAGACCGCCCAGGCGCAGGGCCGCCACAAGAAGCAGACCGGCGGCTCGGGACAGTTCGCCGACTGCTGGCTGCGCATCGAGCCCAACCCGGGCAAGGGCTACGAGTTCGTCGACGAGATCGTGGGCGGCAAGATCTCCAAGCCCTACATCGTCGCCATCGACAAGGGCGTCCAGAACACCATGGTCGAGGGCGTCCTGGCCGGCTACCCCATGGAGGACATCAAGGTGGCTGTCTACGACGGCTCGATGCACTCCGTGGACTCCAACGAGATGGCGTTCCGGACCGCTGCGCGCATCGGCTTCCGCGCCGCCGCCGAGAAGGCCGACATGGTCCTGCTCGAGCCGGTCGCGACCCTGACCATCGACGTCCCCGA
Organism: uncultured Eubacteriales bacterium; assembly: GCA_964644675.1. Lineage (GTDB taxonomy): Bacteria > Actinomycetota > Coriobacteriia > Anaerosomatales > JAAXUF01 > CAZXWK01. The sequence goes on along the minus strand of CAZXWK010000007.1, from coordinate 5,538 downwards.
GGAGTACTCGGGCGCCGTCATGGGCGACATGAGCTCGCGCCGCGGCCGCATCCTGGGCATGGAGATGGTCGACGGGATGCAGCGCATCCGGGCCACCGTCCCCTACGCCGAGGTCGTCCACTACTCGCCGATCCTCCGCTCGGTCACGCACGGCACCGGCGGCTACTCGATCGAGATCGGCGAGTACTCCGAGGTGCCGTTCGACATCGCGAAGAAGGTCGTCGAGGAGTACCAGAAGGAGCGCGCCGAGGGTCACCACTAGACCTCCGTGCCGCAGCACCGCCGAGAATGACGCGGGGCCGGTCCGAATCGGACCGGCCCCGCAGTTCGTAGTGATGGTGCCCGCGACAGGATTCGAACCTGTGACCTTCTGCTCCGGAGGCAGACGCTCTATCCTCTGGGCTACGCGGGCGTGGTTTCGGCACGAGGCCGAGCACGCACGATATCATACCCCCGCACCCGCACGCGACCCGCGCCCCTGGAGAGATTCATGCAGCTCGGACGCACGCTCCTGGTCGTCAACCCTGCGGCCCGCCACGGGCAGACCGCCAAGCTCCTCCCGGCCCTCGAGCGCCTCATCGACGGCGTTGCCGACTACGAGGTGGCGTTCTCGGCGGGTCCCCGGCACGCGAGCGACCTGACCCGGGAGGCGACCGGCTTCGACACCGTCATCGCGGTCGGCGGGGACGGCACGGCTCACGAAGTCCTCAACGGCATCATGGCGCATCCCTCCCCGACGAGGCCGCTCTACGGCATCATCCCCACGGGTTCCGGGAACGACTACGCGCACACGCTCGGCATGTCAGACGATCTGGCCACGGCGCTCAAGCAGATCGCGACCGGCAGCGTCCGCGAGGTGGACCTGGGGCAGTGCAACGGGACCTGGTTCGGCGAGTCGGTCGCCGTGGGGCTCGACGCGCGCGTGACCGCGAAGGCGGTCGAGCTCAAGGTGACGACGAAGCTCACCGGGCTTCCGCTGTACCTGCGGGCGCTGCTCTACGTGCTCGGCAACCAGTACTACCCCGAGCACGTCGTCGTGCAGTTCGACGAAGAGGAGCCCTTCGAGACCGACATGCTCATCATCGCCGCCACGAACGGGCCAACGTACGGGGGCGGATTCAAGATCACGCCCGACTCGATCATCGACGACGGGCTCTTCGACGTCTGCCGCATCGACATGATGCCCAAGCCGCTCGCCTACGCCCGGCTCCCGTTCGTGATCGTGGGCAAGCACACCAAGCTCAAGCCGGTCCACATGCGCCGCGCCAAGCGCGTGACGATCGTCTCGGACCGGCCGATCGAAGGGCAGCTCGACGGCGAGGTTGTCTACGACCGCGCGTACGACATCGAGATCGCGCCCCGAGCGCTGCGCGTGATCGTGCCGAGCGACCCGGAAGGAGCTGAGGCGTCATGACGGCCGCGACTCCCTGGGCCGCTGTCGCCGTCGCCTTCCTCATCGGCTACCTCTCGGGCTCCATCCCGTTCGCGTACCTCATCGTCAAGCTCGTCACGGGTGAGGACATCACCGCACATGGGACCGGGAATGTCGGCTCGATGAACGTGCGCCGGACGACGGGTTCGTGGGGCTGGTTCGCCGTGGCGGTGCTCGGCGACGGGCTCAAGGGCCTCCTCCCCACGCTCGCTGCCAAGCTCTGGGTGGTGGGCGGCGTCGGTCAGCTGTCCCTCGCCCTCCAGCCGTGGGGAGTCACGCTCCAGTCCGTCAGCTCGGTGTGGTGGACGAACCCCGCGTTCTGGGTGCCGATGGCGACCGTGCTCGGCGTCGTGCTCGGCCACAACTACTCGCTGTTCATGGCGCTCATCGAACACCGCGTCTTCCGCACGGGCAAGGGCCTCGCGACCGGGGCCGGGGCGCTGCTCGCCTACGACTGGCGCTACTTCGTCGCCGTGGTCGTGGTCGGCCTGACCGTGATCGCGCTGACCCGCTACATGATGGCGGGACAGGTCGCCGCGGCGGTCACGCTCCCCATCACCGCGTGGCTGCTCCACTCCCCCGACTGGCCGTTCATGCTGTTCATGGGCGCGCTCGTGTACGCCGCCCACCACAAGCGCTTCGTCGGCATGCTGAAGGGCCAGGAGCCACGCCTCTACATCAACGACCGGATGGGTCCGCGCGGCTGATCCTTCGCCGCCGAATCCTCCCTAGAACGCCAGAAAGGGCCGGAGACCCCTCCGGCCCTTTCTCTCGCACTCACCGTGCGAAGGCTAGTCCATCGTGATCGCGCCGTTGGGGCACGCATCGACGCACGTGCCGCACTCGGTGCAGTCGTCCGGGCGGTTCAGGCGCGCGACGTCCTCGAGGTCGTAGCAGGCCGAGGGGCACTCGTCGACGCAGATACCGCACGCGGTGCAAAGGTTCGGGTCAACAACAGGCAGGGACATGAGGTCCATCCTTTCCGACCAAGTTGACTGGCCATGGTGCCGGTCGCGCGATTCTAGCGCGCGTGCCGCGGGTGAGCAACGATACACGGCTCCTCGCAACCTGCGTGCCACGGGCGCTTGCCGAGAAGTTCGCCGCACACCGTTCGGAGTCCTACCGAGCCTTGTCCGCGACTTCCTCCGGCGCCCAGAAGCAGAACGGGTAGGTGCGATCGGTCAGGATCTCCGACGCGGCCAACTGCCCCTCCAGCGACGCGAGCTCGTTCGCGAGTTCCTCGCGCACGGGGGCGAGCATCTCGGCGAGCGAGGTGTTGACCTCGCGGATGCGCAGGCCCAGCACCTTCTTGTCGGCGTCGGGCGCGGCGATCGCGGCGACGAGCGCGGTCTTCTCGGCGGCGAGCGCGAGGGCACGCTGCCGCTCGTCCTCCGAGTCGAAGTCGACCTCGCCGAGCAGCGCGTCCGGGTTGTGCTCGAGCCGGTTGAGCCGCTCTTTGGCCGCCGAGACCTCGTCCTCGGTCACGACGTGCGCCCCGAGCGGCAGGTACATGGTGGTCGAGGCGACCGCGAACGCAGGCGGCTCGACGCCGAAGTAGCGGCGGCACACGCCGTCAGTCACGCGGTCGTAGCGTCCGCCCCCGACCCCGTGGATCATGAAGTCGCACGCAAACAGCCTCAGGAAGAGCGTGAGCGCGAGCGCCTTGGGCGCGATGAGGTGACCGGCTTCGGCAAGCGCAGCCGCAGCCTCGCGTCCGTCTGCGGACAGCTCCGCCAGTTCGCGGTCGCCCGCGTGCAGGCGCGCCCCGCTCGACGGCAGCGGCTCCGCCCACACCGTCTCTCGGACGCCCGGGCCGAGCAGCCAAAGTGGCAGCTCGAAGCGTCCGTCCTCGCGCGCGAGGTCCGGGAACGGTTGGGCCGCGCTGCGGAGCTTGTTGACGGCCCGGTACTCCGAGAGCTCGGCGTTGTAGTCCGCCGAGAACAGCTCCGCCGACAGCGCGAGCTCCGCGACGAAGAGCCGGAACGCCTCCGTGCGGGCGAGAGCCGTCATCGGGAGCTCCAGGTAGTCGGTGCCCGCGCTCGCCTCGTAGCGGCGCCGCGCGAACGTGACGAGCTCCGCGAGGTTCTCGGCGTCCGCGGCAGCGGACTTCAGCATCCCGCAGAACGCCTCGAAGTGGCGTGGGATGGCCGGGGCGGGCAGCGAGGCGAGCATCGAGTCGCCGGCGCGGCAGAAGTCGAGCAGCGCGTGCTCGTCGGGAACCGGCGCGAACGCGTACGACGCCTGCGGCCCGCCGACCGCGAGGTACTGGCGACACCGCTCCACCCCTGGAGTCATGCACGGCGACGTGACGCTCACGAAGTCGAAACCGTCCGAGTCGACCACCAGGTCGAACGCGGTGGCCCCGGTCTCGTCGGCGAGGCGCTGCAGCAGGAAGTCCTTGATCCACACGCCCGGGTGGTAGAGCTCCGGCTGGTGGCCGGTCGCGACGATGGGCGCGTCGGGATCGCCCGGCTCCGCGACGGGCACGCCCATCCTCGCCGAGAACCCCGCCGCCGCCGCGAGCGCTTCTCGGCGGGCGAGCGAGCGAACCTCGGCGACCGGCACTCCGGCCACGCTGAACGCCCACTTCGCGGACTCCGTGCGGTTGCGGGTCACGAGGGCCGGCCACTCCTCGTAGGGTGGTCGTGCGAGGACCTCGCCGTGTCCGGCGGGCAGGTTGGGGCGAGCGTGGACCACGGTCGCGTCCTCCTTGGCTAGATGACGTCGCTCACCGAGCGGATCGTGACGGGCTCGAGCGCGAAGAACGGCTCGCCCGCGTCGACCCGGCCCAGCGCACCCCACATGGCGGCCTGCTGGCGCATGAGCTCGATGATGCCCGCGTTGGCCGGATTCGCCGAGAACTGCGAGCCATAGGCCGCGAGCGCCTCGAGCTTGACCGACAAGTCCTCGGTGACGTCCACGATGAACGACGGCTGGGCGACGATGCGCTGGTGGACCGCCATGTACCGGTAGACGCGGTCCGGGAAGAACGGCTCGTGCGCCATCTCGGTCTTGGTGAACTTCGCGTAGAAGCGCGCCGCGACCGCGATCTGCGAAGCGGCCACGTGATCGGGGTGGGCGTCCTCGGCGAACGGGATGAACAGCGTCGCGGGACGGAACTCGCGGATCGTCTCGGCGAGCTCGGTCCGCGCTTCGATGCTGTCGAACAGGTAGCGGTTGCGGCCGGACAGCGTGCGCCGTTCGGCGCCGAGGATGCGCGCGGCCTCCGCGGACTCGGCGGCGCGGGTCTCGGGCGTGCCGTGCGGGGTCGGCTCGCCGTTGGTCAGGTCGACGATGACGACGCGCTTGCCCTCGCGCACGAGCTTCGCGACGGTCGCGCCCATGCCGATCTCGACGTCGTCGGGGTGCGCACCGATGCACATCGCGTCGAACAGGGACCCGGTGGCCATCACGACACCTCCAGCGCGCGGTTCCAGACATCGAGGTAGTACGCATAGCGCACCTCGGGATCGTCGAGGTGGGCACCGAACGAGCGGTCGTGGTCGCAGTAGATGCGCTCGACGGGTATCTCGGCGACCGAGAGCCCGCACTTCCACGCCTTCGCCCAGAGCTCGAGGGGCATGGCGTAGCCGGGCTCTTCGAGGCGGATGCAGTCCAGTGCTCCGAGGCGGTATGCCTTGAAGCCGCAGAACGCGTCGGTCAGGCTCCAGCCCGTGACCCGGTTGATCTCGGCGGTGATGCGCGCGTTGATCGCCTGGCGCGACTCCGGCGGGATGCCCACCGATTCGCTGCCGGGCAGGTAGCGGCTGCCTGAGATGATGTCGTCGCCCGTCTCGAGCGCACTCAGGAACTGCGGGATGTGCGCGGGTTCGTGCTGACCGTCGCAGTCCATGGTGACGAGCCGCGTGACCCCGATGTCGCTCGCGACGCGGAAGCCGATCTTGAGCGCGCACCCGTAGCCGCAGTTGCGGTCGAGGTGCACGACCGCGATGTCGTCGCGCGCCGCGAGCACGCGAGGCGTCTCGTCGTCCGAGCCGTCGTCGACGACGAGCACTTCGCCATCGAAGTAGCGCCTGACGGCGTCGAGCACGCCGCCGACCGTCTCGGCTTCGTTGAACACCGGCAACAGGACTGCGTCGGACACG